>DAONEP010000018.1:0-52323 GCA_035403165.1 Bacteroidales bacterium | reverse complement strand
AGTACCGGCCTGAAAACACCCTTCACGGGGATTTTGCCTTCAAGGATCATTTCAACGGCGATAGCAGCCGGCAATGCTACCGTGCGGGCAATGGATGTGTCGGTGGCGGGGGTTCCGAAATCGAGCATACGGGAACGGATTATTTCCTTGGAACCATCGGGGTAAACTGCCAGGAAATTATGCTGCATAACAACCATATCGCGCTCATTCATACCTAATCCCATCTTCGAGATCATCATATCGCTGGTAACTTCGAACGGTGAATCTTCGACGCGTCCGACCGGTTCATTGCTGAAGTAGCCAAGCCATTCCATAGCATTGAGGGCATAAGCGTTGACATCAATACCGGCAAAAGCGGCAACTTTCTTACGGATATCGGAAGCATCGGCAGCGCCAATCTGCATGGCAACAAACTGCGCATACGTTTTTCCTTCGAGGTTCACCTTATCATACGAAATGAGCTTGAGTTTCTTCAGCAGGTCAAGCGTTTCGCACCATCCCAGGTAACGGAATGTTCCGCGCATGATGGTGGTAGTTTCAGGAATGCCATAGATTTCTTTATACATGATGGAATCGCGGTTGGGATATACCTCCAGCTTTCCCACTTTCGGAAAATCTACCTGTTTGGGATTTTTAAACAGATCCTGTGTCGGAATTTTCACCACTTTGCCTTGCTTCAGATACATGGCGTCGTTGTTGCCGGCCATCACCACGCCCTTAGGGCTCCAGGAAAATTTATACCGGAATGGGTTGTCATCGGCCAGTTCGGGAGCAGGCAATGCGCCGCACAAACTGTAAAACTCTTCGATTTTGCCGCCTTTTTTGTGCACATTGTCGATGATACGCATAGCCGACATGTGGTCGATACCAGGATCAAGGCCCGATTCATTCAGGATGATGATGTTTGCTTCCTTGGCTGCAGCATCCAGCGCCTGCATCTCAGGTTTTACATAGCTGGTGGTAACCATGTTCTTTTTATTGGCGATGCAATGTTTGGCAACCAGCAAGTGATGCACATAAGGCAGCAGGCTGACGGTAAGATCATGCTCGGAAACCATCTGGCTAAGCTTGGCTTCGTCTTCTACGGTCCAGGCAACAGCCGTACCGTTGGGATGGCCGTCAATCATTTCTTCGGCTTTCGATTTGGTGCGGGTAGCAACCGTTACATGAATACCTTTGCTTAAAAGGTGTTTAACAATCGGGCGAACCACAAGACCAGCGCCCAGAATCAGGACTTTCTTCATAATATTGATTTTTCCTTTTTACCTGTTCCTCCTAGAGGAACCTGATTATTAATGATATTGTGTTGATTAGTTGTTTTCTGCGATATCCGGAGCAGGTCCGGAACCGCCGAAAGTGTTTATGATTTATCAGGCATTGATATATTCTTCGAGATACCTGTAGTCAGGTGTAAGTTCTCCGTTGTGGAGGATAAGGGCCCTTTTGACGGCACGCGGCAGATCAAGGTCTTCGAACTCGTCATTGAAGTCACAATCAGCGATCGGTTTCACGAAATTCATCAGCACATCGCTGAAGCCGGATGAAGAATCGCGCGGCAACTCGCTGGGAAGAATATCAACGGCCATCACCAGCATTCCTTCGCCCTGATGGCCCATGGTAATGGATTGAATAAAAGGATCGTAAACGAAGATAGGGTCTTCAATTTCCGTGGCTTTTTCGGTAAATTCAACAGCGCCGTTCACGTCGCAGGAAATATCGCCAACCACCGTCAGTTTGGGCCTTCCATCACGGAACAAGCCGGCCAGTTGCTCTTTGGTAACAAGCCTTGGATAGCGGGCATCCCAATAAATACAATTTATCAGCATGCTGAGATGGGGCAGGTACTTGCTGAATGTACCCCGGTAATGCTGGGGGTTGGCGTAATAGTCGTGCAGGTCGAATTCTGTTCCGGGCTCAACCGGTTCAACAAGATGTTCCTCTTTGAATACTACCTTGTATATAAGGTTGTTGGGCAGATGCTCCCGTTTTTCGAGTTCGAGCAGTTTTTCCGGACTGATTTCCTTCACCGGAAGAAGCCCTAAAATTTCCTGCGCTCCCTGCGAAACATTTCCATAACCGGTAAAGGCCACAGTGAACGGACGCAATTCACGGGGAAGGCCTTTTTCTGCTATCTCCTGTCCTACTGCAGATATGGCGTTACGGGCCTCGGCAAGCGATGAGTAATGCCGGGCTTGTTTAAGGTTAAGAAAAGGCGTGTCCGTTCCATATTCTTTCAACCTTAGCCCAAGCGACCAAAGGGAATTTATCATTCCGGCCAGCCCGGCATATCTTCCGAAGAAAATCAGCCGCTTACCCTGCTCATCCACTACCTTTTCATAATCGATCAGATTGCATTTCAATTCCATCATCCTGCGAAGCATCGGCATATTGTAGGACTGTCCTTTGATAACATGCGAGAAGAAAATATAGGTTTTTCCTGTTTCGAAAAACGTCTCAGGAATTTCTTTAACACCAAATATCACGTCACAGTTTTTCAGGTTGTCGGCAATGGCAGCTCCCGCCTTTTGATATTCCTCATCCGGGAATATCCTTTTGTCAGACGACTGCACAACAATGTCTAATTTTTTAGTTTTGATGAGACGCTCAACATGCCGCGGAATGAGCGGAACCCGGCGTTCCATGGCATATTTGTCTTCATGCCTTATACCGATAAGTTTAGTCATACGATGGTTTTGAATTTATTTTGTTTGTTTTCTGTATGTTAACTCATGAACAATCCGCATTTTCCTCCTTCTTCCGCTCATTTTTTCAACAGGAGAAATTTTAAATATTCGGATATAACAACTATCTCAAGTCATTTAAAATCAATTATTTGAGATTAATTGAAGCAGCATTGATAGTAGCAACAAACTTACCAAATAATTGGTACATTTGCAGCGGAAGCCAAGAAATTGTTTTTCGATTCACACTAACCAGTCCTTTCAGCAAGAGCAAAATCCGAACTCAATAATGCGATTGATTGTCAAATATTTACGCTTCGCAATTCTTTTCTTTCTCATTTCAACCATCGTTGTCGCTTTACTATTTCGGTTTATAAATCCGCCGGCCACCCCTCTGATGATGATCCGGGTGGTGGAGCAATTAGCCGAAGGCGAAAGCCCCAGGATGCAATACAACTGGATACCGCTTGAAAAGATGCCGAAAAATCTTCCGTTGGCAGTTATTGCTTCGGAGGACAACAAATTTATGACCCACCACGGGATTGATCTCAAAGCCATTCAAAAAGCCCAGAAGTTGAACAAGAGAGGGCGAAAATTACGGGGGGCCAGCACCATTTCACAACAAACGGCTAAGAATGTTTTCCTATGGCCGGCACGCAACTGGGTGCGTAAAGGGCTTGAGGTTTACTTCACCGGTCTCATTGAACTTACGTGGGGAAAAGAACGGATCATGGAAGTGTACCTGAACGTGATAGAAATGGGCGATGGCATATATGGCGCGGAAATGGCTGCAGAACAGTATTTCCATAAGCCTGCCGAAAAACTAACCCGGAGCGAGTGCGCTGCTATCGCCGCTGTACTGCCCGGCCCCCGCAAATGGCGCCCCGACAGGCCTACACCTTACATCCAGCGAAAAATTTCTGCCATATCCTCCATGATGTACAAGGTTGAAAGGCCCGGGTGGTAGTTCAAAGTAAGATTTTTAAATTCAACTGCAGCCTGATTGTTGTTACTTCTTCCTCATCCGGGTAACGCCCGAAAACCTTACAATTTAACCATAGCCCTATGAAAAGGATACTCACCATTCTCATCATTTTACTGGTAACAACAGCCGTCAGGTCCCAGACATCTGACCTGGCATTTTTTACTCAAAACGGCGAACCTTTTTCCGTGGTGCTGAACGGAATGTTGCAAAACGACTCGCCCGAAACATACATCAAAATCACCGGTCTGCCGGCTCCGAGTTATAAAGTAAAGATCATCTTCCTCAACAAGCGGTTGGGTGAAATCAATAAAACTGTTTTTGTTACTGCCGGCAATGAGACTACCTACTCCGTAAGGAAAGGGAAAAAGAACCGTTACGTGCTGCGCATGATGAATACCTGCCCGCTGGCGCAGGCACCGGCCCCATCCGCCGGACAAACCGTAACCGGTTATCCGCCGCAGGGCACATCACAGGGCACCAATACCACGACTACCGTTATTAATAACACGACCATTAACAACAATGTAAATGTGTCCGCCACGGGTGTCGGGAATACGGTAACCATCAGCAACGACAATCAGGGTGCAGGATCTCAGCAGGTTAACCGCAATTCCGACGGCCAGCACCAGCATGGTTATGACCCCAATTTGTATATCATGCCCGGTTACAACGGTCCTTACGGATGCCCCTGGCCGATGGCCGAAGCCGACTTCATACAGGCAAAACAAAGCATCGAATCCAAGACTTTTGAGGACAGCAAACTCACCATTGCCAAACAAATAGCGGGCAGCAACTGCCTTCTTTGCAGTCAGGTAAAAGAAATCATGCTGCTTTTCACCTACGAATCGACCAAGCTTGAATTTGCCAAATACGCCTTCCCGTTTACGCTCGACCAAGGCAATTACTTCAGGGTAAACGACGCTTTTACTTATGAATCGTCTATCGATGAATTAAATGAGTTCCTGCATTCGGGAAGGAAATAACGGCCTCTAAAACCCTGAGCGGTTTCAGCATTCACAGGAATATATACGAAACATCGGAATTCGCTTTATCCATCCGGAAGTAACGGCTACAACATTTTTTCCCGCTTCAGTAAATAAGGAAAAAGCACCTGCCTGAATCCCCGCTTTATATCCGCCTCAACAAAATCGATCCGGTACTGTCCGCATTTCATTTTTATGGTTTCAATATAATCGTTGACTGCCCTGACATAGGATGTGCGAACCTGGGATGGCTGCAGTTTGATTTCTTCACCTGTTTCCATATCTACAAACCGGTGCGGACGGTTATCATACCCGAAGTCCAGTTCATGCAATTTATCCACAACGTGAAAAAGGATGACCTCGTGCTTGTTGTATTTGAGATGCTGCAGGGCATCGAACAGCGCTGCATGGTCGTAACCGGCAGAAAACATATCGCTGAAAAGGATCACCATTGACCTTTTATGAATATTCTCAGCGATATTGTGAAGCGATTCAGCCACCATGGAAGGCTTATTGGCCTGAAGCGAAACAGGGGTCAGCAGTTTTTCGAGTTCGCCGAGGATGTATTTATAATGTACCGAACTTGATTTCGCCTGCGTATGCAGTTCAACATCGTTGCTGAAAAGGCTTAGCCCGACGGCATCGCGTTGCCGGTGCAGCAGGTTCATGATGCTGGCGGCCGAATAAATCGAGAAGATAACCTTATTCGGGTTATCCGCCGAAAGGCGTTCGCGGACGGGAAAATACATTGATGAAGAATTATCGATCACAATCTGGCAGCGGAGATTGGTCTCTTCCTCATAACGTTTCACATACAGCCTTTCTGTTCGCCCGTATAGTTTCCAGTCGATATGGCGAATTGATTCGCCCGGGTTATAAAGCCTGTGTTCGGAAAACTCAACCGAAAAACCATGGAACGGGCTTTTGTGAAGGCCGACAATGAAACCCTCAACTACCTGACGGGCAATGAATTCAAGATTGCCAAATGGTTGCAGACGGCTGGTATCAAGTTGTTCGGACAAAGTTTCCTGGATTTAAGGTTGGGATGTTTCAGATCAACCGGAAGAACTATACAAACAAAAACATTGAATTCAGGCTCAGGTCAACGATGTAACATCAAACGGTCGCATCATTTTTCCATCAACGATAAAAGAATGGCTCCGGAAATATTCCCGGAGCAAGTCATATCTTCAGGTTTCAGGCCCGGAACAATTTAGAGCAGCTTTTCAAGTTTGCCTGCCAACACCGATTTCGGAACAGCGCCAACCTGTTTATCTATCACTTCTCCGCCTTTAATAAAGAGTATCGTGGGAATGTTGCGGATACTATAACGTGCTACAATGTCGGGATTCGCGTCAACATCAACTTTACCGATCATCACTTTGCCTTCATATTCCTTTGCCAATTCTTCAATAAGCGGCCCGATTGTCCGGCAGGGACCGCACCATTCTGCCCAGAAATCGACAACGGCTGGTATATTCGATTTTAATACCTGTTCTTCAAATGTCGCATCGGTAAATTGTAGTGCCATAATAATTTTCTTTTTAGTGATATTAGGTTTTTTGGGATTCAGATACAAAAGTAAATAAATCCATATTTCATTCTGCTTATGCCTGCAACATAATTGCGGCTCATATCGCCTGATGCGGCGTTTTTATCTGCGGCAGGCTGTAAACTTTTCCGTTTCCGGGGTTTACATCGTTACTTTAAATCCTGCCATGCCAAGTTTCCCAAGTTCATGAACAACGGTCGAGCATTTTACTTTATGTTTGGGCGATAGCATATCTACCCTCAGGTTCTCGTCCAAATCGAATACCTGGACCCTGAGTTTACAATCGCCCTTTGCTGATTTAACCAACTTCGAGAAGCCATTTACAAAGCTATCGTTCATGGTTGTCAACGGAATCTGGATGAGCAATTGTTTGGCATATTTCTCAAATGCCTCGCTTAATAAGGTCATCTGGATAAATTTGAGCTCAAATTGCCCCTGCCTTCCATATCTTTCCTGTACCCTGGCTTTGATGATCAGCGCTTTGTCCTCTTCGAGCAGGTGTTTAAATTTCAGGTAATCCTCGCCAAACAGGGCGCCTTCGTATGAATCCTCGAAATCCTCGATGGTGAACCGGCCCCAGCCGTTCCCGTTTTTCAGGGTATCGTGCCTGACGGCCGAGATTATTCCGCCGAAAATAAAATCGCGGGGTTGCAACGCATTCAGGTTTTCCTTGATGGATTTGATGTTAATATTGCACAACGAGTTGATCTCGGAACGGTAATCATCGAGGGGATGCCCCGAAATAAAGAACCCGGCGATGGCTTTTTCACGTTTAAGTTTCTCCAGGTTTGACCATGTCTCGCAATATGGAACCGGCGGATCGGGAATTTCCTGGTTCATGGCATCTCCGAACAGCGATACCTGCATCGACTGGCTGATTGCCTGGAAACTACTCCCGAACCTCAGCGATTTTTCGATGAAAGTCGCATCTTCCGCATGATCTTTGGCGAAATACTGGGCGCGATGCATTCCCTCGAAACTGTCGAATGCGCCTGCCTGCGACAACGATTCTACACTGCTTTTATTAACAGTGCGGAGGTTTACGCGTTTCACAAAATCAAAAAAGTTTGTGTAGGGCCCTTTTTCCTTCCTTTCGGAAATGATGCTTTCGGCAGCCGACTCGCCTACTCCTTTCAGCGCCATCAGTCCGAAACGGATTTCGCCGTTTTTATTCACGGTGAAGTTCAGGTCCGACTCATTTACGTCAGGTCCCAGCACCCTTATCCCCATTCTGCGGCATTCGTCGATGTAAAAGGTTACATTCTCGAGGTTATTGAGGTTGCTGGTGAGCAGGGCTGCCATATACTCTGCCGGGTAATGGACCTTAAGGTACGCCGTTTGATAGGCCACAAAAGCATAACAGGTAGAGTGCGACTTGTTGAAAGCATACGATGCAAAAGCTTCCCAGTCGGACCATATCTTTTCCAGCTTATCCGCAGGATGCCCGCGCTGATTGCCGCCTTCGATGAATTCCGGCTTCATTTTATCCAGCTTTTCGCGAAGCTTCTTGCCCATTGCCTTCCTCAGTTCATCAGCCTTGCCTTTGCTGAATCCCGCCAGTTTCTGCGAAAGCAGCATCACCTGTTCCTGGTATACCGTAATCCCGTATGTATCCTTCAGGATATCCTCCATCTCGGGAAGATCGTAGGTTACCGGTTCCCGCTTTTGTTTGCGGGCCACATAGTTGGGGATATATTCCATCGGGCCCGGGCGATAGAGCGCATTCATGGCGATAAGGTCGGTAAAGGTATCGGGCTTCAGTTGCCTGAGCCACTGCTGCATCCCGGGACTTTCAAACTGGAAAGTGCCGTTGGTATCGCCGTGTTGGTAAAGGTCAAAAGTTTTCGGATCGTCGAGCGGGATTCCATCGATATCAAGTTTTACGCCGTGGTTCTGTTCAATCAGTTGCAGGGCGTCCCTGATAATGGTAAGGTTCTTAAGCCCCAGGAAGTCCATCTTGATAACGCCGGCGCTTTCGATGATGCTTCCTTCATATTGCGTAATCCACAGATTGGAATCTTTGGAAGTGCAAACGGGGATCAGGTCGCTCAGGTCAGTGGGCGCGATGATGACGCCGGCTGCATGAATGCCTGTATTACGCACTGAGCCTTCGAGCACTTCAGCTTCATGCAGGATGGTACTTTTTAATACGCCTGTCGGGTCATCGCCGGTGTATGAATAGGCTTCCCTGAGGTGTTTTACATTTTCGAGGTCGTCGCCGGGAAGGCCTTCCTTTTCTTCGAGGGAGGCGGCGCCGTCACTTTTATGCAGGGGGGCATGGAGTACCCGCTTCAGTGAAGTGCCGGGTTTATCGGGCACTAATTTGGCGAGGGCATTGCTCTCGGGCAGCGGAAGGTCAAGGACCCGCGCCACATCCTTGATGCTTGTCTTGGCAGCCATCGTACCAAAAGTAACGATCTGCGCTACCTGGTTCTGCCCGTATTTCTGCGCAACATAATCTATCACCTTCTGCCGTCCCTGGTCATCAAAGTCGGTATCTATATCAGGCATGCTGATACGTTCGGGATTCAGGAAACGTTCGAACAGCAGGTCATACTTAATCGGGTCGATGCTGGTAATACCGATGCAGTATGCCACCACACTGCCGGCAGCCGAACCACGTCCGGGGCCTATGAATACGCCCATATCGCGGCCGGCTTTAATGAAGTCGCGTACGATGAGGAAGTAACCGGCAAAGCCCATATCGTGGATGGTCTGGAGCTCGAAATTGATACGGTCAATAAGATCGGATGTCAGTTCGGAGTACCTCCGCCTGGCGCCTTCCATGGTAAGATGCTTCAGGTATTCCCACTGATTTCGCAAATCGGCAGATAACTCCTTATTGTTGATCAGGACAGGAGTATCGTACAATTTGAAAGCATCAGGAATGGGAAAATTTGGCAACAGGATATCCTTTTTCAGATTCAGTATCTCAATTTTCCCGACTACTTCGTTCGTATTATCGATAGCTTCCGGTACATCCTCAAACACCTCGCACATTTCGGAGGTTGACTTGAAATAAAACTGGTCGTTAGGGAAGGCAAACCGCCTGCCATTTGTGCCGCCGTCATCGTCGCCGTAATCCCTGAAAGTAGGCGTGGCCTGCTTTGCGCCGGTGTTTACGCAAAGCAGAATATCGTGGGCGTTGTAATTGTCTTTTTCAACATAGTGCGAGTCGTTGCTCGCGATCATTTTCACATTGTACTTACGGGCATAACGCATCAGCACTTCGTTCACCTCGTTTTGTTCCGGGATGTTATGGCGCTGGAGTTCGATGTAATAGTCTTCGCCGAAGATATCGAGCCACCATTTGAATTCCTTTTCACCTTCGGCTTCGCCCTTGCGCATAATGGCGCGGGGCACAGACGCAGCCAGGCAGCAGGTGGTGGCGATCAGCCCCTTGTGGTACCGCACGATCAGTTCCTTGTCAATACGCGGGTATTTGCTGTAAAAGCCCTCAATAAAACCCAGCGAGCACAGTTTCACCAGGTTAGCATATCCTTCAGCATTTTTAGCGAGTAAAATCTGGTGATAACGGATGTCGCGCTCTCCGCCGCCGAACTTTTTCCGGTGACGGTCGTCGACAACATAAAACTCGCAGCCGACGATGGGTTTGATGATAGTCTTTGCTTTATTTTGTTTTTCAGCTTCGGCCACAAACTGGAAAATACCGAACATGTTGCCATGATCGGTAAGCGCCAGACCAGGCATATTATCCGCGACGGCCTTTTTGTACATGGCAGAGATTTCGGAAGCGCCGTCAAGGAGTGAGTATTGAGAGTGAACGTGGAGGTGACTGAATTGGGGCATGGGGCAAATTGGTAATCAGGCAATTAAAATTTCATTGTAAGTTTTGCTAAAATACCCAATCGGAAAGAGGTTCAAAAGAAATGTTGATAAAAAAGGATAGAATTTTTGGATAAGATTACCCTTGAAGGCTATCGTGGCCTTCATTCACCTGCACGACAACGATTCAAACTGCGTGAAGCATGGTCATCAGAATCCGGCGGTCATGCCCGGGATTGGAAAAGCCCGGAAACGGAGCCGTCAGTTTTCGCGTCAGGCACTTCTGGCCATAAACAGGGTGGCATTCAGCACAACGGCTCCGCAAAAATAACAGTTCTGCTGTTTAAAATCCCTGAACCGCTACTCCTTGTGCTCAGATGTTTCTATTTTTGCTAAACTTTTAAAGTACATCACATGGCACAGATAATGAATGATATTTCAAGGACATTCAACGAGTATTTGCTCATACCCGGGCTCACCAGAAAAGATTGCACCCCTGACAGGATAAGTTTACGTACGCCGCTGGTGAAATTCTCAAGAGGAAGCAGTTCAGAAATTGTCCTGAATATTCCTTTTGTGTCAGCCATCATGCAATCTGTTTCCGATTCGAATATGGCTATCGCCTTGGCCAGGAATGGCGGTCTGTCCTTTGTTTATGGCTCCCAGTCGATCGAAGAACAGGCTGAGATGGTAAAAAAAGTAAAAAAGTTTAAGGCAGGATTCGTCGTAAGCGATGCAAACCTGACGCCTGAAAACACGCTGAAAGATATAATTGATCTGAAAGCCAGGACCGGATTCTCTACCGTTGCGATTACCCATGACGGAACATCGGGCGGTAAATTACTGGGAATGGTTACCAGCCGGGATTACCGGCCTGGGAGGGACAGCCTTGATAAAAAAGTAAAAGATTTCATGACTCCCTTCTCAAAACTTGTTACAGGTAAAAACGGGATCAGCCTCGATGAGGCCAATGATATCATCTGGGATAATAAAATCAACACGCTCCCCATCATTGATGAAAATCAGTGTATGAAGTATTTCGTGTTCAGAAAAGACTATGAAAACCACAAAGACAACCCCAACGAATTACTGGATAACCATAAAAGGTTGCTGGTCGGGGCCGGCATCAACACCCGGGATTATAAAGAACGCATTCCCAGGCTCCTGAATGCCGGAGTCGATATTTTATGCATCGATTCATCCGATGGATTTTCGGAATGGCAGAAGGAAACGATCAGGTTTGTCAGGGATCATTATGGCGAGAAGGTAAAAATCGGGGCCGGAAATATTGTTGATGAAGAGGGATTTAATTATCTGACCGAAGCCGGGGCTGATTTTATCAAAGTCGGAATCGGGGGAGGCTCCATTTGTATCACCCGGGAACAAAAAGGGATCGGAAGGGGGCAGGCAACCGCCCTGATCGAAGTTGCCAGGGCGCGCGATGAATATTTTAACAAAACCGGCCAGTATATTCCGATTTGTTCCGACGGAGGAATCGTACAGGACTATCATATGGTGCTCGCCTTGGCCATGGGAGCTGATTTTCTGATGATGGGAAGGTATTTTGCCAGATTTGATGAAAGCCCGACCAAGAAATTGCTGGTGGGCGGCAATTATGTAAAGGAGTATTGGGGCGAAGGATCAAACCGTGCCAGGAACTGGCAGCGCTATGATATGGGCGGCAACGCTTCGCTGAAGTTTGAAGAAGGCGTCGACAGCTATGTTCCTTATGCCGGAAAGCTTAAGGACAATGTTGAAATTACACTGGGTAAAATAAAGTCGACGATGTGCAGTTGCGGCGCCTTAACGATACCGGAATTAAAGCAAACAGCAAAAATAACGATGGTTTCTTCAACAAGTATCATCGAAGGCGGCGCCCACGATGTAATCCTGAAAGAAACAAAACGGGAAAGTTAACGCCTGCTGACCGGCGGCAGATACCACACCTCAGGCGCCATACAATAGTCCAACTAAATACTCATTCGCAGCTTCCTTTTCAGGCGACTGGCAGGAAGTCCGGGGATTCTGTCGCGAAAACCAGGACAAACCGCCGTATCCGGAATGTGCAATAAACAGGTTAAGCAGAAGCATGACGGAAGATAAAACCAGACGGCTGACAGCACTCGCGGACAAGGTATTTTCAGTGAAAAGCGATCCGGATCAACTGAACGTTGACGAAAAAGTATTGAGGAAATTACGGAATATCCATCCGATGACGATATCCGAATACAGGGTGGAGGACGGCCCGGTTGCCTGGCTTCTGGTAATCCCGACAACAAAAGAACTGATGGACCAGTTTCTCGATAAAAGGATCAATGAACGGGAACTGTTTGAGAAGACTCAGGCCGGTGAGGCATACGAAGCCGTGTACCTTTGTTCTGCTCTGGTGCTCGAAGAATACCGCGGAAAAGGAATAATAAAAAGTCTGGCTATAAAAGCCATCGATGAAATAAAAAAGGACCACCCGATCGAAAGCCTGTTTGTGTGGCCTTTCACAGAGGAAGGAGATACAGCGGCGAAAAAAATATCACGGCTTGTGAAACTGCCGCTTTATAAGCGGGAAAAGTAAAGCGCCGGAGAATAGTGCTGACAAATTTATCATGATAAATTTTCCTCGGGCATCAGCCTGTAATCAAATTTTTTACGATCTTTGCACCCGATTTGACGAAAAATCGCATGCATTTGATTTTTCAGACAAGAAAGCTATTCATTCACAATCACCAAAATCCATTAAAACATGCCAACCAAGATTAGATTACAAAGACGTGGTATGAAAGGTCAGCCTTATTATCACATTGTTATCGCGGATGGTCGTGCACCACGTGACGGGCGTTTTATTGAGAAGATTGGCACGTACAATCCCCTTACCCGGCCTGCCGACATTCAGCTTAACTTTGACCGCGCCCTGTATTGGGTGAAGTGCGGCGCACAGCCTACCGAAACCGTGGAAGCCATCCTCAAGTACACCGGTGTCGCTTACATGCACCACCTGCTGAAAGGCGTTACCAAAGGCGCTATGACCCAGGAACAGGCACAGGCCAAATTTGATGCCTGGAAACAGGAAAAAGACGCAAAAATCAGCAGCCACGCCAACCGCGTAATACAGGACTCGAAAGCCGAGGATAAAAAACGCCTTGAAGCCGAAGCCAAGGTTAACGAAGCCAAGGCTGCCATCCTGGCCAAGAAACGCGCTGCCGAAGTTGCCGCCGAAGCTAAAGCTGAAGAAGCTGCTGCTGAAGAAGCCGCTACCGAAACAGCCGCCGAAGCTCCTGCCGCTGAAGAAACTGCTACTCCCGAAGCCGAAGCATAACCAAAGGCTTCTGAAATACGAAAAGAAGGCTGCCCCAAAGGCAGCCTTCTTTATTGAATTTCCCGGCTTGTTATCCGGAATTTTATTTCACGAACCGTTACCTCATCGTGTGAAACACGTTGGTAACATCGTCATCTTCTTCAAGCCTTTCCAGAAGTTTTTCGACCTCTGCCTGCTGTTCCGGGGAAAGCTCTTTGGTTTCATGCGGAATACGTTCGAAGGCAAAACTTTTTATCTCAAATTTATTTTCTTCCAGATATTTCTGAATTGGCCCGAAATTCTGAAAATCGGCATAAATCACGATCTCGTTTTCATCCACAAAAGTTTCGTCAAGGCCATAGTCAATGAGTTCAAGTTCAAGATCTTCCATATTCAACCCCTCTTTCATAGCTACCCTGAAAGTACATTTGCGGTCGAAAAGAAAATCGGTCATTCCCGTCGTTCCGAGGCTTCCGCCATATTTGTTGAAATAACTGCGGACATTGGCGACCGTCCGGGTAGGATTGTCGGTGGCCGTTTCAACCACCACGGCAATCCCGTAAGGGGCATAGCCTTCATAAACAACATCTTTGTAATCGGCAGAGTCCTTTGATACAGCCCTTTTGATGGCCCTTTCCACATTATCCTTCGGCATGTTCTCACTTTTCGCCGTCTGGATAAGCAGCCTCAGCCTCGGATTTCCTGATGGGTCGGGGCCTCCGGCTTTCACTGCAATTTCAATTTCCTTCCCCAGTTTGGTAAAGGTCCGGGCCATATTGCCCCAACGTTTCAGTTTGCGCGCTTTGCGAAATTCAAATGCTCTGCCCATTTGTCGTAGTGTTTGCTTTGCTGTGGATAAAAAATTCCCGGCATATCCGGAAAAAGGGGCAAAAATAGCTTTCTTTGCCGGAATTTGAAAAACCTGCCTTAAATTTAAGCATGAACCAGCCTGTTGATAAACCGTTAACCCATTTTCCCGTCATGAAGTATGTCCTTGCACTCCTGTTTGCCGTCATCGTTTTACCGCTGAATGCCGGCACGCCCGATACGCTCCGGGTAACCACGCACAACCGCGTCCTGGTTACAACCGATCCCTCCCAGGGGGTAAAGCATTTTCCCGCCCGTGGAATTTTTCCCGACGCTAAAACCGATATACGCAGAATTACCATGACTGTGACGCTGGGGTGCCCCGACAGTATGCCCTGCGCGCACTGGGATTATCTCGACCATATTTACGTCAGACATACCGGCGGAAACAATTGCGAACCGGGAGATTACGAACTCGGGCGTATGCTTACCCCTTACGGCAGTATTTTCAGCAGCAACTGGCAATATAGCTGGACGGTGGATGTAACCGACTTTTCGATGCTGCTGCGGGGTGATGTGGAAATTGATTATGTCCATTCCGGTTATGAGCCGACAGATGTAGGCTGGGCGCTCACCATCCGCTTCGATATCATCACCGGTACGCCGGTAGCCGAGCCTGTAACAATAACCAGGCTCTGGCAGGGTGATTATCCTTACGGCGACCCAAAAGAAAGCATCGAAAACAAGCTTACGCCGATAGAATTTAAAACCCGGGGCAGGGCATCCACAGGCAGGGTACGCATACAGCATACCGGTCATGGCATGGATGAGCCCAGAGGTTGCAGCGAGTTCTGCTCGCGCTACCGCGATATAAAATTTAACGGTCGCGTTGTCGACCGCAGGAACATCTGGAAGAAATGCGGCGACAACCCGCTTTATCCCCAGGGCGGAACCTGGATCTACGACCGCGGTTACTGGTGTCCCGGCAACCTTCAGCCGGCCGATATCATCGATGTTAAGTTGAAGCCGGGCAACCAGACCATCGACATTGACATGGAACCATACCGTGCAACCGGCAAAGTGGATGCCCACGAAAACATTTCATCCTGCCTGATACAATACCGTTCGCCTACTAATGCCAACGATGCCGCCATCGATAATATCATCACGCCTTCCGGATCGGCTGAATTCAGCAGGATCAATCCGGTGTGCTGCGAACCCAGAATTATAATCCGGAACATGGGCAGCAAAAACCTGACCTCGGCAGTAATCTCATACGGCACCATTGGCTATAAGGCCCGGACATATACCTGGCACGGAAACCTCCGTTTTAATGAAACTGCTTTAGTAAACCTCCGGGGACCGGTTGATTACGGGAACGGGAATAACACATTCTTTGCCATGGTCAGTTTACCAAACGGGACAAAAGATGAATGGGTATACGATAACAGGCTAACGGCTGAATTTCCTTCTCCGTTGATACTCCCTGCCGAAGTCGTCATCCAGTTCCATACCAACAACCATCCTGCGGACAACAAGCTGTTCATCATGAACGCTTTCGGAGGAATTGTATTTAACCGTGAAAACACCAGCTTCAAAGCCAATACAACCTATTACGACACCATCCGTTTCGATCCGGGTTGCTATGAATTATTCCTGCAGGACAGCACCGGCGATGGCCTCGAATTCTGGTTTGAGCCCGAGCAAGGCCGGGGTTATCTCCGGCTTCTCGATGTAAAAGGCAACCTGCTGTACAATTTCGAGAGCGACTGCGGCAACGGCCAGCATCTGGCTTTTACCGCTTCGCCCGATTATGTGGCCGACACAACAATTACCAAATTCGCCTTCGGAGCGTATCCATTAATGGTTAAAAATAAACTGACTGTTGACTGCCTGGCTTCAAAGCCCTCCGATATTCATGTATTGATCAGGGGTGCGGAGAACCAATTGCTGGAAGACCACCTTTTCCTGAACCTCCGCAACCGTGAAACATCCATCGATGTAAGTCATCTGCCTTCAGGAAGATATTTCCTGGAAATTCAGGTTAACGGGGAACGTCAGTATAAGAAACGGTTCAATAAGGAATAAACAAAACCGGGTGAGTGAATAAGCACACTCATTCGGTACGATAAGGCGAAATTACTGCCTGAGTTGAAACTGGCCGGTCTGGCGGAAATAACTTCCTCCTTATCCCGCCCATCCATCGTTTTCAGGTCAGCAGGTGAAACTGATACAGGAAGAATGCCTTAACCGGAAAAAAGAAGAGGCTGCCCGTGAGGGCAGCCTCTTCTTTTCGCGATCTCCAGTGATTTTAAAAATATATCATCAGGTTAAACGTAAGCGTAACGCCAACCATTACAATCGAAACCATGGTCATGAGTTTGATCAGGATATTGAGGCTGGGGCCTGAAGTATCCTTGAACGGATCTCCAACGGTGTCGCCGGTAACGGCAGCTTTGTGAGGTTCGCTGTGTTTACCGCCGAAATTGCCTTCTTCAATGTATTTCTTGGCATTGTCCCATGCGCCGCCCGAATTGGCCATGAACACAGCCAGAATAAATCCTGTGATGGTGCTGCCGAGGAGCAGACCCATAACACCCGGAACCCCGAGGATCATCCCGGTAAGGATTGGGATGAAAATGGCCAGCATGGAGGGGAACAGCATCTCGCGTTGTGCAGCTTTGGTTGAAATAGCTACGCAATTGGCATAGTCGGGAGTTCCTTCGCCGGTGAGAATGCCTTTAATTTCACGGAACTGGCGACGTACTTCCTCAACCATTTTCTGGGCTGCCCGTCCAACCGCGTTCATGGTCAATCCGCAGAACAGGAAGGCTGCCATGCCTCCGATAAAGCAACCGACTAACACGCGGGGATTCATGAGGCTCACATCAAATGCCTTGAGAACATCCATGAGGTTGCCGTTTTGAAGTTGTGCTGTAAGCAGATTGTCGGGATGGAAACGGATCATACCCAAACGAGCCTCTTCGAGGAAGGAAGCCAGCAAGGCAAGGGCCGTTAAAGCCGCCGAACCAATGGCAAAGCCTTTGCCGGTGGCTGCAGTGGTATTTCCGAGCGAATCGAGGGCATCGGTGCGTTTGCGAACTTCTGGCCCCAGATGGCTCATTTCGGCATTACCGCCTGCATTGTCGGCAATCGGTCCGTAGGCATCAGTAGCCAGTGTAATACCGAGGGTGGAAAGCATCCCTA
Organism: Bacteroidales bacterium; assembly: GCA_035403165.1. Taxonomy (GTDB): domain Bacteria; phylum Bacteroidota; class Bacteroidia; order Bacteroidales; family UBA4417; genus UBA4417. The sequence goes on along the minus strand of DAONEP010000018.1, from coordinate 35,033 downwards.
CTGCTGATATTGCGATCCCGTAAAGTCCCATGCTGAAATCTGAAAAATTCCAGGAGGAGGCAAACCCAAACGAAAGGATAATGGCGGCCCCAACGATGAGCACCGGAATAGCCGTCGAGATCATTCCGGTCCCGATACCTGATATGATCACGGTTGCAGGACCTGTTTTTGCTGCGGCGGCAATCTTTTTCGTAGGTCCGTATGATGCTGAGGTAAAGTATTCGGTCGACTGTCCGATGCCTATTCCTGCCAGCAATCCGGCGACCATAGCCAGCCATATTCCCGTATAGTTCGGCAATCCGAGCATATACAATACTATCCATGATAATATAGCGATACCAATGGCTGCCGAATTTACGCCCACACTCAGTGAACGCAGCAGTTGTTTTTGTCCGGCGCCTTCTTTGGTCCGAACCAGGAAAATGCCGAAGATCGACAATAAAATCCCGATAGCCGCTATCACCATGGGGGCAATAACAGCCTTAAACTGCATATCAACGCCACGGCTAATAAAACCTGCAGCGCCAAGGCATGCGGTAGATAATACGGCCCCGCAATAGGATTCGTAAAGGTCGGCTCCCATACCGGCGACGTCGCCAACATTATCGCCAACGTTATCGGCAATAGTAGCAGGGTTCCGGGGATCATCTTCCGGGATACCGGCTTCCACTTTTCCAACCAGGTCGGCGCCTACATCGGCAGCTTTTGTGAAAATACCACCGCCAACACGGGCAAATAAAGCCTGCGTTGAAGCTCCCATTCCGAAGGTAAGGGTTGTGGTAGTGATGATATTCAGGTTGGCGCCATCCGGTGTGGCAGCAGCCGGATATATCTGGTTGAGAATCCAAAACCAGAGAGAAATATCAAGTAAACCAAGGCCTACGACTACGAGCCCCATGACAGCCCCGCTGCGGAATGCCACCACCAGGCCTTTGTTGAGCGACTGATTTGCAGCATGGGCAGCACGGCCCGACGCATAGGTCGCCGTTTTCATCCCGAAAAAGCCTGCCAGCCCGGAGAAAAAACCTCCGGTGATGAAGGCGAAGGGAACAAACGGATTCTGAATGTGCAGTCCATAAGCAAGGAATGCAAATAAAGCCGCCAAAATCAGGAAAACGATGGTAACAACTTTGTACTGCTGTTTTAAATATGCCATAGCCCCTGTACGAACATGCAAGGCAATTTTTTTCATCAGGTCGGTTCCTTCGTCGTAGCCCATCATATCTTTAAAGAAATAATAGGCAAACCCGAGCGCTATCACAGAACTTACGGGAACTAACCAGAAAATGGTCGGAAATGCAGAGAACATACTTTTTAGTTTTAGTGATTACTAAATGAACAGGTTATTCATTTTTCGGTTTTACCAATAAACCGATCTGCCAAAATTAAACTTTCCGCCGGTAAAATCCTGCATAATTTCTAAAAAAATCAACATCTGAATGCGATAATTTTCCTAATTCGCAGGCACTCTGAATGCAGGCATTAATTCCTCATTTTGTAGCAATTGCATAGATATCGAATGCCGCATCGTTGTATTCCTTCAGGCGGAAATCATCCACCGTTACGCCGCTTACAATGCCGTTATTGCTTTTCAGCAGTTTACGGCGGTTCATCCGGTTCATAATATCGTAAGGAATCTTAAGCAGCCAACGGGGCATCCGGTATTGAAGATTCAGCACGTCGAACCGCATGATTTTCCGCACTGATTGTTTATTGCGGTCATAATACGCCATCACCTTATCATCGCCAAATACGCCTTTGAGCGTCACCTCCTGAAATTTCCCCGACAGCAGGGCCGACAACTGCTTTCCGGTATATTCACGCACATGCCAGGGATTGCGGGTAAGCGACATGAGCCTGTTGGGCGTAGAAACAACCAGTTTCCCGCCCTTTTTCAGAACGCGGTGTATTTCGCTCACAAATTCCTTATCATTTTTAATATGCTCTATTACCTGGAATGTGATGGCAACATCGAATGAATCATCAGGGATGCCGGCCAGCGAAGGAAGAAGCATCTGCCGGAATTCAATATTTCCGGAAGCTTCCAGCACCGGTTCAAACTTGTCAATCGCCAGGTACCTATCCGCTGATGGCGCCAGCAGGCGGATGCCATAACCTTCGCCGCTGCCGAGCTCAATAACATTGCCTTTGATCAGCGCGCGCGAGGTTTCATAAGCAAAAAGGCACCGGTTATAGATGACCTGTTCGGAAGGATCGAGGACAGAACTACGTTCAGCGGTTTGCATAGCAAAGAATTATTTTTGTTGAATCGAGAGCAAAAGTATAAAGTAAAAAGAAAATAGAAAACCTGCCGCTTTTACCTTTTCTGCATAAGCATGCTAAGCCGGTTATCAAACATTCCGTAAATCAATGAATAACATCCGGTTAATGAAAGCAACTTCACAAAACCGGCAAAAAGTCTTTATTTCATATTCCCGGAAAATTATCATGCGTGATTTTTTTCGCAATTTTTTTTCGATTTCTTTCTAATAAATTTAACTATGTGAGTGAATATAAATAATTATTTTCCTAAGTTTACCTGCCCTTATCAAAAACACCGGCAATTCAGCAAAACACAATTAACCTATTTTTTTTACAAATCGCTTTAAATCAATACTATGAATCCTCAATTACTATTTCGTAATACTGATACAGGATCAAAAGCGAATTTCTCGAAGAAGAATTCCTTAAAAGTTTTGATTCTTGAAGAATTCTACCGGAATGGGCGAAAGTCTATTCCCGAGCTGAGTAAAAGTATCCAGATGAGCACCCCGACGATCACCCGGGCCATTGACGAATTAATGGCTGAAGATCTTATTCTTGAAGAAGGCATCGGGTCTTCGAGCGGCGGACGCAGGCCTAATCTTTACGGGATCAACCCGACCTCACGCTATGTAATGGGCATCGACGTAAACCGTTTTTATGTCAGAATCGGGCTTTTTGATTTCAACAACCAACCCGCTGCCGAAATCAAAGTATTTAACGAGGGCCTGGAGACGCAGGAGAACATTTCGGCCTTTCTGCGAAGATCGGTTGAAGAATATATCCGTGAATCAGGCATCGATGAGGACAAACTGATCGGTATCGGCATTGCGATGCCCGGTCTTATTGATATCCATACCGGTATTACCTATAGTTATCTCCACGATGAAAAGCCGGCCACCATCATGTTTGAAAACCTGTTTGACCACCCCGTTTTCGTTGAACACGACACCAGGGCAATGGCGCTGGGTGAGCAGGCATTCGGGCTCGCCAAAGGCAAAAGCAATGTGCTGTGCCTGAATATCGGGTCCGGGATCGGCCTCGGCATGATCCTGAACGGCAAGCTTTATCTCGGCCATTCCGGATTCTCGGGCGAACTGGGGCATATACAGGTTGATGCCGAAGGCGACCTTTGCTATTGCGGAAAAATCGGATGCCTCGAAACGGTAGCTTCCGGAACCACAATGATTAAAAACGCCAGGAAAAAACTTGAATCAGGAGCCACCTCCCTGCTCAGGACACTGGTTGATGAAAAGCTGGAAAAAATAAACAGCGAGCTGATACTGGAAGCCGCTCAGCGAGGCGACCAGTTTGCCATCGGACTGCTTTCGAACATCGGCGAATATCTCGGCAAAGGGATTGCCGTGCTCATCCATATCTTCAATCCCGAGCTCATTATCATCGGAGGCGAACTCACCAAGGCCGACAACTACCTCATTGATCCCATCCAGCAGAACCTGAATAAATACACCATCTCGAAGATACGCCGGGATGCCCAGATAACAACTTCCAGCCTTGGCAACAATGCAGGGCTGATGGGAACAGTTGCGCTCGTGATGAACAAAGCCTTCAGCAGGGAATAATGACCGTCCGTGCCTTTTCGTAACTTCATTTGCCGGCTCATCGAAAGGCCTGTATTTTTTATTAAATTTAAATTCAATTTTAATCGTTTTCAACATGAAAAACAGGCGCTGCATTTTCGTAATGCTGTTGATATGCTTTGCAAATCTGTCGTTTGCCCAGCAAAAAGCTGTTAACGACTGGGAAAATCCGGGGCTCACATCGGTCAACACCGAGAAGCCGCATGTCACCATGATTCCGTTTGCAAACGAAAGCCAGGCGCTGAAAAACAACCGGGCAGAATCTCCTTTTTATAAATCCCTGAATGGTAAATGGAAATTCAACTTTGCCGGGAATCCGGAACTTGCTCCTGCAGATTTCTGGAAAAACGGCTATAACTGCTCCGGATGGAACGATATTGAGGTGCCTTCGACCTGGGAAGTACAGGGATACGGCTATCCCATTTATGTGAATATCCGCTATGAATTCTTTACGGATAACCCGAATCCGCCAATGGTTCCTCACGATTACAATCCGACCGGGTCCTATATCACTACCTTCACCCTTCCCGAAAACTGGCAGAGCAAGCAGGTGTTCCTCCATTTCGGCGCTGTAAAATCGTTCTTCTACCTTTGGATTAACGGGCAATATGTTGGCCTGAGCAAGGATTCAAAAACGCCCGCCGAGTTCAACATCACAAATTACCTTAAAGACGGGGAGAATAAAATCGCGATGCAGGTAATGCGCTGGAGCGACGGCTCCTACCTTGAATGCCAGGATATGTGGCGCATGAGCGGGATCAACCGCGACGTGTATTTATTCGCCAGGCCTGATGCCGGCATCCGCGATTTCTTCGCAGCCGGCAGCCTGACTAATAATTACGAAGACGGACTGCTCCGACTTACTGTCTATTTTGACCTGAAGCGCAACGCCGGCATTTCGGACCGTAAACTTAAAGTCAGCCTGTTCGATAAAACCACATCGTCGCCTGTATTCAGCGATTTACGGGAATTATCGGAAATCGGCGGAAAAACCGACAGCCTTTATCTCGAAAAGATTATCAGCCAGGCAAAGCAATGGAGCGCCGAATATCCGAACCTTTACACGTTGGTTCTATCGTTGATTGACAATGACGGCAACACCCTTGAATCGGTTTCAAACCGGATCGGATTCAGGACTTCAGAAATAAAAGACGGCTTCCTACTGGTCAACGGACAAAAAATCAGGATAAAAGGAGTGAACCGCCACGAGCATGATCCCCTGAAAGGCCATGTTATTTCACATGAGCTGATGCTGAAGGATGTTCAGCTCATGAAGCAGAACAATATCAACGCCGTCCGCACCTGTCATTACCCCGACGACCCATACTGGTATGAACTCTGTGACGAGTATGGCCTCTATGTCATCGACGAGGCCAATATCGAATCGCACGGCATGGGATACAACCTCAACCGCACCCTGGGCAACGACCGCCGTTTCCTGGCGGCCCACCTCGACCGCACACGCCGCATGATCGAACGCGACAAGAACCATCCTTCCGTTATCATCTGGTCGTTGGGTAATGAAGCCGGCAACGGTTACAACTTCTACAATACGTATCTGTTGGCCAAAAGCCTTGACAAATCGCGTCCCGTGCAATACGAAAGAGCCGGTCTGGAATGGAACACGGATATTTACTGCCCGATGTACGAAAGTGTGGAAGGTATACTGAATTACGCCTCCAAACATCAGGATCGCCCTCTGATCCAATGCGAATATGCCCATGCCATGGGTAACAGCAGCGGCAACATGGCGGATTATTGGGATGCCATCGACAGCCATGACCAGCTTCAGGGTGGCTTGATCTGGGACTGGGTAGACCAGGGATTGCTGAAGTTCGATTCGATCGGAAAAAAGTTTTGGGCATACGGAGGCGATTTCGGCCCGAAGGATGTTCCCAGCGATGGCAATTTCTGTTGCAACGGCCTTGTTTTTCCCGACAGGACCCCTCACCCCGCCCTCACCGAAATCAAGAAGGTATATCAGTACGTTGGGTTCCGGCTGGCGAACGAAGGTGTTCCGTCGATAGAAATCAGCAATAAATATGCTTTTTACGACCTGGCAAATACCCGCCTTGTCGCCGAAGTCATGGTTGACGGCGTTTCGAAGGAAAAAATCGAGATACCGGCTCCGATCCTTCTCCCCGGCGAATCGACCGTGTTGCCCGTGCCTCTTGCCACGTTGTTCCCGAAAAATTCAGAAGTATTCCTCAATGTATTCCTGAAGACTGATGACGACAGGCCTTTGATGGGCAAGGGCTTTGTTCTTGCATCGGAACAGTTGCCGTTGCCGGCATCGTCACTCACCAAGCCGGCTGCTTCGCCCGTTATCATAAAAACATCCTCGCTCCCACCCCTCAAAACGACCGAAACAAATGAAGAAATTACTGTAAACGGAAGAAATTTTTCTCTGTCCATCAGCAAGACTTCAGGCGCCATCGCTAAATTTCTTTACAAAGGGCAGGAAATCATTGTCAACGGCCCGGTACCCAACTTTCGCAGGGCTCCGACCGATAACGACGCCGGCAACCGAATGTTCAGGACATGCGAAGCCTGGTATACCGACAGTGGGAAGAGAAACGCAGGTTCGGTAACCCTTGATAATTCAAATGCGCATTTCCCGGTTATCACTGTTGTTTACGATCTGCCTGCCACCGGCAGCCAGGTTATTGTCAAATATTCAGTTACAGGCAATGCTGACGTATTTGTTGATTACAGCCTCAAAGGCGTAGACCCCAAGCTCCCCGTTATCCCCCGGGTTGGATTAAACATGCAGTTGAACGGAGCGTTCAGGAATGTGGAATGGTACGGACGCGGATGGGGTGAAAACTACCAGGACCGCAAGTCAGGATCATTCATCGGAATTTACAAAGGGACTGTTGATGAATTGTATGTCCCGTACGTCCGGCCGCAGGAAAACGGCTACCGCACCGATGTCCGGTGGCTTTCTGTAAACAATGGAACCGGATGCGGTGTTCTAATCCAAGGACAGCCGCTGGTATGTTTCAGCGCCCTGCCCTATACCTATGACGATATGAAAGGATTCAGCCATGGCGGAAAGCACATCGATCAGTTGCCTGACAATCCTTTTGTAGATGTAAACATTGACTTGCTGCAGGCCGGCGTAGGCGGCGATGATAGCTGGGGAGCATGGCCGATGGAAAAATACCTTCCTGAAGCAAAAGATTACCACTATTCATTCAGGATGAGGCCTTATTTACAAAAAGAAAACACTCCTGTTAAACTCTGCAGGCAACAAATTAGTTTTTAATCAATTAAACACTGATTGTTATGGGACTGTCGTATAATGTTCTTCATCGTCAACCGATAGAAAAAGAAATTGAAACAGATGCCTTTGTCACCCGTTTCGAAAAAATGCCGTTACGGATTCTCGGGTCTTCTTCCGAAGGTTCGTTGATCGTTGCCCGCCGTATCGCCGACCTGATCAAAGAACGAAGCAAGACAGGCAGAAACGCGGTATTGGGGTTAGCCACAGGTTCTACTCCCCTCAACATTTACCGAGAGCTTGTACGCATGCACCGGGATGAAGGTCTTAGTTTCAGCAATGTAACCACCTTCAACCTTGACGAATACTATCCGATACTGCCCACTCATATAGAGAGTTATAATCATTTCATGCATGAACACCTGTTCAGGCATATCGATATAAAGCCGGAGAATATCAATATTCCCCGGGGCGACATTTCCCGTGAACAGGTAGCCGGTTTCTGCAGGGAGTACGAACAAAAGATTGCCGGGGCGGGGGGCATTGATATCCAGATATTAGGAATTGGACGTACCGGCCATATCGGTTTTAATGAACCGGGGTCCTCCTTTACCTCAAAAACGAGGTTGGTGACGCTTGACCGGCTGACCCGTGTGGACGCGGCGGATGCTTTTAATGGTGAAGAAAATGTTCCCCATTTTGCCATCACCATGGGCATCGGCACTATCATCCAGGCCCGTGAAATCTACCTGCTGGCCTGGGGAGAAGGCAAGGCGGAAATCATTCAGAAAGCCGTGGAAGGGCCCGTTACCGACCTCGTGCCATCGAGTTTCCTTCAGAATCACGCCAACACGACTATCATCCTCGACATGGGAGCCGCCGCCGAGCTGACGCGGTTCAAAACGCCCTGGCTCGTAGGCAGTTGCAAATGGGATGACCGGATGATACGGCAGGCTGTATTATGGCTTTGTATGAAGGCTGGAAAACCCATCCTGAAACTTACCGAACGGGATTATAACGACAACGGCCTCAGTGAGCTGATTACCGATCATGGCCCGTTCAGCAAGATTAACATCAACGTTTTTAACGACCTGCAGCATACCATTACCGGCTGGCCCGGCGGGAAGCCCGGTGTTGACGACTCTACCCGGCCCGAACGCGCCCTGCCCTACCCAAAAAAGGTGGTCATCTTCAGTCCCCATCCCGATGACGATGTTATTTCGATGGGCGGCACATTTGCCCGGTTGGTTGAGCAACATCACGATGTGCATATCGGATATCAGACTTCGGGAAGCATTGCCGTAGCCGATGATGACGCCATCCGTTACCTCGATTTCGTTCAGGACTATGAAGATATCTACAAAACGGAATGCCATGAAGGATCCCAGAAGTACCACGAAATCCTTGAATTTTACCGTCGCCGCAAAAAGGACACTATTGAGCCAAAGGAATTACTCGAGCTAAAAGCTGCCATCCGTCGTGGAGAAGCCAGGGCGTCGTGCCGGTATATCGGGCTGCCGGAAGAGAATGTACATTTTCTGAACCTGCCTTTTTATGAAACGGGAACGGTAAAGAAAAACCCAGCCGGCGAAGCCGATGTGATTGCCATCATGGAATTCCTGAGAGCTATCAAGCCTCACCAGATTTACGCCGCCGGTGACCTGAGCGATCCTCACGGCACCCATCGTGTTTGCATCGATATCATCCTTGAAGCGCTCGACCGTATGAAGGACGATCCCTGGATAGACGATTGCCGGGTGTGGCTTTACCGGGGAGCCTGGCAGGAATGGGAACTCGACAAAGTTGACATGGCCGTTCCCCTCAGCCCTGAAGAGGTGGAGATCAAGCGTTATGCCATTTTCAAGCACCAAAGCCAAAAGGACGGGGCTTTGTTCATGGGAAGCGATAAACGTGAATTCTGGCAGCGTGCCGAAGAACGAAACAAGAATACAGCAAAGCTTTATGACAAACTGGGCATGGCCGAATATGAAGCCATTGAGGTTTTCGTAAGGTATGATGTTAAATAACTTCTATTACCCTGTTTATAACAATAACTAACACAACTTAAAACACTGCATTATGGCTAAAGACAGCACTCTGCCAGTCTCAGGAAAAACCAGTTACATAATCCCAATCACTGTTATCGGGATACTGTTTTTCATCTTCGGATTTATCACCTGGCTTAATGGAACGCTGATTCCATTCCTGAAGATATCCTGCGAACTGAACAACGTCCAGGCATACTTCGTGACCCTGGCATTCTATATCGCATATTTTGTTATGGCGCCTCCGTCGACTGTGGTCCTGCATAAAGTGGGATTTAAAAACGGAATGGCCATCGGATTATTCATCATTGCCATTGGTTCACTGGTATTTATCCCGGCAGCGCTTACCCGTACTTTCGGGCTCTTCCTAACCGGGTTGTTTATTCAGGGAACCGGCCTTGCCTTATTGCAGACAGCATCCAATCCTTATGTGATTGTCATAGGACCGCGCGAAAGTGCTGCCAAAAGGGTTGCCATCATGGGTATTTGCAACAAAGTAGCCGGCGCCTTAAGCCCTTTGATTTTAGGAGCCGTGATCCTGAACCAGAATACCACGGATGTGGTAGAACAGCTCAAGACTATAACCGGGGCTGACCGCATTCCGATGCTCGACCTTCTGGCTCATAAAGTGATTTTGCCTTATATCATCATTGCCATTGCGCTCGCCTTGCTTTCGATCGCCCTTAAGTTCATTCACCTTCCGGATGTAGACACAGACCAGGAGGAAGATACAGCATCCTCCAACGGCTCTCATAAAACCGCATGGTGGCAATTTCCTCATCTTTGGATCGGATTTGCTACCCTGTTCTTATATGTCGGGGCTGAAGTTATTGCCGGTGACACGATCATTCTATACGGACTTTCACAGGGAATCCCTCTGGATACAGCCCGCACATTTACTACCTTTACGCTCTTATCTATGGTACTCGGGTACATCATCGGGATCATCACTATCCCGAAATTCATCAGCCAGAGCAAAGCCCTTGCCATTTCCGCAGTACTGGGAGTTCTTTTTGCCCTGGCAGCCATCTTCACACCCGGATTGACCAGTGTTGTCTTCATCGCATTACTGGGATTAGCCAATGCCATTATGTGGCCTGCCATCTTTCCGCTCTCTATCGCCGACCTGGGCAGGTTTACCAAAGCAGGATCAGCTTTGCTGATTATGGGCATTGCCGGTGGCGCTCTGATCCCTCTCGGATACGGGAAACTGGTGGAAATGATCGGCAACCAGCAAGCTTACTGGGTACTTCTCCCCATCTACATCTTCATCTTCTATTTCGCCGTTAAAGGTCACAAAATCAGGAAATAATCCGCTGTTAAACCATTACTCATGAAACCTACCTTGCTGATACTTGCTGCCGGGATGGGCAGCCGTTACGGAAGCCTGAAACAGATAGATCCTGTTGGCCCATCCGGCGAAACCATTATCGATTATTCCGTATTCGACGCCTTACGCGCCGGCTTTGGGAAAGTGGTTTTCATTATCCGGAAAGACATCGAAGCCGATTTTCGGGAAGTCTTTATTTCCAGGCTTTCCAAACATGCTGATATCGAATATGTATTCCAGGAACTGGATATGATCCCGCCCGGATATTCCATTCCGGCCGGACGCACAAAGCCCTGGGGTACAGGTCATGCTATCCTGATGGCCAGGGATGCAATCCATGAACCTTTCGCCGCCCTGAATGCCGATGATTTCTATGGAGCAGGAGCCTTCGACGTGATGGCAAAATACCTGAATTCATTAACGCCCGCTACACAAACCGACTATGCCATGGTCGGGTATGATCTCGGGAAAACAATGAGCAAAAACGGGGCTGTATCGCGCGGAATCTGCCGCAAAGATGACAGCAACTGGCTCATCGAGGTAACGGAAAGGACAAAAATCACCTATACCGGCAACGGAATAGCCGATGTTCAACCGGGAAAGGAACCTCTTCTGCTGCATGAAAATGATGTGGTTTCGATGAATTTCTGGGGATTCACGCCAGAATATTTCAACCAGACAGGAAGGCTTTTTGAAGAATTCCTTCAGCAGAACATCGAAAAGCCCGCTTCTGAATTCTATATTCCGCTCGCCGTCGATACACTGATCAAACAAAAACAGGCCAGGATAAAGGTGCTTCAAAGCCATGACCAATGGTTTGGCGTGACCTACAAAGAAGACAAGCCGCTGGTTGTTAATAATATAAAGCAGCTCATACAAAGCGGTTACTATCCCGGGAAACTCTGGAAATAGAAAAAAAATGGAAAAAGATATCAGGAGCATCATTTCGCATTTCCTGAGCGCCGGATGCTTTTCGGAAGCAAAACCCTTGCTTACGGGACACATCAACGACTCCTACCTGATTTTTACGGCCAACAACCGCCAGCCCGTTTATTTCCTTCAATGGATCAATAATTACATCTTCAAGGATATTCCCGGATTGATGCAGAATATTCTGGAGGTGACGCGTCATCTGGAAGCGAAACAATGCCGGGGGGGCAATGCCGAATGTACTGTCCTTAAGCTTATCCCCTGCGACACCGGCGATTTTTTTTACCAGGATGATGCCGGAAATTTCTGGAGGCTTTACAATTTTATCCCCGGCACCCATGCTTACGATGTTGTCGACTCTCCTGAAATCGCTTATGAAGGAGGCAAAGCATTCGGAAAATTTTCATCCGACCTCGCCGACCTGCCCGCCAGCCGTTTGAAAGATACGATTCCCGATTTTCATAACATGGAAACCCGCCTTGCCAAATTTTACCAGTCGGTACGCGACGACAAGGCAGGCCGCAGGAAGGGTGTAAGGCCTGAAATAGCTTTTGTTGAGGAACGCGCCGCTGTCATGCTTTGCATCCCCGAAATGATCCGCAATGGAAAAATCCCTCAAAGGATAACGCATAACGATACCAAGTTCAATAACATCCTGTTCAACGAGAAGAATCATGCCGTCTGCATCGTCGATCTCGACACCGTAATGCCGGGAAGTATTCTCTTTGATTTCGGGGATGCCATCAGGACAGGGGCCAACTGTGCCGATGAGGATGAAAAAGACTTGTCCAAAGTAGATCTCAACCTTCCGGTTTACGAAGCCTACACAAAGGGCTTTATCGAAAGCACCCATACATCGCTTACCCGGGAAGAAATTGGGCATCTGTCGTTTGCCGCCCGTTTCATGACCTTTATCATCGGGCTCCGGTTCCTTACCGATTACCTGGACGGCGATCCGTACTTCCGCACACGGTACGAAGACCACAACCTGGTGCGTGCCCGTGTTCAGTTCAGGCTGGTTGAGAAAATGGAAGAGAATGCCATCCGCATGGATGAAATTGTTCAAAAAGCCATCAGCGAACAGCAGAAAAACAGAGTTTCACTACCAAAATAAGTAAACGTATGAAATTTAAAAAGCTTTGCCTGGCAATAGTAATTCTGCTTGCAGGATTCACCCTTACGGCCGGAAACGATTTTTCGGTCGTACCAAAACCCATGAAAACAGAAGCCGGAAAGGGTAAATTTACCATCAAGCCATCGACTGTCATACTCACTGATGCCGGAAACAAAGAGCAACGTCTGCTCTCGAAAATGCTGGTACAGAAAATCGGCGATGCTGGAGGCCCCCTGCTCCGTATCGAAGACCTTCCCGCCGGCAGGATTCCCAAGAATGCTGTCGTCCTGACTTTTCAAGGGGCTGGCAATGATATTCCTGATGAAGGATATACTCTTTCCGTTACAAAAAAGAATATTTTGATCCGCGCCAGAAAAGGGCAGGGATTATTCTATGGGATTCAAACGCTCTTTCAGTTGCTTCCTCCTTCCATCGAAAGCCATTCGGACGGCAGGAATGCTGTTTTTGCAGTTAAAAGCGTTGAAATCACCGACATGCCGCGCTACCCCTACCGCGGCATGCATCTCGATGTTGGCAGGCATTTTTTCCCGGTGGAAACCATCAAGACCTACCTCGACATCATGGCCATGTACAAGATGAACACTTTTCACTGGCACCTCACCGATGACCAGGGGTGGCGCATCGAAATTAAAAAGTATCCCGAGCTCACTAAAATCGGGGCCATCAGGAAAGGAACCCAGATAGGAAGAACCGATGAACAGGACGGTGTCCCTTATGGCGGTTTTTATACCCAGGAAGAAATTCGCGAAATCGTCCGTTATGCCGCTTCAAAATACATCACTGTGATTCCGGAAATCGATATGCCCGGACATATGGTTGCAGCCCTTGCAGCCTATCCGCAGCTTTCATGCACCGGAGGCCCGTTTGAAGTGCGCACCCAATGGGGCGTGGCCGACGACATCCTTTGTGCCGGCAACGAAGATGTTTTTGATTTCGTACAGAATGTGCTCCTGGAAGTTATGGATTTGTTCCCTTCAAAATACATTCACATCGGAGGCGATGAAGCCCCGAAAGCCCGTTGGCAGGCCTGTCCCAAATGCCAGGCACGTATGAAAGAGGAAGGCCTGAACAACGAGATGGAATTACAGAGTTATTTTACCAAACGCATCGAACGTTTCCTGAATTCAAAGGGGCGTAAGCTGATTGGCTGGGACGAAATTCTGGAAGGCGGGCTCGCGCCCGAAGCAACGGTCATGTCATGGCGAGGCATTCAGGGAGGCATTGATGCAGCCCGGCAAAACCATGACGTCATTATGACCCCTGTCGACTACTGTTACCTGGATTATTACCAGGCCGATCCTGCTACCGAACCCCTGGCAATCGGAGGATATACCACACTGAAAACAGTTTATTCCTTTGAGCCCACTCCCCCGGTGCTGAATGCCGAACAGGCAAAACACATCCTCGGCCCTCAGGGAAACCTCTGGACAGAATACATCGCCACCCCGGAATACCTCATGTACATGGCATTCCCAAGGGGAATCGCTATTGCCGAAATCGGATGGTCGCAGAAAGCCGACCGCAACTGGGACGACTTCTCGCGACGCCTGCAAAACCAACTCGACCGTTTCGACATCATGGGTATCAATTACTCGAAAGGGTCCTTTAAAACCGACATCACCACCGTCCGTGATTCCATCCTGAACCGTAACCTGGTCAAAATCACCAGCGAAGCTGCAGGTTATACAATTCATTACACCACCGACGGGAACCCTCCCGACGCGTCCTCGCCGGTATACTCGGCGCCTTTTCCCATTGACAGGACCAGTACCATAAAGGCGGTACTCGTCAAAGACGGGATGGTGAAGGGAACGCCTACGGAGTGCGAAATTTTGGTTCATAAAGCAGCCGGCAAGCCCGTCACCATCCTGAAGCCATACAGCTTTAAATATCCGGGAACCGGGATAAATGCGCTGACCGATGGCCTGAAAGGCGGAAATTCTTTCAAAGTCGGATGGCAGGGATATGAAGGATCCGACATGGAAGTCGTCATCGACCTGCTGAAAGAGGAACCTGTCAAAAGTATCAGCACTGCTTTCGTCCAGGATGCCGCATCCTGGGTACTGTTTCCCGCCGAAGTAAAATATTATACCAGCAACGATGGCAAAAGCTGGAATCTTGCCGATACGTTTGTGACGGAACCGGCGCCCACCAAAGGCAAAACCAATCATAACTACACGTCGGAGCTCAAAGGATTCAGCGCCAGATATATCAAAGTAGCGGCAACCAATGTCGGCAAACTCCCCGATTGGCATGAAAACAAAGGCCAGCCCTGCTGGATTTTCGCCGACGAAGTAATCGTCAAGTGATCATACCCTTTCAGCCTGAACAATGAAACAGTTTCTGTTCCTTGCCTTGCTCCTTGTCACCACCGGGGCCTATGCCGGGCATAAATTTCCTGAAGTGCGGCATGTCGTTCTCATCGGCATCGACGGCGTATCTGCCGAAGCTTTTCAATATTCTCCGACGCCCGTCATGGACAAAATGGCCCGGGCCGGCTCGCTTTCTTTGAAAACGCGAGGCGTTATGCCAACCGTCAGCGCCCCCAACTGGGCGACCATTCTTTCGGGCGCCGGGCCCGAACAGCATGGCGTCACATCCAACAACTGGAGCCTGAAGAAACCCGGCTTTGAAGCTACCGTCCATGACGAAAAGGGATATTTCACCTCGATCTTCACGCTGATCCGGCAACAACGCCCGCTTGCCAATACAGCCATGTTCTATGACTGGGATTGGCTTGGCACTTATGTAAATCAGGATTTGATTGATACGATGTCGTACCTGCCTGGATTCCGGGCCGTGACCGATGCCGCGTCATCGTATATCGCCCGGCAAAAGCCTTATTTCACTTTTGTATATTATGGTCACCCCGACGAAATCGGGCATGAAAAAGGATTTAACACAAGTGAGTATTACCAGGCCATTACAGAAATCGACGGCGAGATCGGCCGGCTTATCGACTCGGTGAAATATGCCGGCATTTATGACAATACGGTATTTATCATCGTCTCCGACCACGGCGGTAAAGGTCATGGACACGGCGGCGAAAGCATGATCGAACTCGAAGTGCCCTGGATGATTTCAGGCCCGGGAATAAGGCAAAATGCAGTGCTTCAGGAGCCGAACGATCTGTCAAATACGGCGCCCGTTATAGCTATCCTTCTGGGGTTGCAACTGCCGGTTGAATGGACCGGGCGCCCCGTGGCAGAAGCGTTTCTCAGGAATAAACAATACAATAAAAAAAACTTCGCCGGTTATGTGTCAAAACCAATGTGTTCCGTCAATAACGGCATCTATCTGGAACCGCAGACGGCCGCTCTGAGTTCGACCATGGAAAATGCGGAAATCCGTTACACGCTCGATGGCACCATTCCTGACCGAAAATCGAGAAAGTACATTGAGCCTGTGATTCTGGCAAGTTCTGTCACCCTCACTTCGGTCGCTTTTAGCGAAAACTCACGGAGCGAACCGGCTGTCATTAAGGTCAATGTCGTCAAAGGCATTCGCGACATTAATCTTGCAGAAGCCCCTTCTTCGAAGTACCCGGGACAAGGCGCTCCCGGACTGGTGGACGGCGTAAGAGGTCCTGACGATTATTTTGACGGCGCCTGGATGGGTTTTGAAGAAAAAAACATAGATGCTACAATCGACTTTGGAAAGAAAAGGGATATCACCTCCATCGGCATCGAATTCCTGCAACAGCCAAAGTCCTGGATTTTCCTTCCGGAAGTGATCGAATACTATATTTCGCCCGACGGCGTCAACTGGGAGCTTACCGGCGACCTGAAGCCTGCCGATGCTGATGGCAGCCTGCAAAGCGGGCCGGTAACCCTGAAACGCAACTTCGATCTGATCATAACGCGATACCTGCGGATAAAAGTGAAGAATATCGGGGCTTGTCCCGAAGGCCATCCGGGCGCCGGGCAAAAAGCCTGGCTGTTTATCAGCGAAGTCACCGTTGAATGATTCCCGGTATCAGCCCGAATCTTTACCTTTGTTCAAATTTCAGCCTCTATGTCATACACAATCGTTACCGGTGCAGCCGGTTTTATCGGCAGTTGCATGGTGAAGAAACTCAATGATAACGGCATCTCAAATATCGTTGTCGTCGATGATTTCAGCAATCCCGTAAAAAACCGCAACCTGGAAGACAAAGCTTTCGCTGCCAAAGTCCACCGCGATGACTTTTTCACCTGGATGGAAGAACACGCCCGTGAAACGGAATGCATATACCACCTGGGCGCCCGCACCGATACCACCGAATTCAACCGGGAAATTTTCGATAAACTAAACCTGAATTACACCAAAAATGTCTGGAGGTTGTGTTCGCGGTCCGGCATACCTCTCATCTATGCTTCCTCGGCCGCAACATACGGGGCCGGAGAATATGGCTATACCGACCGCCACGATATCGTGGAAAGGTTAAAACCGCTGAACCCTTACGGCGAATCGAAAAACGAATTCGACAAATGGATGTTGGCCCAATCGGAAACGCCCCCATTCTGGGCCGGGATGAAATTTTTTAACGTATACGGCCCCAACGAATACCATAAAGGCCGGATGGCATCCGTCATCCTGCATTCGTTCAAACAGATATCCGAAACCGGCAAAGTAAGGCTCTTCCGCTCACATAAGCCTGAATACCAGGACGGGATGCAACTTCGTGACTTTATCTTCGTAAAGGACGTCGTGGATATCCTTTTCAGGATGATGCAAAAAAAGCCCGAACCGGGGCTTTACAATTTGGGAACCGGACACGCCCGCGCCTTTCTTCACCTGACCAGGGCCGTATTCAGCGCCATGAACAAACCGGAAAACATAGAATTCATCGATACGCCGCTGGATATCCGTGACAAATACCAGTATTTCACCGAAGCCTGCATGGACAAACTCCTCAAAAACCTCGGCCCGGAACTGAAATTCCATTCACTGGAGGAAGGCGTTACTGATTACGTGCAGCAATATTTGATGAAAGGCGGATACTATTAATCCGGATATCTGTTCTTTTCGGGCAGATCTGGATGGAAAAAAAAAGTACTGATGATTTAGCAACCCGGTTCAAGGCTTGCTGACCAATTCCCGGTCTGCGGGAATTGGTCAGCAATAATGATACGGGCATCTTATTCCTCCGACAGTTCCTTTCTCAGCTCCAGCAGAAATCGTTTTATATGCCTCAGCGATTCGATAACATCTTCCTTATTGCCCGTTGATCGTCTTTCTTCTTTCAGTTTCGATTTGGCGCCTTCCAGGGTAAAGCCCTTTTCCTTCACCAGATAAAATATCTTGTGAAAATTATCCACATCCGCCTGAGTAAAAAGCCTGTTCCCTTTATTGTTGCGATGGGGCCTGATAATATCAAACTCGTTTTCGTAATACCGGATCAGCGACGCCTTGACGCCAAAAATCTCAGCCACTTCACCGATGCGGTAATACAAGCGTCCGACCTTTTCTTTTCGCAGTGCCATCAGATGTTATCCATTGAAAATCAATACCAAATCAAATATGATTACCATAACCCGTTTCCCGGTATAGCTACGCAAACTATTAGTCCATCGTTTGCGAAGGCTTCGAGGACAGCTCAATCATGGCTGCGT
Source organism: Bacteroidales bacterium (assembly GCA_035403165.1). Classification (GTDB taxonomy): domain Bacteria; phylum Bacteroidota; class Bacteroidia; order Bacteroidales; family UBA4417; genus UBA4417. The sequence continues at coordinate 16,913 of DAONEP010000018.1, read as the reverse complement.
ATTCTTTCGAAGTTATATCGTTGAAGAAATAATAGATCGGGTTTACCGGCGTACCTCTCAGGTGTACTTCGTAATGGAGATGCGGGGCCGTTGATTTCCCGGTATTGCCCACGTATCCGATTACTTCCCCGCGTTTCACCTTCTGCCCTTTCCGCGCTTTAAACCTTGACATGTGGGCATAAAATGTATCATAGCCATAACCATGGCTGATTTTTAAAGCATTTCCGTATCCGCCGCGGTTGTACTCGGCTTCAGTAACAACGCCGTCGCCGGTTGCATAGATCGGTGTGCCGATCGAAGCCGTAAAATCAATACCCTGGTGCATTTTTATTACTTTATAGAACGGATCGGTACGATAACCGAAAAATGAACCGATGCGCCTCAAATCGCTGATATCTACCGGTTGAATGGCCGGAATCGAGGCTATCATCTTTTCCTTGGATTTTGCCAGTTTGAAAACCTCGTCGTACGATTTCGACTGCACATACAATTGACTCGTGATACCGTCGAGCTTTTTGGTGGCATTGGTGATGATTTCTGAATTATTGTAACCTTCCAGCCTCGAATACCGGTTTGCACCGCCATAGCCGGCTTTACGCACCGATGACGGGATCGGTTCCGTTTCAAAAATTACCCGGTAAATATTATCGTCCCGGTCCTGCAGATCGGAGAGCACCAGTTGTACCTGATCCATGCGGTCATTGAGTATCTTGTACTGAAGTTTGTATTGTTCCACTTCCCGCTGAAGCACCTTTTCACGCGGCGAAGGGAAGAAATTGTACAGTACGATCAGGCCGATTCCCCCAAACACCAATCCAAAAGCCAGGGCGCTGAACAACCGCCTGAGGCGGTCTTTTAAGGTTACCCTGACTTCTTCAATTTTAAGTGATTTGGTATTAAACTGGTATCTAACTTTTACCATCTTCAGATTTTTTATGCGGTCAACAGCCCGGATTTTGATCAAATCGAACCGTTTCGGGCAAAATTAATTATTTACTGTAAATTTGCATCCCCTTTTCTTCTTAACATATGTTAAGGTGACTGTGTATAAAATTGCCGTTCAGTAATTTACACGTCAGGAACCGGGAAACGCAATTCAGGTTATAAAAATAAAAGAAACAATCTATAATTCAATGACTTCAGCAGAAATACGCCGCACTTTCCTCGACTTTTTCGCCTCAAAACAGCACAACATCGTTCCTTCAGCTCCCATGGTCATTAAAAATGACCCGACGCTGATGTTCACCAATGCCGGCATGAACCAGTTCAAGGATATTTTCCTGGGCATCGCACCGGTCAAATATCCGCGTGTGGCCGATTCACAGAAATGCCTCAGGGTTTCCGGCAAACACAACGACCTGGAAGAAGTGGGACACGACACCTACCATCATACGATGTTTGAAATGCTCGGCAACTGGTCGTTCGGCGACTATTTTAAAAAAGAAGCCATTGCCTGGGCCTGGGAACTGCTCACCGTAGTTTACAAAATCGATCCGTCACGGTTGTATGTCACCGTTTTTGGCGGCGACGATCACGACAACCTGCCCCGGGACACCGAAGCCTACGACATCTGGAAGAAATGGATTGCCGAAGACCGCATCCTTCCCGGATCGAAAAAAGATAATTTCTGGGAAATGGGCGATTCCGGGCCTTGCGGACCCTGTTCCGAAATCCATATCGACATCCGCAATGCTGATGAAAGGCTTAAAACTCCCGGACATGAGCTTGTCAACAAGGACCATCCTCAGGTTATTGAAATCTGGAATAACGTTTTCATCCAGTACAACCGTCTGGCAAACGGATCGCTGGTGCCGCTGCCGGCCAAACACGTTGACACGGGCATGGGATTCGAACGCCTTTGCATGGTATTGCAAGGAAAACAAAGCAATTACGATACCGACATTTTTACACCCATCATCGGTGAAATTTCCAGGCTTTCGGGTATCCGGTACGGCGACTCGGCTAAAAGCGATGTAGCCATGCGGGTAATCGCCGACCATCTGCGCGCCGTATCGTTTGCCATCGCCGACGGACAACTGCCTTCAAACGTAAAGGCCGGTTATGTCATCAGGCGTATCTTGCGCCGGGCTGTCCGCTATGCCTATTCGTTCCTCAACGTGCGCGATCCGTTCATCTTCCGGTTAGTCCCGGTACTCGAACAACAGATGAGCGGCCAGTTTCCGGAACTAAAAAGCCAGTTTCAGCTCATTCAACGGGTTATCCATGAAGAAGAAACATCTTTCCTGAGGGCGCTGGCTGTCGGTATTCAGAAATTTCAGCAATATATTCAATCGCAGGAAAGCTCAAAGGTGATTGCCGGCGATTTTGCCTTTGAACTTTACGACACTTACGGCTTCCCAATCGACCTGACCCAACTCATGAGCCGGGAACTCGGCTGGTCGGTCGATATGGACGATTTCCAGGTCCGTCTGGACCAACAGAAAAGCCGCTCGCGCAAAGATGCTTCTGTGGAAACCGCCGACTGGGTGGAACTGATCCCCTCAACAGGAAGCGAATTCATTGGTTATGATACCACTTCCGCTGAAATAAAGATCACATCCTACCGCAAAGTAATTGCCAAAGGCAAGGAAATATTTCAGTTGGTATTTGATAAGACGCCTTTTTATGCCGAAAGCGGCGGACAGGTTGGCGATACCGGTTATATTGAATCGCCGGATGAGCGCATTGAAATCACAGATACAAAAAAAGAACACGGGCTGATCGTGCATCTTTCCGAGACCTTGCCCGAAAATCCGGCTGCCGGGTTTCATGCCCGGGTCGATGTGAATAAACGCATCCTTTCCGCCGACAACCATTCGGCAACCCACCTCCTGCATTATTCGTTGCGCAGCATCCTGGGGACCCATGTGGAACAGAAAGGATCCTTCGTAAGCCCCGACTATCTTCGCTTCGACTTCTCCCATTTCCAGAAGCTTACCGACGATGAAACTGCCAGGGTTGAAAGGATGGTCAACAGGCTTATCCGCGCCAATATCAGCCTGGACGAACACCGTTCGGTACCGATGAAAGAAGCTCAGAAGATGGGCGCCCTTGCATTCTTTGGCGAAAAATACGGCGATGCCGTCCGTGTAATCCGGTTCGGCGATTCCGTGGAACTTTGCGGTGGCACGCATGTGAAAGCTACGGGCCAGATCGGCCTGTTTAAAATAACCGGTGAAAGCGCCATCGCTGCCGGCGTCCGCCGCATCGAAGCCATTACCGCCGATAAAGCCGAAGAATTTTTTAATACCCAGGTCGGCGTCGTCGAACAACTGAAATCACTGGTAAAAAACCCCAATGATCCGTTGCGCGCCGTTCAGCAAATACTCGATCAGCAGGCCGAACTGAAGAAGCAGCTTGAATCGCTGAACGCAGAAAAAGCCGGAAAACTTAAAGACGAACTGGCCCGGAAAGCGGAGCCCGTGAACGGCATCAATTTCATTGCCGCCAAAGTCGATCTTGATTCGCAGGCTATTAAAGACCTCGCTTTCGCGCTCAAAGCCAGGGTTGAAAACCTGTTTCTGGTGCTGGGCAACGAAAGTGAAGGAAAAGCGGGCCTTACAGTGATGATCTCCGATAACCTGGTTTCTGAACGAAGACTTAATGCAGGACAAATCATCCGCGATCTTGCCAAAAACATCCAGGGCGGTGGCGGCGGCCAGCCAAACTACGCAACAGCCGGCGGAAAAAACCCTTCCGGACTATCATCAGCCTTTGAACAGGCAAGGAAAATAGTCGGTTAAGCGTGTTCCCGAAAGGTCAATGGCTTTAATTCCCCGAATCATGCACTTTCCCGGCTTCGCAACGGACAGTGCGGGAAGGGAATTTATCTATCATGTTATAATTGTGCGTTGCCATAAAAACGGCCCGCCCTGCTCTTCGTATATCGAAAAGCAACTGAAGAATACCTTCGGATGTTTCAGGGTCAAGATTACCGGTAGGCTCATCGGCCAGGATAAGTTCCGGGTCGTTAATCAATGCACGGGCTATTGAAACGCGCTGCTGTTCACCGCCGGAAAGCTGATGAGGCATTTTAAACCCTTTGGTGATCAGCCCTACTTTATCGAGCACTTCATTCATCCGGGAACGCATGGCTTCGGCATCCTTCCATCCGGTGGCTTTCATTATAAAAAGCAGGTTGTCGTTGACGCTGCGGTCGTTCAGAAGCTGGAAATCCTGGAAAACAATTCCCAGCTTCCTGCGCAGGTATGGCACTTCCTTTCTCTTTAATTCCCTTAGATTATATCCCGCTACTTCCCCCTCGCCTTCCGTGAGAGGCAATTCAGCGTATAATGTCTTGAGAAGGCTGCTTTTACCCGTACCGGTTTTCCCGATAAGGTAGACAAATTCCCCTCGGTTAATACAAAGAGAAACATCCGACAGGATCAGGATGTTTTTCTGAAAAACAGACGCGTGGGAAAGGGAGATGATTGTTTCGGTATTCATTGCAATATTTATCTGATGCCAAAAATAGGCAATTTGAGCCAATGCAAGAATACAGGACAGTAAACGGAGATTCCTTTATCCCGGCAAGGTTACTTTACAAGCCCTGAAAATCCCATGAATGCAAGGGATAACAGTCCGGCAGTGATCAGTGAAAGGGGGAATCCTTTCATGCCCTTCGGATAGCCATTCAATTCAAGTTGCTCGCGAATACCTGCCATCAGGATCAGCGCCAGGGTAAAGCCGGCTGCTATGGATGCGGCATAAACGACGCTTGAAATCAGGTTGTAGTTCTTTTGAACTGCGAGGATGGCAATACCCAAAACGGCGCAGTTGGTGGTGATCAGCGGAAGGTAAATTCCCAGCGCCTGATATAATGCCGGAGCCGCTTTTTTCAGGATAATCTCTACCACCTGCACGAGGAAAGCAATGATGAAAATAAAGGTGATGGTTTGCATAAATTCAATATGCAAAGGCACCAGGATAAAGTATTGTATCAGGTAGGTTACCAGGTTGGCGAGCGTCATCACAAAGATAACAGCCACCCCCATACCTATCGAAGTGCCGACTTTATTGGAAACGCCCAGGAAGGGGCAAATGCCTAAGAATTGAGCCAGCACTACGTTATTGACGATAAGCGCCAGTATGACTATCTTGAGAAGTTCCATATTCTAATTTCTTTCACAGATTAATGAATGACCAATCAACATGCAGAATCATCAGATCGAGTATTTGCTCTTGATCCTGTTCATCAGGGCAATCAGGTATCCAAAGGTGATAAAGGCGCCCGGAGGCAGGATGAAAATAAGGATGGTGCGGGCTTCCTGCGAAATCAGGCGGATATCAAATACCGAACCGTTACCCAGAATTTCCCGGATAGCGCCCATGAAAGTAATGGCCAGCGTAAATCCTATCCCCATGCCCAGTCCGTCGAGCAATGCGGGCATCACCTTATTTTTCTGTGCGAACGCTTCGGCACGGCCAAGAATGATGCAGTTCACAACAATCAGCGGAATGTATATGCCTAACGTCTTGTAAAGGTCAGGGGTATAGGCTTTCATGACCAGGTCAACAATGGTTACAAAGGTGGCGATGATGACAATGAATGCCGCGATGCGCACTTTATCAGGAATCACATTCTTCAGCCCGGCAATCATGATGTTGGAGCAAACCAGAACAAAGGTTGTAGCCGCACCCATGCCGATCCCGTTAATGGCTGCTGTTGTCACAGCCAGGGTAGGACAGGTTCCGAGAACCAGCACAAAGGTCGGGTTCTCCTTCCACAACCCGTTGGTCAGATATTTTAACATGCTCATTTTTTACCTCCTTTCGATGTAGCGCCGGAAGTGGTATCTACATTGGCTTGATTTTTATTCAGCATATTCATGTAAACATTAAATGCTTTTTGAACACCATCGCAATAAGCCCTTGAACTGATGGTAGCCGCTGTGATGGCGTCGACAGTTCCACCGTCCTTCTTTACTTTAAGCTGCTTACCGGGAATCGTTCCGATATTCATCCCGTTGAACTGGTCGGCGAATTTTGGTTCTTTCATCTTTGAACCCAGCCCCGGGGTTTCTGAATGGTTGAGTACAACAATTTTATTGATGGTGCCGTCGGGCTTAAATCCGACCATCAACTCAAAGTGCCCGCTGAATCCCTTTTCGGTGAATGTTTTAACGGCATAACCTACCGGCTCTCCTTTCTGGGTTGCCGTATACAGTTTGAGCCCTTCCATATCCCTGGCATCAGCGGTAGGATCATTGTCAAACGGAGGTAAAACATCCTTTACAGCCTGTATTTCCTTCTGTTTATCAGCCTGTTCTATAGGATCCTTGGTGATCTTATATACAAATCCCAATGCACCGGCCATTATCACCGACATTAGGAACAGGCAAAGAACCATATTTTTGAGTGTTGATTCTAGCTTTTTCGACATCGTGTTACACTCTTAAGAATTTCTGATTAAAAAAATTAAGCTTTTACCGTCTCGCCAAAGCGTTTTGGTTTGATGTATTTGTTAAGTAACGGCGTTACTGCATTCATGATGAGGATGGCAAAAGATACGCCTTCGGGATATGATCCCCAAACGCGGATTAAAACGGTCAGCAATCCGCATCCTACCCCGAAGATCAGCATCCCCTTGGTAGTCATCGGCGATGTCACCATATCCGTAGCCATGAAGAAAGCGCCTAGTATCAAACCGCCTGCTAACAGGTGAAAAACCGGATCGATATACTTATCGGGATTAATCAACCAGAGGATACCCGTGAAGATGAATACCGTCAGCAGGTACGATACCGGGATATGCCAACTGATAATCTTGCGGAACAGCATGTAGATACCGCCAATCAGCAGGGCTATTGCCGACACTTCACCCAATGATCCGCCAATATTTCCCAGCAGCATGTTGCCATAATCCGGCAATTGTGAAGTTATCTGCGATAAGGTTTCTCCGCTTTTCATCCCTTCCCTCAAGGTTCCGAGAGCGGTAGGCCCTGTAAGGGCATCCACCAGTACAAAGCGGTTCTGGATGGGCAACGGCCAGGATGTCATATCGACCGGGAAGGAGATCAGCATGAAAACACGTCCTGCCAAAGCGGGATTAAACGGGTTTTTCCCCAGTCCGCCAAACGACATCTTTACAACAGCGATAGCGAATATACTGCCGATGACCAACTCCCACCAAGGAATATTACTCGGAACGTTAAACGCCAGTAAAACGCCGGTGATAATTGCCGAACCGTCGTTGATTGTGGGTTCCTGTTTCAGGACAAATTTCGTAACCAGGTATTCAACGGCAACGCAGCTAAATACGGCAACAGCCATAGATATTAATGCCCCCAGCCCGAAATACCACAGCGAAACCAGCATGGCCGGAACCAATGCCAGTACAACGCCCCACATGATCTTTTTTACATTTTGATCGCCATGAATGTGCGGCGACCCTGATATGGTGAGTAACTGCATAGCTCTACTTAGTTCGTGAACGAATAATCTGACCTACTTTATTTTTCCCAAGCCTGAGATAATCCAGCAATGGACGGCCTGACGGACAGGTAAAAAGGCAACAGCCGCATTCCATGCAATCCATGATCCGGCTGTTTTCTGCTTCTTCCCACAGGCCGGCATTTACCTCCCGCTCGAGCAGATATGGTTCAAGGCCCATCGGGCAAGCCGAAACGCATTTACCGCAGCGGATGCAATTCCGCATTTCCATGCGTTTTGATTTTTCTTCGGGAACTAAAACAATACCTGAAGTGCCTTTCATTACCGGAATGTCGGCCGAATTGAGGGCTTTACCCATCATAGGGCCGCCACTGATGATTTTGCCCGTTTCAGCAGGCAAACCTCCGGCTTTTTCGATCAGCTCAGAAACGGGCGTTCCGATACGCACCATGAAGTTTGACGGTGAGGCCAGTTTATCGCCGGTTACCGTAACCACCCTTTCAAAAAGCGGCTTGTTCTTTTGTATGGCTTCATAAACAGCAAAAGCTGTACCGACATTGTTGACCACGCAACCCACCTCGATAGGCAGTTTCTGCGAAGGCACCTCCCGTCCGGTAATGGCTTTGATGAGCTGCTTTTCGGCTCCCTGCGGGTATTTCACTTTGAGGGCAACAACCTCAACCCCTTTGAACGATTTTGCCAGTTCCTGCATGTGGCTGATGGCATCCGGCTTGTTGTTCTCAATACCGATCACGGCTTTTGCAACGCCAAGCGCTTTCATGAGCAACGTAACCCCAACGAGTATCTGTTCCCCCTTTTCAAGCATCAGCCGGTGGTCGGCCGTGAGGTAAGGTTCGCATTCAACACCGTTAATGATCAGTATCTCGGCCTTCTTCCCTTCGGGAACCATCAGTTTAACGTGTGAAGGGAATGTAGCGCCTCCCATCCCCACGATGCCCATCTCATTGATCTTACGGATGATTTCCTGTGCCGAAAGATCGCAATCCCGTTTAATGGTTTCAGTCCTGTCGATGGTTTCAAGCCATTCGTCGCCCACCGTATCGATAAAAACGGCCTTTCTGCGATAGCCGCTCGGATCGGTAATATCGTCGATCTTTATTACTTTCCCCGAAACGCTTGAATGGACATTGGCCGAAATGAACGATTCACCTTTGGCGATCAGTTGTCCGGTTTTCACTTCGCTTCCTTTATCCACCAATGGTTTGGCAGGGGCTCCGAGGCTTTGTCCCAGGGGGATATAAACCTTCTGCGACGGCGGCAATACTTCGACCGCTTTGCCGGCCGAGATTTTGTTCTCTTCAGGATGAACACCGCCTTTTTTAAACGTTTTCAGCATACTTAATGCCTATAATATTGATCTTGTTGAAAATACAATTATTGATCCGGATGTCAGGCTATTACTTCTTCCTGCTTTTCAGCCGATTGTTTCGGAGCCCGGGGTTTGAAGTTAATCTCCTGGATTGCTCCGGTTGGACATTCCTCAACACATTTCCTGCATAGCGTACATTTCTCAAAATTGATGTAAGCCAGATTGTTATCCAGTGTTATAGCCTCAAAATTGCAGGCTTTAACACATTTTCCGCAGCCGATACAGGCCACTTCGCAATTCTTCCGGGCTACAGCTCCTTTCTCGGTGTTCATGCAACAAACGTAAATGCGTCTGTTCTTAGGGCCTTTCTTACGCAATTCGATGATTCTGCGCGGGCAGGATTTCACACAGGATCCGCAGGCAACACATTTATCCTCGTCGATAACCGGAAGTCCCGTGGTTTCATCGAGGTACATGGCTCCGAACTGGCAGGATGAAACACAATCGCCCAATCCGAGGCAGCCGTTCGGGCAACCGCTTTCGCCATTATACAGGGCATTGGCAAACTGACAGTTCAATGCGCCGTCGTATTCAACTTTTTTAGGAGCACTGGCCCGGGAACCATTGCAGCGTAAAACGGCAATCATCGGCTCCTTTTCCTCCGCCGTAAGCCCCATAATGGCCGCCACCTGTTTCATGACTTCGTTCCCGCCTACAGGACACCTCATGCTTTCTATCGTTCCTGCTTTCACAATGTTCTCTGCCAGGTTCCGGCAACCGGCAAAACCGCAGCCGCCACAGTTTGCGCCGGGCAAAACGTCTGCAACCTCGTCGATGCGGGGATCTTCAATAACCTTAAATTTCTGAGCTACGATGTACAGAATTGCGGCTGATGCTATCCCGATTATGCCTAATGTAGCTACCGCAAACAGAATGGCCTGGTTCACGTTAAGCCTCCTATATTTAAATGAGTATCTTTTAATCAGGGTAAGCGACAACTGAACTGCGCTCCCCGGTTAGACCGCGGCAAATGTAAATACTATTGAGAAGATTGAGAAAATATTTCCTGATTTTTTAAACCAATTTACCAATCTGATTTATAGTTTATTATGCTGAAAAATCATACATGAAACGTCACGACCTGTTCGACATATTTCAACGTTGACAAGGGTTTTACAGGGTTTTTTAGAAAAGATTTAAATTATCGGTATAATCATAGGCTGCACCTTATTGATTTTCATCGAAAATATCGTTGATTTGAAATTTTACATCTTAGGTAATACAGAAGATAAAGAAATGATTTTTAAGCAGATGAAAAATTCAGAAAGAAAACACAACGGTCCCTGCCCGAAGGCTCCGGATTCCGGTTCCTGTTTCTTACTCATGAGCCGGATCTGTCAGATCCCGGTGCCCGTTAATACAATTCAAAATACGGTTCCTGAATCGCAGGCATGTCATATGCCTGGTTTCAAGCATCTCCGATAAAGCCGATGCTGATATTCCGGGCTTCCCGCATACATACCAGGCAATTTCAAAAGCTTTCGGCAATTCCATGCGGCAATGATGAAAAATCGTATGCGACGTGGCCGATTCCTCCCGTTTGCATCGCGTACACCGACGGGCAAAAGGCGTTTTACCCTTGCCATATCGCGTGTTTCCGCAATAGCGGCACGCAAATCCATCTTTCCATTTTATTTCCGCCAATATTTGAAGGCAATGTTCCTCATCGGGAAACGCCTCCGCAAACTGACGGACATCCATTGTCCTGAATAACCCTTGCAGGTTTGTGGCCTGTACCATCTTTGTATTATCTGACATTTTGTCGGTGGCATAATAATTGTTGACAAAGTTAAAAACAAAAAGTGATATTTATGCGATATATTTAAAATATTGCATATCTTTGCAGCCACAAAACACCCATTCTTAACACCGGATGATCATGAAACATTTAATGCTTACCTCAGCCATCGCCCTCCTGCTCACAATAACCAGTTGCGGAAACGGGAACACCGGATCCGGTCTTAGCGAAAAATCCCCGGAAACACCCGGCAAACCCGAAGCGGCAAACACCGGCATACCGGTACTATCCGGAGGAGAACCCGTCGTTCTGACCAAGGCTTTATTCCTTGAAAAAGTTTATGACTTTGAAAAAAATCCCGATAATTGGGTTTACAAAGATAACAAGCCCTGCATCATTGATTTCTACGCCGACTGGTGCCGCCCATGCCGGATGGTAGCCCCGATTATGGAGGAGTTTGCTTCGAAATATGAAGGAAAAATTACCATTTATAAAGTTGACACGGACAAGGAACGTGAACTTGCCGGTTATTTCGGCATTCGCAGTATCCCTTCGGTACTATTTTGCCCGGTAAAAGGCAACCCCCAAATGACACAAGGCGCATTGCCAAAAGAAGATTTTCAAAAAATCATCAATGAATTCCTTCTTGCGCCAGCCTCTAAATAAAGCTAAATCTAAACCGAAACTTTAATACACCCTGATAAAAATGGAACACCTGACAAAACAAACTTTCCTGGAAAAAATATTCGATTACGAAAAGAACCAGGAGTGGAAATATGAAGGCTCCCTGCCTTGTCTTATCGATTTCTATGCCGATTGGTGCGGCCCCTGCAAAATGATGGGCCCCATTCTGGATGAGGTATCAAAAGAATACGCCGGCAAAATAGAAATTTATAAAGTCGACACTGAAGCCGAGCCGGAGCTCTCCGCCGCATTCGGAATCCGCAGCATTCCCTCGCTCCTGTTTGTACCGGCCAAAGGCAAGCCTCAGATGGCCACCGGCGCCATGCCGAAAGGTTCACTAGTTGAAACCATCAATAAACTTTTGCTGAACGGCAAAGTCAGCTAAACGGTAACTTGTGCCGCGATTATCCCTAAAGGCCCTGTAAAGGGCTTTTTTTGTTACCGGAGACTCTTTTTTCATTTGACAGAGGAGGTCGTGATTTGGGATGGCCCGATTTTGCCTGTTCAAGCCAAGCATTTAACTTTGCCGCATGAACGTCACCAAACAATTGCCCCAGGTTATTCTGCCCCTTGCCTGTCTGCCTGATATTGAGTATTTCTGCTGGCTGTTCCATGCATCGGGAGTGCTGGTTGAAATTCAGGAAACATACCCGAAACAGACGTGCAGGAACCGTTATTCCATCGAAACAGCCAATGGCGTGCTGAATCTTGTCGTGCCGGTAACAAAACCCGACGGCAACCACACCTGCACCAGGGATATCCTTCTTGATCATAAAAGCCCCTGGGCAAGAATTCACTGGCGTACGATTGAATCGGCTTATAACAAATCACCCTATTTCCTTTATTACCGCGAAGCGTTTGAAAGTATATTTTTGGCCCCGCCCAAGTTACTGGTTGATTTCAACCTGAAGGTTCTTGAAGCATGTTGCGGAATCCTGAAAACAGATCCCGGCATCATATTAACCGAATACTACCGTAAAGGATATGAGAATGCCGTTGATATGCGTCAGTTGATCATGCATAAAAGAAAAACGGTTCATACCTGGTCGGTACAAGAATTTGAACCCTATATGCAGGTTTTTTCCGACCGCCACCCCTTCTTTCCCAACCTCAGCATCATCGACCTCATCTTCAACGAAGGTCCTTCGGCAGCTCATTACCTTTACCGCCATTGCCCCGGGAATAAGCCTGTTAAACAGCCGGATATTCAATCCTCACATGATGGATGCTCATCAGTTTCTTCTTGATGATCTTCTTAATGACCGAAATATCCTTAAGGGTAAGTTCGCTTGAAACAAACTGCCCGTTCTTAAGCTGATCGTTGATGATGTTTTCAACAATCTCGCTTATTTTCTGCTCATCCGGCGATTTCAGCGAACGCGACGCCGCTTCCACCGAATCGGCCATCATCAGGATGGATGTTTCTTTTGAGAAGGGAACAGGCCCCGGATATATAAATACCGACTCATCAACCGGGTTGGCCGATCCTTTTAACTTGTATGCACTGTAAAAATACTGCGTGTATCGGGTTCCGTGATGCGTACGGATAAAGTCAATGATCGGTTCGGGCAACTTATACTGTCTTGCCTTTTCTATTCCCCGGATGACATGGCTGATAATGATGCGCGCACTTTCATCGCTGGCTAATTCGTCGTGCGGATTAAGCGTACCGGTCTGATTTTCTATAAAATACAACGGCATATCCATCTTTCCGATATCGTGATACATGGCGCCGGTCCTGGTGAGCAAGGTATTGGCCCCGACAGCCCTGGCGGCATCTTCGGCAATATTGCTTACCATCATCGAATGCTGGAAGGTACCCGGCGCTTTAACCGACAATTCTCTCAGCAATTTGCTGTGTGTATCCGACAATTCGATCAGCGAAACGTCGGTAACCATGCCAAAGACACCCTCGAAAAGAAATATCAGCGGGTAGCTGAACAGCGTCAGCAAGGCGCTTATTCCGAAAAGCACGAAATTAAAACGATAAATCCCTGAGAGCGAAGCTTCCTGCAACAAGGTCATTCCGATATAGATAACAGAATAGGTACAGAATATCCACAACGAAGTGAAAAAGAATTGTGAACGGCGGGTCAGATTTGTCACCGAGATAATGGTAATGATCCCGGCTATCAGTTGCATGTACAGGAACTCGAAACTGTTAGGAACAATAAACCCGAGAATAATAATCGTGATAATGTGGACAAACAGCGCCAGACGGGTGTCATAAAAAGTTCGGACAATGATCGGAACCAGGCATAAAGGAACGGCATTCAGCCACGACACATCCCTGTTCACGATAAAGGTAGTTGCCGAAACCATGATGGTGATCAGCGAAAGAAGCAAAACAATATTGTGGTTCTGGATAAAGATATCGCGCCTGAAAGTATGCATGAACAGGGCGAAAACGATAAGCGCCACCGAGATGAGAATAATCCTGCCTGCCAGCGCCATCCTGAAATCCGACAGCCTCCCGATCCTGGTTTCATATTCGTCCCGGTATGATTCAAGTACCCTGTATTTCTCATCCGTGACCAGTTCCCCGTTCGAAATGATCTTTTCACCCTTCTGCACCATACCCCGGGTTACCGATATATTGCGTAACGCCTGTTCGCGCTGTTCGCGGTTCAGGGCTTCGCTGAACAGCACATTGTGCGCAATGGATTCCTGTAAAAGCTGAAGCGTCAGGGCGCTGTTATCAGGTGGGGCTGAAGCCAGTTGCCTGGAAATGTATGCGTTGGCGGTTCTTACAGTAAAAAAATGGTTGAGCGGAAAGATCGTAGCTACATTGCCCTGAAGCAATGCTATTTTAAAATCGCCGTCTTTCGTTTCCAGGTCGTCCGTCATTTCGATAATACCATGCGAAAACAAAGTGTCGATTATTTTTAACCCGGACGATTGCATTTCGTTAAGTGTTGCCTGATCCGAATTTCCATGTTTTTGCTTCCATTCTTCCGAAAGCCTCTGGATAAAACGCTCGCGCTGGCTTTCGGCAACATCCCGGTCAAACCGGAAGTACAGGTAGGCGTTGTTCAGAATCTCGCGCCTTTCCTGTTGTAATTCCGATTCTGATTTCCGGATGGCAAAATCGAAAGGCGCTATTAATTCTTCGTGCTGCCAGGGCTTTCCTTTCTGGAATTCGGATTTTAATTTACCCTGCCGCGGAAAAATACTGACCAGTACGGCAAGCGCCGCCAGGAACAACAGCGCTTTATTCACTTCATAGTAATATTTCCCCGATCCGTTAATCCTGAACTTCATAATGATTCACAAATTTTCACCCACGAATATAGATAAATTTGACAGTTTAGCGCCAAAGAGTAAATTTGCTTACAAATTATTCATTTTTATATTGAAACCCTATGACCGGAAAATGCCCTTTAAGCCTTGTCCCGTTAAGGCTTGAGCCCAGCGATCGTACTGAAATGGTCAGCCAACTGCTTTTTGGTGAAACATACCATATAGTGGAAGAGCTCAAAGGATGGCTCCTTGTGAAAGTTCTGCACGACGGATATGAGGGATGGATTGACATTAAACAATCAATGCCGGCCGAGTACAACCAGGCTGTTGAACCGGAAGTAAAAACCGTACATGTTGTGGCCGGCATTTCGGATCCTGCTTTTAAAAGCGGCGATGACAAGCCTTTGATACTGTGCAGGGGAAGTGTGCTGCCTCAGTTCCGCAAAGGCAAATTTATGCTGGGCGGGCAGGAATACCGTTTCGATGCCGAAACCAGCATTATTCCCGAAGAGCCCTGTCCCGAAGCTATCGTCGCAACCTCGCTGGCCTACCTCAATTCACCATATCTGTGGGGCGGCCGCAGTCCGTTCGGTATCGACTGCTCCGGTTTCACGCAAATGGTGTTGCGGCTATGCGGCATTCCGCTCAAACGCGATGCCTCTTTACAGGCTCAACAGGGTGAAATCGTCAATTTTGTCAATGAAGCGAAACCCGGCGACCTTGCTTTTTTTGAAAATGCTGTAGGAAATATTATTCATACAGGAATCCTGACAGGCGATGGAAAAATAATCCATGCTTCAGGATGGGTGCGGATCGACAGCATCGACCACAATGGTATTTTTAATGCCGAAACCGGAAAATACACGCACACGCTGAGAATCATCCGGCGTATGGCCTGACCCGTGACAACAACTCAGAAGGTGTACCTGAGCCTGTCCGTTCAGATACTGATTTTCATGGGCCGAAATGCCTCCCCTGTTATCCGGGATGGTGATAATTTGATAAAAAATGTTGATAAATGTTATTAGTGTTTTAATTGGAATTTAAGTCTCTATTCCTACCTTAGGCACCATCTAAGAATAATCACCTAACCATTCATTTTATGAAAATTAGAAAACTTTTACTACTAACTTTTACCTTGTTCTGGACAGCAATGCTGTCGGCACAGGTAACCACATCGGGCATTAATGGCCGGATAACAAACGACAAGGGAGAGACTCTTCCCGGAGCTACAATAGTTGCTGTTCATATTCCTTCTAATACCATGTATGGCGGAATCAGCAACGATAAAGGCTGGTATTCCATACAAGGTATGAGAGTAGGTGGCCCGTACAAAATTACTGTCTCCTTTGTCGGATTTGCCAGTACCGAGTTTGAAAATGTTCAGCTTTCTCTGGGTGAATCATCAAACTACAATGCGTCTTTAAAAGAATCATCTAGTCAGTTGTCCGGAGTTGTTATCAGTGCAGTCGTCCGGAAAAACACATCTGGCGGGGCAGCCAGCAACTTCAAACAAACCCAGATTGCCAGCACGCCTACGGTAGATCGCAATATTTATGATATTGCCAAATTATCCCCGCTGGTTTCAACTTCTAAAGCCGGGGGTATTTCTATTGCCGGTTCCAACAACCGTTATAACTCATTCCAGATCGACGGTATGGTAAGTAACGATGTATTCGGTCTTGCCGGTTCGGGTACCAATGGCGGGCAGACTGGAGCCAACCCTATTTCTCTTGATGCAATTCAGGAAGTCCAGGTACTTATCTCCCCCTTTGATGTACGCCAGGGAGGATTTACCGGCGGAGGCATTAATGCCATTACCAAATCAGGAACCAATCAGTTTCATGGCTCGGCCTATGGCTATTTTACAAACCAGGATATGTACGGAAAATGGAGCCAGGTCAAAGAAGAAGAAGTTAAATTAGCTGAAGAATCAACCAAATCCTATGGTTTTTCTGTCGGTGGCCCCATTATCAAGGATAAGCTCTTTTTCTTTGCCAATACCGAATATAAATTTGACACCTATCCTTCTGACTATTATGCAGGATATAAACAAGATTACATATCTGCCGATGAAGCTCAGGTAATTACTGACAGATATTCAGACATCACCGGATTTTCCGACAGCTATGGGAGGCGTAACCTGGAAACAAAAGGATTGTCTATATTGGGCCGCCTCGATTGGAATATTAATAAAAACAATAAATTCTCGCTCCGTTACCAGTATAATGATTCCTACAAAGATGTATATGGCGCCAGTGCAAATACTTACTATTTCGCCAACAGCGGCTACCGGATAATTGATAAAACCAATTCGCTGGTTGCAGAATTAAACTCTCACATCAGCAATTCCTTATACAATGAAGCCCGTGTAGGTCTTACCATGGTTCGCGACGATCGTGAGGTGGCTTATCAGGGACCAAACATTACCATCGAAAACCTGGGAGGTGTATTAACTGATACGGCTGG
>DAONEP010000017.1:21840-53962 GCA_035403165.1 Bacteroidales bacterium | reverse complement strand
GCTTTACAACGGAACCCCGCGAACTGCGTTCGCTCGGGGTTTTATGCTTATACGGTTCAAAGCTATCAGGTCTGACGGATTACTTGCGTGATCCTGAGATAGGGGAGCTTTACAACGCAACCCCGCGAACTGCGTTCGCACGGGGTTTTATGCTTATCCGGTTCCAAACTATCCGGACTGTTGGATTACTTGCGTGATCCTGAAATAGGGGAGCTTTACAACGGAACCCCGCGAACTGCGTTCGCACGGGGTTTTATGCTTATCCGGTTCCAAACTATCCGGACTGTTGGATTACTTGCGTGATCCTGAAATAGGGGAGCTTTACAACGGAACCCCGCGAACTGCGTTCGCACGGGGTTTTTATTTTTCCTTCGTCGCTTTGCAAACAAGTTTGCAGCTCCGGCGGAAAAATAAAAACCCCGGCGCATAGCGCCGGGGTTCCTTTGTAGCGGGGGCAGGATTCGAACCTACGGCCTTTGGGTTATGAGCCCAACGAGCTACCTCTGCTCCACCCCGCAGTATATCTTTGTTATATGAATGAACGTTTTATTAAGGGAGTGCAAAGGTATATTTTGTTCCTTTGCTATCCAAATTTTCACGAAAATATTTCCTAAATGACGCATAAAGCCGGTTTTGTAAATATCCTGGGCCATCCCAATGTCGGCAAATCCACCCTGATGAACCTGCTGATCGGTGAGAAACTATCCATCATCACGGCTAAAGCCCAGACTACCCGCCATCGTATTCTCGGAATCGTAAACGGCCCCGATTATCAGGTAATATATTCTGATACCCCCGGTATCCTGAAACCGCATTACAAGCTGCACAAATCGATGATGAAATTCATCGATAATGCCCTTCAGGATGCCGATGTATTCCTGTATATGACCGAAGTAGGAGAAAACACTTTCGAGGAAGATGTTATCCGGAAGATACAAGCATCAGGAAAGCCGCTGATCCTCATTATTAACAAAGTCGACCTTGCATCGCCGGAAGAAGCTGAACAGAAAGTCGTTTTCTGGAAAGAACAGTTCCCCGGCGCCGAAGTGATCCCGATAGCCGCCAAACTGAACTATAATATCGGAAAGATATCAGAAACCGTCCTGCAGCTTTTACCCGAGAACCCGCCTTATTATCCCAAAGATGATGAACTATCGGACCGGCCGTTACGTTTTTTTATTTCTGAAATCATCCGCGAAAAAATATTCCTTCAGTTCACCAAGGAAGTGCCCTATTCCACCGAAGTGGTCGTTGAATCATATAAGGAAGGGGAAAAGATGACCGTGATTGCGGCAACCATTTTTGTAGAACGGGAAACCCAGAAAGCCATCCTGCTCGGGCATAAAGGTGCGGCTATCAAGAAACTTGGAATAGATGCCCGTAAGGATATCGAAGTTTTTATCGGCACTAAAGTCTACCTTGAGCTCAGCGTAAAAGTGAGCGACGACTGGCGCGAAGATGAAAGACAGTTAAGACGTTTCGGATATGAACTCTGATCATCCTGATATTACCAAATGGCATAAAGAAACGGGGTGCTGCCTGCAGGCAACACCCCGTATAATATTTTAAATTACCCCGATTAGAACGGGCAGCATTCCATTTCACGGAATTTCGACCCCCTGTAACTGGGCGCAAATCCACCACCGCCGCCATTGCTGAACAAGCTGAAGCTGTCGAATTCAAAAACGAGCGAGATTTCATGCGAAGCACGGGCAGCCGTACGGAGTTCCGTGATGATATAATCGTAGGTATACATGATTTTCAAACGCGATTCACGGTTAAAAGGCGCATTTACACCTACCGAGAACATGGCGTCATTGGCCTTGAACAGGTCAAAGGTCTGGTTACGGAACCAAATACCGAAATAGATAGAGGACTTCAGGACGTTAACCCCAACGGAGTACGTTGAGAATTCAGCTTGCTTTTCGTAAATAAAACCCGGATTAAATTTGAAAGATCCTGTATTGCGGTAATTCCTGTATGATGATCCGCGGCCCTGTTCAATTTCGAGTACCAGGTCGCCGCTGACAACCAACTTGCGCGGCAAAGTGGCGGTAAGCCCAAGGAATGATTCATTGGGTGTAAATGCATGGTGCAGCGCCAGGCCAAAAGTTCCCTGGATTGCAGAAAAATTCCAGCCGGTTTCGGCAAAGCGATACACGCCTCCTACGGAAAAGTCGGGATAGGTAACATTGTTTTTATCAGGAGCTTCGAAGTTCGTAGGATATATATTTCCATATCGTGCACTTAACTGATCCGTAAAAACAAGGTGATCCCAGTCTATCGATTTTTGGACGAAAGAAACCATGAAGCCAACCTGGGTGACCATATTCTCCTGCAGGGGAACACGGGCAGCGGTGCCTATGCCAACGCTGTTGTTTTTTATCAGACCGGTTCCTGCTTTATCGGAAAGCACCAGCATACCCAATCCGCCCGATCCCGGAATTCCCCGCTCCGCAACATCCATCGAGAAGCTGTAAGTTTTGAAATCAGTGGGAAGTCCCGTCCACTGGTCCCGATAGTTAAACCTTGCCCTGTAACCAGGATTAAGGCCGATATATCCGGGATTGTAATAAATCGGATTGTTGTAAAACTGGGTGAAATGAGGATCCTGCGCTTTCAGGCTCAGCACCGAAACGAGTGCAAGCAAGATAAGTGCTACATGGGCAGTTATGTTGCAGGTAAGGGAGTATCGTTTCATCACATCATTATTTTTTGATACGGTCAGGTTTCCGGAATCCTGAAAACCTGCTGAGACATAGTTATCTGGATTTGTTTTTAAGAAAAGAGGATAAAAGTACAACATTTTTTTACTTTTCTAATTTTTATCTTATTAATGTTACAGTGCCGGTATCTGTTTGCGGCAGACAGGTTTTATCACCCACATTCACGCCATCCCATTTGGTACCATCTATAAAAATGGCGCTGGCCCTCCACATATATACCCCCGATTGTACGGGAACACTGTTCAGGGTTCCATCCCAGCCTTCAGCCGGACAGCCGTTCTTGTCAAGTTTATCTGACGTCCAGAGGGTATTTCCCCAACGATCGATTACTTCGATACGGTACTTTTTGAGATTCATACCAACCGGTTTGAAAATCCTGACTTCCTGGTGCGGGTCGTCGGGTGAAAATGCATTCGGGATGTATAACCCTTTAAATGTCAGTTCGTAATTCATTGTCAGGGTATCGGTACAGTTCTGGCCGTTCCATGTAACGAGGGTGATTGTATACGATCCGCCCTTATCATAGGTAGTCACCGGGCTTTCAGAAAATGAGGTTTTTCCGTCGCCAAAGTCCCACAGGTAATTTGTTGCATTCAGCGTACCGTTTAACAACTGTATCTGTCCCTGGGTGTCTTCATAATTGTCTTTGATTGTGAATGCGGCAACCGGACTGCTGTTTATGGCAATCTGGTTTACAGTATTGCCTGTGCAACCGTGTTTATCTTTAACGCTCAGTTCGGTTGAGAACAATCCAGCGCGGGTAAAGTCGAACGACGGATTCTGTTTGGTGGAAGCACCGATCACAGCGCCTGCCTCATCGTGGAAAATCCAGTTCCAGGTGCTGATTTTTGCCGATGCCGTATCCGTGTTATCGATGAATTGCACCGGGTCGCCGTCACAGGAAGTGAGCCAGTCGAAAGCTGCTTTCGGGCTGTCGAAAACATTCACGGTCTGAACGATGGTATCGGTGCAACCCATGGTATTGCCGGCAACCAACCTGACATTATAACCGCCTGCTTCACTGTACAGATAAGTCGGGCTTATCATCGAAGCGGTATCAAAAATTGAGGTCGGATCGTCAAAATTCCATGTATAGTCATTAACCTTCAAGCCGTTTTCCCTGGTGGTATTTTTAAATTCCGTGGTAGTGCCGAGGCAGATGTCATTCCATATGAATTCCGCTTTGGGAGCCGGGAATACTTTTAATGGTTTTGTACTGGTATCGGCAGCAATAATACCTCCGACCAACTGTGTATTCACGATCAGGCGAACCGTATATGAACCCGCCGTTGCATAGGTGTGCGAAACAACAGCCTGCTGTGAAGTATAGGTTTGGGTTGTGCCGTCGCCAAAATCCCACATCCAGCCGGCAATGGGTCCAGCGCAGGTACTCATATCGGTAAAATGCATCGACCGGTTCTGGCAGGCAGTGGTATCGTTTATAGTAAATTCACTGGAAATGCAGGGTAACCGCTTGACCGAATCGGTAACTGCGTTGACGCAACCATGAGCATTCGTTACCGTAAGGGTGGCAAAGTAGAGCCCTGTATTGGGATAAGAATGAGTAACATCGGGACTGGACGGGGCATTGATGGTCATGGACGTTCCGTCGCCGAATTCCCAAATCCATTGCGTAAGGTTGTTGCCGGATGTCTTATCCTGAAATTCAACTACATCATTGCAGTCGCCGCCGGTGTATTCAAATTTGGGATTGGGAAGCGCTATTATTTCAATCTGCCGGTTAACAGTAGCTGTGCAGAAAGAAGTAGTGGTGACCGTCAGGGTTACCACGTAGGTACCGGCTTTTAAGAATTTATGGGTCGGGTAACGCAGGTTCGACTGATTATAGATTCCGGTATTCGGATCGCCGAAACTCCAGGCATAAGTGGCGATGGAATCGAGCACCGGCGGGAGTAATTGCGGAGTGAACCGGGTTGTGTCGCCGAAACACGTTTCATCAAAACTGAACGTCATGTTGAGTCCCGAAGGCACATACACCGGTTTGATTATTGTATCGGTGCACCCTTCGGCATTGGTGATAATCAGCTTAACGTCGTAGTAGGTGTTTGTATTCATGAATACATAGGTCGGGTTCTGAAGCGTTGAATAGTTGTTCGATTCAAATTCCCAGTACCAGTTGGTAACGACTGACTGCTGCGCATACGACGAATCGGTGAAGGAAACGGATCCCTGATGACAAGGTTCGGTGATATAGGTGAAATTGGCTACGGGCGCGGGTTTTACGGTCACTTCCGAAATTACAGTTGCCGTGCAGCCGCTGAGTGTACTTACCTGGAGGGTTACCTGGTAGGTGCCGGTACCAGCATATATCCAAACCGGATTTTGCAGTGACGATGTATCGTTGGTGCTGCCTGTTACGCCAAAATCCCAGTTCCATGAAACAATCGGGTCGCCGTCGGGAACATAGCTTTCATCCGAAAAGACCGTATAGCTCTCAAGACAATTGCTTTGGCTTGAGAATTGAGCTACAGGCAGCGTATGAACGGTCATCGGCTGGCTGTCCGAATTCGTGCAGCCGTTGATATCGGTGATCACGAGCGTAACGGTATAAGTGCCGGCATTCGTATAATCATGGCTTGGATTAGCCATCGGTGAGTGAGCGGTTCCGTCGCCAAAATCCCAGTCATAAGCGGTAATATCAGCTAAATTGGTAACGGTGGTATCGACCTGGAAAACCACCGGTGTGCCAAGGCAGGAAGTCATTATATCGGCAATGGCAACGGCAGAAGGAGTTTCAACAGTAACCGGCTGTGTTATGGAATTCGTACATCCGTTCATGTTTTCAACTTCGAGCGTCACATTATAGGTGCCGGGCTGGCTGTAAATATGCTGCGGATTTTGTAATACCGACGTATTGCTACCTGAAGCCGGATCGCCAAAACTCCACGACCAGGCAACGATTGCCGATCCCCCCAGAGCCTGCGATTCATCGGTAAACATAGCCGGCTGTACAGGGCAGTTGCCTTGTACGCTGAATGCAGCAGCAGGGCTGAATTTGATATTCACCGGCAGGGAATATTCATCTTCACATCCGGTTGTCGTAGTAATATACAGCGAAACATTATAGGTTCCGGCCTGAGCAAAAACATGTTCGAGGTCGGGATTTGCCGGGGCGAAAATGGTGGTGTCGCTTCCATCGTCGAAATTCCAGTGCCATGAACTGATGGTTCCGTTCATCGTGGTTGAAATATCATTGAATGTTACCGACATCCCGCTGCAGGCAGGCGTCGTAGCGGTAAAGGCTGCCACCGGAGCCTGAGTGACCGGCACATTACGGGTCTTGGAATTCTCACAGCCTGCAGTATCGGTAATGGTGAGGGTTACATTATAATATCCCTGGGCTGCATACACATGATACGGATCGGTGTCGGTCGAAGTTGCGCCATCGCCAAATTGCCATAGCCAGGCGGCTGTTGCTGCCACATTCACCGATGCAGAACTGATAAAATGAACCGTATCGTTAGCACAACTTGCATTGAAGGTAAAGTCGACGGCAGGCGCAGCATAAATCAACACATTCCTGATAATGGTGTCGGAACAACCATTCACGTTTTCTGTAATAAGCGTTACCGGGTATGTGCCTGCCGATGTATAAGTATGTTGCGGATTTTGCAGAACAGATGTATTGGCCGGGCCGGCGTACATGTCACCGAAATTCCAATGCCAGGTGAGAATCATTCCACCCTGCGACAGGTCGTTGAAATGAACGGGGCTGCCGATGCAGGAACCGTCAGAACTGAAATTGGCAACCGGGCTTTGAAGCACCTGAACCGGCAGGCTTGTACTTCCCTGGCAACTGTCGTTGGTTACAACAGTAAGCGTCACATTGTACAGTCCATAATCTGAATAAATATGGCTGACATTCGGATTACCCGGCAAAGTGATCGTCTGCGAGGCGCCATCTCCAAAATCCCAGGTCCATTTCACTATATAACCCAATTGTGTAGCGGCAAGGCTGGTAAAGCTTATGGCGCTTCCGGAACAGGAAGGCTGGCTGGTGATGAAATTTGCCGTTGGCGCCGGGGCAATGGCAATATTATGGGCAGCCGTGTTTGAACAACCGTTGGTATCGGTGATGGTAAGGGTTACGAGATAATTTCCGCTGGCCGGATAAATATGGCCGGGATCCTGCTCGTTTGAGGTACTGCCGTCACCGAAATTCCAAAACCATGTTTCAACACTGGCAATGGCCATGGTTGATGCGGGTATGAACAGGGTTGATGTTCCGGCACAGGTCTGCTGTGCATAGAAGTCAACTGTCGGTGCCGGGATTACCGTCACAGGAAGGATTACCTCGTTCGCACAACCGTTTGATGTTGTCACGGTAAGGGTTACATTGTATACTCCGGTCGAAGCAAACTGGTGAGCAGGATTCTGAACAGTTGATGTATTCAAAATTCCCGATGCTGGATCACCAAAGTTCCATGCCCAGCCGGTGATATTACCGCCTCCGTTCAACTGTGAAAGATCGGTGAACTGGGTCAGGTTATCTTCGCAATTGTTGTCAAAGGTAAAGTTGGCAACCGGTGTAGAGCCTATGATGACGCTCTTCGTGATCTCTGCCGTACAACTGTCGGTCGACTTTATCGACAATGTCACGTTGTAAGTCCCTGGTATAGCATAGGTATACTGAATATTGGGGTTGTCGGGATAATTAACGGTCAAAGTATCACCATTGCCAAAATCCCAGAACCATTTGATGATATACCCGGAAGCGGCAGAACTCAAATCGGTGAATTCGACCGGGGTATCTTCACAAAGCCAGGGTTCTGTTTCAAAATTGGCGATCGGCAACGCGTAAATGGTAATGTCGTGTGATCCCGATGCTACACAGTTGTTGGTGTCGGTGATGGTAAGCGTAACATGATAAAGACCGGTCGAAGTAAAGGCATGCGACGCATACATATCGGTACTGGTGAGCCCGTCGCCGAAATCCCAGAACCAGCTTTGAACAGCGCCTGCAGCGATTACCGTGGTATCGGGAATAAAATGGGTAAGCTCGTCGATACAGGTATAAGTATGGGTGAAATCAACGTCGAGCGGTGGAAGGATAACCACGGGTTTCACGATGGTATCGGTGCAGTTGTTGAAATTGCGCACAATATGGGTTACCATGTAAGTACCGGGCTCGGTGAAGGTATGGATGGGATTTTCAAGTTCGGAATTGTCATCAGAGCCCGACAGGGGATCTCCGAAGTTCCACCACCACTGAACCACGTTTCCTGAACCGTTGGCAAACGATGCATCGGAGAAATTAACCACTGTGGATGCGCAATTGCCTGTGTAATAGAAATTGGCAATGGGCGCCGTGATTACAGTTACCGGCAGGATGACGGAATTTTCGCAACCGAAAGAATTGCGGATGGTAAGCGTCACGTTGTAAATCCCGGTGGTATCGAACATGTGCTTAACGTTCGGATCGTCGGGGAAATTGATGGTGTCGTCGGGAGTTCCGTCGCCGAAGTTCCACACCCACTGTTCAATATAACCGTAAAGGGTAAACGATAAGTCTTTAAACTGGACTTCCTCGTTCGAGCAGTTGGAGACACTGGATGAGAACATGGCTACAGGAGGCTGCGAAACATATACTTCATTCATCACAATTCTTACATAGCCGGTTGTATCGGTCGTCGTCAGCTTCACATTATATGTACCCCATGACGGGAACACGTGTGAAGGATTCATCAGCAACGAGGTGCCGCCGTCGCCGAAATCCCAGCTCCAGCTTGCCACAGCGCCGATATTGGTAGCTGCCGGATCTACTGCAAAATCAACAGACTGGCTTTCGCATGATGCTCCCCAGGTGAAATCAACACCGGGATTCGGATCAAATGTCAAAGTCATGATATCGTTGGCTTCCCCGCACATATCAATGCCTGTTCCAGTGAGGGTGAGGATTACCGAACCGATGGCGTAATCGGTTTCACTCGGAAAATACACCGGATTAAGTGAAGCAGCATCGCTGAATGTGCCGGTTCCGGAAGTAATCCAGTAAACCGAAGAGGTATTGGTTGCCGTAGCATAGATAATGTGAAAGT
Source organism: Bacteroidales bacterium (assembly GCA_035403165.1). Lineage (GTDB taxonomy): Bacteria > Bacteroidota > Bacteroidia > Bacteroidales > UBA4417 > UBA4417. The sequence continues at coordinate 45,177 of DAONEP010000017.1, read as the reverse complement.
CACAGGCATCGCAAACGGTCGCATCAGGGCCTGCATCTACCACGGGGTAAGGGATAATGGAGAGCAACATATCATCGGAAGCTGAACCACAGAGCGGATTAGAAGCCGTAAGGGTCAACGTTACGACGCTGTTGGCGATATCATTGACTCCAGGGATATAGTCGGCATACAGGGAAGTCGGGTTTATAAACGTTCCGTCACCGGCAGTTGTCCATAGTACCGTCGAGTATTCAAAGGCATCTCCTGACAATTGGGCGATACTGTTTTCACAGATGATATCGTCAGCGCCTGCATCAGCAGCAGGAAGTTCGTTGATCACAATGGTTCCGTTCATTGCCGATTGGCAACCGGTGACCGTGTTGACAGCCTGAACGGTATAGGTTCCGGGATACTGATTGCCGAATGATACAGGACTCCCTGTACCGGCCACAACTATTCCGAAAGGATTTCCGTCGAGGAATAATTCATAATTCACGCCGGTTTCAGAACCGTCGAGACCAATATTTGCCGTGCCGCAATTAGTCCCGGCCGGAATTACATTATAAACCAACGGGTTGTTTACAATAATTGTTGAGCCGCTCATGGTCGACTGGCAGGTGAGGGCCGTTGCGCTGGCATTAACGGTATAAATGCCCGAAAGGTATTGAACACCGAAATCAAGAATTCCGCCTGTTCCGGTCAGGGTGTCAACCGGAAAAGTATTATTCAGCATTAATATATAGGTGATCCCTGATTCGGAACCATTCAGGATGATATTACTGCCGGAACAATTGGTGCCCTGCGGATAAATGGCATAAGAGGTTGGAAAAGGCCTGAAAACCGTGGAATCGTTCATTTCGGAAGCGCATCCGGTCACGTCATTCACGGCTATCACCGTATAGGTGCCTGCAATCCATTGGGGACCAAAGTCCAGTGCATTTCCGGTTCCGGCTATGGACGTGCCAATCAACGTCGTTCCGTTAAATAACTGATACGAAACACCGGTTTCTGATCCTGATAAACCAACAGACTGGCCGACACAGATAGTACCGGCAGGTACAATATTGAATACGAAGGGATTGGGATTAATGACGAAGGAACCGCTCATCATTTCCTGGCAATTCGTGCTCTGGCTGATGGCCAGTATGGTATAAGTTCCGGTGGTCATCTGGGAGCCGAAATCAATCGGGTTCCCGGTTCCTGAGATCGTATCGATCTGAACTGAGCCATCGAGCAGTAAAACATAATCAACATTAAGCTGAGAACTGCTAAGTCCTATGACTGTACCCGGACAGCCTGATCCTGTGGAAGTGATTGTAAAGACAGTAGGCTGAGGATAGATGTTGACAGCGCCTGACATTTGGGAATAGCATCCCGTTGCCGGATTGGTGGCAACAACAGTATATACGCCTGTAATCGATTGAGGGCCAAAGTCGAGCGCACTTCCCGTACCGGCTACCGGCGATCCGACTGTAGTGGTGCCAAGGTATAACTGGTACGAAACACCGGTTTCCGATCCGGATAAGCCGATGGATTGGCCTGCACAAATATAACCGGCAGGCGTCAGGCTGAATACCAACGGATTCGGATTCATGACGAGCGAACCGTTCATCAGCGACTGGCAAAAACTGTTTTGGTTCACAGCCAGTATGGTATAGGTCCCGGCAGTCGTTTGCGGGCCAAAGTCAACCGGGTTTCCGGTTCCGGAAATTGTATCGAGGTACAGCGTACCATCGAGAACCAGAATATAGTTGGTGTTAAGCTCAGAGCCGTTCAGTCCGACAGTGGTACCCGGGCAACCGGCGCCCAATGAAGTGAGCGAATAAATTACAGGATTGGGATTAACCGTGACGCTGTTGGCCATCTGCAAATAGCATCCCGTTGCCGGATTGGTGGCAACAACGGTGTAAACGCCGGCAGTGGTCTGAGGCCCGAAATCAAGGGCGCTTCCGGTTCCGGCTACAGGCGATCCGACTAAAGTAGTTCCATTATAAAGCTGGTACGAAATTCCTGTTTCCGATCCGGATAAGCCGATGGATTGGCCTGCACAAATATAACCGGCAGGCGTCAGGCTGAATACCAACGGATTCGGATTCATGACGAGCGAACCGTTCATCAGCGACTGGCAAAAACTGTTTTGGTTCACAGCCAGTATGGTATAGGTCCCGGCAGTCGTTTGCGGGCCAAAGTCAACCGGGTTTCCGGTTCCGGAAATTGTATCGAGGTACAGCGTACCATCGAGAACCAGAATATAGTTGGTGTTAAGCTCAGAGCCGTTCAGTCCGACAGTGGTACCCGGGCAACCGGCGCCCAATGAAGTGAGCGAATAAATTACAGGATTGGGATTAACCGTGACGCTGTTGGCCATCTGCAAATAGCATCCCGTTGCCGGATTGGTGGCAACAACGGTGTAAACGCCGGCAGTGGTCTGAGGCCCGAAATCAAGGGCGCTTCCGGTTCCGGCTACAGGCGATCCGACTAAAGTAGCCCCATTATAAAGCTGGTACGAAATTCCTGTTTCCGATCCGGATAAACCAATGGACTGTCCGGCACAAATATAACCGGCAGGCGTCAGGTTATATACCAGGGGATCAGGATTGATGACGTAGGTTCCGTTCATCAATATCTGACAGAAGTTGCTTTGGCTGATAGCAAGGATGGTGTAACTGCCGGCAGTCGTCTGCGGGCCGAAATCAATTGGGTTTCCGGTTCCGGAAACTGTATCCAGGTGAATGGTTCCGTTTAATAACAATACGTAATCGATGAGGAGTTGCGAGCTGCTCAGACCGATGGAAGTACCCGGACATCCTGTACCGTTAGCCGTGAGAGTATAAATAGTAGGTTGAGGATAGATTGTGGCACTGTCGGCCATTTCGGAATAACATCCTGTTGCCGGATTAACTGCTATGATTGTATAGGTGCCCGGAAATATCTGGGTGCCGAAACTGATGGGACTTCCGGTTCCACTGACGGGTGAACCGATATTGATCATGTGGTTCCAGCGCAACTGGTAGCTGATGCCGGTTTCCGATCCGCTCAGGCCAATATTGGCGCCGGGGCAAAGAATTCCGGCTGGAAGTACGGAAAAGATATCCGGAGCGGGGTTCATCTGAACCAAGCCATTCATGAGGGCCTGGCATCCGGTTACAGGGTTGACGGCAATAATATCATAAATACCTGCATCGTACCGGGGGCCGAAATCCAGGAAACCAACCAGCCCGGTTCCTGTAATAGTATCGACACTTATACCATTAAGGCGAAGTATGTAAAGCAGTCCGCTTTCCGAACCGTTAAGCCTTAATATTGTGCCGGAACACTGTGGGCCGGTGGGAACCATGGTGAAAATAACCGGTTCGGGATTAACAGTGACAATGAAATTACTGGAACTAACGCCTGTGCATCCGTTGGCGGCAGGGGTAATCGTATAAGTTACCGTTCCGGGAGTGGCAATTGAATTGGTAAGCACCTGGCTGATAACATTTCCGCTGCCTGCTGAATAACCGCTGATACCCGGAGTTCCGGAAGCAGTCCATGAAAATGTGGCTCCTGCAACATTCGACGTAAGCGGAATCAGGGTGCTGTATCCGGTGCAGACAGACTGGTTTAAGGGGCTTGTTGTGACATTCACAACAGGGTTGACGGTCACAATATAATCAACGGTACTTCCGGTACACCCGTATGCGCTGGGAGTTATCGAATAGGTAACTGTTCCGGGTATGTTGCCCGGGTTATCAAGTGTCTGTGCAATGATGTTCCCGACACCAGCGGAATATCCTGTTATACCTGCTGAGCCGGAAGCTGTCCAGGTAAAAGTTGCAGCAGCAATATTGGATGTTATAGAAATGGCTGTGGATGAACCTGAGCAAATAGTTTCCGCAAGTGAAGGATTTGAGACTGAAGGAACAGGATTAACCGTGACCTGGTAGTTGACAGGCGTACCGGCACATCCGTTGGCAGTCGGGGTTATGGTATAGGTTACTGTGCCGGGAACAGAGGCGGCAGTGGAAACAGCCTGAGAAATTGTATTTCCATTACCTGCCGAATAACCGCTTACCCCGGCTGTTCCTGAAGCCGTCCAGGAGAAGGTTGTTCCCGGTATGGTTGAGGTAAGAACCAGATTGACGGAGGTTCCTGAACAAATTACGCTGGAAGCCGGGGAAACCTGTACATCGGGATCCTGGTTAACGGTCACCGTATAGGTTTCCGGATCCGTCACACACCCATAATAGGAAACTTCAATATTGTAGTAGACATAATTGGCAAAAGGATCATTGTTAATGAGCGTCTGGTTTATTGCCTTTGTAGTTCCCGAAGCAGGTACAATTCCGCTGATGTTGCCGGTATTGGAAGCAACCCAGCTTACCGTGGCATTGTTGGGCGAAGTATTGAGATTGATATTCGTATTATCGCCTGAGCAGATAGTTTTTAACAGCGTGGCGTTGGTAAGGGTTACCGGCGGTGTAACTTCAACCTGAGCAGTAACAACCGGTCCGGCAATACCTCCATACCAGGGTGTAACAAAATACGTAACCGTATGGTTCGACATGCTGTTGTTGACCAGAATTTGCGAGATCAGATTTCCCGAACCGGGAGTTTGTCCTGTAACTGAAGCTGGCCCGCTTACTGTCCAGGTGAAAGTTGCTCCGGGAATACTGGACGAAAGATGGATGATTGCCGTATCACCCGAGCAGATGATCTGGTAAGCCGGTACTGAAACTCCGTCAGGACCGACAGTTACAATTACCGATGCCTGGTTGGAGGTGTTGGCATAAATGTCGTTTATAGTATAAGGCACCGTTGCGATCCCGACAAAGGAACTCACAGGAGTGAAAGTCAGCACGCCAATTGAGTTTACTGTAAAAGTGCCTTGCCCGGGAATGGTTATGGTTTGCTGGAAACCGGGGGTTGCAGGGTCAAGGTCAACGGTAGCCGGATTAATTGCATAATCACCGGCGAAATCGTTTGTTAAGATATTCACTGTAACCGCCAGCGTATTCGAGGTAAAAAGTGAATCGGTTACGGCAACGGGCGGACAGGTGTCGCAGCTCACCACAACAGCCGGTGAAGCCGGACTGAAACACCCCGTAGTACTATTTACAGCAAACAGGTAGTAAGTACCCGACGGAACTGCTGAAGGAGTGCTTACCAAGGTTGCACCGGAAGGACTTGTGGCCGAAGTATGCCATTGCAGGGATGTTCCTGCTGCCGCCAACGGCTGAACCGTTGTCAGGTCGCCTGTTTTATTCGGGCAGGGCCTTACGATGAGATTCGGAGATGGATTCGGGGTTTGAGTCACACTTATGCTGAAAGGCGCCGATGCAGCCCCATTGCCGCAGTTGGAATTATTCAGTATCACCGAAATGGTTCCGGAGGCGGCTGCCGTTGAATCAATATCGAAGGTCACCGAAGGAACAAGCGTTGTATCTACTGAGCCGTCGGGAAGATTCCAGATATACAGATCCGTTGATTGTTGTGCAGGAATACTGAAGGTAACACTGGTCTGGCCCTGGCAAACCTGTGAGGGGCCTGTTGGCGACGGAGCAGCAGGAGGAGTACGGTACACAGCAACCGTAAGATTTTCAGGCCCGTCGGTAAGATAGTACCACCAGGAATTATGGGTCAACATATTTGTGTTTGTCCAGGGGTGGCATCCGGTTACTATTCCGCCGGCAGGGTAAGTGCATCCGGTAAGGTTGGTTGACCCGCCTACATTAACATCATCCCAATAAATGGGCATTTTATGTATTCCTGTGACCGTTGGACGGATCAGATCTACTTTAATGCCGAAACGGTTATCTTCAACATCATATAACGGCAGGTTGGTAAGGCCGTTGAGGTACACGATCGTCATATCGTTAATTACGCCGTTCTGCACGGCGACTCCCAGGCCGTTCGTTCCGTTCCAGGGTATTGTATCCCAGGTATCGCAATTGGCGCTGCCTGTAACAGCTTTTATTAACGTAATATCTTCAGGCCCGGCACCGGCAGGCAATAAATCAATGTCAACGAAAATAGTTCCGGGCCTGTTAACTTTGATCAGGATATCGACCGAACCGTCGCATTCAGGATGAGAGGAAACATCGCAAATGCGCCCCAGATGTCCTGAAGGATAAATATTGGTATCGGGATTGTTCAGAAACAGCCTGTATTCCGGAATCACGGTTCCGTTACCGTTGATCGATCTGCGGTCTGTGGCCCAGTTACCCGTATTGTTTGTCCCATATTGGTTACAATAAACGCTGAAAATTCCGCCGGCAAGTCCGTTGCATTGAAAACGCGTGACAATACTATCGGCCGTGTAGGAATAAAAGGAAGCAAATGTTTTACCTGTTGCGCCGGCAGAGGTTGTTGAGGAACTTAGTTGCCACGCCTTGCACCAAAGGCGGCCATCAATAGGCGTTGTGCCGTTGGCTACCGTAAGGTCGAAATAACGCAGTCCGCGGCCATTGATATCATCCGGCAGGTTGTTCATCGAAAATTCGATGTAATAATTGCCGGACATGGTGGGAGTAAACGAAAGCGGGGTATATCCGGCAGGTACGGAACCTGAAATATTCGGGCCGGCCTGTGCCTGCGCATTCGTGGAGATAAAACCCGCGCCGGCTACAGGCAACGGAGCCATAGTGAAACCTGATACTACATTGTCGGAAGGATCTTTGATCTGGAACTGCAGATCGTTATGCGCTATATTCCCGTAATCAATGGCTGAACCAAAACCAAAATAAACCACCTCGGTGGCAGGGTAATCTATGTAAAAATAAAGACGGTAATCGGAAGGGCATCCTAGCTGCGCAAAAGGAATTCGGAACTGACCAAGATCGTTGTCAAAATACATTTTACAATACTGGGTCGCAGGGCCGGTTGAAGGCTCCAGTTGTCGCGTGCCCTCGGCATTCATTTTCAGGGAAGGAATCAGGAGAACCACTATCAGCAGGAATTTTACAAACTGCTGCTGAAGTGCTGCCCTGCTGGCAAATACAATTGTCCAACTCCTTGAAAGCCAGGTTATACACGAAGGAGACGGACCTGAGCCGCTCCTGTTATCTGCTTGGGATAAAAAATGTAAAATTGATCTCATAATTCCGGCGATTTATTCTCATTGTCAGTCTCACTAAGCTGATCAGGCTGGTGAATTCTGGCATTTTGTTATCTATTAATCACTGGTAGTTTGATAGGTAATATCTTACGCAAAAAAAATTATTGATTCCCGCTTTGTCACTGTTTTTTGATGCCGATAATTAATTGAACCTGAAATGTTATTTTATTGACTGATTATTAGGATGTTCAGTGATTCATATTTCCAGTATACATTAAATCAATACTTTTGTAGTAAAAAGGATGTTCAGCACATCATACTAAAAATTATAAATTTCACTACTATGGATCAGTATTTAAAAGCTATAACCGAGCCTTTTAGTAAAGGCAAATCCCGCATTGACGCTTTGACTCAAATTCTTGGTTTTCTTGATCTTACGACACTGGAAGGCACTGATAACAAGTCACGGGTGAATGCTTTGTGCGACAAGGCGCTTAGTTTTTCAGACAAAGGAACCCCTTCGCCTGCGGCAGTATGCGTCTATTCGCCGTTTGTACGGCTTGTGACCGACAGGCTGAAAGGCAGCGGTATATTGACAGCATCGGTAGCCGGGGCATTCCCTTCGGGCCAATTGCCCATTCACCTTAAAGTGGCTGAGGTTGGGTATGCCGTATCCGAAGGCGCTGATGAGATTGATATGGTACTCTCGCGGGGCACATTCCTGGCCGGGGATTTCTCAACCATCAGGAGCGAAGTGGCCGCAATGAAGAAAGCATGCGGCAAAGCTCACCTTAAAGTGATCCTTGAAACAGGAGAGTTGGCGACTGCCGAAAATATTCGCCTGGCCGGCGAACTAGCCATTGAAGGCGGAGCCGATTTCATCAAGACCAGCACCGGAAAAACTCAACCGGCTGCAACCCCCGAAGCGCTCGCCGTTATGTCGGATGTAATCAGGGAACATTTTTCAGCCACCGGGAAGCAGGTAGGACTCAAACCTGCGGGTGGTATCTCCACTCCTGACCAGGCGCTGGCTTATTATGCAGTGGTGCAGGATAAATTAGGTGATGCCTGGCTGAATAAAAATCTTTTCAGGATTGGCGCCAGCCGACTGGCCGATGCTATTTTTGCCGAACTGGAAGCCTGGAAAAACCATTGATCGGTTAATCTGACAAACTGCCGGAAGAAAAGGCTTCTGCTGAAAAAAGGCCACAATCCCCAACGCTTTAAAAAAACCGTAACATTGATCAGAAAATTACTGACGCCCGTATTCCTGGTATTCTTTTCCGGCCTTCTAAGCGCCCAGACGCCTCTTGATACGGCAGTTAATTTTACCGTCAAGGATGTGAAAGGGATCACCCATCACCTCAATAATTATCTTGAGCAGGATAAACTGGTTGTCGCTGACTTTTTTACGGTAACCTGCGGGCCTTGTGTAACCTATGCTCCTGAAATCAATGCTGCCTATGAATACTTTGGCTGTAACACGGGCAATGTGATTTTTCTCGGGATCAACTGGGGCGCCAATAACCGCCAGGTCACGGAATTCTGTGATGCCTACGGGGCTTATTATCCTGCCGCCAGCGGTCTCGAAGGAAACGGGAACCATGTGGTGAACGATTACCAATTATTGTCGTATCCTACAGTAATACTCATCAAACCAGGAGGCGCTATTGCCGAAAATTATATCTGGCCGCCCTCGCAACAGCATCTCGACAGCGTAATAACTTCCTGCGGGGGCATTTCAATGCCATGCAATACGGGAATTCAGGAAGCGCCGGAAACCAATGATCCGGTTTTAAAAGTATTTCCGAATCCTGCGACCGGGAGCGTCTCAATACAAACTTCCCTCAGCGGGGACCTGACCCTGAGCCTCGTTTCTGTTATGGGTTCAGCGGTCAGGCAGGAGGAATTTTTACGCAGTCCGTCAGATCCGTACATACTGAATCTTACCGGTGTGCTTCCGGGATATTATACTGTAATCATCAGGAGCCATGGCACGATAGTTGGTTCCTCACCGTTACTTGTCGGAAGAACCGGTTGCAGGTAATTTTTCCCGGAGAATACGCCGAAATCCCCTGTGAGAACTAATTTTTTAACCCGAAACCTTGAATAAGATGAAAACTTACACCAGAAACCTCTTTATTCTCCTCTTGTTAGTCATGATGGCCATTACATCCTGCGAGATAGCTGAAGACGAGCCGGGCAGTGACGACCCCCGCGATAAGATGACCGGCACCTGGCAGTTTAGTGAAAACTCGGTGAAAAGTACCAGGTCGATCAGTTATACCGTCAATATAACGAAAGATCCGGACAACAGCAGCCAGGTCATTCTGGAGAACCTGGGAAACCCCGGGTCATTCGATATTCAGTCTTCGGGTATTGTCACCAGCAGTCAGATAGTAGTATCGGAACAAACGCTGTCGAATGGCTGGGTTATTGAAGGATCGGGAAAACTGGTCAGTTCCGGAACTATGAACTGGACCTATTCCCTGATTGCGGGCGGAGACATTGAGGAATATACCGCTGTAGCAACCAAGCTGTAAAACTTAGCGCCTGGATCTCCTTGCCGGTTTAATGTCCGGCAGGCATATCGGGAACTTTTTTCACGTTGTGCCCGGCAGTATCGGCTCCGGGAGCCGGGCTTTTCGCCGCAGGCGCCCCCTTCTCTCCCTGGGCTTCAGCCTGCATCTGCGTCAACTGGTTGATCACCCCGGTATAGATATCATCCAGTTCATCAACATGTAAGAGATAATAGTCAAGGCTCTTTTTGAATTCTTCAGGAGTAACATCGTGTTTGGCAAACACTTTCAGGTATCCTGAACGGGAATAATTTCGCATATCGGTATCAGTGCCGGTATGCACGCCGGTGCGGATAACAGCTTCCTGCAGATGAATATCCACCAACATGCTGGTCATCTCCTTTTTCGATAAAACCCCTGAAGGACGCGAAGAAAACACCCCTTCCACCTTGTCACACGCCTGCGAAAACATGATGACCGGTAAGAATACCAGTATAATTTTTACAATTCTCTGATACACGCTGTCAAACTATTACTTTGCAGGATTCTTTTTGTGGTACTGTTCATTCAGTTCTTTGATGACATCATTTGTTATATCGAGAGTGTCGTTGGCATACAGGATGTTTCCGCCTTTGGTAAAGCCCAGTATATAGTCGAATTTGTATTTTTCGTTATAGCGTTTGAGGAAGTTCATTACCGAGTCGAGTACAACAACATTCATGTCTAATTGGTTTTGCTGCAATTCTGCTGCATAACGGTCGCGAAGTTCCAGGATGCCTTGCTGATTTTGTTGTAACTGACCGTAAATTTCCTGGGCGCTTTGATCGGATAAGGCCTTTTTTTGAACCTGATCCTGGAAATAGGATGCGTCTTTTTCAAATGCTTTTTGTTTGGCGGCAATTTCTCCTTCCAGCCGTTTTGTCTTCCCGGCCAGTTCATCCGAAAGCTTTGTTACCAGGTCGTAGTGAGCAAGTATGCTGTCGTTATTCACAAAAGCGACAGACATATTTCCTTTGCCGGTTTTTTGGAGGGTTTTGGCCATACTTTCCGAATTACCGCCCTGACGGTTGCTGAAGAAAAGCACATATAGTACTGCCAATGCAAGGAAAAACAATATGTTGACAGCCAGGAGAAGCTGTAATTTATCGGTTTTCCGGGGATGTTTCCCAGGCTGTCGTTCAGCTTCGGGTTGCGATGGTTCAGTTATAGGTTCAACGGGGTTTTCGATTTCATTATGAGTGTCTTCGGAAGTAATATTTTCAGTCATAGGGATTGATTTGACGTTAATTAATAAAATACAACAACCTGATCTATCGCTGATCAGGTTGCGAAAGTAATAAAATTAAGAGAAGTTTAATTACCGACTTCCGACATAAACTTAATTCTCACAAGCCTTATCTCTTCTTCCGAATACTCATTCTCGCCAAGTTCTTCGAGGGCATGCTGTATCGAATCAGTTTCGGCTTCGTGAAAATAATCCAGGATTTCTTCCTGATGATAGGGATCTATGTTTTCGTTGAGATAATAATTCAGGTCTATCTTGGTGCCCGATGCCACGATGCTTTCAATTTCGGAGATCAGTTCATCGGAAGTCAGGTTTTTGGCAATGGCAATATCTTCCAGCGAAATCTTCCGGTCGATATTCTGGATGATATATACTTTAAGGCCTGATTTGTTCACTACCGATTTTACCACCATGTCCATCGGACGGATGATTTCATTTTCCTCCACATAATTGGCAATAAGTTCGAGGAAAGGCTTGCCGTACTTCTGGGCTTTGCCGGCGCCGACTCCTGTAATGCGCTGCAACTCGTCCATGTTGATGGGATACTGAATGGCCATATCCTCAAGCGATGGATCCTGAAAGATGACGAAAGGCGGCAGGTTTTCCTTCCGGGCTATTTCCTTGCGAAGATCTTTGAGAAGCGAGAAAAGGGTCTTATCGGTAGTGCTGGTCCGCGCCCCGCCGGCAGCCATCAGTTCTTCATCTTCCCCTTCTTCTTCAGGATTGGAATCCTGCGCTACCAGTATGGAATAAGGCTTTTTCAGAAATTTTTGCCCTTCGGGAGTTAATTTCAGGATACCGTAGTTTTCAATGTCTTTGGAAACCAGCCTTTCAATCAGCATCTGACGAAGCACGCCGTCCCAGAACCTCTCGCTTCCTTCCATGCCTTTTCCGAAAAATTCCAGCTCGTTGTGCTTGTATTGTTTGATCTGGGAGGTTACCTTCCCGATCAGGATATTAACAATGTGTTTGGCTTTGGTTTGCTGTTTGGTAGCCAGTATGGTTTCCAGGGCCAGCTCAACCTGCTCGCGGCCATCTATTTTCGTCTTTGGATGCAGGCAGTTGTCACAGTTGCCACAGTTTTCTTCAGGATATACTTCACCGAAGTAATGTAATAATTGCTTGCGGCGGCACATCGACGATTCGGCATACGATACAACTTCCATCAGCAATTGATTGGCGATTTCCTGCTCGGCAACGCCTTTGTTTTTGCTGAATTTTTCAAGCTTTTCGATGTCGTCGTAACTATAGAAAGCAAGGCAAATGCCTTCCCCGTCGTCACGGCCCGAGCGTCCCGTTTCCTGGTAATAACCTTCCAGGCTCTTCGGCATGTCGTAATGAATCACGAAACGTACATCGGGCTTGTCGATGCCCATCCCGAAGGCAATGGTGGCGACGATCACGTCCACTTCTTCCATCAGGAATTTATCCTGGTTGGTGACACGGGTGGGCGAATCAAGCCCGGCATGATAAGGCAATGCTTTAATACCGTTAACCTGCAACGTTTCGGAGAGTTCCTCAACCTGTCTCCTGCTCAGGCAATAGATGATACCTGATTTGCCCTGGTTCATCTTGATGAACTTGATGACCTCCTTGTTGACGTCTTCGTTCTTTTGCCTTACTTCATAATACAGGTTCGGGCGGTTGAAGCTCAATTTATAGAGCGCGGCTTCCTGCATCCCGAGGTTTTTGAGGATATCCTGCTGTACCTTGGGCGTAGCCGTTGCTGTGAGCGCCATTACGGGAACATCCTGTCCGATGCTTTCGATAATGGGACGAAGGCGGCGGTATTCAGGCCTGAAATCATGGCCCCATTCCGAAATGCAGTGTGCTTCGTCGATGGCGTAAAACGAAATGACGATATCTTTAAAGAAAGCGATGTTCTCTTCCTTTGTGAGAGATTCGGGGGCTACATAGAGCAGTTTGGTATTGCCTCTCAGCAAATCTTCTTTCACCTCGGCAATTTCGTTTTTCGAGAGCGAAGAATTCAGGAAATGAGCAATACCCCGGTCGGTGCCAAACTGACGGATGGCGTCAACCTGGTTCTTCATCAACGAAATAAGCGGTGAAATTATAATGGCAGTACCCGGCATAATGATGGCCGGTAGTTGGTAACACATCGACTTGCCTCCTCCTGTCGGCATGATGACAAAAGTGTCGTTGCCGGCCAGTACATTACGGATGATAGCCTCCTGGTTTCCTTTGAAACTCTCAAATCCGAAAATTTTCTTCAGTAGATCGTGGAGCGGATAGTCGGTGTAGTCTTCAGTAACTTTCTTTACTCTCATTTTCAGTATTATTAGCAATTGCTTGCTTATCCGTTATCAGGCTGCCTTGTATTAATACCTTTCCGGTTTTTGCAGGTTAGTATGAATGCAAAAGTAGTCCTAACAAAATCATTTTTCAACCTTCTTAACTTTTATGCTATCTAAAATCATTTCCGGAACCGATCCGGATTCATTTTGCAGGTTAAAGCCATTAACTTAAAAAAGCCGCTGCTCCGGAAAAAGCAGAAGCTTTTCTCTTTCAATCCGGTTTCTTAAGTTAAAGTTAAGAAATTATGACACCTCTTCGACGCCGGAATTAATTTTATTTTCCCGATTTATTGCCCAATTCCTTGCCGGAACCACAATAAAATGTTGGATATCAACGGCTCATATTAGAAAACATTTTTATGAACCCTTTTCCTTTTGCCAAAAAGTTTTCAAAAGTAGGATGAAATATCCAAACTGCATATTTTTATTTTCTCCGAACACCAAAAACTGCATATGATTGATTTACAGCAGCAGGGTAAATTCATGCGAAAACTCTTGTGACTGCTGGTATCTATGATTTCAGAAAAATTCGTGATTTTATTTTTACCTTTGATGCCAGGTTCAACAATCATCGTAGTGAAAACAGCAGAAGAGATCAGGAAAATAGCGTTAGATACTATCAGGGAGGAAAGCCAGGCAGTTGAAAACCTGGCCCGTCTTGTAGACGACGATTTTGTGAAATGCGTTCAGCTCATTTTCAATTCACCAGGCAGGGTTATAGTTACCGGCATCGGTAAAAGCGCCAATATCGCGGCAAAACTTGTTTCAACGCTCAATTCAACCGGCACCCAGGCTATCTTCATGCATGCTGCCGACGCCGTTCATGGCGACCTTGGCATGATCGGCAAGGATGATATTGTTGTATGCCTCTCTAAAAGCGGCAATACGCCCGAAATCAAAGTGCTTGCCCCTCTCCTCAAGCTCATGGGGAATGTGCTCATTGCCATGGTGGGCAACCGCGGCTCATACCTGGCACGGGAAGCCGATTACATTATCGATACCACCGTTGAACGCGAAGCTTGTCCCAATAACCTTGCCCCTACCAGCAGTACAACCGCCCAACTCGTTATGGGCGACGCCCTGGCTACAGCGCTGCTCGAATGCCGCGGTTTTACAGCCGGCGATTTTGCCAGGTACCATCCCGGCGGGGCATTAGGTAAAAAGCTCTACCTCCGCGTCTCCGATGTTTACATTTTCAATGAAAAGCCTGAAGTAAAACCTGACGATGATATCAAAACGGTAATTCTCGAAATATCATCGAAGAGGCTTGGCGTAGCGGCAGTTATTGACGGTAACAAACTTGCCGGCGTCATTACCGACGGTGACCTGCGGCGGATGCTTCATACGCACGATTCATTTGTTAACCTCACTGCCCGGGATGTGATGTCGGTGAACCCCAAAACCATTTCATGCGATGCCCTGGTTTCCGATGCCCTTGGTGTAATGCGCGCAAACAATATCACCCAGCTCCTCGTGATGAACAACGGCACCTATTCGGGTGTTATCCACCTTCATGATATCCTGAAAGAAGGGGTTATCTGACAGCGCCCTTCCGTCAGATCATTTGGCTGTTTTTACCTGAAAAACTATTACAATGGGAACAAAAGCCGATGAATTTAATGCGTACCGTCAACGGATGAACGAACGCATCCTGTCTGCCGACGACAAGGTTATTAAACGTATCTTTAATGCCGATACAAACGCTTACGCTCCCGGAGCCCTTGATGTAAAAACAAAGGAAATGCTTGGGCTGGCAACTTCACTCGTGCTCCGTTGCGACGATTGCGTCAGGTACCATTTGCTGAAGTGCCGCGAAAACGGCGTTACGGAAGAAGAATTATTTGAAGTACTCGGTATCGGAACACTTGTCGGGGGAACCATCGTGATTCCCCATTTGCGCAGGGCTGTTGAATTTTGGGATGACATTCCCCGGTAAGGCATGATGTTTGATTATTGCTGCTCCTATGAAAATGAAGTATCTCGGCGAATGCTTGCCATCACGGCTGCAACTGTCATTTTTACTGACTTTTGCCATGTCGGGTTTGCTGTTGCATGCGCAGGAAGTTACTAAGATTACGGGAACAGTAACCGACGCTTCAACCGGGCAGCCCATGCCCTTCGTAAATGTTTATTTCAAAGGATCAACCGTTGGCGCCACCACAGGTTTCGACGGAAAATACTCGCTGGAGTCGCGTAAAATTGCCGACTCACTCATTGCCTCCTTTGTGGGATATCACACCTTTTCGTCAGCGGTAAAACCAAACCAGTACCAGGTAATTGACATAAAACTGAATCCTGTTAACCTTGATCTTCCTGAAGTGGTGATCGTTCCGGGAGTAAACCCGGCCGAAATTCTGCTGAAAAAAATCATCGACCATAAACCAGAAAATGATCCTGCCAGGGTTGATGAGTACCGGTGCGAGACCTATACCAAAATGCAGTTTGACGTGAACAACCTTTCCTCCAAATTTCAGGACAGGCGCGTCATGAAACCTTTCCGGTTCGTTTTTGAAAATCTTGATACAAGCGTGGTCAACGGCAAAGCATACCTGCCTGTCATGTTATCGGAATCGGTATCGGATGTGTATTACCGTTATTCGCCCCGCAGCCGGAAAGAAATTATCAAAGCATCAAAGATCTCCGGCATCGAAAATGCCAGCATGTCGCAGTTTGTTGGTTCACTGGCCCAGGATGTGAACATCTATGAGAATTTCATCACCTTGTTCCAGAAAAATTTTCCAAGCCCGATCAATTCGACTGGCCTGCTTTACTACCGGTATTACCTGATTGACTCCGCAACAATAGACGGACACTGGTGCTACAACATCATGTTTAAGCCCCGCTTTAAACAGGCTACAGCGTTTACCGGTAACCTGTGGGCCAACGACACATCGTTCGCCGTTAAGAAACTGGAAATGCGCCTGGTTGACGATGCCAATGTTAATTTCATCAATGATCTTGTAATTTCACAGGACTTTGACAAAATGGGCGGCAAACACTGGATGCTATCAAAGGAACGGATGGTTGCCGACTTCAACGTGTTTGAAGATGCAAAGAAAACAATGGGGTTTTATGGCGCCCGGACGGCAGTATTCCGCAATTTCAGTTTTGATGCTCCACCGGACCAAAAAATCTATTCAATTCCCAATGACATTATCGTCCTGAAGGATGCCGCCGTGCAAAGTAAAAATTTCTGGGAAGAATCGCGCCCGGAAGAGCTGACACACCGCGAAGCATCGGTATACCTGCTGGCCGACACCCTGCTGAAAATGCCCGTGTTCAACACCTATTTCGATGTCATCAAGATGGTGATGACCGGCTATTATGTGAAAGGCAAATTTGAATGGGGTCCTTACGCATCCATGCTAAGTTCCAACGCAATAGAAGGAGTCCGGCTAAGGGTCGGGGGACGCACCAGCAACGATTTCAGCAAGCGCCTGATGCTTGAAGGTTATATGGCCTACGGGATTCATGATGAACGTCTGAAATACAAAGGAGGATTTGTTTATATGCTCCAGAAAGCTCCCGACAGGGTGATTTCCGGCTCATACAAATATGATACGGAGCAGCTTGGCATGGGTGAAGACGCCCTGCGTGAAGATTTCTTCCTCAGTTCTGTTTTCCGGCGCAATCCCCAGGATAAATTATCGCTGGTAAAGGAAATCAAAGGATCATACAAACATGAATGGTTTACCGGATTTTCAAATACCCTCACCTTTTCCAACCGTAACCTGTACAATATCGGTAACACGGGATTCAGCCTTTACGATCCGCAGGGAGGCAGTTATGAACCCCATTTCAGCCTGATTACTTCTGAACTTCAGTTTGATCTTCATTACGGTTACCGCGAAAAAGTACTGGCAGGCGAATTTGAACGTGTTGTGGTAAGCTCACCATATCCGGTGCTTGATTTAAATTATACATACGGGGTCAAGGGGCTCTTTAATGGCGACTATGAATATCACAAGGCGCAGCTCAGGGTTACCCAGTGGTTCAACTTCCTCTCGGCAGGCTGGTCTAAATATTCTGTTGAAGCCGGAAAAATCTGGGGCAAACTCCCCTATCCGTTGCTGAGGGTTCATTCCGGGAACGAAACATTCTGGTTTGATGAATACTCGTATAACCTGATGAATTATTATGAATTCATCAGCGATGAATACGTGAACGCCATGTATTCACATCATTTTGAAGGCTTTTTCCTCAACCATATCCCTGTCATCAGAAAGCTAAAATGGCGTGAGGTAGCCCAGGCCCGGATTGCCTTTGGGCACACCAGTGACAAGAATCTCCAGTACAATTCGTTCCCAACGGGCACCTACGCATTGGGCAAGCCCTATGTGGAAGTGGGGGCAGGCATTGAGAATATTTTCCGTTTTATCAGGATTGACGGCATCTGGCGATTGACTTACAACGATCATCCGGATACAAACCGGTTCGGGGTTATGGTTTCCATGAACTTTATTTTCTGATATAAGAAACTCTTTACTTAATTTTGCTGCTTATTCTCTCACCCGATTATGCTGCTTCGTACCGATAATATTGTCAAGAAATACCGCCAACGCACGGTGGTCAATAATGTTACCGTACACGTGGAGCAAGGAGAGATCGTTGGCCTCCTGGGACCAAACGGGGCCGGGAAAACGACCTCATTCTACATTATTGTGGGACTTATCAAGCCGTTGTCGGGACGCGTGTATCTGGACAAGCGCGATATTACCGACGAACCTATGTACCGCCGCGCCCAGTTGGGAATCGGGTACCTGGCGCAGGAAGCATCGGTATTCCGCACCCTCAGCGTAGAGGATAACATCAGGGCCGTCCTTGAATTTACCGGTCTGTCAAAGCAGGCCCAGCGGGAAAAACTTGAGAAACTGATCGTGGAATTTGGGCTTCAGAATGTACGTAAGAGCAAGGGAATTCAGTTATCGGGAGGTGAACGCCGGCGTACCGAAATAGCCCGCGCACTGGCAACCGATCCGAAGTTCATCCTGCTCGACGAGCCTTTTGCCGGAATCGATCCCATTGCCGTTGAGGATATTCAACATATTGTATCCAACCTCAAAACCAAAAATATCGGTATTCTGATAACCGATCATAACGTTCACGAAACCCTATCGATTACCGACCGCGCCTACCTGCTTTTTGAAGGATCGGTGCTGAAATCGGGGACCTCGAAAGACCTGGCCGAAGATGAAGAAGTACGCAAGGTCTACCTCGGACAAAATTTCGAGTTGAGGTAGTAAATCAGCAAGAAACCTTTATTTAGTTCTTCCCTCCGGCTTTGATGACCGGAGAAACATGCCCATTGTCGCTTTTTTGCTTCCCCGAAATGAGGGAAACCATTATATACAATAGAATGGCAACAGGAATACCCGCAAATTTCAGGAATACCAGTACCAGAAGGGCAATAGCCAGGAAGATAAAACGGAATTTATTGCTTTGCCAGGACAGGTTTTTGAACTTAAACGACATTAAAGGAATTTCGGATACCAGTAAACCGGAGAATATCAAGGTCAGCCCGGTAAGTATCCCCCAATTTGAAAGCCAGCCGGCAAGTCCTGTCCAGGCATTATCATTGCATTGCTGAATTACGAGTGGCAGCGAACCAAAGAATATTGCGTTGGCCGGTGTAGGAAGGCCCAGAAAAGAATCTGTCTGGCGGGTGTCGATGTTGAATTTTGCCAGCCTGAGGGCTGAGAAAACCGGGATTATCAAAGCGATGAAAGGGCATAAATTTATCCCGGAAACAGCGCAATCGGGAAGGGAACTGCATTTTTCCATCATTTTCATAACAATAAAACCGGGCAACACGCCAAACGAAACCACATCGGAGAGCGAGTCCAGTTGTAAACCGATATCGGATTTTGCATGGAGCAGCCGGGCTGCCATGCCGTCGGCGTAATCAAAAACAATGGCAACAGCCATCAACAAGGCGGCCAATGGCAGGTTGTCCTCAAAAACCGCCACTATGCCAAGGCAACCCGAAAAAAGGTTCAGGCTTGTCAACGAGTTGGGGATATGCTTGCGGATACTCATGGTCAGATACAGTTAGTACCCGGTAAAGATACGATTTTCATATCTTATGATATTCATTAGACTTTTATGCCGTGTAAATTGTTTAAATATTTGTATTTGATCATAAAAAGCCTTAACTTTGTTTAAAGTCGACCTTTTATCCACCCGGTAAACCTATCAGGTCATGGATCAGCTTAAGCCTGTCGAATCGCTGGGGTATATTCTCAAAAAGGAGAAACTAGCCAGCCTGGCCTCGGATATAAATTTTAAGGATCTGATCCTTGAAGACCTTGATCAGTACCCGGGATTTTACGACCAGTATTTTATTCCTGCCAGTGAAAGGGAAAAGAGGCCACGTTCCGTATTCCTGATCTTAAAAGAGTTTGATGTTTGCCGCGAAGACCAGTTCATCCGCATGACGACGAAAATCAAAAACAGGTATAAGCCGGATTTTGATGCAGCCCTGGGAGTACTGCAGCTTTTTAATACCCCGGAGCCCTGTATCAGGGTTTTTATGGACGACTATTCCCGGGTTGGAGAATTGCTCAGCTTTTACAAACAGGCAGGACTGCAATTCCAGCCGCATCGCACTGTACCGGCCTACATGAGCCTCATCAAAATCAGGAAGTTTTTCCTGATGAGCCCGATGGCCGAAGGCATCTATAAATCAATGGACCAGGACGACATCTACTACTTCCGCATTCCGGGGTTTCTGGAATGGGAAGATTTTGAAAGGATCACAATCCACATCCGAAACAACTGGACGCATAAAATTTACGATGCCGCCCAGGTATCCATCTATAACAAATCCGGCATGATTGAAATGGTGAGGATTTTTGACCTGAAAGGCGACCTTGAAAAGCTTAGCTACCTGAAATTAAGGTACGCCCATGAGATAGAGCGATTGTAGTCAGGAAATTAAACAGTTCCGTATTATGACTTCCAGCATTTTCAGGCAGCTTCCGCGGATGGAACAAATCCAGCTCCTTTTTGATGAAGGCCATGAACTGACGGGAAGGTTCTACCTTTTTTTCAATATCAGGCTCTATACCCTGAAAGGCCTTTTCGTCGAAGTGTGGTATCACCAGGTTACCAACCGCATCGACAGGATCATGGTTGTGGATTCCGCCGACGTGCTGACCCTGTATGAAAACCAGATCAGTATCGGGGATATTTCGAATGAAATCGGCAGATGATATTTAACGCGATACCCTGACGATTGGGTATGTTTATACCCGTCGAAATTCTCTCAGAAACAGGATCGGGATAACGCGCCATCCTGTAAAGGACATTATCCGGGTCAAAAATTAAAGCCGATGCCAACCCCTGCGGCGGATGTTTGGGCTGAAACACCTTTACCGGACGGAAACACATTGGTCGGATAGTATTCTCCCCACAATGAAAATCTAAAACCTGTCAGTTCATTCTTTTTCGGTTCCAAATACATTACATTCCAGGAAACTTTGGCATTGAACCCCGTGTGGAACCTGTTTAACAGACCCGTATTTTTCTCTACAATTTCTTTCTTTTCACCCCCGGTATCCATTTTGATATAGCTCCGGCTGCAGACTAAAAAGCCGGTCCGGCTTGTCAGCTCAAACGAGAAATTATGATGCCTGTCATTATATGGCGTTATATAACAGATTCCAAGCGGGATATCGAAATAGAATCCCTGAAGCGCATTATAATCATAACCGGCATTTATCGCGCTGATCACGATGTCGGTGCTGTCGCGGAGCAATTTATCGATGCTGTACGACAGGAGGTTCGCCCCGATGCCGGTAACGGCCGTAAAACCTTGCCCTTCAACATTCACCGTCTTGCTGACCGGAATCCTGTATTCGATTGTGATGCCGGTGGAGATTGTCTTTGAGAATTTAAACTTCCCCGGGTTTGAGATTTCATCGCAGTTCAGCAGGCGAGCCATTCCGAACTGGACATTCATGTAAGGATTACCTGTTTTGAGTTGCTGTTGCGGCTGGCCGGACGATGCAATCCCTAATAACACTAAAAATAGTGAGAATACCTATGATTTCATTTTTTGATAAAGGATGGGTTAAGTTTGAATTTGCATCTGAATAACCTGTTAATTTTTAATGGTGAAAATAGTCTCTACTTCTGTATTCCCTTTTATCATGGACCAAACCGGGCAATAGGTATCTTCGGCCAGTTTAATGACTTTTCGCAAATCTTCCTCTGTCACATCAGGAGATGTGAGCCGGATATCCACTACAATTTTTTTGAAGCCGGTGGGGTGTTCTTCCTTCCGGAATCCCCGGCCGTTAATTTCGATGCTGTTGATGGTTTTTTTCATTTTCCGCAGGAAGGTGAGAATCGCCGATCCGATGCAGGAAGTAAGGCTCAGCAGGAGCAGTTCCAGGGAAGTGTACCCCAGGTTATCGCCCAGCGGCGGCGTGTAATCAATGGAGACGGGCGGGTTGCCGTCGGCGGTGCCTTCAAAATGAAGCTTGTCGTTGACAAGTTGAAGAGAGGTGATTAGTTCTTTGGATTTGTCGGTCATTGCTCTAAGAATTTTTCCGGTTGTTTTATAAACTGGTAATAAAAGCAAAAATATCAATTTTACCTCAATTTATAGATATCTTTCAAGGGTTTTCTGAATATTCCCAACAAAACAGTTTCACGATATCTGCTTACTTTTGCATTTCAAATTCAGATGCTTTGCACGATCCACGCCATATAGCCATCAGCGATTATGATTATCCCCTGCCGCCGGAGCGCATCGCGCAGTTCCCGCTGAAGCAGCGCGACAGCTCCAGGTTGCTGGTTTGTAAAGAAGGAATCATTACCGGGGACGTTTTCTCAGGACTACCGGATCATTTACCGGCCGGAAGCCTGGTTATCTTTAACGAAACACGCGTTATCCATGCCCGGCTGGTGTTTTATAAACCTTCCGGCTCCCGTATCGAAATATTCTGCCTCGAACCGTTTTCCCCGGTGAACGACGTGCAGCTCGCCTTCCAACAAAAAGGAAGCTGTACCTGGAAATGCCTGGTGGGGAATGCCAAACGCTGGAAAGGCGAAATATTGTCATTAAAAGCTACCATCGATGGTTCGGAAGTTGAATTGAAGGCCGAAAAAGGAGAACGGTTGCAGGATTCTTTTCTGGTGAGTTTTTCCTGGTCGCCGGCCGAAGTAACGTTTGCCGGCGTGCTCGAAGCTTTCGGCAAAATTCCGCTTCCCCCGTATATCGACCGTGAGGTGATCGACAGCGACAATCTCACGTACCAGACTGTATATGCCCGGAACGACGGCTCCGTGGCTGCCCCCACGGCGGGATTGCATTTTACCCCTGAAGTGCTGGCAGCATTGGCTGCAAAACAAATCGAGTGTAGCACCATCACCCTGCACGTGGGCGCAGGCACCTTTAAGCCTGTGAGCAGCGATACGATCAGCGGACATGCCATGCATGCCGAACAGGTGATCATCCCGGTGGAGATCATCGAAAAGTTGCTGAACAACCCCGGCAGACACATTACTCTTGTCGGGACGACTACGGCCCGCACCATGGAGAGCCTGTACTGGCAGGGTGTAAAATGGCTGAAACACGAAGCCGGTTCGCCGGCGATGCTCGTGGAACAATGGGATCCGTATAAAGACGAATACCAGGGTGTTACCCTGAACGAATCGCTTTCGTGCGTTATCAGTACATTACAGCGTTTCCGGGTGAAAGAACTGAAAGGATATACCTCGTTGCTTATCGCACCGGGCTATGAATACCATATTCCCGATGCCATCGTCACCAATTTTCACATGCCCAAAAGCACCCTGTTGCTGCTGGTTTCCGCCTTTATCGGCGACGACTGGAAAAAAGCCTATGATTATGCCCTTGAACATAACTTTCGTTTCCTGAGTTACGGAGACAGTTGTTTATTCTTTAAGAAGCTGCGGAATTTCTAAAGGATGAAAGGTACAAATCCGGGGATTGCTATTATTATTTATCTGTAAGGCAATAATGTATTAAATTAGATGCTTTATAACCAGCTATTATTTATCCGGCAAACATTTTTTATCCATGCGATTGCTTTTAACGGTTTGGTTTTTTTATAGAAAACTCCTGATTCCGCTTTCTGTAGCATCTGCATTGATTGGGGCTTTATCCGTCATTACAGACAAACATTTTTCCTTCCAATCGGCCGGAATCTCATTCCTGATATTCTCCCCCGTATT
>DAONEP010000017.1:0-21740 GCA_035403165.1 Bacteroidales bacterium | reverse complement strand
AACATTTTTCCTTCCAATCGGCCGGAATCTCATTCCTGATATTCTCCCCCGTATTTTTAAAAAATCTTCCAGCCGTGCAGTCTGAAACCTGTTTAAATCTTTTTCTTTGAATCTTTTCTTTTTAATATTGTAATAAATTCTCCGGGCATAGTATTCTAAGGGTCAGGAGCCTGTGAGTGCTTTGCCGCGGATAAGGCGTTAAACAGCTTTGTCTTTCGGAAGTTGAAACTGGAATTGAAAAGGAGAAATATGCACTTCGACCTTAATACAGCCGCTCCCGGGCGTATCCTGCTGTTTGAGCCGGCGGGGCAAATCTGCTGCTCTGTTCAAAGTGATTCAATGACCATTCATTTCGTCGACGGCTGTTTTGTTGTTGGAATTAATCATATTTCGTTCATCGGGAACTTAGGATGGAGATAATCAGGGCACACAAACCGGACGATCGCTGGCTTAAGGCTTCCGTTATCGGGAGTTACTGGGCAGCATTCGAAATTGTGGCCGGCAGTTTTCTCCATAACCTGAAAGTGCCGCTTTCGGGGACGATACTGGCTTCGGCCGGAGTATTTCTGTTGGTGTCGTTTGTCGCCGTCTGGAAGCAGAAAGGCCTTGTGTGGAGAGCAGGAGCGATATGCGCCCTGCTGAAATCCATTTCACCAAGCGCCATCATCCTCGGGCCCATGACTGGTATCATGGCTGAAGCCCTGTTGCTTGAACTCTCCATCTGTTTATTGGGAAGAAACCTGTTAGGTTTTTTGACCGGCGGTGCGCTGGCGGTCTTCAGCGCTCTGCTTCACAAAGCTGTGACCCTGCTCATCGTTTATGGTCTCAACCTGATTAAAATCCTTGAGGCATTATATGTTTTCGCGGTGCGACAGGCAGGGATTCCGAACCTGCAACCCGGTAAGCTGATCCTCCTGATCGTTGTTCTCTATTTGCTGACCGGCGCCCTGGCAGCCCTGGCGGCATATCTGATGGCTAGCCATAGTCTGGAAAATTGTGGCGTAAGTCCGGAGAAAAAGAGGTTGTTCCTCGAAACGGAGTCAACCCTGTTTGACGGGAAGCATGAACATGGCTATTCGCTGTGGCTGTTAATGATTAATATTGCGGCAGTACCGATGGCACTGTACCTGGTAAATATGGCCCCAGCCGGGCTGGCAGTGCTTGCTGTAACGGCATATTTTGTGTTTGTCCTGACGAGGTACCGGAATTCTACCCGTCACCTGAAAAAGGTGAACTTCTGGGTGCAAATTGTCCTCATCACACTTATCGCCGCTTTTCTCCTCAACGGACTTGCCGGCGGAGAATACTTCAATTTCGAAGGGCTGAAAACAGGGCTTATCATGAACCTGAGGGCGGCTATTATCCTTGCGGGTTTTTCGGCCATCAGCGTCGAGCTGAAAAATCCCGTCATCAGAGCTGTCACCATGCGCAAGGGCATGGCTGAATTGTATCAATCGGTAAACCTGGCGTTCTCATCATTGCCGGCCATCTTCAGGATGCTGCCCGGCGCCCGCGGAATTTTCAGGAACCCGCTTAAAGCATTTTCCGGTCTGTTCTGTTATTCGCAGGATTTGTTGTCGCTGTTTGAACGGCAGATCTCGAACCGGCCTGAAATTATCGTTGTCAGCGGACAACTTCATGGGGGCAAAACTACTTATGTTACCCGCGTTGCCCGGGAATTGAAAAGTTCGGGATTTTCAGTGACGGGATTCCTGGCTCCCGCTGTCCGGGAAAACGGCAACCGGGTCGGTTTTGACCTGATCAACATTGCGACAGGTGAAAGGACGCTTCTTTGCCGGGAGAAAGGTATTGAAGGGATAAAGTACGGAAGGTTCATTTTTCATCAGAACGGATTGGACACAGGGAACGAAATACTGTCGCCGGAAAATCTGGACGGGAATCAGCTTGTGATTATTGATGAGATCGGCCCGCTTGAAATGAACCGGCAGGGATGGTGGAAGGCTGTGACCGAACTGGCAGAAACCGGAAAGCCCCAGCTCTGGGTTGTAAGGAGCAACCTTGTGCAGGCGGCGGCTTCGAACTGGAAAGTCGGGAATGTTTATGTATTCGATATTGAAAAAGATGCTGACGGGGAAGTCGCCGGGTTTGTAAAAGACTTATTACAGAAAGAAAAGAACCTGAGTAGTTTCCGGACAGCCTCCGGATAGCAGAATACTTTTTCTGACGGGAAGAACATATTTCAGGAACGTCATCGTCCTTCTTCTGTTGCTTCTTCAGAATCACCGGCCCGTCGCCAAACCTTTCAGATGCCTGAACTTTTTCATGCCTGCGATGTTTACTCCTATCATTATATTTGTCTTCATTAATCAAAAACCGATATCATGGAACAAACCCTGAGTGCCGAATGGAAAGGCAATATGAAATTTGAAGCCCAGATTGATGGCCATAAAATCACCATAGATTCCTCCCCTGAACTTGGCGGAAACGATGAAGGCCCCCGCCCGAAAAAACTGATGCTGCTGGCGCTGGCCGGATGCACGGGCATGGATGTGGTTTCCATCCTAAAAAAGATGCATGTGGAACTGGACAGTTTCGACGTGGATGTGATTGCCGATATTACAGCGGAACATCCTATGCACTATACACACATGCACATAGTATATATTTTCGGCGGTAAGGACCTGCCGATGGATAAACTGCAGAAAGCTATCAGCCTTTCACAGGAACGTTATTGCGGGGTTTCGTACATGTACCGCAAAGCCATGGAAATCACCCACGAAATTGTTATCAAACAATAGCCGGTTATCAAACCACGGTTATTCGATCAAATTCTCTTTCCCTCACAGGAATCTTCTGTTTTCGTGAGAATGCCAAATGAGCCGTCGGACTGATTGTATTGCAACAATGATGGATACATTGGCCTGCCGACCATGAAGATAAATCAGATCACTTTGCTTCCATCACCCAGTAGCCCCAGGGCTGCAATGTAAGATTCAGGGTGGAACTGTTCAGCGTAAAAGCCGCTCCGCTGAACACATCGGTATAATCGCCGTCGGCTTTGTCGCCTTTGAGGTTAACCGTTGCATATTTATTGCTCAGGTTCACGATAACAAGCACTTTATTCTTTCCTTTCTTGCGGATAAACGACAGCACTTTGCCGGGGACAGTGTTTTTAACCAGTTCGAACCTGCCGCCGTAAGGTGCATTCCAGAGCGCTTCATTACCGTGTTTCAGGGCATTCAGTTTTTCATAAAACGGCGATAAGTCATTTCCTTTCCAGTTTATGGTATCTTTCACGAAAAAGGCAAGGCGTTTATTCAGACCGGCTTCCTGTCCGCTGTAAATCAACGGCATACCCGGCAGGGTATAAGTAAGCAGGGCGAAGGCATTTTCTCCGGGCCCGAACTTTTCCTGTGCAGTTCCGTTCCAGGAGTTTTCATCGTGGTTGGTGATGAAATTTATCTGAAAAGTGTTTTTTGGTATTACCGAGTCTACTTTAAGCACCTGTTTGACAATGGAGTGGACCGAATCTTTCCCTTTGGCAATGTCGTGCATTAACTGATGCATCCTCCATCCATAGTTAGCATCAAAAGCCTTCATCAGCAATTGAGGCTTATCTTCATTTTCGGCGAGCATAAACAAAGGCTTCGTTTTTTCGAGTTCGGCGCGTGCCTGTTCCCAGAAATCAACCGGCACTTCTCCGGCCACATCACAGCGAAAACCGTCGATGTCGCACCTTTCAATCCAGTACTTCATCGATGCGATCATTTCCTTACGCATGTCCTTATTGCGATAATCCAGCTTGGCCACATCGGCCCAACCGAATGGCGAAAGTATCTTGCCGGTGCTGTCTTTCTCATACCACTCGGGATGCCCGGTAACCCACTGATTATCCCACGCCGTATGGTTTGCAACCCAATCGATAATGACCTTGAATCCCATTTCGTGGGCTTTGGCCACCAGGTTTTTGAAATCTTCTTCCGTTCCGAATTCCGGATTCACCCCTTTATAATCGCGGACCGAATAGTAGCTGCCAAGACTTTCCTTCATCCCTTCGGGCATTTTCCTGTTTTTTACACCAATCGGATGGATGGGCATAAACCAGAGAATATCGGCTCCCAGTTCTTTCAGCCTTGGCAAATGGGCTTCAAAAGCCTTGAAAGTACCTTCTGGCGTATATTGTCGGATGTTTACCTCGTATATAACTGCATTTTTAGCCCATTCAGGATAATTGGCTTTCAGTTCGGCAGGGTTGGTTTTACAGGACCCAAAACCGGCCAGTATGAATCCGGGTACAATAAAGAGCAGGACGACCTTTTTCATGACAATATTATTGGTTTAACAGTTTTCGATTAATCGTTGATCTGAACAGTAACCGGCTTTTTCCCCACGGGGAATTTTACGGAAATCCAATGCCCGTCATAGCTCCACGAAAAAGCGCTGAGGCTTTGACCAGTGCCTGATTTTAAAGTCTTACCATTCAGGGTAACCTGCTGTGGCGCTTTTATCGCAGGAACCTGTAGGGTAATGATTTTCTTCCCGGTCATTCCTTTCCATTGGCCTTTACGTTCGATGGTTACTGTAATCTTCCCCGGTTCCCGGTTCCCTTCGTACCTGATGATTTCATAGTTCCCATTCGCCAAAGCATGATTATCCCTGCCGTCATCTTCATATTGCTCATAGGTTGTTTTCCCCTCCGGGAAATACCACACTGTATAACGGGAAGGGTCGTAATAATCAGTCGAAGATATGGTATCGGTGAAAGGAATGAAGCTTCCGCCCCTGATAAACACCGGCATCTGTTCAAGGTTTACAGGATAGTCAAGCCATTGATTTCCCTGATATTTCCCCTCACGGTTCAGGTCGTACCAGGGACCCTGCGGTAAATATACCTTCATCGATTTTTGCCCTTTACCGGTAACAGGGGCAACCAGGAAGCTTTCGCCCCACAAATACTCATTGCCGGTCTTCATGGCAGTAGTATCGTCCGGATACTGATAAAAAAGCGGTCTCATCAACGGCGCCCCGGTAACCGTGTTTTGCCATGCCAGCGTATAGTTATAAGGCAGCATAGCATAACGAAGGTTCATGTAATTGCGGACGATATCCTGCGTTTTTTCACTCCAGAAAACCGGTTCGCTGGGATGATTGGAACCGTGCGGGCGGAGGATCGGAGTAAAAACGGCAAACTGCAGCCAGCGGGTGTATAGTTCCTCGTCGCGGACACCCTGCGCAAAACCGCCGGCATCGGAATGTATATATGCCAGCCCGCTCAGGCTCATGGTGAGCAACAGCGGCAGTTGCGCCCGGAAGCCTCCCCAGCTTCGCGATACATCGCCCGTCCAGGGAAAAGCGGCGAACCGCTGGGTTCCTGCATATCCGGAACGTTGCAGGTGAAAAAGCCTTGTATCGGGATAATATTCAGCGTATTTGTCAAAGAGGAATTTATCCCAGTAATGGCCATAGATGTTATGGACCTGATCGGCTTTTCCGTTTACGTGGTATATGTCGGAAGGATGGCTTTCGGGCTCGCCCAGGTCGCCCCACCATCCGGCAACTCCGTTTCTAATCTGCGCATCATACTTCGTCCAGAACCAATCCCGGGCAGCAGGCTTGAAAATATCGATCAGGCTTCCCGGCCCGAAATAAAACTGTTTGTCGTGGTATGTCTTCCCCAGGCTGTCGGTGACGAAGATGCCATGGGCGTCGGCATCTTTATAATTTGCAACGGTATCAATGATATAGGGTTCGGTTATAAGTACGGTCTTTATCCCCTGTTTGCGGAATTTCCCGATCATACCGGACGGATCGGGCCAGGCTGGTTTGTACCAGTCCAGTTTGCCGAGATGTCCCTGGATGCTGTCGCCAAACCAGTAGAAATCGAGGATGAGCGCGTCCATCGGGAATTTTTTCTGCTGCATCAGGGCTACGACCTCTTCAGCCTGCTGCTGATTCCGGTATGCCATGCGGCTTTGCAGGTTACCCAATACCCATCGGGGCGGCAGGGGCTGGTGGCCGGTGAGCTGCGTATACTGCCCTGTGATTTCGGGCCAGGAGCCGCCGGCAATGAAATAATAGCGTAAAGTCCCCCCGATTGCTCCCCATTCCATAATATCTTTCTCCCCCTTCCCAATGTCCACATATCCTTTTTGCGGGTTATCGAACAGCAAGGCATAACGTTTGGATGAAAGGATCAGCGGAAGCGAATAATTGAGCATCGAGGCGCCCATTTCATAACCATAGAACGGGCGGTTATAAAGCGCCAGCCGGTATCCGCGGCGGTCCATGGGAAGGGCGCGTTCGCCGGCCCCATATATCATTTCGGTCGTATTAAGCCGGAACCGTATTCCTGAATTCTCTTTGTTCACGAAAAAACCAGCCTCTTCTTTCAACAGGGTATCATTATCTTTCACAAAGATGATACGGAAAGGCTGATTCGTGATGCAGGCCTGTAATTTACCGGTTCTTAACCGGTATCCATCAGCAAGGCGATCCGTTTCAAGCGTTACCCCGGCAGGTTGCAGTACAACCGAATGGGATGAATCAGGAATGTATTTTTCAGCAGGATAATAAGTTACTTCGATGATTTCGTCGGTAAACGGTCGAATACCTATGGCACCGTCGTCGGTATGTACTTTCCATCCGTCAGAGGTCTTTTCAAGATACATCAGGTTACGTTCCTTGTACGTAAATGTCTGTTGATTTTGTTCCGGCGGCTTATAACCATTAACCGGAACCGTGATATCTTCGTTTTCAGCCGTTTTTCCCACCATCGTGCCATCGGCATTTCTGAAAACAAAGGCCAGTTGCCGTGCAATGTCGTCATCCCGAAGCGAGTAAAAAGAGCTGATCTGCATGCTGAAAGAGTAGAGGTTCGGGCCCTCGCGCTTCATCAGCACACGTTTGTCATCGGTTCCCCAGTTGCCTACAACGTACTTCCAGTCGTGCCCGTCGATGCTTTTGTTGGTAATGACGCCGGTATGCAGGTAGACATCTCCCGTAAAATCTTTAAGAGCCCCGTTACCTTCAGCAGCATTGTAGTAAATCGTGATCTTCTCAGTGACGGAAGGATTTTCGGGAACCAGCTTTACAGCCTGGGCCGAAACGAACCCGATCCGGAATGAAAATGCCAGGATCAACAGCAGGACGAACCGATGACAATTTTTGAAGGAAATCAACAACATAGAGGTCAGATATCAGTTTGATAATGCCGGAAAATCATCATTTGCTTAATTCGATAATCCTTGCCGATTTCCCGTCGATATCAATTTTATCCAGTTTTTTTATGGTGGCCCCGGTTACAGCATCCACACCCTTTTTATAACCATCCAGCATTTCGTTATAACGCTCAGTATTTACCTTAACACTCTCCTTGTTATTGTTCAGGATCACCATGACCGACTGGTTCAACAGCGTCCTGAAGTAAACATAAATCCCGTTTTCAGGAATGAAGTGGGTAAGTTTACCTTCCTGTACGGCTTTGTTTCCTTTGCGCCAGTTCAGCAATACTTTGATATACCGGTATATTTCCTGCTGGTCCTGTGAAAGGTTTTCACCGGTAAACATATTGGTTTTATCACCCTGCCATCCTCCCGGAAAATCTTTCCTTTTACCGGCATCGCCTTCGAGTGAACCGCGGTCGCTGAGGGCTTCGGTTCCGTAATAGATAAGCGGGATTCCCCGTGTTGTGCAAAGAAATGCTATCGCCATTTTCATGTTCTCGCCGGTTTTCTGTACCTGATACATTCGTTCGATATCATGATTATCGCCAAAAATGACCATATCCGACGGATCGGCATAAACAACATCCATGGTGAGAAGGTCATAGAGCCTCCTCAAGCCGGTATCAAAGCCTTCTTCTTCGCTGAAGGCCTTTTGAACGGCAAAGGCAAGGGGAAAATCAAAAACATTGGTGAGCCGGCTCCTGTAACCGTCTTTGTTGCTTGTGTTATCCATCCAGTAACACAGTTGGGCGGGCGTATTCAGCCAGGCTTCGCCGACGACGCGAAAGTCGGGGTATTCTTCGCGCAGCCTTTTCATCCACATTGCCATGAAATCTTTATCAGCATAGGGATAGGTATCCTGGCGGATGCCATCGAGGCCGGCATATTCAACCCACCAGATGCTGTTCTGGATGAGGTAGTTTGCAACGAAGGCATTCTTCTGGTTGAAATCGGCCATTGTTTTATCGAACCAGCCATTGCTCATCCTTTTCAAATCATATTCCGAAGCATAGGGATCGGTCACGACGGCGGCACGGTAATTCGACCGGGTGAATTCAGGCCATTGGTTTATCCAGTCCTTTTGGGGCAGGTTCTTCATCATCCAGTGCTCAGTGCCGAAATGATTGAAAACCATATCCATAACAACCTTGATGCCTTTGCGGTGGGCTTCGGCCACCATATCGCGGTAATTTTCGTTGGTGCCGAACCGGGGATCAATTTTGTACAAATCGGTTATGGCATAGCCATGATAGGAATAGGCAGGCATGTTGTTTTCGAGCAACGGGGTACACCAGAGTGCAGTAATACCAAGTTTCTGCAGATAGTCGAGATGGTCGGTTATTCCTTTTATATCGCCTCCGTGCCGTCCGTTGGGATCGTTACGGTTGGCTTTCTCAAGCATGCCCGGCATATCGTCGTTGGATGGATCACCATTGGCAAAGCGGTCGGGCATAATGAGGTAAAAGTTATCGGCAGTGGAAAAACTCTTTCGCCGGGCCGAACCGTTTTCCCGTGCCTTTAATTCATAATTCCAGGTTGTGATGGTTTTACCTTCATCTTTGAAATCAAAAACCACGGTCAAAGGCTTGGTATTGCGGGCTATTTTCAGGTCGATGAAAACGTAATCGGCATTTGGGGATTGCGTTTTAACGATCTTCACTCCCGTGGCTTTGACCGAAACATTGGTTTTCCCGATATTTTTACCGTGTACCATTACCTGTACAACCGGCTCTTTCATTCCAACCCACCAGAAGGGTGGTTCAACGCGGTCGACGGATACCTGGGCCTGCCCGGCTATAAATGACAGGCATATCAATGCCAGAATCGATAACTTTTTCATGAGAAATAATTTGATATCTGCAAAGATATAAGAAAAGAATCCGGATATTCAAATGGACCTGCTACGCAAACGTTTGCAGGAGAATAAATTAATGTAACAGCGGCCGGCAGTCCGCCGGTTTCCTCCTGATTTAATTCGCCTCTCTTGCTTTCCTTCCCTTGTCGGGATTTGATGCAGAAACGTATTCAAAGAGGTCCCGATTGGCTGTATGGTTACCTGCCGCCAGGCGGTTTCTCCTTATAACTCTCTTTTCACTATTTTTGCAGAAGAATTACAATTACCGGCTTAAATGCCGGTGATTTTATTGATAATCAATCTGACGTAGAAAACATGGATACAGTAGTAAGCGGAATTCGTCCTACAGGCAACCTGCACCTCGGGAATTATTTCGGGGCGATGCGGAATTTTGTTAAGATGCAGGAAACCAATCATTGTTATTTTTTCATTGCTGACTATCATTCGCTTACCACGCATCCTACCCCTGCCGACCTGCACGGAAATGTAAAACAGGTGCTGGTGGAATACCTCGCCTGCGGCCTTGATCCTGAAAAAGCGACGCTTTATCTGCAAAGCGACGTTCCCGAAACCGCCGAGCTATACCTGTTCCTGAACATGAATGCTTACATGGGCGAGTTGGAACGTTGTACTTCCTTCAAGGATAAAGCACGAAGCCAGCCCGAAAATGTGAACGCCGGCCTTCTGACCTACCCTACCCTGATGGCAGCCGATATTATTATCCACAAGGCGCATATGGTTCCTGTAGGGAAAGACCAGGAGCAGCACCTCGAAATGACTCGTACCTTTGCCAACCGGTTCAACCGCATGTATAAAGTGGATTATTTCCCTGAACCGGTAGCCTACAATTTCGGCGAGCAACTGATAAAAATTCCCGGCCTGGACGGCAGCACCAAAATGGGGAAAAGCGAAGGCGAAGGCAATGCCATATTCCTGTTCGATGCGCCGGAAGTGATCCGCAAAAAGGTAATGCGCGCCGTGACCGACTCGGGCCCTGTGGAACCGGACCAGCCGAAACCCCAGGCTATTGAGAACCTTTTCAACCTCATGAAAGCCTTATCTGCACCGGAAACAGTCCGGTTTTTTGAAGAAGCTTACAATAATTGTAATATCCGCTACGGCGATATGAAAAAGCAGTTGGCCGAAGATGTCATCCGGTTCACAACTCCGTTACGCGAAAGGATTCTGGAACTTCTTGGCAATGACGAGTACCTTCGCAAGGTAGTGAACCTTGGCAGGGAAAAAGCCCATGCCAGCGCCTCCAAAACCGTAAAAGAAGTAAGGGAGATAATCGGGTTTAAGGAGTTTTAAGAAGTCTCTCTAATCTCCATCCCTCGGAAACAGATACTCCAGCATCTCGGGCAAATGCTTCTGCCAATTGCCCCAGTTGTGCCCCTCTGGGTATTCGTTGTAAACATGCCGGATATTTCTTTCCTCAAGTACTTTTTTCAGGTTCCGGACTTTCGGAACAAGATCCGGAAGGTCATATTTGCCGAAATCAAGGTAGATTTTTGAGGCGGAGAGATCCTGGGAGCCGAAAGCCTTCAGCACATTTTTCTCCACATTGCCTGACTGGGCCCCGGCTTTGCCGAACATACCGGGATGGGAGGCCGCCAGCCACAGAGCAATATTGCCGCCATTCGATATACCTGCAGTTGCCCTGTAATCAGGAGATTTCACAGTACGGTAATTTGCATCTATAAAGCCCACCAGTTCCCGGGTAATAAAATTTGTATAGTTTCTCTGCAATTTCCCCGAATACTCCCCGTCGCGACGGACCGGCTGCACAAAAACCGCAATCACCGGCCTTATTTTTCTTTCAAATATCATATTGTCCAGCACGTTGCGGACGGCCATGCGGTCGAACAGCTCAAACCCGTCATGAAAGATAATTACCGGGTACAGGGCGTCGGTCACTTTATAATCCGGCGGAAGGTAAATACGTAATTCGCGTTTTTGTTTCAAATACCAACTGTAGATGACAGTATCGGCGCAAGTACCCCAGGGAACTGCATCACGCTCGTAAATATATTGCGCCGGTTCGTACTGAGGCATCAGCAATTCCGAATTATCGCCCATGCCGCCATGCGCGACTCTTTCGTTCATCGGGTCGAGTTTCCAGTTGGTATCGTCAACAACAATTTTGTATTCAAGGCGGGCATCAGCTTCGTACTGCGAACTGACAACCCAGTAATCGGTACCGGCGATTTTCTGCATCTTTAAGGTTGGCGCCCAACCCGTTGCATCGCCGGCAACACTTACCGAAGAAGCTATTCCTTTGTAAATGAAGTAAACGGTATGGTTATTTTCAATCACCGGAACGGCATGATTCCCGCTGAAATATTCGTCAAGCAGTTTTGTTTTTTCTCCTGCCGGCAAAGCCTGGATGCGATCGAGTAACACTGAAAAGGATTGAGCGTTCAGGACACCGGTCGCTAAGATCAGCGTTAAGATCAGTACAACTTTTTTCATGTTCAGGTTGTTTTGTATACAAATGTAACTTGTTACCGATTACTGTTAAAACTAAAACCGTCAGGCATCCTATTTCATCATTTGTCATGCAGTCAGAAAAGCCTTTCAACAGAGCAATTTGCAGATGAAGAGGATTTTTAACTTTGCAGTCCAAATATAAATAATGCTCACTTCTGATCTGAAACCCGAAAAAGCCGTTCTGATAGGCCTCATCACCGCGAAGCAGGATGAAAATAGTGTTCATGATTATCTCGATGAACTTGAATTTCTGCTCGAAACAGCGGGCGCCATTCCCGGTGAACGTTTCATACAAAAATTACCCATGCCCGATCCCCGGACCTTTGTAGGAGCCGGGAAACTAACAGAAATAGCAGAATACGTAAAAGCGGCAGAAATTGATATTGCCGTCTTCGACGATGAACTCACCGCATCCCAAACCAGAAATATTGAGATGGAACTGGGATGCCGTGTGCTCGACCGGCCCCTGCTGATCCTTGATATTTTTGCCAAACGCGCCCGTACCAACACCGCCCGTACCCAGGTTGAACTCGCCCAGTACCAGTACCTGCTTCCTCGCCTCACCCGCATGTGGACGCACCTCGAGAAACAACGCGGCGGAATCGGGATGAGAGGCCCCGGTGAAAAGGAAATTGAAACCGACCGGAGGATTATCCGCGACAAGATAGCGCTGCTTAAAGAAAAACTGAAAGATATCGACAAACAGAAAGTGACCCAGCGGAAAAGCCGCGAAGAATTAATACGGGTCGCCCTGGTCGGCTATACCAATGCCGGCAAAAGCACCACCATGAACCTGCTGAGTAAAAGTGACGTGTTTGCCGAAAACAAGTTGTTCGCCACCCTTGATACAACCGTCAGGAAGGTGGTGATCGGCAACCTGCCATTCCTGCTCACCGATACGGTGGGTTTTATCAGGAAGCTGCCGCACAGCCTGGTGGAATCGTTCAAATCGACGCTGGACGAAGTGCGGGAAGCCGACCTGTTGCTGCATATCGTGGATATTTCCCACGCTGCATTTGAAGAACAGGTGGATGTGGCGCTGCAGACACTTGCCGAAATCGGTTGCTCCGACAAGCCGTCGATCATGGTTTTCAATAAAATAGACGCTTATTCCTTCATTGAAAAAGATCCCTTTGACCTGACGCCTCCGACCAGGGAAAACCTGACGCTCGAAGAGTTGCAGAAAACATGGATGGCAAAAGCCAATGCACCGGCGATTTTCATTTCCGCAAAACAAAAAACCAATATCGAAGAATTCAGGAAATTGCTGTATGAGGAGGTGAAAAGGCTGCACGTGTTGCGGTATCCTTATAATAACTTCCTGTACTGATCGAAACCAACCTTTTATAATTTTCCTCCGCTTCTTTTTCTGTCGGGAACAGGGTTGCTGATTTCCTTCACGGGAACCTCATTCCCTGCTTTTTCAATAAATGCCGGTAATGGCCCTTTAAAGGTCACTACCGGCATGATCTGTCTGATACAGTAATTGAATAAAGGATCAAGCCTGTTACTGCTGAGTTTTCGGCCTGTTATCCAGTTTAAACTTCACCGGCATGTTGAATTGAACCCTGACCGGTTCTCCGGAGTGTGTCCCGGGGTTCCATTTAGGCATCGCTTTAATAACCCTGAGGGCTTCTTCATCACAGCCGCCGCCAATACCCCGTAAAACTTTCGCATCAGTGATTGAACCGTCCTTTTCGACGATGAAAGAGATAAAAACTACTCCCTGGATACCTTTCTGACGCGCTTCACCCGGGTACTTCACATTTTCAATCATATAATTCACCCTTGCTTCATCACCTCCCGGAAAACCTGGAAGCTTTTCTACTGTTGTAAATACTTGTTCCGTTTTTGCCGGTTTCGCATGTTTGTCTGAAGATTTTACCTTGGCTTTTTCAGCTTTCTGGGGTTCCTGTATCGCGGGCGGTACAGGCGGAACCGGAGGCGCAGGCGGTGCAGGCGGCGTCTGGATCGCTGACGTCAAAGGCTCCGGGATATCCTGTGCCCGAAGTATGCTGCTTTGCGTAATTGCTACGAAAAACGCCGCGGCAACAATCAGTGGTAACAGTACGCCGATCCGAATGGCCGCATTTCTGGAAGATTTTTTGATTAACATGATGATTCGTTTTTTTGTTAACAGATTAAAGTTTTTGGCAATCATATATTCAGGGTTTCCGGAAACCTCGTTGTAAAGAAGTTGCTGATAGGATAGTGTTTCAGTTCCGTGTCTGACTACTTCCCGGTCGGCCAGGTATTCATGCACTTCGCACATTGCCCTCTTGATGAAAAAGTAGAAGGGATTGAACCAGAATATTCCCGATAGTATTTCCAGTAAAATGAGGTCGGCCATGTGATGCTGCCTGATGTGTGCTTGCTCATGTATGAGGATGGCATTTAAACCGGGGTGGTTTTTGTAGGAATCAGGGATGAATACCCTGTTCAGAAATGAAAAAGGACTGCCCTGAGAAGCAATCACGAAGATATTCTCCCCTAATGTCTCGGAATTCCGCGAATAACGATAAATCCGGCTGATCCTGATAATGCTGATGACCAGCCCGGCCAGCATGGCTGCCGAAATAACCAGGTAACCAACAAGCGTCCAGTTTAACAAGACTTTTTCCTGGTCGGGAGGAATGGCCGTTGCAGAGATAACAACCTCGGGCAGATTGATGACAGGAAGGGAAGTCGCGCCTGCTGCGCCGCCCATCCTTACGGAAAGGAAACTGCCTGCCAACGGCATGATAGCCATCAGAATCGCGGAACCTAGAAGATAATACCGGTTGAACCGGTGAAAGGATTCCTTCCGCATGCATATATTGTAAAATCCCAGGAACAGCGCTCCCGCAATAATGCTCTTGACCAGATAGACAAAGACCCCGATCATGAATCGCCTCCTTTCTTTTTCTGAATCTGCTGTTCGATAATACTGCGGATTTCTTCCATCTCCTTCAGGGATATCTTATCATTTCCGGTAAAGAATGAAACCACCTTTTTATAGGAATTATCAAAATACCCCCTGACCACATTCCCCATAAAGTGGTTTGTGTAGTCCTCTTTGCTTACAAGCGGAAAATATTCAAAGGTTTTCCCAAATGTTTTGTGGTCTACAAAGCCTTTCTTTTCGAGGATACGAACGATCGTAGAAACCGTGTTGTAGGCCGGCTTTGGCTCAGGATATTGATCGAGGATGTCATTCACAAATCCTTTGTTCAGTTGCCAGAGCACCTGCATTACCTCTTCTTCTGCCCGGGTAAGTTCTTTGGCCGGTATCCTGTTCTTTTCCATTGTACTTATTTTGAGGATGTAAAGATACAACTAAATTATTAGTTATGCAACTAAATAATTAGTTTAGACATAAATATTTTATATTATCATGATTATATGTAATTTACGAAAAAGCATCTTTTAATTTTTCTGATGATCAGGATTTGTTGATTTAATAAATTTGTCGGCTTAAGAACAAATTGTTTTACTTGCATGATTATAATCAAACCGGCCAGGTATTTAATTACCGTACTATTGCTTGTGGTTTCCGAAACCCTGCTTTCACAGGTATTTATCTCCAGTAACCTTCCCATCATCATTATCAGTACCAATAATGTACCGATTCCGGATGAGCCCAAGATAGCAGGAACGATGAAAATCATCGACAATGGTCCCGGGCAGATAAATCATATTACAGATTCGGGAAACATATATACCGGAAATATCGGCATCGAGATTCGGGGCCATTATTCCGCTTCGCTTCCTCAGAAACCTTATGCCATCGAAACCCGGGATGCAGATCAAAAGGAACTGAATGTCCCGATTTTTGGTTTCCCTGAAGAGCACGACTGGGTCCTGCTGGCCAATTACAACGACAAAGTCTTCATGCGAAACGTACTGGCATTCAGGTTGTTCAACCGGATGGGTCATTATGCTTCCCGCACGCGTTTTGCAGAGGTGATGGTAAACGGGGTTTATCAGGGTATTTACATTTTCGGTGAAAAAATTAAACGGGATGATGGCCGGGTTGATATAGCCAAGTTGACGCCTGATGAAAATTCAGGCGAACCGATGACGGGAGGGTATATTTTCAAAATTGATTACTGGAATTCATCCGATAGCTGGCTTTCAAACTATCATCCCACCGGCCACCCGAATTTCGACGTTCACTATGTTTACGAATACCCGAAACCAGAAGAAATCAGTGTACAACAAAAAGCTTATATCAAGGCTTATGTCAATACCTTCGAAACAGCCCTTTATAATCCTTTCGTCCATGATTCATCGGCCGGGTATTTCCGTTATATGAACACAGCTTCCTTCATCGATTATTTCATAGTGAACGAAGTCTCGCGAAATAACGACGGCTTCAAGAAAAGTTTCTT
Organism: Bacteroidales bacterium; assembly: GCA_035403165.1. Lineage (GTDB taxonomy): Bacteria > Bacteroidota > Bacteroidia > Bacteroidales > UBA4417 > UBA4417. The sequence continues at coordinate 5,841 of DAONEP010000017.1, read as the reverse complement.
CATGTTTAAAGACCGGGATGGAAAAGATAAACGGATCAACCTGGGGCCTGTCTGGGACTTTGACTGGGCCTGGAAAAACATTGACGAATGCTGGATTTTTGCCAACACCGACGGGAGCGGATGGGCATACCAGGTAAATGATTGTTATCCGGATGTCAACTCGCCGGCCTGGCATGTCAGGTTGTTACAGGACTCCCTTTTTACCGACGAATTGCGGTGCCGGTATGAACTTTTCAGATCTGGCATGCTGAATACAGATACACTCATGGCATGGATTGACTCTACAGCCGCTTATTTAGGGGAAGCCCAGCAACGTCATTATACCCGCTGGCCGATCCTTGGGCTAAATGTCGGGACTCCTGTAGTCGGTTATATACCAACCACATTCCAGGGCGAAATTGACGGTTTCAAGGAGTGGATCCGGCTGCGCCTTGACTGGCTTGATGCCAACATGCCCGGACATTGTTACGATATTACCTCAAGCCACCTCTCCGGTATGAAACCGGATATACAGGCTTTCCCCAACCCGGCGAAGGATTACCTTTATATTGAACTTCCATCACCATGCCCCGATGCCTCAATCGTGACTAAAAATATGGCCGGAAAAATTGTAAATCCTCCCTATACGTTCGACGGGAATCTTTTCACGATAGAGGTCGGTTCCCTTACGCCGGGCATCTATGTTGCCGGTATTAATCAAAGGCAGGGGGAGATGAAACACATTAAATTTGTTGTTGTAAGATAGTCCTGAAACCTGCAACATTTCCCGGTTAAGGCAACGACAGGTGAGCCAGGAAAACTCCAAAGCCCGGCCTGTAGGCCGGGCTTTGGATATAATTAACCAAAACAACTATTATTTTCCCGCTTCTGCTTTTTTGGCAAGATGCGTTCCCAGGAATACTTCCATAGCACGATAGAAATCAAAACGGTTTTCCTCGTTATGGAAACCATGACCTTCATTATTCTTGACCATATATTTCACGTTAATTCCTCTGTCTTTCAATGCTTTTACCATCTGGTCGCTCTCATCTTTGTTTACCCTCGGGTCGTTGGCTCCCTGAGCGACAAACAAAGGCGTTTTGATTTTGTCAACCAGAAAAACAGGTGATGTTTCGCGCATCTGGAGACTATCTTTTACGGGATCGCCGACCATTTCGTACATCATGTCGAGCATCGGTTTCCAGTAAGGAGGAATAGTTTTCATGAAAGTGAACAGGTTTGACACGCCGACATAATCAACAGCAGCAGCATACAGGTCAGGGGTCAGGGTAATACCGGCGAGAGTGGCATAGCCGCCATAACTGCCGCCATAAATAGCTATACGGTTTTTATCGGCAATACCTTCTTCAATAAGCCAGTTTACGCCGTCCGTGATGTCATTCTGCATACTTCTTCCCCATTGTTTAAAGGATGATTCCCAGAATTTCCTTCCATAACCGGTCGATCCGCGGAAGTTCATCTGGAATACGGCATAGCCACGGTTTGCCAGGAACTGGATTTCGGGGTTAAATCCCCAACTGTCACGGGCCCAGGGGCCTCCGTGCGGATTCACAACCACCGGGAGGTTTTTCGCATTTTTCATGGTATAACCTTTCGGAAGGGTGAGGTAACCGTGTATTGTAAGGCCGTCGCGGCTTTTGTATTCAACCGGGGTTTGATCGGCCATGTTGTTTTCATCTATCCAGGGGCTTACATCGGCAATCTTGCTCAATTTATCCGATGCTTTGTCATAAAGGTAGTAAGCGCCCAGGGACTTATCGCTGTATGTCCGGACAATATATTTATCTTCTGCTTTATCGGAGCTTCCGATGGATATTTCATAATCGCCAAGCTGTTCTTTTATCTTGTTAAACAGAGATTCACTCTCTTTGTCAAAGAAGTGCATTTCCGTTTTCCAGGATGTATAGTAAGCTGCGGTCAATACTTTCCTGGCACGCGAATAGCCCAGGCCTTCAACATCATAATCCGGGTTTTCGTAAAGCGCTTTAACCTCTTTACCCGTTTTTGGATCAAATTCCACGATTACCGATTTATCCCTTTTCAGGTTCGAAGATGCATATATATGCTTGTTGTCGAAAGTAAAAAACTGCGGATAGACGTGTTCCTTGAAGCTCGTGGTAAGAATGGTTTTAAACGGCTCGTTTTCGGTTTCTCGGTATAGCAACGAACTGTTCACGCCATCCAAAGCAGAAGCCAGCCGTAGTTTGCCGTCATGATCGGTAATCCATGCCTGAATATTGCCGGGGTTTTCAGCCAGCATTGTCAGTTCACCGGTGTTGATATTCAGCCGGTAAGGGTCAAAAACCTGCGGATTTCTTTTGTTCAGGCCCACAATCACATACTCGTCAATGTCGGGGAGATCATCAATTATCTCAGTTCTTACACCCGGGAAATCAGTGAGTGCGACCAGGTTCGAACCGTCGATATTCACACCGAATAATTTGAAATTTTCATCGCCGCCGGTGTCTTTCAGGTAGAGAATACGGTTATTGTTTCCCCAGAAGTAACCGGCAATATCGCGGGCTGTATCGCTGGTGAGCCTGACAGCCGAGTCTTTGCCTACTTCCTGGATGAAAATATTCATGCGCCGCATATAGGGAGCCATGTATGAATAGTGCTTGCCGTCGGGCGAAAGCTGATAGCCCGATTTTTCGGGCTTTTTAAAGAAATCCTCAAGAGGAATCTGTTTGGCAGTCATTTTTCCTTCCTTTTGTTTACAACCTAAAGCGCCCAAGATAATAAAAGCCATCATCAGGAGGATTGCCGGCATTACATTTTTTTTCATAAACAGAAGTTTTAATGGTTGGTGGTTACGATGAAACTGATTGTCAGACTTTCAAAATTTTTCCCGAATTTATGACAAAGCATGGAATGCGGTATGGCTAAGATTGGCCAAATCTTTCAATTTGCAGAAAATATCTGTAAAAACCTGTTTATTGTCGATGAAATGACAGAGGCTGAATTCATGAATTCATGGTTCAATAATAAACACCATTGCAACACATCCAGTAACTTTGCGTTACTATACCATGAAAGTGCGACGGTTTATCAAAATCTTCATAATCAGCCTTTCTGCCATCATAATTCTTGGTGCAGCGGCAGGGCTGACGCTTCAATACCTTTTCGGAGGAAAGGTTAAGGAACTATTTGTCCGCGAGATCAACAAGCAGTTGGCGACCGAGGTAAAAGTGGATAACATACAACTAAGCCTGTTCCAAGACTTCCCATACGCCTCCGTAAGGTTTACCGGTGTGCAGATGAAAGAAGCAACGAAAAATAAATCCGGCAACAACCTGTTGAAAGCAGGCGTAATTTCCCTGAAATTCAACTTGCCCGACCTGTTGCGGAGCCGGTTTTCGGTGCGTTTCATTTCGGTTACGGATGCCGTGGTTAATATTCATATATTTCCTGATGGCTCCGATAATTTCCACATTTTCAAACCGTCGGCCGGAAAACAAAGTGAACAATTTGAACTGAATATCAAACGCTTTTCTTTCAAGGAAGTCAAGTTCAGCTATCTGGATGATGAGGCCCGTCAACAGGCGAAACTTGACATTCATCGCCTTATGCTGAAAGGTGATTTTAAAAACGAAGTATTCAGAATGAATGCCGGAGGCAAACTATTGGTCGATAAGTTCTCTTCAGGCGACATTGTGTATATCGCCCGTCGCGAGATAGGGCTGAATGCGGGAGTGGATATTGATACTAGGACCGGATTATACGCAGTTAATAGTGGAGAAATTATCATAGAGAAGCTCCATCTCTCGTTGAACGGGTGGATTTATGACCACAGCGACAGGAAAGTGATGGATGTCACTGTATCGGCCTTGCAGACGCCTGCCAGGGAAGTGTTTTTGCTGATTCCCGAAAAATACCGGAAGCAGGCAGATAATTATCAGTTTGCAGGGTCAGGGGATTTTTCAGTGGTCATGAAAGGAATTTACGGGAACGGAAGGATACCGTCGTTAACCATGAAAATCTCCATGAATGATGGTAGTATAATTCAGCGGAAGACAGCGGTTGGCCTCGAAAACGTTTCGTTTTCAGGCGTTTATTTTTCTCCCCAGGATGGCAGTACCATGCAGCTCAACCTTGATAACCTCAAAGCCACGCTAAGCAATGGTTCAGTTACAGGGAACATTTCGATGCAGGGTTTTAAGTCGCCCGTTATCAAAGCAACTCTCGCCGGAATATTTAACCTTGCCGATCTGAAAAATTTTCTTGATTTGGATACCATCACCCGGCTCTCCGGAATGATGAACATCGCCGGCGTTTTTTCGGGATCGGTTGCCGATATCAACAATCCGGTAACCTCCGATTTCCGGAACAGCAGGTTTTCAGGCACCTGTACCCTGAATGGGGTTTCGCTGGGCTTAAAAGGTTATAACCTGCCGGTTACAGCCCTTACCGGCAGTTTTGCCTTTAACAACAACGATCTGAATGTTAACACATTGACAGGCCGGTTTGGCAACAGCGACTTCTCGGTAAAGGGATCTGTCGGAAATCTCTTATCAAGGATTTTCGTAAATAATGAAAAGCTCATTGTAAAAGGAAGCTTGCTGGCCGAAAAAGTCGACGGGGATGAACTGAGTACAAGCAGCGGCGGTAAAGGCGAATATAATTTCGGAATACCCGGCGATATTGAGATCAGCGGAATGAAAATGGATATACGCAACTTCCATTTCAGAAAGTTTGATGCAAAAAATTTGTCGGCAACCATTTCGATGCACAACAGTGTATTCACCGCATCCGATATCCTGCTGCAGTCGATGCAGGGCACGGTTACCGGCGAAGCCACCATCAATGCTTCCAACCCTGCTCATAGCTATCTCACATGTGAAGTCGATGTAAATAAGGTGAATATCAACCGGTTGTTTGCCGAATTCGGAAATTTCGGAAATACTGACCTGGTTGCTGAAAACCTTGACGGCAAGGTGACCGGGAATGTATTATTCTCAGGCATGATGTATCCCGACCTCACGATTGATCTGCCGTCGATCAAGGCTCATGCAGAATTGATGGTTGAAAACGGACGCCTTGTTAATTACGCCCCGATGATGGGCCTGTCATCCTTTCTGCGTGTTGAGGATTTGAAAGACATCCGTTTCGAAACGCTTACCAATCAGATTGATATTGCCAATGAAATAATTTATATTCCTGTAATGGATATAAATTCCAGCGCATTGGACCTTACCCTGATGGGCACACATACTTTCGATAATGAATTGAACTACCACTTCAGCATTGCCCTGGCCGATCTGCTGGCGTCAAAATTCAGGAGACATAATCCCGGATATAACAAACAGGATGAGTTTGGTCCGGTTGCTTCCGACGGCCGGCGGACCATGGTTTTCGTTTCGATGACAGGAACTGTTGACGATCCTGTATTCAAATACGATAAAAAAGCGGTAAGGGAAAAAATCACGACAGAGATGCAAGGCCAGCGAACAGAACTTAAACAGGCCCTGAACAGGGAGTTTCAATGGATTTCGGGCGATTCAACCAAACGGGCTAAAATACTCAAAGAAAAAGAAATACAAAAGAAACAGGAAGATGGAAAATTTGTGATTGAATGGGATGATGATGACAGGAAAGGAGAATAGATTGGTCCCTCAGTTCAATGAATATTATGAAAACTCCTGACTCTGAAGAATGCCGGCTTGATGAGATGACATTATTCCAGCCTGGTATTTTCACTTACTCTGTCTCTGTTTCACCCGGGGTTTATTCCGGATTCTATCCTTCCTGTCCCAAATTGAACAAGAAAATTATTCTTTAATATTTATTTTGTATATATTAATTTGACAATGAGCAAATTAAAAACATTTTAACTGGTGGCAT
>DAONEP010000016.1:0-54116 GCA_035403165.1 Bacteroidales bacterium | reverse complement strand
ACTCAAGCCCGTAAAGCTTTTGACCAGAAATATGGATTTACTCTTTGGGCACTACTGAAAATTTATTATAATAGACCCGTTCACCGGACATCAACCGCCAACTCTATAAAAACCGGTATGAAAGAAAAAAAAGTAAAGTCACCTCAGCAATCCATAGTATTGAACCTTTTTTCAAAGGATAACCTTCTAATTTGCGGCATCTTATCTACAATACTCTATGTCGCAGCCACTATCCTCGGAGCTATCCGATGGGATGAATATGACTCCGCCTCGCAAACCGTCAGTGAATTATTTGCTATCGGAGCCCCGTCTTCCTCTGTCATAGTGCCGGCATTCCTCATATACAGCCTACTGGTATTTGCTTTTGGCGCCGGGATCTGGATTTCTGCCGGAAATCAAAAGACGCTTCGGATAGTTGCCATCCTGGTAATTTCTAAAGAAGTGCTGGGCGTCATCGGACTCTTATTCGCCCCGATGCATATGCGCGGAATGGGAACTTCCCTGACAGACCTGATGCATATCGTCATCACCATAACAGGAGTGCTTCTATGCATGTTTCCGGCAATAATTTTCGGCGCATTTTCATTCGGAAAAGGTTTCAGGATTTTTTCATTTATTACCATTGTGATTTTTCTGGTTTTCGGTACGCTGGCAGGCATGGAGGGTTCAAAAATAGCCGAAAATCAACCTACCCCCTATGCCGGCATTTGGGAGCGAATTAATATTTTCACCTATTTTATCTGGGTTGTTGTATTGTCCATCATCCTTTTAAAAAGAAACAGAACTCAAGCCGGACAAATTGATCCACAATGAGGCGGAAGTTCTAAACATCACGCGAATCAACGTCTGCCAGCCACCTTTTAACCATAAAGCCATGCCACGAAAAGCGCTCTTATCCTTCCTGCTCCTGACTCTTTTATGCGGATGCCACAAAGAGGATGAAAAAAATGAATCTGTGTTCCGGGGCCTGGTGATCGATTACGACACCGGTAACCCGAAACCAGGAGTAACGGTGATACTAAACCGTTTTGACGGCCTGGTAATTGGATTTCCGGACAGGTATATCGGCCTCGTGCAGGATTCGGCATTGACCGATGAAAACGGGAAATATTGTTTTAAAGTCAGGGAAAACGATAAATTTCTCTATAAAATCACGACCCGCCAGAGCGGATATCTTGTTAAAAATCCGGCGCAGGCAACACTGGCAAAAATCATAGATTATTATCCGGTTAATTCCGATACGATCCGGACCGGAATAGCCGGTTATGTAAAGCTTGACGTTGTTAATATCCCCAACGATTATGATTCGGTCTTTATAAACTTTATCAATGCTGTCGCTGAACCGTATCGCCTCTATCCGCAGTTGCACGACACAACGCTCATCAACGGATTTCTTTGTAAAGACAACCCTACGGTGAATGTTCACTGGAAAATTACTGATAAGCCGGAAAGCAACACCGGCAGCGCAACGGTTTCCCTGGCGCCGCAGGACACGGTTACGGTCCGGATTGAATTTTAACGCTTCCTCCGCCAGCTTTTACAGCAGCTACATTCCCTGAACCATTCGGATCCGACGGCCAACCTTAAGTATCCTAATAACGGCTCTTTCCTGTGCACATACTCAAATCCGACATTCTGAATCGCCGAAATCCCGTTCAAAGCAGAAAATGGACTAGTGAGCGATTCCACTTTGCGCGGTTCTGATTTTATTTAGTCCATTCCCTATTCGGTTTAAAAAAAAATGTGACATGGCCCAAAAAAGCTGTTTCCGTGAGTAATCTTTTTCTTTATTTTGAAAACGAAAGCCGGAGTAGCCGGCAACTAAAGTATCCCGGAGTGTGATAGTCGTTTTGGCGCGATTGATAATGGTTTTATCCGTTACATAAATCTCCGGCGACAACCATAATCAACAGTATTAAGGGTAATTGCAATGCCTGAATGAACATTAGAGCATCAGTTTTGTTTAATCAGCCAATAAGCATATTAAACAAACACATATAGACTCAAATTCAGCCAGACCATGCGTATCAACCATATACTCATACAATTTCTCGCATTCATTCCGGTAATCGTCTTTGGGCAAACCGGGGTGATCAAAGGCCGGGTTTACAACGCTTCGAGTAACGAACCGCTTCCATTCACCAACATCATCATATTGGGAACAAACATTGGCTCGGTGAGTGATCTTGACGGTAATTTCCTTTTTACAGCCGTCGCACCCGGCTTCTTTAAACTGGCAGCCACTTCGGTAGGGTTCGAAAATGTGATAACCGAGGAACTTCAGGTTACCAATGCCAGGACCACTTTTATCGACATTGCCATGAAGGAAAAACCTTTTCAGTTGGCCCAGGTTGAGGTGATATCCTCACCTTTCAAGAAAGTGGAAGAGAGTCCGGTTTCATTGAAAACCATCGGAATCGCTGAGATTGAAAAAAGCGCAGGCGCCAACCGTGATATTTCAAAGGTCATACAATCGCTGCCCGGAGTTTCTTCGGGAGTTTCGTACCGGAACGACCTGATAGTCCGTGGCGGCGGTCCTTCCGAAAACCGGTTCCTTCTGGATGGAATAGAAATCCCGAACCTCAATCATTTCGGTACGCAGGGAGCGAGCGGAGGGTCGGTTGGCATTATCAACAGCGACTTTCTGCGTGAGGTGGATCTGTACACGGGCGCATTTCCCGCCTCGCGGGGTAATGCACTCAGCTCGATACTCGATATGAGGCTCATCGACGGCAATCCAGAGAAAATGATTTATCGCGCCACCCTTGGCGCCAGCGAAATGGCCGCGAGCGCTTCCGGACCGTTGAGCAAAAAAACGACGCTGCTTTTTTCGGCCCGGCGTTCGTACCTTCAGTTTCTCTTCAGTGCGCTGGGGCTGCCTTTTCTGCCCACATTTAACGACTACACGATTAAGGTTAAAACCCGTTTCGATTTAAAAAACGAACTTACTATACTCAGTATCGGATCGCTAGATAAAAGTACTCTGAATACCGGAATTGAGAATCCAACTGAGGAGCAGCAATATATCCTCAACTATCTTCCTTCCTACGACCAGTGGACCTATGCCATAGGCGCCGTATACAGGCACTACCGGAAGAACTCATACGACACCTGGGTGTTAAGCCGCAATATGCTGAATAACAGGTCTAAAAAATTTGAGAACAATGATAAGAACGCCGGTCTGGTACTGAAATATGAGTCGGAGGAGATTGAAAACAAACTGCGCTACGAGAACACGACGCGCCTCAACGGTTATAAGATTTTAACCGGCGCAGGTCTTGAATATATAAAGTATCTGAATAATACTTTCCGGAAAGTATTTATCCCGACGGAGAAAGATACACTTACCTCCCTCGACTATGACTCCTTCCTCGATTTCTTCCGGTACAACGCTTTCGGCCAGGTGAGTAAAAGCTACCTTGAGAACAGGCTTTCGCTTTCGGCAGGAATCAGGCTGGATGGCAACAGTTATTCCGCAGGCATGTCGAACCCGCTGAATCAGTTCTCACCGCGCATTTCAGCCTCTTACGGTATTACGGATAAAGTTTTTCTGAACGCCAATGCCGGCAGATTTTTTCAGTTGCCATCGTATACAACGCTTGGTTATCGCGATGAAACCGGTAAACTTGTCAACAGGGATAACGGTGTTACTTATATCAGGGCCGATCACCTGGTTGCGGGACTTGAATACAGGCGTAATGATAACTCCCGCGTTTCGCTCGAAGGTTTCCTGAAGTTTTACGAGAACTATCCCTTTTCGGTAAAGGATTCTGTATCGCTGGCGAGTAAGGGTGCCGATTTTGGCGTATACGGTGATGAAGCAGTAAAGAGCACTTCCGGCGGCCGTGCTTTTGGTGCAGAATTCTACTATCGGGGCCGGTTTATGAACCATGTAAACGTCATACTGTCCTACACTTTTGTACGTTCCGAATTTGATGATAAAAAAGGTGACCTTATCCCTTCGGCATGGGATAACCGGCATATCCTGAATATCATGGCATCAGCAGACCTTGGCAGAAACTGGAACATCGGCGCAAAATGGCGTTTTGTGGGCGGAGCACCCTATACTCCCTATGATTACAACCGTTCGTCCCTCATCGAAGCCTGGGATGCAAGCGGGCAGGGTTACCCTGATTATAATCTCTATAATACTGAACGCCTGGCCAATTTTCACCAACTCGACCTGAGAATCGATAAAGAGTATTATTTCAGAAAATGGTCGTTAAACGTGTATTTCGATGTCCAGAACGCCTACAACTTCAAATCGAAAAATCCGGATGTGCTTGTGTTGCTGCGCGATGCCAACGGCAATCCGGTTATCGACCCGAACGATCCGGCACGATATAGTCTTAAATATCTGCCTTCGGAATCAGGAACTATCCTCCCGACACTGGGCGTTATTATAGAACTTTAATTATTGATTGTACCATGAAAAAAGCAAATCATAACATAGCTGCATATACCCTGGTGATGGCTTTCATTGCCGTAGCCTTTGCAACCTCATGCAGGCCCTCAAAAGAATCCGGCATTACCGGATCGGAAACATTTCAGAAAATTACCGGGAATATCAATGGTTCCGGCAAGGCTCTGGAATTAACGTTCACAAAGGGCCCCTCATTCAACCATCCCACCTTTGCCATCTGGCTCGAGGATACATCAGGCCGGTTTATACAGACTTTGTTTATTACCCGTTCATTTGGCAGTGGTACCTTTTATTACGGCGACAAATCAGGAGGGCAATGGAAGCCCGGACAAGTAAAGATGCCGGCATCTTTGCCTTACTGGTCGCACAAAGCAGGAGCGGCAAAAGGAATAGCGAACTACATTCCTGATAAAAAGAATCCGGTGCCCGATGCTTATACCGGAGCAACGCCAAAAGGGAATTTTGCCCTTGAAACCCGTTCGGATAAGGGAACCCCAAGGTTTGTAAAAGTTTTCATGGAAATTAACCAGACATGGGACTGGAATGAATATTGGACAAACAACAAGTATCCGGATGATACCGAATACAAGACTTCCTGTCAGCCTGCCGTGGTTTACGCCGCTGTTATAGATATGGAAAAACCGGGAGAAACAGCGGTGTTAAAACCAATTGGAAGAAGTCATCATTCAGGCGCCGATGGCAACCTTTATACCGATCTCAGCACCCTCTCCACAGCATTGCATATTGCTGAAAAAATTACCGCAGAAGTAAAGTAACGGCGCCTGAAATACGCTTTCAGCGTTTATATTTATCGTAATCACGGCAAGGGCGGGCTTCAGTTCAGGGAATCTGAAAGAAATCCTGCTTCCATTCTTAATTCAGCCAAAGCCCCGCCTCTTCCGGTATAGCGCGGGATCTCGCCGGGCACGACTTCAGGCAGCGAAACCGGGGTATTAATTCGGGAACAGGTTGTCTACCAAAGAAAAAAAAACTCCTTATGAGGCAAAAACAGGGAAGAATCAGGTATCAGCGGTGTAACATTATGGATAGCATAAACGTTAAAAGAATAAAAAAAAATGAAAAAAGAGATTCTATTAATGTTTTGCCTGTGTATCTCCATTTTCACGGTTAACGCCGGAGAAAAGTACATAACAACTTCCGACGGCGTCAAACTATATGTAGATGTACGAGGCAGCGGCCCGGCCTGTTTGTATCTCCATGGCGGTCCCGGCTCCGGAAGCTACTGGCTCGAAAAGTATTACGGAAATTCGCTGGAACAACACTTTCAGATGATATACCTTGACCAGCGCGGCGTTGGACGGTCAACCAGCCCGAAAGACGGCAATTTTTCCATGGCAAGAATGATCATGGATTTTGAAGAAGTTCGCGAATCGCTGGGAATAAAACACTGGCTGACATTGGGACATTCTTTCGGCGGCATTCTGCAAATGGGATACGTAACCGGTAAACCGGGTTCTATTGATGGACTGATCTTCATCAATTGCTGCCTTTCCATGAACGATTGTTTCAAAAAAAGCTGGCTGCCCAAGGCCATTGAACTTGCCGGACAAGATACGCCTCCGATATGTCTGGATACCAATGTAAATATATTCGAAAGGATGGGGGCTATTTCGCAAGTCCTGAACGAAAAAGGCACCATGTGGAAATTATTCTTCGCTTCGGAAGAAAACGGAAATAAAATGAACGACACCTATCTCAATTTTCCTGAGTGGAACAGCGATTTTAGCAATAAAAGCATGGAGATTGCCGATTACTGGACAAACTTTTGCTTACTGACGCCGCAGGTAACTCAGCCGGTCCTTTTCTTTTACGGGAAAACCGACTGGGCTGTGGGACCTTCCCATTACAAAGAGATAGCTTTCCCCAACATGCTGCTGTGGGGCAGCGATGTCGGTCATATGCCGTTTTTCGAAAACACGGAAGACCTTGATAAAGCCATCGATAGCTTCGTCAGCAAATATCATTTTTAGCATCGTAGCAGGTCAGGGAAACAGCGCCGCCTGATTTGCATTCTACAGCGGCTAGCAACCTTCTGCAAAAGACAAGCGTTTTCGGGGAATCCCTATCTTTGGCAAATAAAAAAGGAATTATGAAACCGGAACACGATAAAGCCATCAAATTATTCAGGTCGGGATATAATTGCGCACAGTCGGTACTTGCGGCCTACTCGGAAGATATGAAATTTGACGCCGGCCTGGCTTTATGCATTTCCTGCGGTTTCGGAGGAGGAATGGGCAGGCTCCAGCAAACCTGCGGCGCCGTCACCGGATCGTTCATGGCCATTGGCATCTATAACTGTAAAAAGTATTCCGACAACAATGAAAGGAAAGATAAAACTTATGCCATGATCAGGCAGTTCAACGAAAAGTTTATGGCATTACACGGCTCCACCGATTGTAAAAGCCTGTTGAATTGCGACCTGATGTCGGAAGAAGGAAGGCTTTTTGCGAAACAGAATAATTTATACGAGATGCGTTGCGAAAAATACATTTCCGACGCCGTCGGAATTATCCAAGAACTGACAGGGGAATAAGAAATTTACCAATAAAGCAAGATATAGCTTACATTCTCCAGGCTGGATTCCCGTTTCCTGATACAATTTTCCCCGACCCGATATCCATGACGGACCATTTGTATATCACCCTGGCGTAAATAACACTTTCAGAATGAGAGAACGAATTCACGATTTTCTGACGAAGCCAATCGTAATTGCCCTGGTTATATTAATCAGCGCCGTCCTTACCCATTTTACAGGTGGACTGGGATATTTTTTTGGCATGATTGCAGCGCTGATGGTTCTCTGGTCAGGAAGATTTAAATGGATCGAGTTTGGTATCAGCAGACCCCGGTGGATCAAATCAATTTTAGTAGCCATTGCATTAGCTATTTCCATATTTATTATAGTAGACATTTTGATCCAGCCTCTGATAGAACTCAAATTTGGCGCAATTGATTTAAGCAGTTTTGATGGCATCCGGGGGAATTATATCAATTTTCTGGTTTTTATACTTTTCATGTGGGTTGTAGCCGGCATTGGAGAGGAGTTTTTATACCGGGGATTCTTCATGAAGCAATTTGCCAGAATTCTTGGCGATACCAATAAAGGATGGCTCTTTTCAGCAATCGCAATGTCCATTCTGTTTGGCATGGCTCACCTGTATCAGGGTATGTCCGGGATGATATCCACAGGATTGGTAAGCTTATGCCTGTCGTTGATTTTTTACAAAAACAGAAACAATCTGATACTGAATATGTTTGTTCATGGTTTTTACGATATGATTGGCATATCCCTGATTTTTATAAACAAAGAACGGATATTCACCGATTGGATTCAGGCTTTCCTCATTCAATAAACCATTCGCAGCGTCATGGTAAGGTTGAGCCTTGCAGCCCTTTTCGGGCTTCTGTTTCGGGGGATAAAAACACATTCCGCACACCACCGCCTGCCATATTGCCTGATGGTGCTTCTGCTTTCGGCTCCGGCCTTCGGCCAGGGCACGGCTAAAAGATGTCTCTTCCTCGGCAACAGCTATACTTATGCGAATAACCTTCCCCGGATGATTTCCGATATAGCGGCTTCAACCGGCGACACCCTGTTTTTCGACAGTAATACGCCGGGCGGATATACGCTCCATGAACATTCCACCAACGCTGCCTCCCTTGCCAAAATCATGAGCGGAAACCTGGATTACGTCGTACTGCAGGAACAAAGCCAGCTTCCGTCGTTTCCGCTAAGTCAGGTAATGACAGAAGTTTTCCCGTATGCAAGCTATCTGGACAGCATTATAAATGCGTATAACGCTTGCAGCGAAACCGTATTTTACATGACGTGGGGCCGAAAAAACGGAGATGATGAGAATTGTAACTGGTGGCCGCCCGTTTGTACCTACGAAGGGATGGACAGCCTGTTGAACCTGCGTTACAGAATGATGGCCGACAGCAACGAAGCCATTCTGTCACCGGCAGGCGCCGTATGGCATGAGATCCGGCAATACTATCCCTCCATCGAACTGTACCAGTCCGACGGAAGCCATCCTTCGGTTGCGGGAACCTATGCCACAGCCTGCTGCTTTTATACCACACTCTTCCGGAAAAACCCGGAACTCATCACTTACGACGCCTCGCTTCCGGCTGCCGATGCCGCCACCATCAGGAACATTGTAAAATCAGTAGTATACGACAGTCTTTATAAATGGCATATCGGGGAATATGATCCTTCAGCCGGATTCTCATGTACCATCAACGGCAGCAACCAGGTCGCATTCAGCAATACCTCCCTGAACGCACACGAATACCTGTGGGATTTCGGAGATGGCGATACATCGGCGGAAATAAATCCTGTACATAATTATGCAGTACCTGGCATATATACCGTTTCGCTGATTGCATCGCACTGCAGCCTGAAAGACACGCTCAGAAAAGCCGTCAACACGACAGAGACAGGTATTCCTTCCCCTGAAATACAATCCTGGAATATTTTCCCCAACCCCGCTACGGTAAAGTTCACGGTCAGCGGGCTTAAACCTGGTTCCTATCCATACATGATATACGATTTCAGCGGACGGAAAATCCAAAGCGGCGAAGTAAGCGGCGCTAACGTGCAGGTTGATATCTCAGGCCTCCCCGACGGGATTTATCTGTTAAAACTCTCCGGCAATGAGAAGATAACAGAACAAAGGAAACTCATCAAATGCAGCCATAACCATCCATAGCAGGGAGAACAATTTCCCCTTGCGCGAATAATCCACTGTTCGGAAATTTTTCGTATTATTGGTTTGTGGTTCCCTGCCACACTTTTCTGTTATCGGATTTTCCCTGCCATAACCAGAAAAACACGCAACCTATGAATAATTACCGGCGGAATGATCCGGAAGACGGGCAAACTGCCGGCACGAAATACAATACTTTACCATGGACACAGCCCTTAAAAAGCGCCTGATTGAAATATGCCGGCAGAAGCTTACCGATTCGGGCATCAATCTGCAACAGGCGATGGATGACCTTCAACAGCAGTCGAACGAGTACGGCGCGCCCAAGGACCGCTACGATCCTTTCAGGACACAACTGATGCGCCGGCGCGACATGCTCGCCCAACAGCTTGCTAAAGAGTTGCAGGAATTGAAGATGCTGGACAAAATCGATTTAAGCCGCTCATACCGGGAAGTAGGGTTTGGTGCGATAGTGACGACAAACGACTTCAGCTATTTTATCGCCGTAGGGCTGGGCAAAGTAGAAACTACCGACGGCACTTTTTACGCCATTTCGACCGGCGTCCCTTTATACGAAGCATTACAGGGTAAAAAAGAAGGCGACACGGTGAATTTCCGGGGTAAAAACATTACGCTGAAACAGATTGGCTGATACCGGAAGATGGCGCCCTGCATCCGGGTTTCGGAAAATCATGAATATCCTGCTGGTTGCCCTCGGTAACAGAAAGGCCGATTTTTACACGGATAAACACGAAAACGACAATCCCGGCGTTAAAATAAGGCGGCAATCAATTTTTCAAGTATTTTTGCTACATAACTCATGATTATCGGTAACCGGATGTATTCTTTACGCGGCAAGCTTTCGAAGCTCCTGATTATTTCGTTTCTGTTTTTCACTTTTACCCCTGTATTGTCGGTACAATCACAGACGTTGCCGGTTGAAACCGGCACGGCCACCGAGAGTGTTTGCCCGGGCATTAATTATGCCATTCCGGTTACGGTAAAGAATATGATTGGCGTTGATTCGCTTCAGCTCACGCTCACTTTCGACCCGCTGGTACTGAACTATATAACATACCGCGCGGTAAATACGCAACTGACGGGCGGAAAATTCAATATAAAAAGTTCGGCCGGAGAAGTAATCATCTCATGGGTCCGCAAATCGCAGGCGGCAAGCATCATCAACGACACGTTAGCCGAACTGATCTTTTTCACTTCTTCGGGGACAACACCATTGGCTTTTGACGAACTCAACTGTTTTTATTACATGCCCGACGGCAGCCTGCTGACCGATGAATACTTCACAGGATCTGTTACCGTCTTCGGGAAAGTCTCTATGGTGCTTACCGAAATTGACCCCACCTGCGCCAATTCCTGCGATGCCAACTTCATGGTCAACGCATCCGGCGGGAAACCGCCCTATACCTACCTTTGGAACGGCAGCCCCGGCCGGTTTGATACGATTGAGACAAACCTGTGTAGCGGCAGCAACGAAATGCTGATTACCGATGCCAATGGCTGCGAATTCGATTCGATGTTTACTGTAAATGGCATGCCCGGCGCTAATGTCAAATTGATCATTGAGCCTGATTCAATCATTTACCTCCAGAACCCAACCCTCTCGTTCCGCTTCGATGAAATATCACCAACTCATGTCACCGAAGTTCCTTTATGGGATTTCGGCGACGGGGATACCGCCCGGTCATTCAATCCCACACATACCTTTGCCACTGCCGACCAGAACAAGGACGGGTATTTCAACCTCTCCCTGCTGGTAAAGAACGAAAACGGGTGCGATAGTCTGATCCAGATGAAGTTGCCTATCAAGGAAGCTACAATTGACATACCGAATGTGATCACCCCCAACAGCGACGGTATGAATGACGCTTTCATGATAGTAAATAAAGACAAACAGCATGACGACTGGATCATCAGCAATGAGTATAAAAGACTCGAACTCTATGTTTTCGACCGATGGGGACGCCGTGTGTATGCCACCGACGACTATCATGGCGACTGGACTGCCAAGGGCCTGCCCGACGGCGTATACTATTATGTTTTAAAACTGGTTGGTTATTACAAGACATCGAAAAAGAAAGGCTCCATCACTATCCTAGGAAGCGGCGTAAAATAGCCGAAAGCCTGCTATCGCGTTCTCTACTTTTTCTGAAAAGTCATTTTCTGAACTTCCACGTAATCAATCTCCAGCAATTCGTTCTCGAGACGTACGGCTTCTTCATCATTTCCGTACAATTCAAGCAGAATCAGCCCGCGGTCGTCATAATATTCCTCGTCGGTATCGTGCAGCCCAAGCCTGGTACGGATGGAACAGCCATAACGCGTTAAAATTTCCTGTATCCGCTGCGTATCGTCTTTGCTGCGGTTTACATAAATGCCAAGTATCCGTATTTCTTTCATATCTGGATATTTTTTTTGTAGTTAGACCTGTTCCGGCATTTCAGCCGCAGTTGCTTACATTCACGGAATCGGAACTGAACGTCATCTCGCGGACTTCGATGCCGCTGATTTCCTTCAGGTCGTTCAGCAACCGATCCTGTTCTTCGGTTGTACCTGTAAGGTTCAGCAGGATGATGCCGTTCCGGCTGCATATATCCTCGTTGAGTTCGTGGAATCCCAGCCGGGCACGGATGATGCGGGAGTGTTTTGCCAGGACATGCTGGGTCAGCCCGGCTTCTTTGATGCGGTCGGCTATGAATAAGCCGATAATTCGGATTTGGGACATAGGAGAAGGTTAAAAGTTAAAGGTTAAAGGTTAAAGGTCAAAGGTCAAAGGTCAAAGAGCAGGGAGCAGGGAGAACAGAAAACGGAGAACGGAGAACGGAGAACGGAGTGGGCAAGGAGCATGGAGCAAGGAGCTAATGGCCTGCCTGCCTGGGCTGGCTGTGCGCAAGATGGCAAGTCTACCTGCCTGGGTGAGGTGGTGGGTAAGACGGCAGGCTAAAAGCTAAAAGCTAAAGGCTAAAAGTTTACCTGCCTGGGCGGGGTTGTGGGTAAGACGGCAGGCCAAAAGCCAGGAGAAAACAAGTTCGCTGACAAAGCCATAGGTAAAGATAATAGTTATTGGTTAATGTTCATCAGATAAATGTTGTCAGCCGGCAGAGGAAGAGTAACAGACAACGAACCGGTAATCCGCCATAAATCATTACGTCCGAAACCTTCTTAAAAATAGAGATCCCTCTGTCCTGCCCTGATCTTTTCGATACGGCGGCGGATTTCGGGAACATCTATTTTTTCGGCGGCAGCTTCGAGTTCAAGGAGGTTTTTCTCTATGGCGAGGTATCCTTTCCGCCTGGTTTCGGCAGGGGCGTAATCCTCCAGGTACTCGGTCAGGGTAAGGATGGCGTTGGGCGAGCAGTATCTTTTAATGAACCCGGGCACCGAGAACTCCATGAAATGTTCGCCGGTACGTCCAAGGCGATAGCAAGCCGTACAGAATGAAGGCAGATAGCCCGTGTCGATCAGTTCGTCGATAATTTCATTCAGCGAACGGCTGTCGCCGATATGAAACTGTTCACGGTTCAGATCCTGCTTTTCGTTTATGCTGTCGGAATAAGCGCCGATTTCAAGTTTGGTCCCGCCATCAATCTGCGATACGCCGAAATGCATCACTTCGCGCCTTAATTCAGGATTTTCGCGGGCAGTGAGGATCATCCCGGTATAAGGAACAGCAAGGCGCAAAATCGCCACCATCTTTGAAAAATCGGAATCCGACACCTTGTACTTGCCGTCGAAATTGATGGCCGAAGCTTCCTGGATGCGGGGAAACGAAATAGTATGCGGACCGACATTATAACAGGCTTCAAGGTGATTTGTATGACGGATCAGCCCCATCGTTTCAAAACGCCAGTCGTAAAGCCCCAGTAACGCCCCGATGCCCACATCATCGATACCGGCTTCCTGGGCGCGGTCGAGAGAAGTAAGGCGATACTCGTAATTACGTTTTGCACCGCCAAGGTGATAATGTAAATATACTTCAGGATGGTATGTTTCCTGGAAAATCTGGTAAGTGCCTATTCCTGCTGCTTTCACGGTCCGGAATCCTTCAATTTCAAGAGGCGCTGCATTTATGTTGACACGACGGATTTCGCCATGGCCTTTTTTTACGCCGTACACCACATTTACGGTATGCGCGATAAATTCGGGACTGTAATCACGATGTTCCCCGTAAACCAGGATAAGTCGTTTCTGGCCGTTATCTTCCAGGGCTTCCACTTCGCGGATCAGTTCCTGGTCGTCAAGGGTTTTGCGAATAGCAGCCGTATTTGAAGATTTGAAGCCGCAATAACTGCAATTGTTGCTGCACTTGTTCCCGATATACAGCGGCGCAAACAGTACAATGCGGTTTCCGTAAACCCGCTCTTTCAGGGTACGGGCGCCTTCTTTAATTTCCCCGACCAGGTCGGGATCGGTGGCATTGATCAGCACCGCCGTTTCCGCCATCGAAAGGCGCTTTTTGTCGAGCGACTTTGCAATGACGTCTTTTACCTGCTGCCTGTCGGGGTTTACAGTGTTGAGGTATTCCCATATTTCATCCGCATCAATGAACGGTTTCATTCGTTGATCGGGAATGCGGCATTTTTCAGGTGTAAATTTCATGGTTGCATCTCCTATTACTCACAAATTTACAACAACTGAATCAATTTCGGTATTATAATACTTAATTTATTCCGAATCCTGCTCCCGGAACCCGGAGATCATTTGCAAACTATTATTTTTACAGCGTTTTGATCAAACTTCGATGACTAGGTT
Source organism: Bacteroidales bacterium (assembly GCA_035403165.1). Taxonomy (GTDB): domain Bacteria; phylum Bacteroidota; class Bacteroidia; order Bacteroidales; family UBA4417; genus UBA4417. Next base: position 40,193 of record DAONEP010000016.1, on the reverse strand, counting down.
GTCATAGGCCAGCTTAACATTAGGCGGCAGCTTCAGTTCAACTTCTTCATGTTTCCCCAGAAAATGGCTGATATGGGTCAGGTAAGCACGTTCCGGCTTTAAAATGTCAAGGATTTCAAGCGCTTCGCTCAGGCAGTAGTGGGAAACATGCCGGGAATTGCGCAGGGCGTTCAGCACAATCACTTTCGACCCTTTCATTTTATCCAGTTCTTTGGCCTCAATATAATTGGCATCAGTAATATAGCTAAAATCGCCGATACGGTATCCGGTCACCGGCAGGTCCTGGTGCATCACACAGATAGGATTAAATTCGATGCCGCTGATGGTAAAAGGCTTGTCATCGATGGTATTCAATGTAATCTGCGGAACGCGGAAAAAGCCCCCTGAAAAAATATACGGGAACTGCATTTTGATGGATTCAAGGGTATCACGGGTTCCGTAGATGTTGATGATTTTATTGAGAATATAGTTGAAAGCCCTGATGTCGTCGAGTCCCGCAATATGATCACGGTGAGCATGGGTGAACAAAACGGCATCGATATTCTCCACCCTGTTCTTCAGCATCTGGTTTCGGAAATCAGGGCCGCAGTCGATCACGATGTTTGTATCCCCGATGGTCAGCAACGCCGATGTGCGGTATCGCCTGTCGCGGGCATCATGGCTCGTGCAGACCCCGCAGTTGCAGGCTATCACAGGAACGCCGGTGGATGTCCCGGTACCCAGAAAAGTAACTTTCATTTTCAGATTTTCAGACACGTAACATTTTGTTTACAGGTTGACAAGCGATATGACGAGATGTTCCCGATTCTTCAGAAGATAAGTTCCCCGACCAGTTCCCTGTCTTTTTCCAGTTGCCGCTTTAAATCAACAGGATTGCTGAAACTCAGTTCATCGCGAATCCTTTTGGCAAAAAACAACCTGACATCCTTCCCGTTCACGATACCGGGCTGTTCGAAAGGGAATACTTCAATGGTCAGATCGCTGAAGTTCCGCCCGGGGCCGTACCGGTTATTCCGGATGTTTACAATGGCTTTGGAAGACTTCCCGGCATTTTCTATCCTTATTGCATATACACCGTCGGGAGGCACCAGCTTGCATTCTTCCTCTATCGCAGTATAAAATGTCGGGTATTCGAGGTCGCTCATCAGTGTACTTCCTTTGACGGCTTTTCCGATAATCATGTAATGATGATCGAGGTATGCATTGGCACGTTGAATGCGGCCTTCCTGCAATGCCTTCCGGATAAGCGTGGAACTTACGGTTTCATTATGGATATCCTGCTCCGGAATTTCTTCAACATCAAAACCATAGTATTTCCCGAGTTCGTTGAGGAAATCAAAGTTTCCTTCGCGGTTATGGCCAAACTGGTGGTTGAAACCGATTACGATCTTCCGGGCATGAAGCTTGGCAACCAGAAGATTGCGGATGAAATCGACCGAGGAAATCTCTGAAAATTCCTTCGTAAATTCAACCACTACCAGGTTGTTCAGCCCTGCTTCTTTGAGCAGGTCAATCTTCTCGCGCTGTGAATTGATCAGGAACAGGTCTTTCCCGGCAGTTTCAGGGAACAGGACTTTACGGGGATGCGGGTGAAAAGTGATGAGTACGCTTTCGCCCCCGATTTCCTGAGCCAGCCTGTTAACCCTGTTGATGATTGCTTTATGGCCGACGTGCACTCCGTCGAATGAACCCGTTGTTGCCACCGGGTTCGGGATATTGGTAAGTTCATCAAAGCCATGGAAAATTCGCATACGGAGTTCTTCAGGTTTTATGTTTACCGCAGGCTGAAATGATTTGCACAGCATTCTTCATCATATCAGGACCGGCGTCAAATCAGATTGTTGCTACATCTTTTTAACGAAATAAGCGATTTTTTCGAGCGAGGTAATGATGTCATACTCTTCAAGATACACACTCGACGGAACATTCAGCGGCCTGGGCGTGAAATTCAGGATGCCTTTAACGCCGGCCATCACGAGTGCATCCGCTACAGCGGCAGCTTCCGAAGCCGGGACTGTAATTACCCCGATATTGATATTTTCTTTTTTAATGATTTCATCAAGCCGGCTAAAATCATAACACCAGACTCCTCCATACACGCGGTCGACTTTTTCCGGATTGATGTCGAATCCGGCCACTATGGTAAGTTTTGTACGTTTCCCGCTGAAATAGCCGATAATTGACCTGCCCAGGTTTCCGATGCCGACAACGGCAACGCGTTGTCCTTCGCGGCTATCGATGATTTTTCCGATAATTTCGATGAGTTCCTTCACATCATAACCCTGCCGCAAGGTTCCCGAATATCCGATGAGCATGATATCCCTCCTCACCTGTACCGGTGTGATATGGAGCAAAGCTGCAAGTTCATGGGAAAATATGTGATGTTTGTTCTCGGCAAGAATATTTATAAGTGTTCGTCGATATTGGCTCAGTCGTTCGACGGTCTTATCAGGTAACTGTTTCATATTATTTGCATTAATAATTGCATTCTTTCAGGGTAAAAGGTACTGGCCTGCCGCCGGCACGGCTAATGTTTTCTACCGGGATTGGCCAACAGCCGGCAACCTTTTTAATTCTCAGGGACAGGCAGTGTAATGGTAAAAGTAGTTCCCTTGCCCGGGGTACTTTGAACATCGACAGCCCCTTTGTACATGTCGACTATTTTTTTAACGATCGAAAGGCCAAGTCCGCTGCCGGTAATATCACGGGTTTGCTGGTTCCTGATGCGGACAAAATCTTCGAAAATTTTCTGTGTTTCCTCTTCCGTCATGCCAATCCCTGTATCGGACACCGAAATCCGTACAGCTTCAGGCAATTTCTCGATGAAACAATCAACCCGGCCGCCGGTTCTGTTGTACTTTACTGCATTAGAAATCAAATTGTTCATAATAATTTCTATCTCTCCGGCATCGGCTTTCATCATGACTGCCGATTTGTTGTTCAGGTAAATATCCACGTCTTTCTGGATAGCGTATGGACGGTTGGTATCGATGGCCATTTGAACAATTTTACTAACATCAACCGGGAGCAGCTTTTGGGTAGGTTTGCCCGTTTCAATTTTTGTAAGATCGAGCAGGTCCAGGATTAACTGGCGCATTCCCTTGATCCGTTCCATTGAACGGTCGATTATTTCGGTATAGGCATCCACGTTGTTACCGAACTGCTTTTCACGGATCATGTGAAGATAGCCATCGATGGCATTCAGCGGCGCTTTCAGCTCATGCGACAGTACCGACAGGAACTGGAACCGGATTTGTTTGCCGGTGCTGTTGAGCGATTGCGTCATGCGCTTCAGGAAAAGCTGCTTGGTTATATTTTCGATGCTGGCCCTGATCTCCTGGGGCGTAAAAGGTTTCGGGATAAAATCGAAGGCGCCGTCGCGGGTGGCTTTAACCGCCAGCTCAAGCGATGCATAGGATGTGATCATCACGACAATGATGTCGTAATGTTTGTTCTTGACATATTCCAGCACTTCAACGCCCTGGATATCCGGAAGTTTGTTATCCAGCAGAAGGATGTCAGGCTGCTGGGTGTCGATAATTTCGATGCCTTCGCTGCCGGTTGCCGCTTCCAGGATCTGAAAATCGATCTGTTCATCCATGAAAGGATAGTCGACCTTGAAATTTTGAAGGATACGTTTTGTACCCTCCCGGATCCCCAGCTCGTCATCAACCACAAGAATCTTGAATGTTGCCATGAGCTACATTTTTAAGAGTTTTTTAATCTCACGCTGGAGCTGGTCAGCGCGGATGCCTTTATCGAGGAACAGGTCGGCATTGATCCATTGTTTGTTTTCTTCGGCCATGACGTCGAACGTCATCCCTGTCTCGGCTGTAACCGCCGTGGCGATGATGATGGGAACATCGGGATATTTCCGGCGTATCTTATAGCTAAGGATAAACCCGCTGTCGTCAGTTTCCATCATCAGGTCAAGGATACAAAGATCAGGTTTCACTTCTTCGATGATTTTTTCAGCTTCCTTCTGGCTTTCGGCGGTAATGGTTTCGAAACCCATCTGTTCAACTTTCATTTTCATCTGGAAGATGTAATCTATGTCATCATCAACGATCAGGATTCTTTTTTTCATTGCTGTATGATAAGATTTTTATTTTCGGTGAATGGTAGGATGTTTATGATTTACACGGGCGATTACTGAATAACGGCCCTCTGCCTCGGGAATATCAGGGTAAAGGTAGTGCCTGTGGCGCCTGCCGAAGGATCGGCATTTGATTCTACTTTTATATCGCCTTTATGCATTTTTACAATGCCGTAAATGATCGGCAATCCCAAGCCGGTCCCTTTTCCGATTGCTTTTGTAGTAAAAAAAGGTGTATAAAGCTTATCCATGTGTTCAGCCGGAATACCTGTGCCGTTATCGGTAACCCGTATCATGATCTTATCTTCGGTGTCGGTCAGGCCTAAGGTAATTTTACCGCCATCCGGCATAGCCTCTATTGAATTCTTGATCAGGTTGGTGAGCACCTGTGTCATCTGGTCGAAATCGAGCATAGCCGTTCTGTCGCGCAGATGGTTTTCAAGGCCGAGGGTAACATCGGTAGGCACAATCACCGAATTGATACTGTGTTCGGCCAGCTTCACGACGTCCGTTTCAGCAATGTTCACCTGGTTCTTACGGGCAAAATTCAGCAAGCCTCCGACGATTTTCCGGCAGCGGTCCGCTTGCTCAACAATCAGTTCAAGATCTTTCTGGATGGGATCTTCGGCCGGCACTTCCTCGCGAAGTATGTTGCTGTACATGGTAATGACACCGAGCGGATTGTTCAGTTCATGCGCTATTCCGGCCGAGAGCTGCCCCATGCCGGCCAGCTTTTCCGAATGGCGTAAGGCTTCCTGAACGGTAGCCAGTTTTTCATTTGAGATATTGAGCTCGCGGATGTATTTATGCAACCTTTCGATAGAAAAGGGAAGGCACATTTCCGTTTCGGCTAACCCGCTGATGATGGCGATGGCATGCTCCTCGCATGAATCATAGCCGCATGCGCCGCAATTCAGATAATCTCCCGGTCCATATTTCCCCATGCGGTACATCACTCCCCTGATTTCCTCGTTTGAAGGTCTTACCACGCGCATATCGTTCGGCTTGAATGTACGTGAAAGATCCAGTTTGGAGTATTCATCCACATTTTCCTGCCATTCTTCGCGGTTGATGGTTGCCATTTTAGCATTGGCGTACCGGATAATTGCCGCCTTCTTGGCAAAACGGTTACTGGCTGCCGCCGTATTCAGGTATGGTGACATTCCGGGCCCCATAATGCAACCTTCGCAACACAAAAGGTGAATATGATGGCCCTTTAGATTCCCTTGTTCAAATTCACGCAATGCATCAGCAAAATTGGGTTTTCCGCCGGCAACAAGCACATTTTCGCTCAGGATGTCTTCGGTGACTTCCATGGTATTCAGCAAGCCGTGACTGAGAGGGAAGATCGCGCCACGTCCCGATAAAGGAGGATCAAATTCGGAAGGAAGAACCATTTTTAAGTTGATCCGGTTGATATCGAACATCTCCCTCAATTCCCTAAACGTCAATGCATTGTCGATTTCTTTTGATTCGGCTTTTTTTGCCAGGCAGGGCCCGATAAATACCAGGATTGAATCAACGCCATAAATACTGCGGGCAACCCTGGCCATGGCCACCATCGGCGATACAACTTCGGCAAGGTTGCCGGCAAGTTCCGGATAATATCGTTCAATAAAGGAAACGATGGCCGGGCAATCCGATGAAATTGCCGGTATGCCGGAGTTTAACTGTTCCTTGTATTTACGCGCAACCAAATCGGCGCCAAAAGCCACTTCGAGAACATGACGAAATCCAAGTTGCCGTATCATTCCAACTAGAAGGCGATGGTCAGGAACTTCTGAAAATTCGGCCGGAAAGCTAGGGGCAACCATTGCGATGACTTTAGCCCCGGATTGGATCAGCTTTGTCACAGGGTCTATTTCCCGCCGGAAAACTTTTGCATTCTGACTGCAAACTTTAACACAATTGCCGCAGGCTATGCACCGTTCCGTGATCACTTCAGCCTGTCCGCCCGTGATCCGTATGGCCTTAGCCGGGCATTCGCGGACGCAGGTATAACACAACTTGCATTTTTCCTTGACGGTGAAAACCAATTTGGTCATCCCGGGATTAGGCTGGTTGATATTCAGGGTGGCGTCTTCCATGAATTGATTTATTTCAAAATGGCAACCGTCGTACTAAAGTAATACTTCCCTTTTTTGGTAGGCAGTATATAATAAATTCAGGGACTCATCGCTTCCCGGGTTGTGCAGGAAACTTTCATAAAGCGCATTTATCGAAGGATTTCTGAAAGGCGTTTTCACCGGTTCCTTATCATCAATCTCATAGATCGCCTTTGCACGGGATTTTACGGCGGCCCCGTTTCGGCCGGAAGGCTGACCGCCGCCACCAACGCATCCGCCTGGACAGGCCATCACTTCAACAAAATGAATATCGTCGCGCCCGGTTTCAATTTCATCGAGGTATGATGCAGCATTACCAATACCGTTGATAACGGCAAAACCCAGCTTATAATCGCCGATCTTGATAAAGAACTCCTTTACTTCCTTTGAAGACCGCAATTCGGGAATCCGGCTCAGAGGAAGTTCCTTGCCCGTAATCAGTGTATGAAGCGTTCTGATAACCGCTTCGGTAAGTCCCCCGCTCACTGCGAGCATTTTTCCCGATGAACTACGGCTTCGGTAAGGCTGATCGGCCATCTCGGGCTCAACCTGCTGAACGTCGATACCATTAAGGCGTATGAGCCGGGCCAGCTCGCGTGTTGTCAGTACCATATCCACATCGGTGATGCCTTTATGCGTCATTTGTTCCCGCTGTGATTCAAACTTTTTTGCGATGCACGGCATTGCTGATACTGAATAGATATTTTCGATCTGCAGCTTCCGGTATTGTGTAAAATGGTTGCTTATAATAGCGCCCATCATCTGCTGCGGCGATTTGCAGGATGATATTTGTTCGAGCAGGGCTGGCCTGAACTGTTCTGCATATTTGATCCAGGCCGGACAACAACTTGAGAACAGAGGAAATTTTTCCCCGGTTTTAATCCTGTTCAGCAATTCATGGGCCAGTTCGGCCAGGTAAAGGTCGGCGGCAAAGGAGGTATCGAAAACATAATCGAAACCTATTTTTCGCAAAACAGCATACATCACGCCTTCCATATCTTTGCCGGGACGAAGGCCAAATTCTTCGGCCAGTGTTACCGACAAGGTCGGCGAACACTGGATCACAGTTTTTATTGCCGGATTATGAAGTTTTTCCTGAAGTTCTGCCGGGTGTTTCTTTTCCGTCAGGGCCCCTGTAGGGCAAGCCAGGATACATTGTCCGCAGTTTATACAGCTCGACAGGTTCATACCTTTGTTAAAGGCAGGGCCTACCTGCATTTCGTTACCTCGGCCTATAAAATCCAATGCCGAAATATTCTGAACTTCTTCACAAACGCGGATACAACGTCCGCAAAGAATGCACTTTGCCGGATCCCTGAAGATGGAAGCGCTGGACGGATCGGTTTTATACTTGTTTTTTTTGCCGTAAAACCGTCTTTCCCGAACGTAAAGGTCTTCGGCAAACTTTTGCAGTTCGCAATGGCCGCTGCTTTCGCAATACAGGCAGTCATCGGGATGGTTGCTCAGCAACAGCTCAATATTAGTTTTTCTGGCTTTGATAACCCTGGGCGAATGGGTACGGATTTTCATCCATTCTTCCACAGGATGGGAGCATGCCGGCAACAGTCCCGGTTTGCCTTCCACTTCCACCACGCACATACGGCAGGCGCCCGAAGGCAGCAACCCGCGGATATGACACAGCGTGGGCACACTGATGGCATTCCGCTCCAGCGCCGAGAGTATGGTCTCTCCGTTGCGGGCTTTAATGGTTTTTCCGTTGACTTCGATATCAAAAAACATCATGGATGTATTTCGTTATGGTGAGAGTAATGGACAGTTATTAATCAAGCTGAAACAAGCGTTCATTTTATCGTGATTGCCACAAATTTGCAAACGTCGAAACATATTCCGCAGCCAATACATTTTTCTTCAATGATAAAATGCGGCTGGCGGGGCTGACCAACAATGGCATTGGTCGGGCATTTGCGAAGGCAGGCCACACAGCCGGTACATTTCTCCACCTCGATGTAGAACACCCTCAATTCCTTGCAAACCCCAGCCCTGCAACGGCGATCGAAAATATGTTCTTCAAATTCATCCCGGAACCATTTCATGGCGCTTACCAGCGGGTTAGGCGCCGTTTGCCCCAACCCGCACAGCGAAGTATCACGGATTACCTCCGCGAGGCCTTCGAGTTGCATGATCCCTTTAAATCTTTCAAGCACCTCATGTCCCGATTCGCTGGGAGGTCTGCGCGTGATATTTTCCAGTATTTCATGGATACGGCGCGTCCCTTCGCGGCAGGGGATGCATTTACCGCAACTTTCTTCCTGCAGAAAGTCCATGAAATATTTAACCATATCAACCATGCAGGTATTTTCATCCATCACGACCATTCCGCCCGATCCCATGATAGCTCCGGCTTCCCAGAGCGATTCATAATCAACCTGAAGGTCAAGTTGCTTTTCGGGGACGCAGCTTCCTGATGGCCCTCCTATCTGAACAGCCTTAAACTGCTTATCATCCTTTATCCCGCCGGCAATTCTGAAAATCAGATCTTTAAGCGTTGTTCCCATAGCAACTTCAACCAGTCCGATGGATGCCGACTTCCCGGTTATGGCAAAAACTTTCGTTCCTTTGCTGTTGGCAGTGCCGATGCTGTTGAAGGCCTGGGGTCCATGCCTGAGAATATAGGGCACATTGGCCAGTGTTTCCACATTGTTAATCACTGTTGGCTTCTTAAAAAGCCCTTCAATAGCAGGGTACGGGGGCTTGGGTGTCGGCATGGCCCTTTTACCCTGGATGCTGCCGATGAGGGCAGTTTCCTCGCCGCAAACAAATGCACCCGGGCTTACTACAACATTGATCTGCAGATCGGTGCCGCTCTTATAGATATTGTACCCCAACAGGCCGTATTCCTTCATCTGCGCGATGGCATTACGCAGGTTTTTCAAGGCCAGATGGTAATCGGCCATAAGGTATATATACGCCCTGGTTGCCCCGACAGCGTATGCAGCGATGGCAATTCCCTCAAGCAACAGGTGCGGATCGCCTTCAATGACAGCCCGGTCCATAAAAGCGCCGGGATCGCTCTCAGCCGCATTACATACCAGGTATTTCTGGTCGCTGATTGCATTATGCGCAGTCCTCCACTTTTTTCCCGTTGGGTACCCACCCCCTCCGCGACCGCGTAAACCGCTCTCGTCAATAATATCACAGACTTTTTCGGAAGTATAATTGTTAAGGCATTTCAGGAACGTCTGGTACCCCCCCCGTGCGATATAATCCGCAATTCGCTGAGGATCGGATTTCCCGCAATTGGCTAATACGATCCGGTGCTGATATCTGAAAAATGGCAGCAGGATTATATCCTCCACCCCTGTCCAGCCTTCGTGCAAAGGGCTGACAAACTGCCCCAGCACGTGATCGGCAGGGACAATACCATTGAATATATCATCAAGGATGCTCTCGACGACAGACGCATCTACATTACAAAATGAAATCCTTGATTTACCGGGCAGCTGAACATCCATCAACGGTTCAGCAGAACAAAGTCCTATGCATCCCACTTCGATAATCTCGGCATCGATATTTTTCTCACGGATATACAGCTTTGCAGCTTCAAGGGTACGATCCGCCCCGGCTACCAGCCCGCAGGTTCCCGCTCCGATGTACAGGACCGGGCGGTTCACCCGGTCATGACGCATTTCGGCAAGTCTTCCGGTAATCTGACGGTCAGCAGCGGGGACTTTGGCAGTGAGGACTTCTGTGATTAAAAATTCCTGATCGTTCATGCGTTGCTACTTGTTGTTAATACCCGGTATCCGGGAATCAGGCGTTTTTACGTATTTCATCGAACAAACCGGCAAGATCGGCCGATGACATCAGGGTATGAAATTCACCATTGACGGCAATAACCGGAGCTGCGCTGCATGCCCCCATGCAATTTACAACCTGAAGGCTGAACAATCCGTCGCGGCTCACCTGCCCATCCTTGATTTTCAACAATTTATCAATTTCACGCAACAGGGCCATTGAGCCTTCGATATGACAGGTTGTCCCGCTGCAGACCTGCAGGTGATAACGTCCTTTGGGAGCAAATCTGAATTGGTCATAGAAAGTAGCTATGCCATACACTTTACTGGATGGCAGCTTCAGATGCCTGCCGACATAGATGATAGCTTCCTCGGATAGATAGCCGAAATTATCCTGAATCTCCTGTAATACAGAAAGTAAGGCTTCGCGGCTGCCTTGTTTATACTTCGAACAGATATCTTCGATGCTTACCGGCATAATCCATTTTTATTGTAACAGGTACAAAAATAATGATTCAGCCAGAATCTCAATTAGAATTTGTTAAAAAAATAACAATGTTATTCAAATAACAACGAACCCTCAAATTCATTTTTATTACTTTTGTTTTACAATTAAATGTAAATTCACCTGCTGATTAAAGATAGCTTTCAAGCAACCATGGGAGATTCAAAAAAAGAGATCATCATTTGCCTCGGCAGTTCCTGTTTTGCAAGGGGGAACAAGTCGGTTGTCAAGATAATCAGCGATTACCTGAAAGAACATAACCTTCAGAATGAAGTGAAATTTCACGGGCAAAGATGCTTCGGAAAATGCGCCAACGGACCGCTGTTAAAACTCAACGACGACTTTTATGAAAAATCGGATCCTGAAACTATTATCCGGCTGCTGGACGATTTTCTTGAAAATAGCAAATGACCGGTTTCTAAAAAGTCACTAATTACAAAAACATGATGCAAGGCCCTTTGTTACATATAAATGCGGATCTGTGTAAGGAGTGTTACGCGTGTATCCGCATTTGTCCTGTAAAAGCGATTGAATTGCGGGCAAACGAAACGGTGCCTTATATAGCCGATAACCGCTGCATCGGTTGCGGCAGTTGTCTCGAAGTATGCCACCCCAATGCAATTGTCTACTATGATTCAAGGCCTGAAGTCCGGGAGTTGCTGAAAGCAGAAACGCCGGTTGCAGCCATTCTCGATCCCAGCATATCGGCTGAATTTTACGACATTACCGACTACCGTAAATTTGTTGCCATGCTAAAGCAGCTTGGCTTTAAATTCGTTCATGAAGCAGCCTTTGGCGTTGATCTGGTAGCCAGGGAATACTATGAACTGGTCAGCAATTTTCTGGGCAAATATTATATCCTTGCCAATTGCCCTCCGATTGTATCACTGATCGAAAAATTCCATCCTTCGCTCATTGATAATCTTGCGCCTCTGGTAAACCCGATGGTTGCCAGCGCCAAAATTATCCATAACCTTCATGGTGAAGAAACGCGCGTAGTTTTTATCGGGCCGTGTCTTGGCGCTAAAACAGAAGTGTTGCGCCATGATGAAGACGGGAGGGTTGATGCGGTTCTGATGTTCGATGAATTGAGAAGAATGTTTGAGGAATCGGGGGTTAAGGAAAGCACCATTGAATATGCCGATTTTGATGAGCCTTCCGGTAATAAGGGATCTCTTTATGCTTTGAGCGACGGTATTCTGCAGGCTGCAGGGCTGAGCCAGGACATGCTCTCCGGATCGATGGTGACTGTTGACGGCCGCGACCGGATACTAACGGCCATTAGTCAGTTTGAAGAAAGCATTGATTACATCCGAAAGAATTTTAATGTTTTTTATTGCGAAGGATGCATCATGGGCCCAGGCATGAAACCCAACGGCATGAAGCTGAAACGCAGGACCGATGTGGTGAGCTATGTCAACAAGCGTTTATCCGGGTTGGAAAAAGGGAAATGGATCAAAGAACAGAACCGATACAGCATTCTGGATCTCCGCCGCAGTTTTGAGGCCAACGATCAGCGCCTTCCTGCCCCGCCTAAAGAAAAGGTAGAAGAAATTCTGAAGATCATCGGCAAGGGTGACGGCGAACCCGACCTGGGTTGCAAAGCATGCGGCTACGAAAGCTGCAGGTCGTTTGCCGAAGCCGTCGCCAGCGGTATCGCACGGACCGATATGTGCGTAGGCTATTCGCTGCGGAGCAAGCAGGAATATATCCGGTCGTTAAAAGTTACCAACGACAAACTTGCCAAGACCCAGCAGGCGCTCAAAGAGTCGGAGAAACAGGCGCTGGAAGAAAAGCAGGCGACACAGGATGCGCTTGAAACCATGCAGACCATGCTCAGGAAACTTCCTACGGCTGTCCTGATCGTGGATGAATCGCTGAAAATTGTGGCTTCCAACGAGAGTTTCATCACCATTCTGGGCGAAGAAGCCGCCGATATCAACGAGATAATTCCCGGCCTCGTAGGCGCCGACCTGAAAACGCTGCTCCCTTTCAACTTTTACAAACTCTTCACCTATGTGCTGACCAGCGCTGACGATGTTGTGGGCCGCGATGTCCACCTCAATGATAAGCTCCTCAATGTCACCATCTTTTCCATCAAAAAAAACAAGATTGCGGGAGGCGTGATCCGCGATATGTACATGCCTGAAGTACGCAGGGAAGAAGTGATAAACCGCGTAACCGAAGTGATAGAACAAAACCTCGAACTGGTCCAGCAGATAGCATTCCTGTTGGGCGAAGGAGCATCAAAAACCGAAAAAATGCTGAACTCCATCATCGAATCGCACCAGTCGAAAGAAGAATAACGCCACGTTAGCATTGATCACATTTACATGCAACAAATTACCGAATGAGTGAAAACCAGTTTTATGTAGAAGTGAATGTGGTACATAAAAACCACGATCTGGAGCGTATCTGCGGCGACCATTTCCTTTCAAGGCGCATCTATGAAGAAAACAGGATTATCGCCGTTCTGAGCGACGGCATGGGGCATGGCGTAAAAGCAGCCATGCTGTCAACGCTTACCGCCACCATGGCCATGAACCTCACCGAGGAGCATAAGGACGTTCACCGCATCGCCGATATCATCATGAATACCCTGCCTGTATGCAGCGAGCGGAAAATGAGTTACAGCACCTTTACCATTATTGATATTGAAATCGACGGATTAACGCGCATATTGGAATATGACAATCCTCAGGCCCTGGTTTTCCGCGGCAACAAGCAAACCGACCCGGATTGGGAAACAATAACGCTGGTTTCGGAAAAAAACGCCGGCAAGGAACTCCGCACATGCAGCTTTATCCCGCAAAAGGAGGATCGCATCGTTATCTGTTCCGACGGAGTGACGCAATCGGGCATGGGAAGCGCCAAATACCCGTTCGGCTATGGATTGGATAACATGTCGAAATATGTGCTGGACCTCATCGGGAACGACAGCACTATCTCAGGCGCCCAACTGGCGGCAAAAGTGGTGAATATGGCCGTGATGAACGACAATTACCGCCCCAAGGATGACACCAGTTGCGCTGTGATCTACTTCCGGGAACCGCGCAGGCTGCTCATTTGTACCGGTCCTCCATACGAGAAAAGTAAAGATGCCGAACTGGGCGAGACCGTAAAGAATTTCGACGGGAAAAAGATTATATGCGGGGCAACAACCGGTGATATCATCTCACGGGAACTTGGAGTGCCCATTGTCGATAGTTTTGAATTCGACGATACCGATCTGCCCCCTATTTCCTTTATGGATGGCATCGACCTGGTGACGGAAGGCATCCTCACGCTTGGGAAAGTCTCCGAAATCCTGAAAAACTATTCCCAGAAATACAAGCCAGGTAAAGGCCCCGCCGATCAGATTGTACGCATGTTGCTCGACAGCGACCAGATTCATTTTATTATCGGAACAAGGATCAATATCGCCCACCAGGACCCGACACTACCGGTAGAACTCGAGATCAGGCGCACCGTTGTCCGCCGTATTGTCCGGTTGCTCGAAGATAAATTCCTGAAAGAGGTTACCATGAATTTTATTTAAACCGTGCGCGCAAGCATTGCAAACACGGGAACAACATCCAAATGGTATTTCCGGTCATCTCGGCAAGGGCCTCCAATCCAGAGTACCAGCCATATATCATCCGGGAAAGAAGCAGGTTTCGGTTACGGGGATTCAGATGACAGGTGAAATCTTTTGACTGTAAAGCCATCTGAAACGAATTCTTCCTATTTTTACTTTTTGTTTGAATGAGAGAAAAGCCAGGCTAAGACCAGATGCAGAAGATTGAACTAAAAATATTGGGGTTATCCTATAGCCAGACCCAGTCCAATTCATATGCCCTTATCCTCGGGGAAAAGAACGGCCATCGGCGCCTCCCCATCGTAATAGGTCATTTCGAGGCACAATCCATTGCCCTCGAGATTGAAAAAATGAAGCCGGCCAGGCCGCTCACCCATGATCTTTTCAAGAATTTTGCCGACACATTCAATATCGGCATTGAGGAGGTCATTATCAATAAATTCCAGGAAGGTATATTTTTCGCGTTACTGGTTTGCAACGATGGCGTTGAAACCAAACAGATAGATTCACGCACCTCTGATGCCGTCGCCCTGGCAATCCGGTTCGGCTGCCCCATTTATACCTACGAACCCATAATGGCGGAAGCCGGTATTTTATTTGAAGAGGAAGAAGAATCTGCCGAGAAGGAACAACCCGGCGGAGACGAAGCCATATCAGAATTCAGAAGTATGACGAACGAGGAACTGGAAGAGGAACTGCATAAAGCCGTTGACGAAGAAAACTATGAGAAAGCTTCACAGATAAGAGACGAAATTAACAAACGCAAACCCCGTCAGGGCAACAGATAACGCTGCCTTTACAAATAGAATCTCAATGAATTTAAAACTCCGCCTTATTGCCATGAATTTTCTCCAGTTTTTCATCTGGGGATCATGGCTTCTCACTATCGGAACTTATTGTTTTCAAACAAAAAAGTGGTCAGGGACTGAATTTGGTGCAATATTTTCCACTATGGGCATTGCCTCCCTGTTTATGCCTGCCATTGCCGGGATCATTGCCGACCGCTGGATCAATGCCGAAAGGCTTTACGGAATATTCCACATATGCGGCGCCTGCATCCTGTTTACCATCCCGACCTTAAACAGCCCGGATACACTGTTTTGGATGATGCTGCTCAACATGGTCTTTTATATGCCGACCATCGCCCTGGCTATCACGGTTGCCTATACGTCCCTTAAAAAGAACGACCTTGATATCGTCAGGGATTATCCTCCCATACGAGTTTGGGGCACCATCGGGTTTATCGTGGCATTATGGACCATCAGTATCAGTAAGCTAGAAGCCTCTCCGGTCCAGTTTTATGTTTCGGCAGGAGCTTCATTGCTACTCGGACTTTACGCTTTCACCCTTCCCAAATGCGCTCCGCCGGCAAAAGGGCACAAAAGAGACCTGGCAAGCGAATTGGGGTTAAATGCATTTAAGTTGTTCAAGAACCCGAAGATGGCTTTGTTCTTCATCTTCTCCATGTTACTGGGGGCTGCCCTTCAGCTCACAAACGCTTACGGGGATACATTCCTCCACGATTTTGCCAAAATACCGGCTTACAAAGACCTGATTGCCGTCAAATATCCGGCCATCATTATGTCTATTTCCCAGATTTCGGAAACGCTCTTTATCCTGGCAATCCCCTTTTTCCTGCGCAAATTCGGCATCAAGAAGGTGATGCTGTTCAGCATGGTAGCCTGGGTGCTGCGTTTCGGGCTGTTTGCATACGGCAACCCTGCCGACGGTCTTTGGATGATCGTCCTTTCCTGCATCATCTATGGCATGGCCTTCGATTTCTTCAACATTTCAGGGTCCATATTTGTTGAAACACAGATTGATCCGTCGATCAGGGCCAGCGCCCAGGGATTGTTCATGATGATGACAAACGGGTTCGGAGCCTTCTTCGGAAGCCGTATCAGCGGCATCGTTATTGATAAATACTATAAGACGGACGATTTATTCAACTGGCACGGAATCTGGATTGCTTTTGCCGCCTATTCACTGGTGATCGCAGTATTATTTGCAATCCTTTTTAAGCATAAGCACAAACCGGGCGATATGGCTACCATCACGCACTAATAATAACAGTAAACGGTTAAATGAAACAATATCACGACCTGCTGCAGCACATTTTAAGTAACGGGGTAAGGAAAGATGATCGCACCGGCACAGGCACTGTCAGCGTATTTGGCTACCAGATGCGTTTCGACCTGTCGGAAGGGTTTCCGGCACTCACCACCAAGAAACTGCACCTGCGTTCGATCTTTCATGAGTTGTTGTGGTTCCTGCAAGGCGATACCAACATCCGCTACCTTCACGAAAACAAGGTCAGCATCTGGGACGAATGGGCCGATGAAAACGGCGACCTGGGACCTGTTTACGGACATCAGTGGCGCAAGTGGCAATCCTCCGACGGACAGGTGATTGACCAGATCAGCGAGGTAATTGAAATGATCAAAAAGAATCCCGATTCCCGGAGGCTGATCGTCAGCGCCTGGAATGTCGGCGATATTCCTAAAATGGCCCTGCCTCCCTGCCATCTCCTGTTCCAGTTTTATGTCGCCAATGGCAAACTCTCCTGCCAGTTGTACCAGCGGAGCGCCGATGTTTTCATCGGGGTACCGTTTAACATAGCTTCCTATTCCCTGCTCACCATGATGATGGCGCAGGTAACAAACCTTGAGCCGGGCGAATTTGTCCATACTTTCGGCGATGCCCATATATACCTTAACCACCTGGAGCAGGTTAACCTGCAACTTTCGAGGGAACCGAGGCCGCTTCCTGTGATGAAGCTCAACCCGGAGGTAAAGAACATTTTCAGGTTCCGGTACGAAGATTTTGAGCTGACCGGCTATGATCCTTATCCCTCAATTAAGGCGCCTGTTGCCATATAAAAAAAACTGCCATGAAGCCTATCATTTCCATTATCGTAGCTATCGCGCAAAACAACGCCATCGGGAAGGGCAACCAGCTTCTGTGGCACATTTCGGATGACCTGAAACGGTTTAAACATCTTACCGAAGGGCACACGGTGGTAATGGGGAAACGCACCTATTATTCCCTGCCCAAACGGCCTCTTGCCAACCGTCGCAACGTCGTTATCACCGATCTGCCCGGGGAAACCATTGAGGGCTGTGTGATGGCTTACTCTATTCCCGATGCGCTGAACCAGATGGAAGAAGGCAGGGAAAATTTCATCATCGGCGGCGGTTCGGTTTACAGCCAGTTCCTGCCATTGGCCGACAGGCTTTACCTTACAGTGGTTCATAAGAATTTTGACGCCGATACCTTTTTCGACGCGATCAACTTCGGCGAGTGGAAGGAGACCTGGCGCGAAGAGCGCCAAACCGGGGAGTTCGCCTATTCTTTCGTAAACCTTGAACGGATCAAAGGCAAAAAAAGAATTTAGCCTGTTTCGATGATGATCAGGCAAAAACGATGCTCCCCTTTTTATTTAACTGAAACAATCTCGTAAACGACTATGAAGAAAACCTTTGACGGGAAAACGATCTGGATAACCGGCGCTTCATCAGGCATTGGTGAAGCCCTGGCCTATGAGCTGGCATCCTGTCGCACCCATCTCATTCTTTCGGCACGGCGCATGAACGAACTGGAGCGGGTTGCTGCCAGGTGCAGGGAAGCCGGCTGCAAATGCAGCATATTTCCGATCGACCTTTCCGACCCGGTGAATGTGGAAACCACTGCCGACAAAGTAATTGCAGAAACAGGCGCTGTTGATATCCTTTTCAATAACGGGGGCATAAGCCAGCGGTCGACCGTGATCGACACAAAGATAGAAGTCGACCGGAAAATTATGGAGATTGATTATTTCAGCGGTGTGATCCTGACTAAAAAAGTCCTGCCCGCCATGGTAAAAAACGGTTATGGCCATATCATAGCCATCAGCAGTATAACCGGGATATTCGGGTTCCCGCTCAGGTCGGGTTATGCTGCGGCAAAACATGCCCTTCATGGTTTTTATGAAACCCTATGGGCCGAGCTTCATGACAAGGGAATCAATGTTACGGTTGTCCGTCCGGGACGGATACGCACCAATATCAGCCTTGGGGCGGTAACCGGTACGGGAAAGGTGTACGGTATCATGGATCACGGACAGGATACGGGCATCAGTGCAGAAACATGCGCTCATAAAATCCTGAAAGCAGTAGAACGAAAAAAGATCCTGGTTAATATTGTTGGCCGCGAAAGGCTTATGATCTTTTTCAAGAAATTTGTCCCCTGCATTTTTTACAGGCTTGTATCGAAAGTTAAACCAACCTGAGGAAAGGCCGTGAGAAGGTTGAAAACTAATCCGGATACCGGAATTCTGAAAGTGAGGCAAGGATAAGCCGGCCGTAGTCACTCATAATGATGCCTCTAAAACCCGGATGGCCCGGTTTGTTGCAGGTTTCATCCAATACAGTAAAATTGAGATCATGAATAACATAACCAACATAGTGAAGTCGAGAGCCGAATATTTCATCAGCGGCATACAACAGGTAGGGATCGGCGTAACCAACGTGCGGGAAGCATGGAAATGGTATAAAAAACACTTCGGCACCGATATCCGCATTTTTGAGGATGAAGCTGTAGCCGGCCTCATGCTTCCATATACCGACGGAAAACCGCGAAAAAGGCTGGCGGCGCTGGCGATCAATATGCAGGGTGGCGGCGGATTCGAAATCTGGCAGTATAAGGACCGCATTCCTTTGCCTCCTGCCGCCGAAGTGCAGTTGGGCGACTATGGGATCAATGCCGTTAAAATAAAAAGCCACGACGTTGCCAGGACATATCAGTCCTTTGTTTCCAGCGGACTGAGCGTATCCGCTCCGGAAGAGGGCCCCGGAAAAACCGAAAATTTCTTTCTCACCGATCCTTACAACAACATGTTCCAGATTGTCGGCGGCAACTCATGGTTCAAGAACGAAAACAAATTGACTGGCGCCGCCTATGGCGTGATTGTCGGCGTTTCGGACATGGACAAATCTGTTGCTTTTTACCGCGACATTCTCGGGTATGATGAAACGGTATATGACACTTCGGGAGTGTTCAGCGATCTGGCCCAGATGCCGGGCGGCAAAGGGAATTTCAGAAGGGCCTTGCTGAAACATAAAGATAAAAGGCAGGGCGCTTTCAGCCCGGTTTTAGGCGACAGCCAGATAGAACTGCTTCAGTCGCTCGACCGTAAACCGTCGTCCATTTTCAAGGGCCGGCTTTGGGGCGACCTGGGATTCATTCACCTTTGCTTCGATATTCATGGCATGAATGCCTTACGGGAAGAGTGCCTCTTACTGGGCCATCCTTTTACCGTTGACAGCTCCACCAGTTTTGACATGGGCGAAGCCGCCGGGCATTTCTCCTATATCGAAGACCCTGACGGAACTTTGATAGAATTTGTTGAGACACACCGTGTGCCGATATTGAAAAAACTGGGCTGGTACCTGAACCTTCAGAAACGCGACCCGCACAAATCGTTACCGCGATGGATACTCAAATCGCTGGCCTTCAACAGGGTGAAAGATTTTTAATTTGAAAATTTGAGGATTTAAAAATTTAAAAATCAGAGTATTTAAAGCCTCTGCAATGACATCCGGGAGCCGGTCCATTGTTCAATCGCTTCTTCAAACGTTTTTAGGTTTTCTGTTTCTTCTTTTTGGCAGCCGGGAATAGCACATTGTTCAGGATCAGGCGGTAGCCCGGTGAATTGGGATGAAGATTTAAATCGGTAGGCGGGTCGCCGACGCGATGCTCATAATCTTCCGGGTCATGGCCTCCATAAAAGGTCCAGGTCCCTTTGCCGAAATCGCCGTGAATATACCGCGCCTCGCCCAGTGATTTGGTTTCCCCCATGATAATTACGTCGGGTTTGATATATTCGCTGCGGAATGCTGTGGTCTGTCCCCTGAAACCATGGATTAGCTGCTCATGGTCCTGACAGAGCATGGAAGGAACGGGATCCCACTTGGCTGAAAATTCGAACAGGGTAAAATAATCGTTCTGGGGACTTACTTTTCGTGATTCCGAAACATCGATAGATGAAATTTCGTATTCATAAGGATTTGTCACCAGTTTAAAATTGCGGAATGCGAAGCAGTTGTCATAATTAAGTTTGGATTGCGCGGCAGGATCGGCAGGATCGTGATCAAACATTGACTCACAAATATCGGTGCCGTCGGCAGCCAGCGCCACATCGTATGAGTCGGGAGCCGAACACATGGAGAACAGATATCCCCCACCGGCTACAAATTCCCTGATTTTTTTGACCACCGCCAGTTTCATTTGTGAAACCTTCTGAAAGCCCAGCTTTGCAGCCATTTCCTCGTTAACTCTGACATCTTCCTTGTACCAGGACGTATTGTGATACGCCGCCCAGAATTTGCCATACTGACCGGTAAAATCCTCGTGGTGCATGTGCAGCCAGTCGTACATGGGCAAAACGCCGTTCAGCACTTCCTCGTCATAAATTACATCATAAGGTATCTCGGCATATTGCAAGGCAAGTGTTACCGCATCATCCCAGGGCTGCTTGTTTTTCGGCGAATAGACAGCTATCCTGGGAGCCTTGAAAAGCTTTACTTCATCCATATTAACCTCGGGGTCGGCAATCTCGGTAAGAATGGCGGTTGATTGGGCATCGGCGATCACCTGGTAACTAACCCCGCGGATCACACATTCGTTTTCGATCAGTTTATCATACTTACACATAAAACTGCCGCCTTCGTAATTAAGCAGCCAGCTTACTTCCGCCCCGTTTTTCACCACCCAGTAGGCAATGCCATAGGCTTTCAAATGGTTTTTCTGGGTCTGGTCCATCGGGATGAGCAGGTATGCAGCCCGAACCGGAATCAAGCCGAATAGCAATAGTACCAGGAAAACAATCTTTTTCATAACCGGCTACAATAAATACGGGATCTGTCAGTATCATCCCGGATGAAGGTACTAACGCAGGTACCTGTAAATTATTGATTGGGCAACAAGAAATCAGAAATTTGGTTCACCATCCGGAACAGTATCCGCATCATCCGTCATATCGTTCAGTTTTGACGGGATAGTCCGGAATGCATTCTGATGTTCGAAAACGGAATTGGGCGACATTCCAAACGATTCCTGGTTGCTGATCATGGCGGCTTCGAGGTCTTCGAAACGGGCAAAATTTCTGATAAACCTGAGCCATATTTCGCCGGTGGCGCCGTTACGGTGTTTGGCAACGATGATCATGGCCTTGCCCTCGGTGGAATTGCCTTCTTCGTCTTCGGTAATGTGATAATATTCCGGACGATAGATAAAATTGACAATATCGGCATCCTGTTCAATAGCTCCGGATTCGCGAAGGTCCGACAGTTGGGGCTTTTTATTGTTCCCCGGCCTCAGTTCTACGGAACGGTTCAACTGCGAAAGGGCAATCACCGGAACATTCAGCTCTTTGGCCAGGCTTTTGAGCGACCTGGAGATAGACGATATCTCCTGTTCCCTGTTGCCGCCGCGCTGTTCCCCGCCGGTCGTCATCAACTGGATGTAGTCGATGATAATCATCTGAATATCGTATTGCGCTTTCATACGCCGGCACTTTGCCCGCAACTCGAAAATTGAAAGCGCCGGAGTATCGTCGATATAAATCGGCGCATCGATCAGGGGGCGTATCCTTGAATTCAATTGTTCCCACTGGTAGCCTTCCAGGTCGCCTTTGCGCAGTTTTTCCGATGACAGTTCCGCTTCGGATGAAATGAGCCTGGTAACCAGTTGCAGGCTGGTCATTTCGAGCGAGAATATCGCGACCGGTTTTTTGTTATCGACGGCGATATTCCGTGCCATTGAGAGTACGAACGCCGTTTTCCCCATACCAGGACGGGCCGCCGTGATGATGAGATCGGAGTTTTGCCAGCCTCCGGTTATGCGGTCGAGTTCGGTAAAGCCGGAAGGAACGCCGGTAAAACTCCCGTCGTGCTTCATGGCCACGTTGATCTGCACAAGGGCATCGCGGATCAGGTCGGGCATTAGCTGGGTACGGCGGCGAAGGTTGTTTTCACTGATCCCGAAAAGGTTGCGTTCGGCATTGTCGAGCAGGGAGAAAACATCGGTTGTATCTTCAAAGGCATCGCGGATCGTTTCGGTGGAAGTACGGATCAGCTCCCGCTGGAGGTGCTTCTGCATCAGAATCCCGGCATGAAACTCAATATTGGCAGCCGATGCAATGCGGCTGGTAAGCTGTGTGATATAAAACGGGCCTCCGACGACCTCAAGTGTTCCTTCGGTTTTCAATCTGTTTGTAACCGTGAGGATATCTACCGGCTGATTGTCCTTAAACAAGTTCAGTATGGCCGTGAAGATAATCTGATGCGCCTCTTTATAGAAGGCTTCAGGGTTCAGCGTATCAATCACGGCTGCCAATGCATCCTTTTCGAGCATCATGGCCCCCAGCACTGCTTCTTCAACATCCACGGCCTGCGGCGGAAGTTTGCCGTGTTCCATAAATGCCTGCTGGGAGGTCATAGGCCTCTTCACCCTCTTGCGTCCGGCAACATCCGGTAATACATTGGACTTTTCTTCCATATGGCCAAAAGTATGAATTTTGATTGCATTTCCCACAGCAGAACCGCCCAATAAGTTATGAACAATGGCATAAAAGATGCTTTCGGCCGCTCATTTGAATTCATTTACAGGCACCTTCAAATGAACAAAAACCTATCTTTGCTGTATAATCCTATATCAATACCGCTGCTCATGAAATTGTTACCGGCTTTTCTGCTTTTTGCATCCATTTTGCTCAGTTCCTCTTCTTTTGCCCAGGCAGGAAAAAAGACCTCTATCCTGGTCAGATTTACCGAACCCGTATCATATACAAAAATATACCTTGATACGCTGGCTGCACGGGGCGCCGCCGAATTTACCAGCGCTGATGCCGGCAGCGACGGCAGTTTCGAACTGAATTTTGTGCTCCGTGACGAAAATCTGTATAAGCTGCGCCTTGACCAGGCCAATTTCATGTGGCTGATCCTTACGCCCGGGGAAAAAGTGAGCGTTATTCCCAGCGGGAAAAAGCTGGGCCCCGATGCAACGGTAAATGGTTCGCATCATACCGCGTTGCTCTATTCCGCCTTGTTAAAATCCAGGACGTTTGACCTGAAGCGCGACAGCCTCAACAAAGAATATAACAACATACAGTCCTCGCCGAAACACGATTCATTGTCAACAGTAATCATCCGAAATTTTACGGAGAACGATTCGCTGCAAAAGGCCACCCTGGCAGAAGCCATAAAAAAGGAGCCTGCGTCGCTGGCATGGATGTTTTTCACCGACAAGTTCGATATTTCAGGCGATTTTCCCTTTGTTGACAATCTTGACAGGGAACTTATCAAAGCATACCCGGATAATACCTATGTAAGACAGTACCACGACCAGGTTGAGATGGAACGGAAAACCGGCATCGGGAAACCGGCCCCCGATATTTCGCTTCCCGGCGTTGACGGCAATAACCTGAGCCTGTCGTCGCTGAAAGGCAAAGTGGTTTTACTCGATTTCTGGGCTTCCTGGTGCGGGCCCTGCCGCAAGGAAAATCCGAATGTGGTAAATATTTATAATCGTTATCACGACAAAGGCTTTGACGTGTTCAGCGTATCGCTTGATAAGGACAAGGCTTCATGGCTGAAAGGGATCTCTGCCGACAACCTTTCCTGGCCCAATCACGTAAGCGACCTCAAATACTGGAAATCGGAAGGCGCCGCCGCCTATGGCGTTACTTCTATTCCTTATAGTGTCCTTATCGACCGAAACGGGATTATTGTAGCCAAAAAATTACGCGGCCAGGATCTGGAGAAAAAAGTCGCCGAATTACTTCGTTAACTTCCTCAAATTTCGGCTACAACCCTTACCAGCGAAGCTTCGGCCCGGACTTTCAACGGGAAGGCGTACAACCTGAAACTGCTATTGTCGGGCAAAGCGCCCAGATTGGTGAGGCTTTCGATCAGGAACCTTTCGTCATGAAGGAAAACCAGGTGGAAATCATAGGGCATGCGGTCGGGAGAAGGCGAATCGAATCCGGCAATCCGCACACCGTTTTCTACCAGCTTCCCGGCTATCAAACTTTCAAAATCGGGGTATTCACCGTAGTAAGCCGGCGTATCCCAGGTCCGGTCATGGCCAGTGCGGAAAAGAACAATATCGTGCCCGGCAAATTTTGCTTCCCATTCAGGCTGATACCTTATAACCTTTAAGCCCCTTACATCGATCACGCAGGCTTTCCCGGTAAAGAGGCCGGCATCGAAGCTGTCGATGGTACGGTCGGTGACCTGTACATGCATGGGAGCATCCATGTGGGTTCCCGAATGCATGTTCGATTCAAGCCGGAATCCGTTATACCCATCGGTTGCAATGGTTTTGTCGAGAGTGATCGCCGGACTTTTTTCACCCGGGAAAACCGGCATCTCATGGTACAATGTGCGGGTGAGATCTATAAAGTTTGACATATTGAGCTGTTTGATTTAAGTCCCGTAAAGAAGTTTATTTTTTTGATCTTCAGAAAGTCCTTTCCAGCAAAATCCCCTGAAATCGCAGGGGTATGGATGCATGCACCAGGTACCCGGAGCAATGGCAGGCGAATGGTTCCGGGAAAGAATAAATTTCATTTCACCAATCGATAATTCTATCCGGATATCACGAGCCGGGTCATGAACCGGAATCTCAGTAAAGACAAACAGTTCTTCGAGCGGCAGATCGCTTCCCAGTTCTTTTCCGGCATTCCGGTGAACAAGGTAAAAATGTTCCAGTTGAAGTCCGCTCCCGATCATCACCCAATTCTGAAGGAAAGCATCGTTGTAATAGGTTTCGCTCAGCGAACCGCTGCTTTTCACTTCATATGCGCTCCAGCCATCTTCTTTCAGTACCAGGATATCAATGGCCGAGATCACTCCATCAAAAATGAAGCATGCTTCATAAATCACCGGACAACCCTGTGAAATCAATTTTGCAGTTTTTTTTGCCGATACTTCTGAAGGAGCCGGCATTTCAACGCCTCCCGGGAAAAGCTGCTGAGCGGTTTTCCCTACGGCATGGCCACGCGCGAATTTCGCCAGTTGCTCATCGCTGATCCTGTCGCGCAGAAACGGCCTGTGTTTATTCAGGTACAGCGATTTCAGGCATTGCAGCCCCCTGATATATGTGGATTTCGAAAGCGAATAAGAAGGCATGTCACCTGAAAACTTTACTCAACCGTGATTGAAGCTTTCACCCTTTCGTCATCCGAAGAGCCTCCGGCAAAAATTTCATAATCCCCTGAAGCAATCCTGTATTCGCCCGCCCGGGTATCGAAATGCCTGAAATGTGAAACCGGGAACGAAAGCCTCACATCAGCCGTTTGACCTGCTTTTATATTAACCCGTTTGAATGCCAGCAACGATTTCAAGGGTTGCCCTTCGAGCCCTGCCGGTTGCCTGAAATAAAGCTGTACCACCTCGTCGCCGTCAACCTTTCCCGTGTTGGCAATTTTCACGGTGACGGAGAGGGTATCGCTTTTGTGGGCCAGGGCTTTATCGACCTTTATGCCTGAATAACCAAACGTAGTGTAACTCAGCCCATAGCCGAACGGGAACAGCGGTTTCCCCCTGAAATATTTATAGGTACGTCCTTCCATCGAATAATCATCGAAAGCGGGAAGTTCATCCACCGAATTATAAAAGGTAACCGGCAGCCTCCCGGCAGGGTTATAGCGTCCGAAAAGGACATCAGCCAGGGCATTCCCGCCTTCTTCGCCCGGATACCACATCTCGACAATGGCGGGGATATTTTCATTTGCCCAGCCGACTGACAATGCACTTCCGTTGGTCAATACCAATACTACAGGCTTCCCGGTATCTTTGAGCCTTTTGAGCAATTTCACCTGTTCAGCCGGCATATCCAGGGTAGTGCGGTCGCCGCCGGAAAAGCCTTCCACTTTCACTTCCATTTCTTCCCCTTCCAGGTTTGGAGAAATACCGCCGATGAAAACAATGGCATCTGACTGAGAAGCGGTTTTCACGGCTTCGTCAGCCAGATTCCTCAGCATTTCAGACACATCTTCATCACCTGCCTGCATAAGCCTGGCCAGTACTTCGGGCCTTTTCACGCCTGTTTCATAATGGACAGCTTTCAAACCTTTGCCCACCTGGTTGAGTATTCCCTGCAACAGGGTGACCGGCGCCGACGGCGTACCATTGTAATTGCCCAGCAAAACCGAGGTATCGTTGGCATAAGGGCCGATAACGGCAACAGTCCTTATTTTTTTTGAGAAGGGAAGCAGGTTATGTTCATTCTTAAGAAGGACGACGCTTTCGCAGGCGACCTGGCGTGCAAGTTGTCGGTGATCTTCGGTGTTATTTGCCGATGGCGGAATAGAAGCATAGGGCACCAGGGCCGGAGGATCGAACATCCCCAGCTTCATCCGCGCCATAAATACCCTTCTGAGGGCAACATCCAGATCGGCTTCGGTGAGGTAGCCGCTTTTGATGGCTTCGTTCAGGTGAACATATTCGTTGCCGCAGGCAAGGTCGCAACCAGCCCTCACAGCCAGCGCCGAAGCTTTATCGGCAGAAGGCACGAAATTGTGGAAATTATAGAAATCGGAAACAGCCCAGCAGTCAGACACTATATAACCTTTGAAACCCCAGGTATCGCGAAGGATATCTTTCAGCAAGAAAGTATTTCCCGAAGTGGGGGTAGCATAAACACGATTGTAACAACTCATCACCGAATACACTTTTGCTTCTTTCACCAGGGCTTCGAAAGCCGGAAGGTAGGTTTCGTAGAGATCGCGCATGGAAGGCCATGCATCAAAACGATGACGTTCGGATTCTGGTCCGCTGTGAACGGCAAAATGTTTTGCCGTTGAAATCACTTTGTAATACCTGGGATCATCGCCCTGAAGCCCTGTGACGAAAGCTTTCCCGATTTCGGTTGTCAGACGGGGGTCTTCGCCGTATGTTTCCTGCCCCCTTCCCCATCGCGGATCGCGGAATATGTTGATATTAGGCGACCAGAAGGTAAGTCCCTGATAAATACCATGTTCCCCTTTACCGATGGCTTCAGCATATTTCGCCCTGGCTTCCGTAGCGATAATATCGGCCTCCCTGTGAATAAGCCCCGGATCCCAGGTGGCCGCCATGCCGATGGCCTGAGGAAATACCGTTGCAATGCCATTTCGGGCTACCCCGTGCAGACATTCGTTCCACCAGTTATACTCCGGAATTCCCAGCCGCGGAATAGCCGGAGCATCGTGCTGCATCTGTAATATTTTCTCTTCGAGCGTTAGCTTACCGACCAGGTCATTGACACGGTCTTCCGGTGAAATTTTTGGATTCAAAAAAAGAAAATTTTCTGTCCCGGCTTCCTGGTTTTGCGAAAAAAGACTGATTGACAGCATGTTGAATACCATCATCAGCACTAACCCCGATAATTTTCTGGTAATGCTCCTCATCGTAACTTTCATTAAGTTTATTACTAAGCTTATAAAACTTATTGATCTTTTTTAATTATTAGCATCAATACAAAAGCAAGTTACTAAATTTGTATTTTTTAGCAACAGGTTGGTAAATGCCATTCAGGTTCTTTATCTTTACTATGTAAAAGAGCCGACCTTCAAATTTACTGTAAAAACCATAATCAGACAGCAATGAAAATCAATTCCCTGCATATATGCAACCTTCCCACGGGTGAAGAGGTATTCAGATACACGCTCGAGAACGACCATGGGATTGTAATCAGGCTGACCAATTACGGCGGCTCGCTTACCGAAGCCTGGATCCCGGACAAGAACGGCAAGACGGACGATGTGCTGCTGTGTTATGACGCTGTTGAAAAACTGATTATGAATACAGAACCATACTTTGGCTGTATTGTAGGACGTACCTGTAACCGCATTGCCGGCTCGGCATTTAAGATTGACGGTACAGAATATAAGGTATCGCCGAACAAGGGAACTTTCCAGTTGCATGGTGGATTTGAAGGCTTCAACAAAAAAGCCTGGAAATCAAAAGCAGTGAGTACCGATGATGATGTTTCTGTAATCCTGGAGTATTTCAGTCCCGACGGCGAGGAAGGATTCCCCGGCAACCTGCAGGTAAAGGTTGTTTATTCGCTGAATAACAACAATGAGTTATCGGTATCCTATTATGCCATGACCGACAAACCCACACCGGTCAACATGACCAACCATTCTTACTGGAACCTGCGCGGTGAAGGTTCGGGCGATATTCTGGACCATCAGCTCGTTATTCTTGCCGATCAGATTACAGAGGTTGACGGGAACATTATTCCAACCGGTTTCCTGAAGCCTGTCGCCGGAACTGCTTTTGATTTTACTACCCCGCATACCATCGGGGAACGGATCGGGGAACTTTACAAAGGCTATGACGACAATTATTGTCTCAGGAATCTATCGGGCAAGCTTGCACCGGCTGCCAGGGTCTTTCATCCGGGAAGCGGCAGGGTGATGGAAGTTTTCACCACGGAACCCGGCATGCAGTTGTATACTGCCAACTGGTTCGACGGCAGCATCACCGGTAAAGGCGGAGTTCCATATATGCCCCATGCAGCTTTTTGTACCGAGACCCAACACTATCCCAATTCCATGAATATTCCCGGTTTCCCGAATGTGATCCTGCGACCGGGGAATATGTACTCTTCCGAAACACGCTGGAAGTTCTCCGTTGCCGATTCGATTCAATAAAACATAACTCCAAAACCCGTCATGAAACTTTTCCTGAGGTTTGTCATCACCTGTATATCCCTGATCCCTTTTGCAGTTCCTGCACAAAATCCGTCACACACTTTCACGGCTGAAGGTATGGATTTCAAACTGGACGGAAAGCCTTTGCAGATCATTTCCGGCGAAATGCATTACCAGCGTATACCCCGCGAATACTGGCAAAACCGGCTGCAAACCGCTCATGCCATGGGCGTTAACACCATCTCTGTTTACTGTTTCTGGAACGATCATGAACCCATGCCCGGGAAATTCGACTTTAAAACCGGCAACCGCGACCTGGCGACATTCATCAGGATGGCGCAAGCCGAAGGCCTGTGGGTAATCCTGCGTCCCGGGCCTTATGCCTGTGCCGAATGGGAATTTGGCGGATATCCCTGGTGGCTGCTCAGGGAAAAAGATATGGTTGTACGAAGTAAAGACCCGCGTTTTCTTGCTGCAGCGGAAAAATACGTCATGGAAATCGGCAACCAGGTACGTGATCTCCAGGTGACCAACGGCGGACCGATTATCATGGCGCAGGTTGAAAACGAATATGGCTCATACGGAAATGACAAGGAATACATGTCGCTGATCCGCGATATGTTCGTCAAAGCCGGTTTTACGGTACCGCTGTTCACGGCCGACGGGCCTGTTCAATGCAAGGACGGATACCTGCCCGGTATCCTGCCGGCTATCAACGGGGAAACCGATCCTGATGCCCTTATGGATACGGTTAATAAATATAACAATGGCTCCGGGCCTTACTTTATTCCTGAATATTATCCCGGCTGGCTTGACCATTGGGGCGAGCCGAAGTCTGACGTAAATTCCGACGATGTGGTAAAGGACATAAAAACACTCCTCAATTCCGGATTTTCTTTCAACTTTTACATGCTGCATGGCGGAACGAACTTCGGCTTTATGAATGGCGCCAACTACAATAATGAATTTCCCATTCAGCCCGATATCACGAGCTACGATTATGATGCGCCGGTTAATGAAGCCGGATGGCCGACCGAAAAGTACTATGCCATTAAAAAACTCATCTTTCCATTTCTGCCTGAAGGGACGCTAATCCCTGAAGTTCCCGAACGTTTGCCGGTCATAAGTATCCCCTATTTCAGGCTCAGCGAGGTTCACAGCCTGACCAGCCTGTTGCCCAAACCCATCAGATCGGCCTCAGTTCTGACAATGGAAGAGGTGAACCAGGGATATGGCTATATATTATACCGGACAACCATCGCAAAGCCCGGAAAATCAATGTTGAAAATCAACGGATTAAGGGATTTTGCGGTAGTCATGATAAACGGGATTCCGGTCGGCACCCTTGACCGCCGGTTAAAACAGGATTCGATAGAAATTCAAACCAGGACAGCCAACAACAAACTTGAAATCCTGGTCGAAAATATGGGCCGCATCAATTACGGCAGGAGAATGACCGATAATCGAAAAGGTATAACCGGCAATGTGATTCTCGGGAAACAGGAGTTGAAAAACTGGGAGATTTTCCCCTTGCCGATGACCAAATTACCGGATTTTGCCGCTGCCAGAACTGAGAAGAAAAAACCGGCCGGACCCATGTACCGTCGCGGCACTTTCACACTTGACAAAACAGGGGATACATTCATTGATATGAGCCTTTGGGGCAAGGGTGTGGTATTCATAAACGGCAACAATCTCGGAAGGTACTGGAATATAGGGCCCCAGCAAACGCTGTATTGTCCTGCAACTTTCCTGAAAAAAGGAGTCAACGAAATGTTCGTCCTCGAAATGCTGGATCCGGAAATCAACCTGTCAAGAGGCCTCGCCGAGCCTGTGCTGGATAAATTAAAACCGAAATAAGACCA
This sequence comes from Bacteroidales bacterium, assembly GCA_035403165.1. GTDB lineage: Bacteria > Bacteroidota > Bacteroidia > Bacteroidales > UBA4417 > UBA4417. The sequence continues at coordinate 9,610 of DAONEP010000016.1, read as the reverse complement.
GCTAAGTCATAAACACCTTTTCATTAACCCTTAACAGACCATCTGCTATGAACCTGACCTGGATCGACTGGAGTATCATCATCGTCTTGTTTTCAATCATGCTTGGCATGGTGTTCCTGAGCAAAAGCCTTTTAAAAAGCGTGACCGATTTCCTGGCAACAGGGCGTACAGGCGGGCGCTACATCATATCCATGTTTCACGGCACCGCCGCCTTAGGGGCCATTACCGTGGTAGGCGCCCTGGAGCAGAATTACAATGCAGGTTTTAATTCCCGGTGGTGGGAGATGCCAACCTCCGTCATTCTTGTTGCCATCAGCGTCACAGGCTGGGTTGTATACCGTTTCCGACAAACACGGGCCCTTACCATGGCTCAATTCTTCGAAATGAGATACAGCAGGACTTTCAGGATATTCGCCGGGATGCTGGCCTTTCTATCAGGCATCGTGAATATGATCATCTTCCCATCCGTAACTGCCAAATTTTTCATTTATTTCTGCGGGATACCCGAAATCGGCCTCATCGGACCATACTCCGGTACATTCATTTTAACAACTGCGGTGATGGTGCTGGTTCCCCTGTACTTCATCTTTACGGGGGGGCACATCGCCGTCATGTTCACCGACTTCATCCAGGGCGTTTTTGTGAATATCGTTTTTGTGATCATCGTGATACTGCTGCTGGTTCAGGTAGGCTGGGTTGACATCGGTGAAGCCGTAAAAGCGGCTCCCACCGGTAAGTCGCTGATCAATCCTTTCGATGCAAGCGAAGTTCAGGATTTTAATCCATGGTTCTTCTTTATCGGGATGATAGGAATTATATATACCAAACTCTCATGGCAGGGCAATTCCTCGTTCAGCATTGCCGCCAAGAACGCACACGAAGCCAAGATGGCGGATGTGCTTACAAACTGGAGGCTGGTACCGCAATGGGGATTATTCCTGATGATCGTCCCGATTGTCGCTTACACCATTTTCCACCACGAGAACTACAAAGTAATCGCCGATTCCATCAACAACATGCTGGCCGGTTTCGCCCCCGCCGACCAGAGCCAGCTCCGTGTTCCCATGATCCTCAACTATATGCTGCCTGTAGGATTGAAAGGCGCTTTCGCGGCCATCATGCTGGCAGCAGCCATCACCTGTCATAATACGTATATGCACTCCTGGGGAAGCATCTTTATCCAGGATGTAGTAGTGCCGATCAGGCAGAAACCCTTCGAGCCCAAAGAGCATCTTAAATACCTGAAACTCTCGATCCTCGGCGTCGGGATCACGATTTTCATCCTGAGCATCCTGTTCCAGCAAACGGAAAAAGTATTCCTGTTCCTGAATATTTCAGGGGCCATTTTTGTGGGAGGCTCCGGCGCCGTCATCATCGGCGGCCTTTATTGGAAGAAAGGCACTACCCCGGCAGCCTGGGCGGCCATGATCACCGGGGCAACCGCCTCATCGGTCAACATCCTGCTCAACCAGATCATCACCGATTTCCCCATCAACGGACAATGGGGCTGGCTTATCGCCATGGTATCTGCTTCGCTGGTATATGTAATCGTTTCGTTACTCACCCCCGGAAAAGCATACAACCTTGATAAATTGTTGCACCGTGGCGAATATGCCGTTCAGACCGAACTCTCATCGTCCGACACGGAAGTTATCAAAGGCTGGAAAGTGTTAGCCCCGACCAAAGAATTCACCAAAGGCGACAAAGCGATCTATTATGTAACAACCGGCTGGACGGCAGCCTGGGTAGTCGTATTCATTATCGGGACGCTCTTCTACTTCTTCGTGAAGCCATTCACCAACAATCAGTGGATGAATTTCTGGAAAGTATATACCTACGTCTTTCTGACGGCATCCATCATTGTGACCATCTGGTTCACCATAGGCGGTATTAAAAACCTGAAAGAGATGATCCATGCCTTACGGACAAATATCAGGGATGATCATGACGACGGTTTTGTGAACAAACATTAAAAAATGAGTTATGAATTACGGACACTTCATCAAAAACGGCAAAGAATATCTGATCACCAACCCGCGCACGCCCAGCCCCTGGATCAATTATATTTACAACGGGCGTTATTTTTCCACCATTTCGAACAACGGCGGAGGAATCAGTTATTATAAAAGCCCTTTGCACGGACGTATCACAAGGTACCGGATCAACGAAGTGCCCCCCGACCGACCCGGGAAATATATTTACATCAGGGATAACGAAACCGGCGAAATCTGGAGCCTTACGTGGCAACCTGTCGGGAAGCACGCCGAAGCATATAAAGTAGCCCATGGTTTCGGCTATACCAGAGCCGAAGCTTCGGCCAATGATATAGATTCATCCGTCCTGTTCTTCGTTCCAGAAGATGATGACCAGGAAATTTGGAAAGCAAGCCTGAAAAATACGGGCAGGAAATCCCGGAAACTATCTGTTTACGGCTATGTAGAATTAGCCCTGGGCCATGCCATGGTGGATCTGATCAACCAGTGCGACGACCAGCATTTCAACCGTTCCCATTTCGAGAAGGACCTGAACGCCCTTTTCTCCACCAAAACCTATTGGGTTACCGAAACGAGCGGCACACAGCAACAGGAAAACAAGGAGTGGGACCAGTGGACATTTTTCACCGTGAACAGGCCCGTTACAGGTTTTGAAACCCTGCGGGAACGTTTTCTCGGGCTGTACCGGAACGAAAACAACCCTGAAAGCATAGAAAAGGAAAACCTTTCATGTCAGGACACCGATTTCGGAAATGTAGTAAATGCGCTGAAGGTGGATATTGAACTGAATCCCGGTGAAACCACCGACCTGGTTTTCTCGCTGGGAGTGATTGAAAAAATCAGGTTCGGGGAGATGAAAGAACAAAGGGTTCAGAAGTATAAGTCGGTTGCTGAAGTTGATGCTGCATTCGCAAAGCTTAACCGGACGTGGGATAAATACTTTTCGTATACCACCGTTGACACTCCTGATGATGACGTGAATATATTCATGCGATACTGGTTGCCTTATCAGGCCAAAGTTGCTTTTGATGTTGGCCGTGTGATCAGTTTTTATTACTGGGGGATCGGCCGGGGCTTCGGATTCCGCGATACATCGCAGGATACAATTGCCGTGACCATCTCAAACCCGGGGAAAGCAAAAGAACGTATTCAGTTGCTTTCGCGACAGATGCGCAAGGACGGCAAGGTGTACCACCATTTCCACGGAGACGGGCAAGGCGAATTCACCTGCCATTGCGACGATCCGCTTTGGTTCATGCTGGCGGTAACGGAATACCTCAAGGAAACCGGCGACTTTGATCTTCTTCATGATAAACAGCCATTTATTGATGCCGATCCCGATACTATCCTGGACCACATGTTCAGCGTTGTGAACTATGCCAAAAACAACCTGGGCAAGCACGGGTTACCCATCTTTGGCCGTGGCGACTGGAACGATACTCTTGATTATATCGGCGGCGACGAAGGAGGCGAAAGTGTTTGGGGAGGCATGTTCTATGCCGCCATGCTCAACCTTTTCATTGAATTGCTTGGCCGCCTCAGGATGACAACAGCGCAATCAGAAGTAGCCGCCGTCCGTGAAAACCTGGTGAAAGCCGTTGAAGAAAACTGCTGGGACGGCGAGTGGTATATCCGCGCCTTCGGTGAAAAAGACCGTCGTGTCGGTTCAAAGGACAACAAGTACGGGAAGATATTCCTCAACACCCAGATATGGCCGGTAATTGCAGGTTTTCCAAACCGGGATCGCCTGGTTACCGCCATGGACAGCGTAAAGAAATATCTCGATTCGCCGGAAGGCCCCAAAAAATGCACGCCGGCCTGGCGTGAAATAGATCCAAAAATTGGCCTTGTCACCCGCTGCGTCTGGGGTAAAAAGGAAAACGGCGCTGTATTCTGCCACCCTACAACATGGGTCATCCAGGCCGAAACTATGCTGGGACGCAGCAACCAGGCATTTGAATATTTTAAAAAAATGCTGCCGAACCGTATCGACAGCGAAACCTTTGTAGCCGAGCCTTATGTTTATTCGCAGTATATCACCAGCAACGAACATTCGCAGCCGGGCCGGGCAAGCCATTCATGGCAGACCGGTTCTGCGGCATGGATGTACCGGGTGAGTTACGATTATATTCTCGGCATCCGGTCAACCTATGACGGTCTGATTATCGATCCCGCCATTCCATCGCACTGGAAATCGTTCAAAGCCGAGCGTGTTTACCGGCAAACAAGGTATATCTTTGAAATTGAGAACCCGAACGGTTCCGAAAAAGGAGTAAGCCGGGTATTTGTTGACGGCAATGCCATTGAAGGAAACCTGATCCCTGTATCATCTGCCGAAACCTGCCGGGTAAAAGTCATTATGCATTAATTAAACCAATACTGACTGATATGAAACGGCATCCTAAAAATCCGATCATTACCCGCGATGACATTCCCCCTATTCCCCCGGAATTGGTCGATGCCACCAGCGCCTTCAATCCCGGCGCCATCAAGGACGGAAATATTTACCGTTTGATGTTGCGCGTTCAGGGCCGTTCCCGGGAAACATTTCTGGTAATGGCGCAAAGCCCTGACGGCGTGAACTTCAGTGTGGAAAACAGGATCGTGCATTTCAAAGGGATCGAAAATGTGAAAGGCAGGATCTTTCACACGTATGATGCACGGATCACAAACCTTGAAGGCCGTTTTTACATCATGTTCGCCATGGATATGGAAGACGGCTGCCAATTGGGACTGGGAGTCACCGATGACTTCAGGGATTTCGATTTCCTTGGCCTCACATCCAATGAAGATATCCGCAACGGTGTGCTTTTCCCTGAAAAAGTCAACGGGAAATATCTCCGTATGGACCGTCCGAACAAAGCCAGGCACACGGGGGGACCGACCTCAGGCAGCACCATCTGGCTCAGCGGATCGGACAACCTTATCGACTGGACGCCGGTAGCGCCTCTGATTGACGGCCGGTTTCATTACTGGGACGAATTTATCGGTTCCGGTCCGCCGCCTGTAAAGACCCGCAAAGGCTGGCTTCATGTTTACCACGGCGTTGCCGGGCATTTCGGAAGCGCCAACATTTACCAGGGCGGAGTCATGCTGCTTGACTTAAAAGATCCTTCAAAAGTATTGGGCCGTTGTCGCTGCAATATACTGGAACCAAGGGAAATCTGGGAACTCGCCGGGCAGGTGCCGAATGTAACTTTCCCCAGCGGTATGATAGTGGAAGCATACGACCGGGAAGGTTTTGCCATAGAAAGCAGCGAAGTAAAGATCTATTACGGCGCCGCAGATACCTCTGTTGGTCTGTTAATTTCGACTGTGAAGGAACTACTGGATGCATCCATGGAGGGCGATATACCCTGCTTCCCCTGATCAGTGCAACCTTACTGTTGTTTTTCGGCGAGATAGTTCGCCAGACAGTCTTTCACCGAGCATAAGATCTCGTATTCAGTTGCGTTCAGCAGGAAACTGACCGAGAGGTTACAGTAATCCATGAAGGCAATGATTTCTTCATCAGATTTGAATCCGGTAATGTCTTTTACTATTTCAGGATTATATTTCCTTGCTATCATTTCATGGATCCTGTCCTGCCGGGTCAGTTCGGCATATCGCTGCATCGACTTTCCCCTGCGGCTGAAAGCATTGTACAAGGCAGTTATCGGTCCCGGAATCGTATAGGTGAGTCCCGGATTACCCATACCCGGCAGCGTTATCGGAGAACCTGGCTGAGGGGCATCCGGTACTACAACATTCAGGTTTAAATCAGCTATGGCCGGTTCCTCAATTTTCTGAGCAAGGACAGCCTGGCGCAACGCCGTCAGGTTCCTCGGCCAGTCATGAATAGTGACCCCGGAAAGCGTAATGGTGTCCTCCTGCAGATATATGTGAACAGGGCAAACCGGATTGCCGGGATAGGGTTGTACCCGCATTTTCTTGTTCTGAAATCCCACGGAACTGAACACCAGCGTATCATCCGGAGAGGCTGCAATCCGGAACGATCCTTTTGCATCGGTTATCGTTCCTGTGCGCTTATTAAGGTTAATGATATTAACGTATTGCAACGCATTACCCCTGATGGTGGTAACAAAACCATCCACGCGAACATTATGTTCAGGTTGTTCCTGCCCCCGGGCGCGGGAGATTAAAACAAAAATGATCAGTAAAGTGGTAATTCCGGCTTTCATATTGTCTGAACGGCAAAAATAGGTACAGATCGCCTTCTGTCATTGTTAATATTTGTTAATCAATATTTTGAATTGATCGGCCGCTTCCTTTTGATACTATGTCGGGGCAACACGTTGGTCGGCATGATGAATTTATCAGTACCGGAATTGGGCCAGCTTCCATCGGCCATGGAAAGTTTCCTGGTAATTATTTCGTGGTCAGCTTTCCAAAATTAAACGCAGGAGCGAACATTGTCCCATTTTGGAACTATTTCGCAGAGATGAACCGAAAAGAAACCAGTCAAATGATTGCCAAAAGAATTCGTTTCCCTTCATTTATTGCAGGAAATAGTTTAATCCCGGACGGAATCCTTTGATAATAATCCTATCTGAACATCATTGATCTCATTGAATATCCACTCAATCTGAAATGATTGGACCAGAAGTAACGTCATTTTACTCCGCATGAAATGAAAAATTCAGAACAGCATTTTTCATCCCACACAATTATTTTACTGAATTAAATTTTTTTTTCAAAATGAAATCTGAAAAGCCGGATTAGCAGAGGCAACCAAACATAATAACATGAAGTATAGCATGTTACAATTTTTGGCAAGAAATTGGATGATCAGATGATTCCAAAAAAATAAATAATCAAAACACTACTCAATATTCACCTGTCTTACGCACAAACATTGAAAACGCTTACTCACGATACTCTGTTAAAACGAATTAATAAGCAACTGACATACTGCTCATTATCTGGTATCAGTATGTTTTATCAGGGATATTTTTTTATTAAGCCTTTCACTGTTCCCATCCGTAACAACAGAAAACCAGTTTCACGGTTGTTTCATTTTGAAAACAATCTGATTGGTTATTCCATCTTCCCTGGGTTCATTCCTGTCCCGGTTAAACAATTATCAGGAAGAAAACACCGCCTCTAGTCGAACTGAATCAGCCATTGGTAAAACCATAATACCCATGAAAAATTCTCTATTAATTAATCGGAAGTCGGCCTTTAATACAAAAGGATCGTCATTTATGATTTTAAATAACGTCAACCTGAAGAGGCTGCCATTGCTAGTAATAATGATTTTGGCGCTGAACGTCAACGGACAAGTAAGTAAAGAGAATAGCTCAGTGGCAAACCGTATACCGCCGCCTGATTCTCCCTTTACATCAGCCTATAGGGCCGGGAATAATTCTGACGCCCCTGCCGGTTCTATCTCAGTTGCTGAGAATGCAACCTATAATGCATATTCGGCAGAGCAATTGGTTCAGAATGTTCTGGTTACCGGCTGCCTGACTGCCAGCAATGTACGTTTTGGTTATTATAACAGAAACAATAATAACACATGGGTAAATCACACCTGGTCGGGCACTCCCGGAAACCGCCAACTGGCATATTTCAGTAAAGGAACATCATCATTCCCCCTCGAGGAAGGATTGCTCCTTTGCACCGGCAATGCATCGTCGGCCATGGGCCCCAACAACAATACCGGGAAATCAGATAAAAAGGTCAGCAATGCCTCCGATCCCGATCTGGCCACTATCACCGGAAGGACTATGTATGATGCTGCTGTGCTGGAATTTGATTTCGTACCCGCAGGCGACTCCATCGAATTCACCTTTGTTTTTACTTCGGAAGAATATCTTGAATATGTTGGTTCGCAATACAACGACGCCTTTGGATTTTTCCTGAGCGGCCCCGGCATCTCCGGACCTTACACAAACAATGCCGTAAATCTGGCTACAATTCCAGGAACCACAACTCCCGTTTCGATCAATACTATTCATCCGGCAGTAACCAATAATTATGGCACATTCCCGGCAACGAATGAAACCTATTACTTTTCCAACGCCTCAGGTTCACTTACAATGCAATATGATGGCGGAACCGTTGTTCTGAAAGCTACCTACGCTGTTCAGCCTTGTTCTACTTACAGGATCAGGATGAGTATTGCAGATGCTTCTGACCAGGAATGGGATGCCGGTGTATTTTTAGGAGCTAAAAGTTTTAATTCTCAAAATATTTCCCTGACCAACTACGCTCTGAACAATTATGGCAGCTTTAATGAAGGCCAGAACAATATTTTCGAAGGATGCAATGATTATTTGAGAATTGAACGTTCCGGTTCCGATATATCCGCTCCTCTGACGGTAAATCTGAATATTTCAGGAACTGCCACCAATGGCACAGATATTCTCACGTCAGACAATCAGCCATTCCCGACGCAGATTACTTTCCCTGCCAATGTTGCCTATATTGATATTCCTTACTCTGCAGTATCGGATGGCATCTCAGATAATGACGAGACTTTTATTGTCAAGGCTCCTGTCAGTTGTCCGTGCGAGTCAAACCAGATTTATGTAACCCAGACCATCCACCTTTATGAACTGGCAAATATCACCTCGGTATCAGCTCTGAATCTTCAATGCTTTGGACAAAGCAACGGAACGATTACCGTTAACGTTTCAGGCGGGTCAGGTAGCTATCAGTATTCCATCAATAATGGTTCAACATGGCAAAACATTAATACTTTTACGGGACTATCAGCCGGGACGTACACCATACTTGTCAGGGACCCGGGCAGTTGCTATCCCAACGTTACTGCAACTGCTACAATCGGAAGCCCGACTGCTATAGTCGCCCAAGCCGGGCAGGATGTTTCCATCTGCAACGGCGAAAGCACACAGCTGAACGGAACCGGGGGTGTTCTCTACAGTTGGAGCCCGTCAACCGGATTGAATTACACCAACATTGCCAATCCTATAGCCACTCCCTCGGTTACTACTACCTATACGCTTACAGTAACCAATGCTTCGGGGAACTGTTCCTCAACCGACCAGGTTGTCATCACGGTTAACCCTGTTCCGGAATTTACTACATCCGTTACAGATGTCACATGCTATGCAGGCAACAACGGGTCTATTGCTGTAACTCCGGGTTCAGGCGCTATCAGCGACTTCCAGTATTCGAAAGATGACGGAGCAACCTATCAGAACAGTAACATTTTTAATGGCCTTGTCGCCGGAACATACTTTATCAAAGTAAAGAATATCAGCGGAGGCTGTGAGTCAGACCATGAATATGTCATTATCAATGAGCCTTCAGTGCTGACAGCCGGCGAATCGCACACCGCCATTGCCTGCAACGGCGGCAACTCCACCGTTACCATTTCTGCCACCGGCGGCGCCGCTCCTTACACCGGAACCGGCGATTTCACCCAGGCTGCAGGAACCCATACCTATACCGTCACCGATGCCAACGGTTGCTCCGACGATGTGACTGTTACCATTTCACAACCTGAAATCCTGGTTGCCGGCGAATCGCACACTGCCATCGCCTGCAACGGCGGCAACTCCACCGTTACCATTTCTGCCACCGGCGGCGCCGCTCCTTACACCGGAACCGGCGATTTCACCCAGGCTGCAGGAACCCATACCTATACC
>DAONEP010000015.1:0-57677 GCA_035403165.1 Bacteroidales bacterium | reverse complement strand
ACTCTGAAACCCTGCCCCCTCCCACAGCCTTGCGCAAGGCAGGCAGGACTGAAACGCTGAAACACTGAAACCTTAACCTAACAGCCCACAGCCTGCAGCGAAAACCCTGATGCTGAAAGAATATAAAACGACTTCGTCAGAATTACTGCTGATAATAATGATTCATCTTCTGAGAATGTAAACCCGTAATATTAAACTGCTCAAACTTATTCACCTTGACTCCCTCCCTCATCTTTACCGTTTTTATCGCTTATACTGCCCTCCTGTTCCTGGTGACATGGATTACGGCCCGCCGTGCGACAAACTTTTCATTTTACCTTGGAAATAAAGCATCACCCTGGTATGTGATTGCATACGGGATGATCGGGGCGTCGTTGTCGGGCGTCACCTTCATGTCGGTCCCCGGATGGGTGGGCACCACGCAGTTCAGTTATCTTGCCGTGATCCTGGGTTACGTCGTCGGCTATGCTGTGATCGCCACCGTTCTTATGCCGCTTTATTACAAGCTAAACCTGACCACTATATACACCTATCTTGAGCAAAGGTTCGGGTTCTGGTCATATAAGACAGGCGCATTCTTCTTTCTGTTGTCAAGGGTTATTGGCGCTTCGTTCCGGATGTTCCTCGTCGTAAATGTTTTACAGATTTTTGTTTTTGATGCCTGGCACATTCCCTTTGCCGCTACGGTCGCTATTTTTATCACCCTGATCATCCTTTATACTTTCAAAGGCGGAATCAAGACCATTATCTGGACCGACACGCTGCAAACAACATTTATGCTGGCTGCTGTCGGAATCTCGATCTACCTTATCAGCAAGGATTTCCAATGGGGCGTCCGCGACTTATTTTCTAATGTTTTGTCCAGCGATTACAGTCAGGTTTTGGTTACCGACTGGCACGACAAGAGGCACTTCCTGAAACAATTCCTGAGCGGCGCCTTCATCACTATCGCAATGACCGGGCTCGACCAGGAGATGATGCAGAAGAACCTGAGCTGTAAAAATATACACGACGCCCAGAAGAATATGTTTACGTTCAGTATTGTACTGGTGTTTGTTAACCTGATGTTTCTCTTTCTGGGTGCAACATTGTTCCTTTTTTCTGCAAAACACGGCATCGAATTGCCCATGCGAAGCGATGACCTGTTTCCTGTCATTGCAATGAAATATCTGGGGCCATTCGCCGGGCTTACCTTTATCATCGGCCTCATCTCTGCCGCTTATCCCAGCGCCGACGGCGCCCTTACCTCCCTGACCACCTCGTTCAGCATCGATTTTCTCGGGCTGAACAAACGGGATGACCTCACAGAAAAGAAAAAACAAAAGATAAGGTATTCCGTTCATTTTTCGTTTGCATTGCTGTTGCTGCTGGTCATCATCATTTTTAGGGCTATTAACGATCAGGCTGTAATCGACAAATTATTCACGGTAGCCGGTTATACGTATGGGCCGTTGCTGGGTTTGTTCAGTTTCGGGCTCTTCAGCAAACGAAACGTGAAAGACCGTTTTGTTCCCTATATTGCCGCGCTTTCACCGGTGATTTGTTACTTCCTGAGCGAGTACTCCATGGTTTTGTTCAATGGTTATAAATTTGGATTTGAACTATTGATAGTCAACGGATTGTTGACATTTATCGGGCTTTTCCTCGTCAGCAAAAGAGATTAAATTTTGTTGTTATCGGAAGATTAAGAGATTCACTGTAAAATTTTACAGATTCTAATCGGTAATTTTGCAGACTCAAAATTAAAAATCTTTCATATGTCGGACGTGCGTTTTAAGGCGCTGGAATTAGCAGTTTCGCGCCCCAAAAGAGCTATAGAGCTCCCATCAAACAAGGTTTCAGATTATTTCGGGTCATTGACGTTCAACCGGGCGGTGATGAGAGAGTACTTATCAAAAGAGGCTTATGATAAGCTGATCAGTGTAATTGAAAAAGGGGAAAAAATTGACCGCCGTGTTGCCGACCAGGTTGCCACCGCCTTAAAATCATGGGCCATTGCAAAAGGCGCTACCCATTATACGCATTGGTTTCATCCGCTGACAGGGGCGACAGCCGAAAAACATGATACTTTTATGGTTCCGACACCTTCAGGGAAGGCCATAGAGGAGTTCAACAGCAATCAGTTGATACAGCAGGAACCGGATGCATCGAGCTTTCCCAGCGGGGGTATCCGGAATACTTTTGAAGCCCGGGGATATACCGCCTGGGACCCGTCGTCAACAGCCTTCATTATCGACGATACCCTTTGTATTCCAACCATCTTTATCTCCTATACCGGCGAAGCCCTTGATTATAAAACGCCGATGCTCAAGGCTTTGCATGCCCTCGACAAAGAAGCGGTTGCCGTATGCAAATATTTCGACCGGAACGTGAATAAAGTCACAGCAACCCTGGGATTGGAACAGGAGTATTTTCTGGTTGATACCGCGTTGTATCAAGCCCGTCCCGATATGGCGTTAACCGGTCGTTCGTTGTTCGGACATGCCTCGGCCAAGGATCAGCAGCTTTCCGATCATTACTTCGGGACGATTCCCGAACGGGTAGCCGATTTTATGACCGAGTTTGAGTATGAAGCCCACCGGCTTGGCATACCTTTGAAAACCCGCCACAACGAAGTGGCGCCCAGCCAGTTTGAATGCGCCCCGGTATTCGAGGAAGTGAATGTTGCCGTTGACCATAACCAGCTATTAATGCATACTATGGAGAAAGTAGCCAGGCGCCATAACCTTACTGTCCTTTTCCATGAAAAGCCTTACCATGGTATCAACGGATCAGGAAAGCACAACAACTGGTCCCTGATGACCAATGCGGGCGATAACCTTCTCTCGCCGGGAAAAACACCTAAATCGAACCTGCGTTTCCTTACATTCTTTGTGAGCATTATCAAGGCTGTCGATACGTATGGCGACCTGTTGCGAATGTCCATTGCCTCAGTGGGAAACGACCTGAGACTTGGAGCTCATGAGGCGCCGCCGGCGATTATGTCGGTGTTTATCGGTTCACAACTTACCGAAACCCTTGATGCAATTGAAAAGGGATCTGAACGTGAGGCCGCTGTGAATGGGAAGAAGGAAGATACGGCCATCAATATTCCGAAAATTCCTGAAATTCTCCCCGATAATACCGATCGTAACCGCACTTCACCTTTCGCTTTTACAGGTAATAAGTTCGAATTCAGGGCCGTTGGCTCATCCATGAATTGTGCCAGGCCGATGATCATACTGAACCTGATAGTTGCCGAACAGCTAAGGCTGTTTAAGGAAGAAACGGATGCCCTGATTGCCAAAGGCCTGGTTGCCGAAGATGCGGTCTATAAGGTCATCCGTAAATATATCAGGGAATCAAAACGAATCCGTTTCGAGGGAAACAGTTACAGTCAGGAATGGATTGATGAAGCCAAGAAAAGGGGGATTCAGAACATTCCCTCAACGCCTGATGCGCTGAAGGTTATGATTGAGCCCGGAATTATCAGCCTCTTTGAAAGACATCATGTGCTCACAAAAAGGGAGATGGAAGCCAGGTACGATATCAATCTTGAAAATTATATCAAGAAAATTCAGATTGAATCAAGGGTTATCGGCGACCTGGCCATAAACCATATCATTCCGACGGCTATCCGGTACCAGAACATGCTCATCGAAAATGTGCGCGGGCTGAAGGAAGTTCTTGATAACAAGACATTTGTAAGGCTTTCGAATAATCAGATGATGAATATCAAGGAGATTTCGGAACATATCTCCATTATCCGCACGCTGGTGAACGAGATGGTTGAAACCCGCAAGGTTGCCAACAAATTCGAAAACCCCGTAGAAAAAGCGGATAGCTATAAAGATTCCGTACTGCCATATTTCGATAAGGTAAGGTATCATGTGGATAAGCTGGAATTTTTGGTCGATGATGAATTATGGCCGTTGCCGAAGTACAGGGAACTGCTGTTTATCAAATAATTATACCAGGCATTGTTTACCGCGAGATATGGCTTTTATAAGTGCTGAAGGATATGGTCCGGGTTAAAAACCGGGAGCTTTATCTGTTTATCAACGCCGGAAAGCAACATTATTTTCACAAAACCGTTAGGTATCAGGGAACAGTCAGGTTGTGCCGGTTATCATTTGGCCCGGCAATTATTAATTTAAACTGATTCTTTTCTATCTTTGAAAATGAAATGAAATTCCTGATTATGGCTAAAAGCAGAATTCCTCTTCAAGTAATTGCAGTTGCCGCACTATTGGGTTTCTTTTCGTTGCAGGCGGCAGCGCAGGTTAGCGTCGTTAAAGTAGGCAGCGAGATCATTGATCCTATGAGCGACGGGCTCTTTTATTCCCTGCCCCGCACGGTAATCAAGGTTGATCTGGTGGTCAGTAAAATTACCAACGTGAGGGGGCCTTATGCCGAATTTGCCGATAAATACCTGGGGCTTTCCCAGGTAGTGATGACCAACAGCACCGAATACTCGCTGTCCGAAATCAGGTTGTCATCCTATGAAGAATCTGATCCCTCGGAATATTATTTTGTAAAGGTACCGGAAAAGTCAAAATCGAGGCAGGCCGTTGAGCTGTCGCTGTCGCAACTGGGAACGCTGGTTGGCGCAAAAGGAAGCAGTGCAGGGGAGGATCGCGGGAAATCCGTGAAAATCGAACCATCGCCCGATGTAATGAATGAGATGCCCAACCCTAACACGGTTGAAAGGATCGACACCCTGATCAGGCGCATCAGCGTTGATACCACCATGATTGAACAACGCGTCTTTAAAAAGGTGACGGCAGCCAAAACCACCGAACAAAAAGCAAAAGAAGCGGCTGATTTCATCATAAAACTCGACGAGAGCAAGTTCAACCTGATCAATGGCTATCAGGAGGTAAGCTATGAAAAGGGAACCATGGAATATATGTACAACAAGATGGAGCAACTGATGAGCGATTATCTTCAGATGTTTAAAGGAATCCGGCTGGTGGAAACTGAAACCTACTCCTTTACCGTTGTTCCGGCAACCGAAAGCCTGGATAAGCCTGTTCCGGTTTGCAGGTTTTCGCCCGGGAAAGGCATCCTGGATAAAGGCGCTGCCGGCGGCGATCTTGTCCAGGTCCGGGTCGAAGCTTCCAATTCATTATCCCAGGTACGGACTCCTGTCCAGGATCGCAATGCAAGAGTGAAATCCGAAAAGGGGCTTTATTACAGGATTCCCGAAAAGGCTGCCGTTTCAGTTCTCATAGGCGGACAACCCCGCGTTGACGGTAAATTTACAGTCAGTCAACTGGGGGTGGTCACTTTCCTCCCTGCAGGTTCAACGGGCAATATTGAACTATATCCGGGTACCGGAAGTGTAAAACATATTACATTGCAGTAAACTCATCACAGCAAGGAATACTCAATCTATATCTTAATGAAATTAAAGGAGGTTATCAACAAGGCAGTTCGTATTACGATTATTCCCAGCCATCAATGGAAAATCGTGAGGGATGAGGCCTGTACGCCAAAGAGTTTGTTATGGGAATATGGATTCCCGATCATACTTTTCAGTTCAATTGGACGAACGATCGGCGTACTTTTTTCAACCTTGCCGGTATTGGGCTTTAGCCTGAAACTGATTTCGGTATTATTGTTCAACCTGGTATCCTGGGTGGCAATACCTTATATCCTCATACTTTCGGCGGCTTATGTGCTTAAATGGGGGCTGCCTGAAATGGGAATTGAAAATGACCTGATAAAGTCGCTGAAATTAGTACTCTACACTTTTACCCCGGTTTTTATCTTTACTTTTTTCGTCTACCTGCACCCGTTGCTTCGCATCCTGATCCCAATGGGAATCTATGTTTTCATAGCCTATACCCTTTATGTTTTCTGGTACGGCGTTCGGGAGTTGTTCGAAGTTCCGCTTGAAAAGAAGATCGGCCTTATCGTGGTATCGATTGTCCTTGCCTTCGGGGCCATGTTCCTGGCTCAGCACCTTTACGGATTGCTGATTGACCTTATCATTCCCGGTATGGAAACCTATGTGAAATAGGGCAGCCCTTGTTTATTATTGGATGATAAGGGACGGTGTCGGGATGAAATCAGGGCTGTTGGCCTGCCGTCTTTCGCACAACCTCGCCCAGGCAGGTAAAGCTGCCATCTTACGCACAGCCAGCCAGGGCAGGCAGGCTGTTGGCGCTTTGAATCCTGAGTATCGTGATTCGTTGTTCGTGATTAGTAATTAGTAATTAGTAATTCGTGGTATTCGTGATAGCAATCGTGAAATTCGGGGCTCGTGATTCGTTGTTCGTGATTCGCGTTCTCCGTTTTGTGTCCCTCGTTCTCCGTTCTCCTTTTCCGGATTCAGCTTTCCGGTATTCCATCATGGTTACTGAATAGCCTTTCTGATCCGGATTAGTTTTTCGAGCAGTTCTTCCAGTTTATCCAGTTGAAGCATATTTGCCCCGTCCGATTTGGCCTGCGACGGGCTGGGATGCGTTTCGATAAATATCCCGTCGGCGCCTGCGGCGATGCCCGCTTTTGCAATGGTTTCTATCATTTCGGGCCGGCCGCCCGTGACGCCCGAGGACTGGTTGGGTTGCTGCAGCGAATGGGTTATATCGAGCACAACAGGGAAACCTGTTTTTTGCATCGCAGGAATATTGCGGTAATCGACCACGAGGTCATTATATCCGAAAGTATTGCCGCGCTCGGTGAGAATGATGTTCCGGTTCCCGGTTTCGCATACTTTTTCAACAGCGAAGCGCATGGATTCTCCGGAAATGAATTGACCTTTTTTGATATTTACAATTTTACCGGTCCGCCCTGCAGCCTGCAGCAAATCAGTCTGGCGGCATAAAAATGCAGGAATCTGCAACATATCCACATATTCGGCGGCCAATCCGGCTTCCGGTACCGAGTGTATATCGGTAACCACAGGCACTCCGTACTCCTTCCGGATTGCAGCAAGAACTTTCAGGGCGTTGAGATCGCCGATCCCCTGGAACGAGTGGCTGCTCGACCGGTTTGCCTTGCGGTACGAAGCTTTGAAAATGAACGGGATGGCAAGTTTTTCCGTAATGCGTTTAATATTTTCAGCGATTCCGAATGGGCTTATTTCGTCTTCGATCACGCAGGGGCCTGCCAGGAGGAAAAAATTTCCTGATTCGGTGTTATGGAGCAGAGGAATTTGTTTCAGAACCTGATCCGACATAATTGTTAAGGTGTTATGGAGCAATGATTTATTTCATGTTTAATAACCGTAACGATCCTTCCAAAGCCTCTTGAGGCGTTCCCGGGTATCATTCTCACGAGCATTTTTCCCGGGATCATAGAACTTCTTGCCCGAAAGGCCGGCAGGCATGAATTCCATTTCCACGAAATTGCCTTCAAAATCGTGGGCGTATTGGTAATTTTTACTGTAGCCCAGATCTTTCATCAGACCGGTAGGCGCGTTACGAAGGTGCAAAGGTACGGGAAGGTCTCCGGATTTTTGAACGGCGGCCAGAGCTTCTTCAATGGCCATATACGAAGCATTGCTTTTGGGCGAGGTGGCGAGATAAACCGCCGTTTGCGCAAGAATGATCCGGCTTTCCGGATATCCGATCTTATTTACGGCATCAAAACAGGCGTTGGCAAGCAGCAGGGCATTCGGATTGGCATTGCCGATGTCCTCCGAAGCGAGGATTACCATCCTGCGGGCGATAAAAAGAAGGTCTTCGCCGGCGGTGATCATGCGGGCCAGCCAGTATACCGCTGCGTTGGGGTCGCTGCCGCGGAGCGATTTAATGAAAGCAGAGATCACATCGTAATGCATCTCACCGGCTTTATCGTATAAAGCCAGATTTTGCTGGATGACCTCCAGCGTCGTTTTATTGTCGATGGTGACTGAAACTCCGGGGGCGTGTTGCGATTTAACCACCAGCTCCATGGCATTCAGCAATTTGCGGGCGTCGCCGCCGGAGAGCCTGAGCAATGCTTCGTTCTCCGAAATTGTGATTGTTGTTTCGAATTGCTTTTCAAGAAGGATCCTGGCCCTTTCGGCAATGATCATGAGATCAGCCTCTTCGAGCGGTTTCAGGATATATACCTGGCAACGCGACAGCAGGGGGGAGATCACCTCAAAGGAAGGGTTTTCGGTAGTAGCACCGATGAGAATAACAATGCCTTTTTCTACTGCACCCAGCAATGAATCCTGCTGCGACTTGCTGAAACGGTGAATTTCGTCAATAAACAGGATAGGTTGTGTGCCGTCGTTGCGGGCGTTGCCGATTACTTCCCGAACTTCGCGTACCCCGGAATTGATGGCGCTGAGCGTATAAAACGGACGTATGGTGCTCAGGGCGATAATGTTGGCCAGCGTTGTTTTGCCTACTCCCGGCGGCCCCCAGAAAATCATGGAATGCATGGATCCGGCCTCGAGCATCCTTCTTAAAATGGAGTCTTTCCCGACAAGATGCTGCTGGCCGATATATTCATCGAGCGTTTTCGGACGCAATACTTCGGCTAAAGGCGGCGCAACAACAGTCATGAGCTAAGGATCATTTATTCTGGTTGGTCATATAAAGCTGACAGGATCGCATCGCTGCCGGATTTAATGCACAACGGGGGGAACCGTGAAACGAATCAAAGGTACTATTTATTCCCGGTAAGCGATTGTTGATAAGGCAGTATTCTGTCAACGAAAAGGTCACTTCAGAATTCTTAAAAAATTGATCAGTCAGCGGGTCAATCAGGTATGATTTGAAGGCCGGAAATGCCGGATTTTGAAAATAAGTGAAAAAAATGGTTTAAATTTCATAATAAGGCCGATTATAAGTAGCAGAAAGACAGCGAAATAAAATTAATTTAAAAATATTTAAATATTTTTAAGAAAAATGATTTTGGTATATTGAAAAGCTGTACTTTTGCCACGTTTTTTAATTAATAAACCACATGAAAAAATTCTTTGCATTCTTAGCAATTGCTGGTATGGTTACTTTCGTAGCTTGCGGTCCCAGCGCCGAAGAAAAAGCTGAAAAAGCTCGTCAGGATTCAATCCGCATGGCTGATTCAATCGCTCAGGTTGAAGCTTCTGCCCAGGCTCAGGTTGATTCACTTGCAAAAGTAGCTGCCGATAGCGCTGCTGCTGCTGCTCACGCTGACTCAGTTGCCAAAAAACTTATCAAGTAGTAAATACCAGCCTTGATAATCGTTTAAAAAAGGAACCATTTGGCTCCTTTTTTTATTTTTATCCGATCAGAAACTTCCGATTTTCATATTTTTACCGCGATTATTGTACATCTATGCGGTATATCACTCCTGCAGAACTGAAACAGAAACTGGACAGAAATGAAAAGGTGCAGATCATTGATACCCGGAGCCCCGGGGAATTCAGGAAATGCCACATCGGAGGGGCGATAAATATTCCTCAGATTGATATGCCAGAATCTCTCGGTTTGATCAACACCGAAGGTCTGGTTGTGGTTTATTGCCTTTACGGCTTGAAAAGCGAAGCCCCGTATCTTTACCTTCGAGAAAAAATAAAACGCAACAATGTGGTAATCCTTGAAGGCGGTTTGTGCCGGTGGGCTGCCGAAATCGACCAGACGCTTTCCATTTCCTGATATCCAGGCGCCCGGAATCCCAAAGCTGCCGGTAACTATCTGGCCGGTAAATGCTGCTGTATCTTTTTCAGGACTAAAATTCTTGCGTCACCGTCATCGGAATTTACAACACCCCGTTCAACGCCTGCCGGTATTTCTATCACATCGAAGGGGTTCAGATTGTATGTATGGTCTCCCGACACAATGGTTGTGTTGCCCTGTAAAAGGCACATTACGATATCAATGTTGTTTACATGTTGCGCTACCGCTTCTCCGGGGAGCAGATGAAGATGAACGACTTCAAGCCCAGGCGACGAATGCATGACACGGGCGTCATGTCCGGAAGACATCGCGGGAACGGAATGATAGGCATTGATTTTCATGATGCTTTAAAGATATTGATGCTGACAGTTATTGATTTCTGCCTTTCCCGGCTGAAAATTTGCCCTCCCCGGTATCCGGAATTGTGTCCGTCATCAGGGAAACGCGGGAATGACATCCGCTTTATGTTGGCTGTATTATTTTGATAATAAACAGCTATTCAATTGATTAAACCCATTCTTCCGAAAGGATATCACCTTTGAGGCCAACGACGATCTTTTTTACGGGTATTTTGCGTCCGGCCTTTTGTACGGCTGATTCCGCAATTTGCATCAATCCTCCGCAGCATGGCACTTCCATGATGGCGACCGTGAGGGTGTTGATCCTGGCGATGGCGATCATGGCTGTGAGTTTTTCAATATAGGATTCTCTGTTAGAGTCCAGCTTCGGACAGCCAATGACCAGCGATTTTCCTTTCAGCAACCTGTTGTGAAAGTCCCCCATGGTAAATGCGACGCAATCGGCTGCCAGAATCACGTCTGCTCCCTGAAAGTATGAAGCGTTGGGATTGATAAGGTGAAACTGTACAGGCCAATGCCTGAGTTCAGACGGGGCAGGCGAACAACCGGTATTTTCTGAAGCAGGCTTCATAAGGTCCCTGTCATTCCGGAAATCCCTTGCTGCTGATCCCGGGCAACCACAGGCGGCGCTATGGCTTTCCCCGAGTTGTTCTTTTGCTTCTTTCAGGGTGGTGAAAGCAGCGGCAGTATTTACCGGTCTTTGTCCGGTTATTTCGGGGCTCAGGTCGATTTTGTTGTCCCTGATGTAAGCGATGGCTTCTTTCAGGAAACCTTCTTCATTATGGTCGCGGAGGTGTTCCAGATGGGCCAGGATTGTATTCCGGCCCATTTTTACCATCTGCTCCATAACTAGTATTTCGTTGTAAGGCTCGGCTTCGCGTTCCGTGATTTCGATGGCACCTTCGGGGCAATGGCCGATGCAGGCACCCAGTCCGTCACAGAACAGGTCGCTTACCAGGCGCGCTTTACCGTCGATGACCTGCAATGCGCCTTCATGGCAGTTGGGAATGCATAATCCGCATCCGTTGCATTTCTCTTCGCTTATGTGGATGATCTTCCTGAGCATGGTTTTAATGTTAATTTTTTTGTTTCTGCTATTGAAATTAAAAGAAAATCAGTTTGTTAGCAATTCACCGGAATGAATTAGGAAATTAAGTAATAGAATGCGCAAATGTAGGTGTTTTTTCTGAAAAGGCTTTTCGTATACGTAAAAAAATCATGGTATTACAACATCGGCACAAGCTGGCCTACAGCAGGTCAAAAAGAGTAGTGGATGCGAGTTGGTCGCGGAACAAAGTGGTCATTTGGGGTACGACATTTCCCAGGATACATTTGCCGAAAGGGCATACCGGCTTTTCATGGGGGCATTCCAGAATTTTCACTTCGCCTTCAATAGATTCATAAATCCGGAGGAGTGTGATGTTCTTCGGCTCTTCATTCAGCATAAAGCCTCCCTGCGGGCCGCGGTTTGAAATCAGCAGCCCGTCTTTCACAAGGCGCTGCATGACTTTCGCCACGTGATGTTTCGATGATCCGGTGATTTCGGTTATTTTCTGAATGTTCATGATCTCACCCGCCCTGGCGATGAGTACCATGCCGTGCATGCCAATGGATGCTGCTTCGGAGTATGTGACAATTTTTGCCATCTCAAAAAGTGGTAATTTAGATCAATCAGGTAATTAATTGCTCAAATGTCGTAATTAATTAAACATGTTTTAAGAATCCTGCAATTTCAAAAGA
This sequence comes from Bacteroidales bacterium, assembly GCA_035403165.1. Classification (GTDB taxonomy): domain Bacteria; phylum Bacteroidota; class Bacteroidia; order Bacteroidales; family UBA4417; genus UBA4417. Next base: position 46,000 of record DAONEP010000015.1, on the reverse strand, counting down.
TTCTAAATTAAGGATACAGTCCAAAGCAGGGTATAGTTTTTGTTCTTTTGTGACGTCGAAAATTTAACTGAAACATGAAAAAATATTTTCTTGTGTTACTTCCCGCACTCATGATGTTGAGTTCGTGCAGCGTACTTCAGGAAGCCGGAAAGTTCGCCAATATTGTCAATTGCAGATTCCGGCTCGAATCGGTAAAACAATTAACCTTAGCGGGAGTAAATGTTCAGAATGTCAAAAAACTTTCGGATCTCACCCTCGTTGATGGAGCCAAACTGGCAACGGCTGTTGCTTCGGGCCAGTTCCCACTCACTTTTACACTGAATACCGAAGTAAGCAATCCCAATGCTTCTTCAGCCAAAATGACGCAGTTTGACTGGATTTTGCTGATCGATGATATCGAGATGACTGCCGGCACCGTTAATAATTCATACACCATTCCCGCAAAGGGTGCCTCTGTTATCCCGATGCAGATGAACATTGACCTGAAAAAAGCATTGTCGGGAAAAAGTGCCGATGCCATTATTAATTTCGGATTAAACCTTGCCGGGACAGGCAACGAGCCTACCCGTTTTACCCTTAAGGTCAGGCCGACGATTTCTGTCGGCGCTTATTCAATAACTTATCCGAATTACCTGACTGTCACCACCCAATACGGATCGTAAGATGAAAAAGGCAACCTTATACAATTTGGTTAAATTTTCAGCCCTGGCTATCGGTTTGCTCTCATCGCTTTTTTTTCTGCTTTTCCTGGTAGGTGAAGGAGTCGGAGATTTTCTGGAAGGGAAAACAGGGGCTGTTCCGATTTTAATTATGATGCTGTTCACTGTCCTGGGATTTGCCATCTCATGGTTTAAAGTAAGGATTGGAGCGGTGATGATGATAATTGGAGCCTTGATAATGGGAGCGTATCTGCTGGCCGTAGGAGAAAGCGGCAATCTGCTGATGGCCCTGGCCTTTTCGGTTCCTTTTCTGGTGCCCGGCATCATGATGATGTGCCTCAAAAGGCTTTCCGGCCATAATTAGCACAGGCTATCGCAATAAAAAAGCCCGGACCTGTATGGCATGTCCGGGCTTTTGTTTTTCTGAAAAGGGATTACAGCAAACCGCCGTTCCTGTAAATCTGCATCTGTGCGTCATAAAACTTGTTGATGACAACCGATTTATCTTTCGAAAGGTTACTCACTTCACCGGTGGTGAAATTAACCCGAACACGGTCGCCCTGTTCCAGTTGCAGCTCTTCCAGCAATCCGGTTTTGTAAGTAAGGATCGGCATGGCGGCATTGATGGCGTTACGTTCGTAAATGGCGCCGAACGATTCGGCAACGATGGCCGAAATACCCAGCGAAAGAAAACAATCCACGGCTTGCTGTCTCGATGATCCGGCCCCGAAATTCTTGGTGGTGAAAATGATATCGCCGGGTTGTGCTTTTTTGGCGAAATCCTCATAGCCTTTCAGGTTATCGAGCGCGTACTGCCCCATTTCCTTGATATCGGTAATGGTAAGGTAGCGGTTATGAAAAATCATATCGGTGTCGATATCGTCTTTCCGGATCACCCAGGCATGGCCTTCCACGATATCGGGTTTATCCGTCTTTTCTTTTTCTTTGATTTCGCGGGCCAGGCTTGCTTTTTTCTCAAATACTGCCGGAATTGCCGGAATTTCATCGGGCGTGGTAATATATCCGGCTATGGCCGACGCGGCTACAATGGCAGGCGAAGCCAAATACATGGATCCTTTGCCCTGTTTACCGGCAAAGTTGCGGTTACCGGAGCTGATGGTGACCTCTTCGGGCCCGTTTTGTCCGATCTGCCCGGCGGCACAGCCTGCACAGCCTGCGTTTGAGACCAGCGCGCCTGCATCTTTAAAAACCTGGATTAATCCTTCGGCCAAAGCCTGACGCCAGATGTCATCGGTAGCAGGAACGACTTTGAATACCACTCCCGGGGCCACTTTCCTTCCTTTCAGGAGTGATGCGGCAACTCGCAGGTCGTTCAGACGACCGTTGGTGCAACTGCCGAGGAATGCGGAGTCTATCTTGGTGCCTTTTACGCTGGCAACAGGGACATCGTCGTGGGGATGGCCGGGATTGGCGACCATGGGGACGAAAGCAAAAGCATCTATTTCATGAACGAAAGTATAAACGGCACCGGCATCAGGTTTGGTAGCTTCATAACGTTTGCCGGTGCGTGATTCCAGTTCATCCAGCACTTTTTCGCTGGGAGAGAACATCAGGATGATGGCTCCCATCTCGGTACCCATGGATGAAATGGTGATCCGTTCATCAAGGCTTAACTCGTCGGCCGTTTCTCCCGCAATCTCAACCGAATAGCCAAGAAGCTTATTGGCGCCGTAAATATTCAGCAGGTTCAGGACAATGTCCTTTGCGGTAACATTGTCCGGACGTTTCCCCTTCAGGACGATTTTTACGGATTCCGGAACTTTGAACCACACAGAGCCTTTAGCCCATGCTGCAGCGATATCCTGATCGCCCATGCCTTGCCCGAAAGCGCCGATAGCGCCCATGATGTTGGCGTGCGAATCGGTTGAAACGATGGTGCATCCGGGGTACGCCAGGCCGGTATCGATGGCCATATGGGTTCCGATGCCTGTATTGATATCGTAAATTTTAATGCCGTTCTGCCTTGCAAACAAACGGCAGAAATGCTGGTTGGCGGCGTATTTCTGATCGGAACCGCCGGGATTGCAGTCGAAGGTAAAGAAGGTCCGGGATGGATCATCAACGGTGAGGCCGTTATTCAGGATATTTTCAACCACGTTGGCGCCGCCGAAGTCGCGGGCAACGCGTGTATCGATGAATACATCCACAATATCGCCCGGTTTTACCGAGGCTTGCTTGCTGTGTGCAGCGATTATTTTTTCGATGATGGTCATGTCTTTTTTTGATAAAGGTTTATGAATGAGAGGCGTCGTGCAAAGTTGCAATGGGAATATTTAACTTTCCCGGGTCTGGAATTATTCATTTTCAGTGCATTTCAACGTCTTATATCATTTCAGGGATCGCTTGTCTTCTTAACGTCGTTGCCTGATATCAAATCTTCAGCCGTTCGCGGAAGGGTTCAAACGTCATGAAATCGGCGTGATGCACGATGTATGCTTCTACGCTTCTTTTCACCATATCGCCTTCGCCGGCATGCGTTGCGATAATATGGCATACCGGAGCCGGGACGCCGCATTGTTCGGCCAGCGATACGCCTGAAAACGGATGTCTCAGGTATTTTCCGTAACTGCCCTGCACCGATTTTCCGTCTTTCAACTCGTATTCAAGCAGCTTTCCTACATCAGCCAGGATGGCGCCTGCGATCAGCACATCCATGTTTACCGGAAGATCGGTTTTGAAAAATTCATTCATTTTATTGCCTGCATCCTTAGCCACATGAACGACGCAACGTTTATGGTCCATGAAAGTAACTTTCAGGTCGGGACCGCAAAGCAGGGTAAACGGAATGGTATTCAGATCATCGGGAGTAAGCACGCTTTTCTGAAGGGCCAAAGCCCAGGTGTTGGTAGTTTGCTTGCGCAACACAGGATCGTTGATCCATTCCAGTTCCGGCCATAGTTGGTTGGCCTGGTCGATGTATTTCTGTTCTATATTCATATCCGGTAAGTTACGAAGGTGAATTTAAGGTTCGGTTTTGATTAAAACTCAACTCCGCCTGCCTGCTGGCAAACAGGCGGAGTCGGGATGATCCTGCCTTTTGTGACAGCCTCTGGTTGTTATACTCTCTTATTTAAGTTTGGCAATAACAGCGTCGGCCATCTGGCGTGTAGAAGCGGCGCCCTGATTAATAACATCGGGCGATCCTGAAAGTTTCAGCATGTCGTAAGCAAGCACTTTGCCTTCTTCCACAACGTCGGCAACGGCTTTACGGATACGTTCGGCCATGGCTTCTTCGCCGATATGATCGAGCATCATGCATGCCGACATGATCATGGCGATGGGGTTAACAATGGAAACCGGGTAATCGGCATATTTCGGGGCTGAGCCATGGGTGGGCTCGAAAACGGCCACTTCAGGTCCTATATTGGCGCTGCATGCAAATCCAAGTCCGCCGATCAGTCCTGCGAAACCATCGGAAACGATGTCGCCGAACATATTTCCGGCTACAATCACGTGGTAGGTTTCAGGATTCTTGGTGAGCCACATCATCTGGGCGTCAATGTTCACATCCTGTACACGAATTCCGGGATATTCGTTCTTTGCCATTTCCTGGGCGAGTTTCAGCATCATGCCGGAAGTTTCGCGGATTACGTTGGGCTTTTCGCACAGGGTTACCGTGTTGAATCCTTTTGCCTTGGCATATTCGAAAGCGACTTTCAGGATGCGTGCGGTATATTTTTTAGTGAAGATCCGGGTTGAAACAGCCAGTTCCGGGCGCGGGCACCAGGCAAAGTTATCCCTGAATTTCGGGTGGGTCATAAGCGCTTCATAAACAAGGTCGGAAGGATTGGTCCATTCCACGCCACCGTAAAGGCCTTCGGTGTTCTGACGGAAGATCATGGTATCGATGACCGGTTCTTCGATAACGCCGCCTTTTCCGCGACGGATGAAGTTCAGCGGGTTTCCTTTGAAAGTGCGGCATGGACGCTGGCAGATGTCGAGGTCGAACATCTGGCGCATGCTCACGATCGGGCTGTAATAAACAATGCCTTTGCCCTGAAGCTCTGGCGCCAGCTCGGCGGCGGCTTTGTCTTTAGGTTTTGAAGTGATAGCGCCGAAAAGGGCAATTTTATGCTTTTTCAGTAGTTCGATGGTGCGGTCGGGGAGGGGATTTCCTTCCTTGCACCAGAATTCCCAGCCGATATCGCCGTTAACATATTCAGCATCGAATCCGGCAGCATCGAGTACGCGAAGCGCTTCTGCCATTACTGCTTTTCCGATGCCATCGCCGGGCATCGTTACAATAGTTCTTTTTGCCATATTATCAAGGGTTTAAGAATTTATTTTCTGATAATGATAAGTATGTCAAAATTAGGACTTAGGTTTTGAATAGCAAGCATCAAACGGAAATATTTATATACAACTTCACTGTCAGGATGGTACGCCGGCGATACAGGGTAAGATTCTGTAATCAATAGATTTTACAGGCCTTCAGGAAACAAGTTGCTGATGGGAAACGATTGCCGGGTGATGTTTTGTTCTTTGCGTCCGACACGTTTTTGTCTGATACATAAGTGCAGGCGTCATTTTCCTGACGGAAAAAATCATTATTTCTTCAGGCGGGTTCATAGAGCTTCACTGCCGGGTATTTTGGGTTGTGGCAGGAATTCTTAATTTTGCCGGCTCAAAACGGGCGCAATCCGTTATTAATGTCGTATGCTCAACCTCGGACAAACCATTCATCACAAGATTTTCGGGATTATTTCCGAAACGGCTTCTGCATTGAATACCGATGCCTTTGTGATTGGCGGCTTTGTGCGGGATGCTCTGCTCGGAAGGCCTTCGAAGGATGTGGATATTGTGACGTCGGGCGACGGGGTAAAACTGGCCGAAGAAGTCGCTGCCCGTCTCATGGTTAAAAAGGTTGCCGTTTACCGCAATTTCGGTACGGCCATGTTCAACTACCGCAACTGGCAGGTGGAGTTTGTCGGCGCCCGCAAGGAAAGTTACCGGGGCGATTCCCGCAATCCTGACGTGGAGCCCGGGACCATCGAAGATGACCAGTTGCGGCGCGATTTTACCATCAACGCCCTTGCTATCAGCCTTCGTCCCGGCGATTATGGCCTGTTGTCCGATCCCTTCAACGGTCTGGACGACCTAAAGGGAAAACAGATCAGGACGCCGCTGAATCCGGATATTACCTTTTCGGATGACCCGCTGCGCATGATGCGCGCCATCCGTTTTGCCACGCAACTGCAATTTGACATTGTTCCCGAAACGTTCGCGGCCATCCGCCGTAATCGCGACAGGATTTCTATAATTTCGCAGGAGCGCATTACCGACGAACTGAACAAGATCATCCTTTCCCCTGAACCTTCAACAGGCTTTAGGTTGCTCGACGATGCCGGGCTGCTGGAACTCATCTTCCCTCAGTTTGTTGCGCTTAAAGGCGCCGAGTATATCGACGGCAAAGGGCATAAAGATAATTTCAGCCATACGCTTGAAGTACTGGACCGGATTTCGGTCAACACCGGCGACCTGTGGCTGCGCTGGGCTGCCGTGTTGCACGATATTGCCAAACCCGTAACCAAACGTTTCGACAAGGAAACGGGTTGGACCTTCCACGGACACGAGTTCAGGGGAATGAAGATGATCCCGGGGATTTTCGGCCATCTCAGGCTTCCGATGAACGAAAAGATGAAGTGTGTGCAGAAACTGGTGCAACTTCACCTGCGCCCCATCGTGCTTTCGCAGGAAGAAGTCACCGACAGCGCGGTACGCCGGCTCCTCTTTGAAGCCGGGGATGACATTGACGACCTGATGATGTTGTGCGAAGCCGATATCACATCAAAGAATCCCGAGAAAGTAAGGCGATACCTGAAGAATTTCGAAATCGTCCGCAAAAAGCTCGTTGAGATTGAGGAAAAAGACAAGCTGAGGAACTGGCAGCCTCCCGTTACGGGTGAGATCATCATGAAGACTTTTGGTATTGAACCCTGTAAACAGGTTGGCATCATCAAGACGGCCATTCGCGAAGCCATTCTTGACGGCGTGATCCCGAACGAATTCGGGGAAGCTTTTGCTTTCATGGTTCAAGAAGGGAAAAAACTGGGATTGAATGTTGTGGACGGGGGAGGCCTGGCAGGTTGAAAAACCGGCCGGTTGCGGGGAACGGATTGCCGAAATTTGTTGTAACTTTATACGCCTTAAAATACTTACGAACCATGCAAGCATACCGATTCAGGCTTCTATTCGAAGAACAGGAAGATTTTTTACGCGATATCGAGATAAAGCCCAATCAAACGTTCAGGGAGTTACACGATATTATTAAGCAATGTGTCGGACTCGAAGGAAATGAACTGGCTTCATTTTTCGTATGCGACCGCAAATGGCAAAAATCGCAGGAGATAACACTCCTTGACATGATGGAAGCCGAAGAACAGGCTGCCCCGGTGGCGAACGATGATGATGAATCCGCGCCGGAATTCAAGATGCCGGTTAACGTGATGGATCAGGTACGGTTGAAAGATGTTATTGAAGATCCGCATCAACGGTTTATTTATGAATATGATTTTCTGAATCCCAAAACTTTTTACCTGGAACTTACCCGCATTCTCGACGGCGATCCTGCCAGAGAATACCCTGTGTGCGTGAGGAAAGAGGGAGCCATCACGGTAACCGTCGCACCGGTAGTGCCTTCGTACCTGGATGATCCTGATGAAGAAGCCATGATGAAAGAACTCAACGACATGATCAAAGATGGCGGGATGGAAGAGGAAATTGACGAGAATTTCACCACAGAGCCCGAATGGTAAAGGCTTTTGAAAACCCATGCCGGCCACGGCCCGTCCATGATTTCGGGGAAAACTAACCATACGCTTATTGTTATTGAAGGTCCTACGGCAGTGGGAAAAACGGCTTTTGCCGTTACGCTGGCGAAAATGTTGGGTTCGGTAGTGATTTCGGCCGACAGCCGGCAGTTCTATCAGGAATTGTCCATTGGAACAGCCCGTCCTTCGGCGGAGGAAATGGAGGGCGTGAAACATTACTTCAGCGGGAATCTGTCCATTCATGATTACTACAACGTGGCGCGTTTCGAAACGGATGTGCTGCAGCTGCTTCCTTCGCTCTTTGCCGAAAATCCCCTTGTCATCATGGCCGGCGGGTCGGGATTGTACATCGATGCCGTGTGCAATGGAATTGATGATTTTCCCGATCCGGACCCTGAACTGAGATCGTACCTGAAAGGGCTCTTGCGGGATGAGGGCATCGAAAAACTTCGTGAGTTGCTGAAGGAACAGGATCCTGCCTATTATGATTCGGTGGACCTGATGAACCCTGTCAGGCTGCAACGGGCGCTGGAAGTATCCATTACTTCAGGAAAGCCCTATTCCGAACTTCGCGCCGGGCAGTTCCGGAAGCGCGATTTCAGGATTCTTAAAATCGGGCTGAACCTGCCTCGTGAAGCGCTTTTTGAAAGAATTAACCGGCGTGTTGAAATGATGATGGAAGCCGGTTTGCCCGGCGAAGCCGGATCATTATTGCCCTTCCGTCACCTGAATGCGTTGAATACGGTGGGCTACAAGGAATTATTCGAGTATTTCGACGGTAAAGTCTTATTGGAACAAGCCGTAGAAAACATCAAAACCAATACGCGCCGTTATGCCAAACGTCAGTTGACGTGGTTTCAAAGAGATAAGGAGGTAAATTGGTTTGAGCCCTCGCAGGTGAAGGATGTTTATGGATGGGTCGTAAATGGCTGATCCGGATGGACATCACTCCGTAATCCCTTCCAGCGCGAATAGGAAAGCATCTTCCAATGCAATATCCTTCAGGTATTTAAACCTTCCCGAAGCGCCGCCATGACCGGTTTCCATGTTGGTTTTCAACAGCAGAATATTCTTATCGGTCTTCATCCCGCGGAGTTTTGCCACCCACTTGGCCGGTTCGAAATACTGGACCTGTGAGTCGTGCAGCCCCGTCGTCACCAGCATGTTGGGGTATGCTTTCTTCTCCACGTTATCATAAGGTGAATAGGATTTCATGGCATCATAATCCGCTTTGACGGCAGGATTGCCCCATTCATCGTATTCGTTGGTAGTGAGCGGAATGGTGGGATCGCTCATGGTCGTTACAACATCCACGAATGGAACCTGGGCAATGATGCCTTTCCATAAATCGGGACGGAGGTTTACAACAGCGCCCATTAACAGGCCGCCGGCGCTGCCGCCCATGGCATACAGGTGATCAGGGGACGTGTATTTCTGATGGATAAGGTATTCGGCACAGGCGATGAAATCGGTGAAGGTGTTCATCTTTTTGTGCATTTTGCCGTCTTCGTACCATTGCCGCCCTTTTTCCTGGCCGCCGCGAACATGGGCGATGGCATATACAAAACCGCGGTCAAGCAGGCTCAGCCGGCTCGAACTGAATGTGGCGTCCTGGCTGTAACCGTAAGAACCGTAACCATACAGCAGCAGAGGCGACTTGCCGTTTTTCCTGAATCCTTTCCTGTAAACCAGGGAAACGGGAACTTCCGTGCCGTCGGAGGCTTTGGCCATTAACCTTTCCGTTACATAATTTTCAGGCTTGAAGTCGCCAAGGACTTCCTGCTGCTTCATCATTTTTTTTGACTTATCCGTCATGGAATAATCATAAACCGTCCTGGGAGTAGTCAGCGAAGTGTAATTATAGCGGAATACCCGGGAAGTATATTCGGCATTGGCATCGGACGAAGCCAGATAGGCGGGTTCGTCGAATTTTACATAATGCTCTTTCCTGTTCACCAGGTCCATGACGCGGAAATTGATGAGTCCGTCTTGGCGTTCGGTTACGACCATAAAACCTTTGAAAGGTTCGAACCCTTCAATCAGAACATCCGGGCGATGGGCGATGATTTCCTTCCAGCTTTCGCGCCCGGTTTTCTCAGGATAGGTTTCCATCAGCCTGAAATTCAATGCATCGAGGTTGGTGAGAATGACAAACTTCCCGTTGACGAATTCAACGCTGTACAGCACATCTTTCATGCGCGGCTGAAATACGGCAAACGGGGACGCCGGGGAATCGGCCGCGATAAACCTTGTCTCGCTGCTCATCGTCGCTTCCGATGAAATGAAAATATACTTATCGGATTTGCTTTTCCAGACGGTAATATAGTTCGACGGATCTTTTTCGGTATATACAACGGCATCGCCCGCTTGCGGAGAGCCGACGGTATGGCGCAGTATCTTTTCCGAAAGCAGGGTTTCCGGGTTATTTTTCACGTAAAACAGTGTTTTGTTGTCGGCAGCCCATACGGGATTACCGTTTGTGCCGGTGGCAATTTCAAGCGTCGTAACTCCGGTTGTCAGATTTTTCACATAAATGGCATACTGACGGCGTGAAACCTTATCGACGCCGTAAGCCAGCAGGTTATTATCCGGGCTGACGGATAATCCGGAGACTGCAAAATATTCCAACCCTTCTGCCATCCGGTTGACATCGAGCAGAATTTCCTCTCTGGCTTCCAGGTTGCCTTTTTTGCGGCAGTAGAGAAAGTATTCTTTGCCTTCAACCATTCTTGTATAATAGTAATAACCGTTTTTAAATACAGGAACGATCTCATCCTTTTCCTTGATGCGGGCCTTCATTTCATTGTACAACTTTTCCCGGAAGGCTTTGGTGCCGCTCATCATGGTGTCGAGATAGGCGTTTTCGGCTTCAAGGTACTTTACAACCTTGCTGCTGTCGGGGCCTTTGCGGAAATAATCGTTCAGCCAGTAATAATTATCGATGCGGGTGTCGCCGTGTGCAACCAGTTCTGTGGCTTTTTTTTCGCAAACGGGAGCCGGCACATCAGGCCATTGATAGGCTTTCTTTAGGCTGTTATTGGATTGGCAGGCGCCCAGTAATACCAGGCCTGCAAATATGGAGGGAAAAGTTTTCATGGGAAGTGCCGGGTTAAGGTTGATAATACACGGATTTATTTCATTTTAATCTGTTCGAGGCCGCTTTGCAGGGAGGGCACGGAGGTAAGAATGATTTTGACCGGTTTTCCGGTGAGGGCGGTCAGGCTCTTTTCCTGTTTTGACAGCGAAAGCTTTTTGACCTCTTCGAGCGCCGGTTTCAATTGTTGCCTTAATGCGATCTCGCCAAGGCGGCGTACAATTTCTTCTTTATCCACTTCAAGGGTGGGATCGAACGAAGCCTCCTTGATCTGTTCGATGGTACTGTTGTCGATGCTTACATACGTGATTTGCAAAGGCGCATGTATTTCAATCCTGTCCTTTTCAACCCGGTAAGTAGTGTTTGCCGTGTCGCCGAGGTCGATGTGAAATCCGATTCGTCCGCGGGCTGTTGTGGAAACCTTTTCGGTGAATTTCAGGAAGTCGGAATTGAAATATTTTTTCTCCATCCTGGTGATGTTCACGATTTTGAAGTCCTGTTCCCAGATAACAAGTTTGGCGGTGCTCCGCAACTTTTCAAGGATGATGTTGTTTTGAATGGTCGTATTTCGTTCCGTGATCTTCAGGTTGATAAACCTGAAAAACAAAAGGCCGGCTACTACCAGAACGGCGATGATGCCGATGCGGCTGTACTGTCTGTCGAGATGATAGGATGATGACATTTTTTTGGTGTTGTTGAGGTTGTTTCAGTTACCGGAGTTGAGCAGGCTGAATCGTCCCCTTATATGGTTTATTTAATATTGATGCAAGTTAGATAAATTTTTTTCCAAAGCCGAAGGCAGCCAGCAATTTATCGCAGCCATATTTCAGCGCCATTATGATGAGAATGAAGTCCCTCAGGCTAGAAGATAAATAATGGTTCCTGCAACAACCCCGGAGAATGCCAGTGCATAGCCGAGCCGTTTAATAACAGTTATGCTTTTCCGGATGCCCCACATACGGTTGGTTTCAGGCGTGGCGAACGGATAGACGATCATCACGATGCCGATAAAAACCAGCGGCGAAGCAATTGACAACGACATGAAAATATTTCCGTAGGCTGAAAGAAAAGACAGGATCATCAAAGGAATATACGACAAGGCTGAAACGGCCATCAGGATAAGAAACCGTGCCGACTTTTCTTTCACCCGTTTATCGAACTGCAATATTTCTTCATGACAGGCTTCGCCGCAGTAATAATAACCTGAAGATGCGAACCCGGTCAGTTTAGTTTTACTTTCGGATAACGGAGCTACAGCAGAACTTTTATTGCAGTACAGGCATTTGGGTTTGGGATTCATTAAGTTATATTCAGAGACAGGTTATAATATTGCATAAAGATAGAAAAACCGGGTATAATTCGTAATATTTTATGTGAATTGAGGGTAGAAATATATCCGTGAAACCTTAGGATAATCTTACCACGGAGCCACGAGAGCAAACAGAACAAAGAGAATTACGTCATTCTTGCTGACCTCGAAGCCTCTGTGGTTCTCTTTTCTTTTACCACGGAGCCACGGAACACAAGAGAACACAGAAAACTGCAGATTTTCTCAGTGGGCCTCAGTGACCTCCATGCCTAAGTGGTTTCTTTCACTTTTGCCACTCGGATTTATATAATACACCCAATCAGTTATTTTCGGTTATCTGATTAATTTCTATAAATCAGCCTTTATTTCTTTATTAAAAAGGAAATATGAATGTTTTTGAGAGATACTTCTCTTTGGCCGGAAATCGCTTTAAGAGCAATGATTTTATCGGAATTATCAGCCATGGGGCTGAATTCATAATCGAAATGGCCTGACTGATATTGGTTTAAGTTGTTGTCGGCAAAATGGATCAACGGCGGGTTATAATTGTACAGAACTTTCCGGTTAGCGGTATCCAGGATGGCAAGCATCAGTCTTGTCCTGTCGTCCTTGTTAAAATCGTTGCTGAACTTTACCTGTATGATGCTGACCCTGTTAAAATTACCGATGTTGTTGCTGGAAAGCAGTAACAAAGTATCAGTCTTATCCGGCAAGATGTCCTTTTTTTCAATGTTCAGTTGAAAAGCCGTGTCATATTGCCTGTAAGAGTAAGTCTTCTTCCAGAGCAGGCCTTTGTATTCCTCGTCCTGTTTCAGGAATACTTTCCAGTATTTTTCCCTGTCCATTTCCGACCAGTGTAATATGAACTCCTTGTACTGTTTTGTCTGGATAAGGTTTACAGGAATGGTGCACAATGAAAGGATGATGAGAGGGATTTTTATTCCTGGCCGCAGATGGTCCATAAACAGGGCAAACAGGATAAAGAAGACCGGATAATAATCGATGAAAGCCCTCAGGCCAAAGCTGCCCCCATAGTACCAGCACCACCAGGAAGAGATGAAATAGGTAATGGCGGAGAAAAAAAACAGCCAGGTTAATGCCAGGTAATATCTGCCGTCAACGGCCAACCTGATTAATCCGAACAAGCAAAGAAACAAAACGGGCGTATAGACGAACAGCCCTTTCCGGTAACTGAAAAGAGTATTGAAGATTTCCGGTGATGAAAAGTTGAAGCCTTCATGCTGATATGAATAGAGTAAAAAGGTTCCTGTCTGAAGATACCAGACGATGCACTGTATGCTTAGCAGCGCTGCAAAAATAAGGGAGCCGCCTATCAGGGCGGGGGGATTTTTTACGATACGGAATATCCCTGATTTCAGCTCATTGACAGAACCTGCCAGAAACGGCACGAAAAGTACGATAAGGGCATTAAAAGGCCGTATCAGGATAACGAGCGCCAGAAAAGCAGAAGCCGGAAGAAAATTCAAGGGTTTACCAGTGGTAAAATACCGTTTGGTAAAATAGATGAATGCGCTGATGGCGAATAAGGAATAGATATGGCTGAAAGAAGCTTCAAAACCTGCATAATCAGGCACACCGGTGGCAAATGTCAGCAGGATTTGCGACAGGATGATAATCAGGGGTTTAATGTTGTATAATTTCAGTATTTGTTTCAAAAACCAGAGGGATAAAAACAGATAGAAAATGGCTGCATGGAAAACCGATATCTGGAAAGGCTTGCTGTATTGGTCCACCTGGCCATTGTTGCGATGCAATTCATGCATGTAAGTCCAGGCAAAGAAAGGCGAGATCAGCAGGGAAGTTCCTACGGAGTATTTATTGACCAGCCGGCTCTTAAAAGGAACATAAACCGGCATTTTGTTTACCCTTTGATATACCGGGGAATTCCCCACCCGGCTGAAGTCTTTCCTGACCAGGTCTTTGTGAATGAAAACAGAAGGCAAGTAATCATAATACCCTTTTCCATCCGCTTTGATCGTTACATCGCTGTTGCCGATATAGTTATTGTAAGTAAGGATCAGGATAAAAATGATTGAGAGTTCTACGGCGATTGATTTGAAAATTTTGAGCAGGATCATGGTTTAAATGGTTAGCAGCGGTGGAATGTGCAGTAATAGTTAAAATTTACGATAAAGATGAGAATTTTCTTGCTATTACTCAAACAGCATTGTTGGGTCAGCAACAAATTTGTGGCGTTTTTTTTGCCGGAGGTGCAGATTATAACGCAGAATGGCTTTAAGATGTTAAAATTCAATATGATAAAAATCGCAACGGGTGTTCTAAAATTAAGATGTACGTCTGAAAAAGATCTTCATTTTTGACGGCTGCACGTGTCATGGTTCTATTTCAGCTTGGTTTTCTGCTGAGCAGACACATAATTAAACATCAGTTGTTTAGAGGCTTGCGATAATAACCATTTTCTTCTGCGACGAAAAACCCTGTATCGGAGGATCAGGTACTCCTTCGCCGAAGGTATCCGGTAAAGGGTTCCGTAATTCTCCAACCGACATGGCCTGAAGTCATCGGTTTCATATCTTTTCAGCGCTTCCGCCATCATCTCAGGCGTTTCGGAGTATAACCTTTCGCGCAGGATATTGTAGGTGTCGGTAGGATGGATGGGAATAATTTTCTCAACAATCGGCATTCCGGTGTCAATCCATTCGTTAATCCGCTGAACCGTTGCTCCCATTTCCGCTTCACCGTTATACAATTCCCAGAAAGCGGCCGGCTGTCCGCGGTATTCACGCATATTGCCATGGTGATAGGAAAGTACACCCAGGGGAGCAATCTCGAGCAAGGGTTTCCTGATGATAGTGCCGAAGCCGCTCAGGTAAACCAGAATATCAATTTTTTCCGATCTGATGGAATCCAGGGTTCTTTCCGAATAAGGATCATCGGTTTTAAAAACAGGAATATTATAGCGGCTGCAAAAATCTTCCGCAGACAGGGCTGGTTGTTTTGCCCTGAAAAGATTGCCCGCCGACATAAAGAAAATGTATGATCCTTGTCTCTTTTTTATGTGGAAAACTGATTTCTTCAGGAATGATTTTCCGGGCCTGACGTCGATGTAGCAGCAGGCAAGCTTGTCATTGTGCAAATTCACGATGTGTTCCAGCACCTTATGGTTGAAGCTGTTCAAATTTGACGAACAAAGGATGCCGACTTTCATGAAGACCTGTATTGAATTGGCGCCAAAAATATAAATTCGCCATGATATAATCGCCTTGAAGACTAAAAGTGATTTGCAGAATCTCTTTCTTTTGATAGCGTGCGATGCACCGGGAATCGTCAACCGGTGCAGCCGGGAGCAGGCCGGCGGAGCGCCCGAAGGATGACCGGGGGGCAACCGGAAGGGGAAACCGGCCTGTAATTGCCGTTTTTTTTGCTCCGGCTGCCAAGCCAGGCCTTATATGCAGATTTCCATTCGCGTCGCTCATTGTATAAAATTTGTAATATTGCGAAAACGGTCGAAACGGTGTTATTCCGCCGGGACATTTTACTTTTACCTTATGTTATCATCATCAGACTTAAATAATCCATGGCGTAAAGTTGCTTCGGCTATTTACAGAAAACCGGTTGACTCCAAAATTTTCGGTTCGGTAGAGATGGACATCACCAGGTTGGAGGAATACATCAGGATGAAACGGAAACAAGGCCTCAGGATAACCCTGACCCATGTTTTTACCCTTGCGGTTGCCAGGGCTATCAGGGAGGAAGTGCCGGAGCTGAATTCATATATCCGACGCGGGAGAATAAAGCAGCGCGGTCATGTGGATGCTATGGTAAGCGTGCTGCTGAAAGGATTACAGATGAGCACGATCAAAGTTCCGGATGCGGACAGGCTTACCCTGGGGGAAATGGCGCTGCTGCTGCGCAACGAAATAGGAAATTCGAGGAAAGGCAACGAAAGTAAAACCATGAAACTAAAGAGGCTCATGGCTGCAATTCCCTGGCCCTTCCGTAACTGGTTATACAGGTTGTTGAAAAAAATAACCATAGACTGGGGTTTTTCGTTGCCATCAGTGGGGTTAGGGGTGGATAGTTTCGGATCGTTTGTAATGTCCAACATTGGCAGTATCGGGCTCGATATGGGGTATCCCGCTTTGTTCCCTGTATCGAATGTATCAATGGTTTTTATCCTGGGTGGCGTCAGCGATAAAGCATGGGTCGTGGACGGACAGGTTGAGGTCAGGAGAATTATTTCCCTCGGAGCCGCCCTCGACCACCGTGCTGTTGATGCCAGTCATGGAGGGAGGCTGTTCAATTACCTGAAATATATTGCCAAACATCCTGAAACGCTGGAAGAAAAACCTTCGATCATCTGACCAGGAGTTTGAAATTTTTTGTTTACCTGAGATTTATTTCGTAAATTAACATTCAAAATCTGGTTACGCTGCTATGACTAAATACCTGCGATATGTGTGGATGGCTGCCATCGTTGCAGCAATGGCAATTATTGCAGGCAGGCATTTCCCGAATTATGCCCTGCGCATTTCTTTCTTTTCTGCTTTCCTTTTCATTGATGCATTATATTGGCCAGCCTTCCGGAAAACTTTAAGCCCCGGTAAAGCGTTAGCTGCCAGGTGTTTGCTGATTTATTACTGGTTGCCGTTCGTTTTACTGGTGGCGACAGCTTTGGCCGCAGTCTTTATACCCGTTCAAAAATGGTTCCCGTTTTTTCGTATTTATATTCCCGGCTTCATTGTTGTGCTCTATATCGGGAAAATATTGCTCCTTATTATTTTGATGCTGAGTGATTTATTGACTGCGCCGTATAACCTGATTGTCTGGTTCCGTTCTTCCGGGAACAAGGCCGGCTATGAATGGAAAAGATTTAAAGCTGTGGCTTATACGGGTTTGGCCGTATCTTTTACCGTAATCCTGATTTTCATGGCAGGAATGGTTCACTGGGTTTATGATTTCAAGGTGCAGAATGTTATGGTTGAAATGGATGAGTTGCCGGCATCCTTTAACGGATTTAAAATCATACAGATATCCGACGTTCACCTTGGCGGTTGGCGGACCAAAGAACGCCTCCGTGAAGCTGTATCAATCATCAGACAACTGAAACCGGATATGGTGGTTTTTACCGGTGATATGGTGAATTTTTCATCTGAGGAAGCGCTGCCGTTCACGAAAGAGTTGAGGCGGCTCAAAGCCCCTTCGGGCGTATATGCCATCAAAGGGAACCATGATTACGGGGATTATCTTTCGTGGGATACGCCTTCCGGTAAGGATAAGAATGTCCGTGACCTTGATGCTTTCTATAAAAATATTGGCTGGCAGTTGTTGAATAATGCCCATAGGCTTCTGATCAGGGGAAATGATACCATCGTGCTGGTTGGTGTTGAAAACTGGAGCGCTTCCCGGCTTTGGGGCAAACGCGGGAATCTGAAAAAAGCGCTTTTGGGAGCTGAACATCCCGGTTTTAAAATTTTGCTGTCGCATGATCCGACTCATTGGGACAACGAGGTTTCCGGATTGTATCCCGATATCGACCTGACCCTTTCGGGCCACACCCATGCCATGCAGATGGGCTGGGAAGGCAGAAACAGCCAATGGAGCCCGGCGCAATGGAAATACAATGAATGGGCCGGATTGTACGAGCATGACTTTCCGGTAAAACAGTTTCTCTATGTAAACCCGGGCCTGGGACATATCCTGTATCCCGGAAGGATAGGCATCAGGCCGGAGATAACGGTGATTGAGTTACGGCATTAATCCGGAAGGCCATCAACGTCGGCAGTACTGAAAATCAAAACCAGGAACCGATAATCTTGTTTTTCCGGTCATTATCATGCTTGTGCCTGAATTCATTGGCATGCTTATCATAGCTGTAATCTTTGCCCCATTCTTCATGGTGAAGCGAAATCTGACGGATGGCTTCAAGGCAGCAGTCCAGTTCATCATCGGTCATGGTAGGGTGGAGTGAAAGCCTGATCCATCCTGGTTTTGATGAGAGATCGCCCATGCTGATGAATTTGGATATTTGTGCTGATTTTTCGAAGGTAACATCCAGAAGATAATGACCGTAGGTTCCGGCGCAGGCGCAGCCGCCACGCGCCTGTATCCCGAAACGGTCGCTCAGCAGTTTTACCACCAGGTTGTAATGTGCATGATCGAGGCAGAACGACAGGATGCCGAGACGATCTTCCACGTTATCCGCCAGGATGTGTATCCCGGGTATTTTCCTTAATTCTTTGAAAGCCTTTTCTACCAGTTCTTTTTCCCTTTTTCGCATGTTTTCAACGCCCATCTCATTTTTCAGGCCGATGCAAAGGGCTGTTTTCATGGCTTGCAGAAAACCCGGGGTGCCTCCGTCTTCACGAATTTCGATATCATCGATGTACCGGTATCCGCCCCAGGGGTTGGTCCAGTTCACAGTGCCGCCACCGGGTTGGTCGGGAGTGCCCTGATGATATAATTGTTTATTGAAAATCAATACACCTGAAGCTCCGGGGCCGCCCAGGAATTTATGCGGGGAAAAGAAAATCGCATCGAGGCACTCCAAAGGATCGGAAGGGTGCATGTTAATGTTCACATAGGGCGCTGAGGCTGCGAAATCAACAAAGCATACTCCGCCGGCTTCATGCATGATCTTAGCCAGTTCATGGTAAGGCGTTTCGATACCGGTAACATTGGAACAGGCAGAAAAAGATCCTATCAGTTTTTTTCTTCCTTTATACTTTTCCAGTTCGGTACGGAGCATCTCCGGATCCACCAGCAGCCCATTGCCCGGCGGAATAACAACCACATCGGCGATGGTTTCGTACCAGGATGTCTGGTTGCTGTGATGTTCCATGTGGGTGATGAAGACAACCGGCTTTTCCGATTTGTTTAGGCATTCGGAGTGCTGCAGGATTCCGCAGGTCTTCAGCCCGAGTATGCGCTGAAATTTCACCAGCACGCCGGTCATTCCAAATCCGTTTGTAATGATAACATCCTGGGGGCCGGCATTCACATGCTTTTTTATGAGACTGTGGGCATAGTGATAAGCCTGCGTCATGATGCTGCCGGCTTCACTGGTTTCGGTGTGCGTATTGGCCACCCACGGGCCTATTTCATGGAGCAGTTTTTCTTCAATAGGCCGGTACAGCCTCCCGCTGGCAATCCAGTCGGCGTAAAGCAATTTTTTAGTTCCGTAAGGCGTCTCGTATTCCAGGTGGTTGCCTACAATACCTTCACGGAAACGGGAGAAGTAATCGGAAAGGTTATCCATTTTTCAGGCTTGCATAGTTTCCTGCAAAGGTCGTGAAAAATTGGCGAAATACTGTTTCCGAAAAGTTCAGGCAGATGGCTATTCATCCCCCTGTGAGATCTGTATCCGGCTGATTTCAACATCCGAACCTTCGGTGTATATGCTGATCCAGTTATTGTCCTCACGGTACCAGCGGTCTTGTCCGGCAAGACGCACAAGGTAATCGGCGCCTTCGCCGGGAGAGATGGTGCGTAACACTATTCCGCCGTTTTTCTGGGCATCGCGCCCGTAATTGAGGAAAACTTTCGGAATATTGCCTGAAGTGGCCCTGGCATGGATCAGGACATAATTGTTTTTCCGCAGCCTGGGTTCAATCACGGCAAATGAGAATTTCTTTTCTTCACCCGCTGAGATGGTCACAGCGCCGGTATTTACCTCCTTGATGGCATGATCG
Source organism: Bacteroidales bacterium (assembly GCA_035403165.1). Classification (GTDB taxonomy): domain Bacteria; phylum Bacteroidota; class Bacteroidia; order Bacteroidales; family UBA4417; genus UBA4417. The sequence continues at coordinate 26,474 of DAONEP010000015.1, read as the reverse complement.
GTGATGTATTGTTTTATCTTGCGGATCATCTCACCGGGATAGGTTTCGTCAGGTTTAATGGCGGATGCTTTTTCGTAAGATTCAATAGCCTGGTCAAGCACCTTTTGCCGGTAAAAGTTATCGGCGACCACAATCGCTTTATCGTATTCTTCTTTTAGCGCTTTGGCCTGTTCCTGTAATATTTTATTAATTTCGGCCAGTTTGTCTTTCGGATATTGTTCCGCGGGCTTTAGTCCCGAAGCTTTGTTATAAGCGCTGCGGGCTTCCGGGTATTCCTTCCCTGCCAAAAGGCGGTCGCCCTCGGTGATAAATCCGGCGTACATCGTTTCCAGTTGCTCTTTTTCCAGGGCAAGCGCCTTGTTTATTTCGTCAATTTTTTCCCGGGGATACTTTTCTTCCGGTTTGATTTCACTTGCCTGCTGATAGGCATTCAAAGCCTGCGGGTATTCCCTGGCTGCCAGGCGGGCGTCTCCTTCTGCTATGTTCTTGTTGTATTGGTTGTCGGTTTCTTTCAACCGGGCTTCAATATCGTCGATCTTTTGCGCGGGATATGTTTCGCCGGACTTTATGGTAAGGGCATTGCGATAGGAAGTCAAAGCCGCCTGGTAATCATTTGAAGTGTAATGGGCGTCGCCTTCGGCAAGGGCTTTGTTGTATGCTTCATCCCGTGCCTGAATTTCTGCCAGCAGCCCGTTGATAGCGTCGATTTTATCTTTCGGATACTGTTCTTCTGGTTTTATTTCCAGCGCCCCGCGGTAACCGGAAAGCGCCTGGTGGTATTGCTTTTCGGCAAAGGCTTTGTCAGCCCCGACGAGGAGTGTTGTGTAATCATCATCCCGCTTTTTCTGTTCCGCAAGCAGTTGGTTTATCTTGTCGATCTGCTGTTTTGGGTAGGTTTCGGCAGGTTTTATGGTAGCTGCACTTTCATAAGGCTCGAGCGCTTCGCGGTACTTCTTCTGGTTATAGAAGGCGTCAGCATTGGCAATGGCGGTATTGTATTTGTCCTCAATGGCTTTGATGCCGTCAAGGATGGTGTTGATTTCAGCGATCTTCTGCGTGGGATACTTTTCTGCGGGAAGGATGCTGATAGCCTCATTATAGGCGGCCAGCGCCCCGGTGTATGCTTTTGACGCCAGTTGCCTGTCTCCTTCAGCCACGGCTTTTTCATACGATTCCTGCCTGGCTTTCAGATCGGCTATTTTTTTTCCGGCTTCGGTAATCTTATCGGCCGGATACTTTTCGCCGGGCTTAATGGTAAGGGCGTTGTTGTAACCGGCGATCGACTCTTCGTATTTTTCGGATCCGAAGTACCTGTCAGCTTCTGTGATTGCCTTTTCGTAAGCGTCGTTCACGGCTTGTATACCTGCCAGGATGCTGTTGATTTCGGTGATTTTCTCCGCCGGATATGTTTCTCCCGGTTTGATGCCCAGGGCTGAATTATATCCGGCAAGGGCTTGCCCGTATTGTTTTTGGGCCAGTTTTGAATCAGCATCGGCAATAGCCACGGCGTATGCATCATCGGTGGCTTTTATCCCGTTCAGAATGGTATTGATCTCAGAAATTTTGTTGGCCGGATACGATTCTTCCGGTTTCTGAACAAGCGCCTGCCGGTACGAAGCTATCGCTTCTTCGTAGTCCTTTGCGGCAAAGAGTTTATCGCCCCGTGTTACAGCTTCTTCATAAGCAACCTGCTTTGCTGCAAGGTCGTCAAGGATGGCTTTAATTTCCGTGATTTTATCAAGGGGGTATTGCTCCGAGGGCTTTATGGTGGATGCTTTCTGAAACCCGGCCAGCGCATCGGGATACTTTTTGTCGCTGAACGATTTTTCGGCTGATGTCAGCGCCGACTGGTAATTATCTTCCAGGGCTTTGTTTCTGGCAAGAGCGCTCTCAGCTTCGGCGATTTTGTCCCTGGGGTATTTTTCAGCAGGTTTAATCTGCAAAGCTTCATTATAAGCCCCGATAGCTTCTGTATATTTTGAATCAGCCAGCAACTGGTCAGCCCGGGAGATTACCGAAACATAGTTTTCGTCTTTCAACTTTATACCGGCCAGGATGCTGTCGATCTCTTTTATTTTTCCAGCCGGATATTCTTCGGCCGGTTTAAGGTCCAGGGCTTTCCTGTAACCGGTAAGGGCTTCGGTATATTTTGCGGCAGCCAGGGATTTGTCGGCGGCAGCAACAGCGCTTTGATAAGTGTTATCAAGTTGTTTCTGCTCCTGCAATATCCGGTTGATTTCGGCCATCTTATCTTTCGGATATTTTTCGGCTGGTTTTAGCGCTTCTGCCTGCCTGAATGAGTCCAGGGCATTGTTATAGTCCTTCTCGGCAAACAGCCTGTCGCCGGCGGCAACGGCATTCTTATACTGATCTTCTTTGTCCTGACGGGCTTTGTAGATGGCATCAATCTCATTCAGTTGGTCCTGGGGATATTTTTCTCCCGGTTTGAGCGCCAATGCCGATTGATAACCGGTGGCAGCTTCCTCGTATTTCTTCTCCCTGAATTTCAGATCAGCCGTTGCAATGGCCGTTTTATATGATTCATCCGCTTTGTTTCGTTCCAACAGCAAGGCATTTATTTCGGCGATTTTATCGGCAGGATATTTTTCATCGGGCAACAGGGTAAGGGCATTTTTATAATGAGCCAGGGCAGCTTCAGGCTTGTTTTGCTGAAACGCCTGATCACCATTCATGATAGCGATGTCATAAGCTTCTTTGCGGCTTGTTTTTTCACCTATCGACTTCTCGATTTCAGCGATGCGCGTACGGGGATATGATTCGCCCGGGAGAATTCCCGATGCCGATCTGTATCCAAGCATTGCGGCATCCATGTCGCCGGATTTATAGAAATTGTCGGCCGAGGCAATGGCTGCATCATAACGTTGCTGTAACGATTTAACTTCCGCTTCGCCCGTGCTCGTTTTATCGAGCATGTCTTTCGGATAACGGGCGTTCGGTTTTACCTTAAGCGCTTCCTGATACTTCACCCGGGCATTGGTAAAATCGCGGCTGATGTAAAACTGGTCAGCCTGGCTAATGGCGCGGTCATAAGCTTCCTGCTCTTTTTTCCGTTCATTGAGCCAGGCGTCAATTTCGGCTACTCGCTGAACGGCGTAGGTCTGATTTGGCAATAAGTCCAGAGCTTTCTGGTACTCGGCCCGGGCTTCGGCCCGTTTTTCAGCCTGGATGAGTTTATCGGCAGCGTTAACAAATTTATCATACTGCGATTTCTTAATGGCAGCTTCCGCTTTCAGTTTATCCGCTTCCAGTATCTTTTCACGGGGCTGGCGCGCATCCGGATCCACGGTAAGAGCAATCTGGTACCAGTTTTTTGCCTGGTCGTAATCGGCTGCAACCATGGCCTTATCGGCTTTTAGCATGGCGTCATTATAGCGGGCGGCATCGCCCGGATCGGTGTACACCTGCCGTATCAATGCCAGCTTGTCTTTGGGATACTGTGCTTCCGGATCAATTTCGAGCGCTTTTCTGAATTCGCGTTGAGCCGAAGGATAATCTTTGTTCTGGTAAAAATTTTCACCTTTAAGGATCGCATCCTCGAAAAGGGAGTTTTTTAGGTCCTTATTTTCTTTGAGAAAGTCCGATATCAGGCCGATTCGCTCCTGCGGATATTTCTGGGCAGGATTAAGGATGCCGGCATTTCGGTAATGCATCAAGGCATTGCCATAATCTTTGGTATTATAACAATCGTCACCGGCTTTGACTTCGGCTGCATAGGCGCCGTTTCCGGTACCCTGCGAAGCCTGGGCAAAGGTATATTCAGGGCTGGCGCTGAGAAAAAGCGCCAGACAGACAAAAAGGGCAGTATCGGAAAATTTCAGAAGGGACAGTATATTGAAATGCGCCATGTTTAGTTCTTTTGGTGGGATTATCCGTTTCGCATGAAAAATAACGGGGGAAAGGCTGATTTATTGGACGTGCAACGATCCTGACGCCGGAGTAACCGGACAGAAGTTTCGGCGCTATACGATCAATCCGTCCGTAATGGTGAGCTTGCGATCCGACATATCGGCAAATTCCTTGTTATGGGTTACAATGACAAAGGTTTGGTTGAATTCTTTCCGAAGGTCAAAGAAAAGGCTGTGCAATTCGCGGGCATTCACCGAATCGAGATTCCCCGAAGGTTCATCGGCCAGTACAATATCAGGGTGGTTCATCAGGGCCCTGGCTACTGCGATACGTTGCTGTTCGCCTCCCGAAAGTTCGGAAGGCTTGTGATTTGCCCTTTCGGTGAGGTGAAGGAAATCCAGCAGTTCTGTTGCACGGTTTTCGGCTTGTTTCCGGGATGAACCGCTGATAAAGGACGGAATGCAAAGGTTTTCGATGGCCGTGAACTCCGGGAGCAAATGATGAAACTGGAAGACGAAACCAATGTGCTTATTGCGAAACGCCGACAATTTCTTTTCGTTAAGCTTGTGGACGGCCTCGCCATTCAGGACGACACTTCCGGCGGTAGGCCGGTCGAGGGTTCCGAGAATCTGCAGCAGGGTGGTCTTGCCGGCGCCCGATGGCCCCACAATCGTGACAATTTCCCCTTTATTTATTTCGAGGTCTATTCCTTTTAGTACTTCGAGGCTTCCAAACGATTTATGTATATTACTGGCAGTTATCATTTTATATTATATTGGGCGTCAGTTTTTAAATGGCTTATACCGTTGTCAACGGCTTCTTTTCAGTTGCTGATAGTCGAGGTAGTACAGGATTTTAAACGATACATTATTTTGCTGGGGAGAATCAAAAGTATCGCTGAAATTACTGAAAAAGTTCTCTGCTGCTTTGCTTTTTTCCGTCAGGATTGAATTTTTCCAGACAATGTTCATGCTGCTTCCCGGCAGGAAAAGCCAGGAAAACACCATGTCGACATTAAACGCATTATAACTGAAGTTATTATCCTTTGTGTATCCGGCATTTTCCTCCAGATTGCCGTTTTGAAGGAGTGAATAGTACTGGTCGTATTTTCCGGTTGACCAGTAATGCCGGGCCGACAAATTTAAGGACAGATTGTTGATAAACAGATATTTACAGTTCAATACATTTGCAACAGTCCTGACATCCCGGTTCCCGAAAATAATATCGCCGTCATCCCGGGTATCGGCATATCCATGTTCGTTGAAGACGCTCTCAAGCTCAAATTCATATTTGAGCATGAAGTGGTTATTCACGCGGACGATAGGCCCGGCATTGACTTTATAGCCATGGGTTTTATCCCGGCTGGCCGAGCGTAAGGTAACTCCGGCGTCAAGGGCAAAAGGCTTACGGTAATCACTTGATATTCCAAGAGTTCCGCTTAATGCTTCCGGTTGTACATAGTACCGGTTATCGGCGCGGGTTTCATAATAGTCGTGACCGTTTGGGAAGGTATAATTCATATTGGCCCATACCGTGAGATAATTCAACAGCGTAGCGACGCTCTCCAGTTCGAGTTCTGTTCCCTGCATCAGGCCGGTAGTATGGTTGTTGGTGTTTTCAAGGCTCAGTTCATTATGCCAGTCACGGAATATCCACCATGGCTGATAGAGGTTATAGCTGACATCCGCTTCGTTTATCGAATAGTTGTTATATAAGGTTACTCCGAGGTCATTGGCGTTAAAATTCTTATCCATGATGCCGTGGAGGATTAACCATTGAAAACGGCCATTCACTTTTGAAAGCCCGGCGAAATATTTGTATCCGAGGGTAAGATTGCTTTTGCTTCCGGATGAATCGGGCTGGTTATATAACTGGCTGATGCCGCCGTTGAGATTGAACTGGTAAATGTTTTTTTTGTTATTCAACTGAATGCCTGCTGCAGTAACGTTGGCATCGCCGAAGCCTTTTCCGCGGATAACGTTGGTATTGATAAGGTATATATCGGAATTGTTTTTAAGGGCCTGGTCAAATACAACAATACTGTAATTTGTGGCAGGATCGGTAAGTATTTTCTTTTCCTTGCCCGAAATCGTATCCTCGGCAATTGCATAGGTATTTCCTGTAACGGCATTCAGGATGCCCAGGGCAAACCCTTTTTTACCTCTTCCCGAAATTTTAGTTGCATTCAGCAGTCGCTGCTGGACCGGATTTTTTTTGAGCTTATACCCTTCGCCGGCCATATCTTCAGCCTCGTAAAAATACATCGGCGTTTTACCGATGCGGCGGGAGTAGAAAATGTCGCCTTTATTGTACAGGTCGACGGCTTCGCGGAAAAACGGACGTTGTTCCGTATATACGGTCTCAAATGCAGTGAGGTTCTTTACTTTATTGTCCGATTGCACCTGACTGAAGTCGGGGAGGAGCGTCATGTCAACGGTGTAACTTTCGTTGATGCCGTATTTCAGGTCGGTTCCGCCGCCGAAGGACGTTGAAATGTCTTTTTTTTCGGTTTGAGGGAAATGTTCAAAACCCACAGATACATATGGCGTGAGCGATAACCGCACAGGCGGTTTAACATCGCTGATGCCGGTAAGATTACCCCAGTAAACGAGGTTATTCCCGGCTCCGGGCTTTTCGGGTGAAAACTGGTCGGTTTCACGGTAACGGCGCACGGTCCTTATTATCTGAAATCCCCAGCATTGAGTTTCGGTTCTGGGAAACCGGATGGCCGAATAGGGAATCATCAGTTCGGCAACCCACCCTTTCTCTGTTTTCCTGACGGCGCTCAGCCATACGCCGTTATAGGTTTCGTCAGATTTCCTTGCATCGAGCTGGACTCCCGACGATGTTACCGTGAAGGAATAGGCATCAAGCTGGTTGTTATAGGTGTCGAATTCAACTTCGAACATGTCGGCATTCAGGTTATCGTCATCGCGGTTGCCAAGTTGCATCAGAATGCTGTCGGGATGGGGATCATGCATGAGGGCCCCCACATAAATGGCATAATCATCATATAAAATCCGCACTTCGGTGGGAAATGAGGGTTCATGGCCGAATAACGGGAGCGATTGTTTAAAATCACCGGTTACCGGCGCTTTAATCCATGCGGTATCATCAAGTATTCCGTTAATGCGCGGGGCGTTCAGCACCCTCACAGCCACGGCTGTTTTTCGGGATGTCAGGTTGCTGACTGCGTTTTGTGATTGTAAGGTTAAGGTAATCAGTAATAAAAGTACCAGTGAGAAGGACTGTCGCACAAAAATGGAATATTTAAGGTTTCAACAGCAAAGATATGATTTATATACATGTTTGAAAGTCCCTTTAAATTGACTATATTTAATATTTTAAATTCATGACATATGAACCTTCATGAATATCAGGCAAAACAGATATTAAGGTCATTCGGCGTTCCGGTTGCTGATGGAATTGTAGCTTCAACAGTTGACGAGGCCGTGGAAGCGGCAGCCGGCATTCAGCAGATGACAGGATCCCGATTTTGGGTGGTAAAAGCGCAGATTCATGCCGGCGGAAGGGGAAAAGGCGGCGGGGTAAAATTGGCGCGAAACCTTGAGGAAGTTCGTGAAAGAGCTTCAGAAATTCTGGGAATGAGGCTTATAACCCCGCAAACCGGGCCGCAGGGAAAATTAGTCCGGAAAGTTTTTATTCAACAGGATGTTTTTTATCCGGGGCCTTCTGAACCGAAGGAATATTATATAAGCCTTCTGTTAAACCGTTCCGAAAGCAAGGTCATGGTGATGTATTCCCCCGAAGGAGGAACGGATATTGAGGATGTGGCCGAAACAAAACCGGATAAGATATTTGTTGAAATCATTGACCGTTCAGCAGGATTACAGCCTTTTCAGGGCAGGAATATCGCTTTTAACCTGGGATTATCGGGCGAGGCGTTGAAGAATTTGGTCAGATTTACCGATGGCCTTTACAGGACATACATGGGCGCCGATTTAACGCTGCTGGAAATAAATCCTGTACTTAAAACCTCTGATGATAAGATAATTGCGGTGGATTGTAAAATGCGCCTTGACGGGAATGCATTGTTCCGTCATCCTGATTATGCCGTGATGCGGGATATATTTGAAGAGGATCCTGCCGAGGTGGAGGCAGGGGAATATAACCTGAATTACATCAAGCTAAATGGCAATGTAGGGTGTATGGTAAACGGCGCCGGGCTGGCTATGGCTACCATGGATATCATCAGACAAAGCGGAGGTCAGCCGGCCAACTTCCTGGATGTTGGGGGGACTGCTAATGCCGAGCGGGTTGAAAAAGCGTTCAGGATTATTCTGAAAGACAGGAACGTTCAGGCAATACTCGTGAACATTTTTGGGGGCATAGTCCGTTGTGACCGCGTAGCGCAGGGAATTGTCGATGCTTTCAGCAATATCGGCGATGTGGATATACCGGTAATAATCCGCCTGCAGGGGACCAATGCTATGGAAGCCAAAGAACTTATTGATAAATCGGGATTGGCGGTATACTCTGCAGTGACCATGCAGGAGGCTGCGGACATGGTCAACAGGGTGATCAAAGCCAGGGCGTAACAGGCGGGCTTTTTTAACTGGCAATGTCAGTAAGAATAACGATGCAGATAATACAAACAGTTTTTTCAGGGCATTTCTCAAAAATTTCCTTAGTAAAAACATTTTGAAAATCTGTCTGATCATCCACTAAGAGAAAAATTACGCTTAATGCAAGCGATGATCGGGGTTTTAGACAAATTGGCGCTGTTATTTACTGGTCCCGACAAGCTAAAAAAAAATATAAAGAAATACTTACATGGTAAATTAAATTATAAAATCATCGTATTTAGGGTCAAAATATTAAAAAAATGGCCTGAACTTCAAAAAAAAAATTTGCTTTCGAAAAGACTGTAACTGGCTAATATATAACATGTTAAGTGTATAGTTATCCATCAATTAAATATTTTTTCCTGATGTAATTGGACAAAAGTATTCTTTTCGCTATGGAATTTTTATATTTTAGCATCATCGAACCTTACATAATGGTATTAACTACCTAAACTAAAACAAACAAGCTAACCCTAAGTTTAACATTAATTGTAAGTGCTTATGAAAAAAGTAACTTTACTACTAGCGCTGTTTGCATTTTGCTCATGGCAGTTTGCGCTGGCGCAGAAAACAATCACCGGAAAGGTCACCGATGCCAAAGATGGCCTTACTATCCCCGGTGTAAACGTAGTGGTGAAAGGAACCACTACAGGAACCACTACCGGCAGCAATGGAGAGTATTCATTAAAAGTGGCGGCTAATGCACAGACGTTAATATTCTCTTTTGTCGGATATGTAACCCAGGAAGTTGCCATTAACGGTAAGACCACCATTGACGTTCAGCTCGCTCCAACGGCAGAACAACTCCAGGAAGTTGTGGTTACAGCCCTTGGTATCACTAGGGAAAGAAAATCACTCGGATATGCAGTGACTGAGGTGAAGGCTGATGAATTGTCGAAAGTATCACCCATAAGTCCTGTTAACGCATTACAGGGGAAAGTCGCCGGTTTGAATATTGCTCCCAATGAAGGAGGGGTATTCGCCGGAGCAAGAATTCAACTTCGTGGGGCCTCTACATTAAAAGAGAATAATATGCCCATATTTGTTGTTGATGGCGTTATCGTCGATAACGAATTATCAGGAGGAAGTGAATGGGGAGGTGTTAACTGGGGGAATAACCTGAAAAATCTGAACTCGGATGAGTTCGAGTCAGTGTCAGTACTGAAAGGATCAGCCGCGACTGCTTTGTACGGTTCACGGGCATTGCATGGCGCTATCGTCATCACAACGAAAAAAGGGAAAACAGAGAAAGGCATCGGCGTTACATTGTCTCAGAGGTTGAATTTTAAGAAAGCCTATGATGGGCCTGCTTTCCAGAATGTTTATGGAGAAGGCGCAATTCCCGGATACGACGATCGCTATGAAGATATGTTTGCCCCTCAGAATTCGTTTCTGATCAATTCGGCTGGAGAACCTTATATTGAAGGTATATCCGGTGGCTGGTGGGTGCCTATTAGTTACGGACATAAGATGGATGGCACCAAGATTCGTGATTATGAAGGCAACTGGATCAACTATGACCCGCAGCCCGATAACTACCTCCAGACTTTCCAGAATGGTTTCCAGTCGAATACCAATGTGACCATCGACGGGAGCGGGGATAATTCTTCCTTCCTGATTTCATACTCCAATATGAAAGATAAAGGGGTGTATCCAAGGAATACTTTTGACCGTAACTCCATTTTCTCCAAGATATCAAGGAAGTTTAACAAGTATCTCTCCTCCGAACTTGGGATAAGCTATTCAAATTCTGTTTCAAAGAATCCTCCGAAATATGTTGAACAGAACTTTATTACCGGTAATTGGCCAAGGAATTATAATACCATCTATGCACAAGATCATTACAAAGCAGCTCATGGCGGTACCCCCCAGGAGCAGTATGGAGATCCGGGATGGGCTACTCCGGGAGCTGATATCTGGTTTGATGTATTTGAAGATACTTATGCACAAAATGAGGAAGCCCTTCGTCTTACACCTAAGGTTACCGTTAACGTAGCCGACTGGTTTAATGTTGTTTTTGAAGGTTACCTTAATAATTACTATACCAAAACAGAGACGAAAGAACTGGGTCAGGGATATGCTAATGAAGGTGGATATTATTCATTGGGCCACAGTACAAAGCAACAACTTGACGGAAAACTCTGGCTAAATTTCAATAAGAAAATCACAGAAGATTTTGATTTCCGTGGATCAGTTGTTGCTGAACACTGGCAGACGCATTATAACTATTCAAACGCCTGGACAAATGGCGGCTTGATTGTGCCGGGGCAATATTCATTATCGAACAGTAAATTGGAAGCTGGCCAGGAAGCCGGATACAAGGATCAAAAAATATTGCAGTCATTGTATGCCTTTGCCGATCTTTCATGGAAAGGCCAGTTATACCTTACTGTAACCGGACGTAACGACTGGTCCTCTACTCTTGTATATGCCGACAGAACAGGCAATTACAGCTATTTCTATCCTTCAGTAAGCCTTAGCTGGGTGATGACTGAAAGTTTAGACCTGCCGTCCTGGATCAGCTTCGGCAAACTCAGGGCATCCTGGGCTCACGTGGGTAATGACTTTGATCCTTATGAGATCAACCCGGGGTTCTCCAGAATCGGAACCGTGAACAGCTATAATGGCGACCTTCCAATGTATAGTTTCAAGAATGATGTAATGCCTAACCTGAACATCAAACCTGAAGATAAAAAATCCATCGAATTAGGGGCAGAATATCGTTTCCTGAACAATCGTTTTGGGTTCGACTTCACTTACTATAAGGAAAATACGTTCAACCAAATCCTCAAAATCCCGGCACCGATTGAATCCGGAGTAAATTATATCCTGATAAATGCCGGTAATATCCAAAACCAGGGGGTTGAACTAGAATTGCATACCACGCCCTTAAAAATCAATGATTTTGAATGGTTTGTAGATGGTACTCTTGCCAGGAACCGTAGCAAGATCATAGATCTCTATGAAGGAGTTGATGAGTATTCCCTTGAAGGATCGTGGAATTATGGTAATACACGTATTGCATCTATGGCAATTGTTGGGGATGAATATGGTGTACTTGTATCTGATTCAGATCCTCTTCTCTATAATAACGAAGATGATCCCAATGACCCGCTAAATGGTTTACCGATTCTTTCTTGGAGTAATTCGACCCGTGGTGTTTATGAAACAAGAAGTTATGAGAAAAAAGTCGTTGGAAATATGAATCCAGATTTCACCGGAAGTGTTACTACCGGTTTCTCGTACAAAAATTTCAGGATATCTGCCATGTTTGATTTCAGTTTTGGTGGTGACATCAGCACTTATTCAGGACGTTACGGAACAGCTTATGGCTTGTTCGAGTCGACACTGGATAAACGTGATGCCCAAAGCGGAGGTTTAGTATGGACAAGTCCTTGGACAGGGAACCAATATGAAGACGGAATAATTCCTGAAGGCGTATTTAAAGATGGAACAATCGTGGATATGAAAGATGCAGAAGGCAATGTTGTTCATAACGATGTAAGCGGAATGACTTATAAAGAAGCTTACGAACAAGGTATGATAGAACCTACCCATGTTGAGTACTGGTATTATCAGACGAACAGTTGGGGCCGTGGCGTTATCAATGACAATGTTTTACAGGAGAATTCCTACATTGGTTTCCGTGAATTGTCACTTACCTACCAGATTCCGTCATCCATCCTTGAACATATAAAAATATCAAGGGCTGATATTTCTTTCGTTGGCCGAGATCTCGGATATCTTTATAAAACGCTTAAGGATAACCTGAACCCGTTCAGTGTAAGAAGTAACCGTTCCGGCGATGCTCATGAATGGCAGCAAACTCCTTATGTGCGTTCCTTGGGGGTTAATCTGAACGTTTCTTTTTAACAGGAATCGATGTCTAATCTTTTAACAAAAGGAAGTTATGAAAAATGTATATAAAAAACTTGGATTAGCATTAATGGCCATCAGCTTGCTCATTGCACCGCAATGTAAGAAAGAGTTTGCCGACATTAATAAAAATCCGGATGAAATCACAGATCCCGATCTTACGCATCTGTTCACGGATGCCATTTATAAAATGGCTGGAGATGAATACCTCCAATGGTTCTATAACAACAGCGTTTATTTTTGGCGCTTCTCTCAAATGACAGTTGCCCGTGGGGGAACCAGCTCTGATTTTAATAATACTGCGGCTCTGGGAGGTGTTCCCTTCTACACCGTCATGATAGACATGAAGGAAATCAGGGAGAGGATTGATAATATGAATGATGAAGAAAAAGCCAAACATCAGGCATTGAGGGCGCTAACCTACATTCCCCAGGTGTATTTGGGAATTAAGTACACCGACTGGTATGGAAGTACGCCTTACACCGAAGCAATTGAAGCTAGATATACGGGTAATTTTAAACCAGTATATGATTCGCAGGAAGAACTGTTCAATGTCTGGCTGTCCGAACTAAGTTCATCAATAGATGTATTATTGGCAGCAGATAACAGTCAGTTATCACCTTTGAATCAGGATTTTATTTTTCAGGGTGATTGGGTTGCATGGGCCCGTTTTGCCAACAGTCTGAGGCTTAGAATTGCTGCGCGAATGGAGCATGCGGATCCTGCACTGATGAAGGAAATTCTCGGAGAAATAGTCAGCAAAAAAGTAGATGGAGAACTTGCACTGATTATAAATAAAGACCAACAGGCAATTTGGGCTCCTGGAGCTTCTGAATTAGGGCCTGGGGGAACAAATTCTTTGTGGATTGAGAACTACGGACCGGCACAGAATTTCAGTAAGTATATGTGCAGCAATAAAGATCCGCGAATGCAAATATTTTTCCGGAAAAACGGCTTGTCTGATGAGGCTATTACATTACTTCAGGCTTCAGGCGTCACAGTACCTTCATTTGCCACTTTACCGGTAAATGATCCTTGGGATCGTCTTGTTGGTGCACCTGTTGCACCGGATGATGCTGGTAATCTGAATTATTTTGGATCCACGCTTGTAGATTCCAATGGAACCCAATATTCAAGGTTGCCATGGGTTGAATATCTTTATTTCAAACCAAAACAGGATGGAGGAACAGGCGAATACATGAACTACCTTTTGGGCGCACCTGAGGTATGCCTCTACCTTGCAGAATTTATCGAAAAAGGATATGTTAGCGGAATTGGATCGGCTCAGGAATGGTACGAAAAAGGGGTACGCTATTCATGTGAGAATTACGATGTCCGTGCCAGCAAAGCTCAGATTGATAATTATCAGGATCGAAAAATTACTCCGGAAGCAATTGATGCATTGCTCGCTGCCGATGGAGTGAAATATGGAACTGATAACCTTGAAAAAATCATCCTTCAGGAAATTATCAATCTGTTCGACAATCCTTATGAAGGTATTGCCGTAACCCGTCGTACGGGATATCCGAAACGTTCGAGTGATCTGTGGGCATGGCAACCTTACCTCTCTTCAGGTACTGAATTGAAACTGCCCCGCCGTTTCCCCTGGGGAACTCCCGGAGATGCAACAAACCTGGCCAACTGGCAGGAAGCATTGAGCAGCCAGGGATTTACTGCTGATGTAAATACCGGAGATGTATTGAATGCGCAACGTGTATGGTGGGATAAAAACAGCCCCAACTATGGCGATGGGGACTAATTCTCATTGCTGAATGATTCGGAAAAGAGGCTGTCAACTGGCAGCCTCTTTTCATTTTATCTAATAGCTTTATATGCAATCTATTACCGGGATTATGATTCCCGGAATAGACCATATACTCCGAAGTAAGAATAATATTGAGTATATGTTCCCGTTCAATTATTCCTGATTAAATCGGGGTTATTCATGATGATGTTTTGCCATTAATTGAATAATTATTTGTTAGGACTGGTAAAATTTATATAAGTTTGATATTGAAATCTATTCAGACAATGTGATGATGAAAAGATACCTGATTTTTTTTGTGACATATTTTTGCCTGGCTTTTATGCAGGAGGCTGTTGCTCAGCGCGATGATAAATCCAGCGCCATTCTCGGCATGACCGGCGGAATGGGCATCACCAGGCTGCAATACAACAGCTATGATAAATCGCTGTACCATTTTAAACAAACCGCTTCCAGCTATTTCGGCGTTTCGCTTGAATTCCCCGTCCCCAAGACGGAAAACCGGGGGACTTTCTACAACGAGCTGGCTTTTTTCAGGTTCAAATCTTCCGCATCATTGCATACTGCCGACAGTGTAAACGGTAATCCGGAAAACAGCTATTATGACATAAACCTTGAATTTGAGCCCAATATTATCAGTCTGGCCCATATGTTCCGTTATTCTTTTACGCCTGGAAATTTCCGGTATTTTGTCAGCGCAGGTATTTACAACAATTTTGTTATTTCTGCCGTCAACCGGAAAACAACGGTTCATACGCTGAATGGCGTTGCAGGGGAACCTTACCATGAAGATGCCGTGACCGATTTTGCAGTCCACGGGCTGATGATCACGGCAGGCACCGGTTTTATCTACAAAAATATAGGCCTGGAATTAAGGTTCGATCCGGGAAGGAACTTTACAAAACTTTACGACTGTTCGGTTTATTCAATGACTTTCTCGGCATTGCTGCATGTAAGGTTTAATCCCTGAAAAAGAGAAATACCAGCCTCTTGTCCGGCCGGTTCCGGATTAAAATCATTTATAAATCCGGAGCAATTTAACCCCGTGTGACGGAATAACCGTTGAATAGCTATCACCCAAAGGGCCGATGTCTTCCTGTTTCCAGACGTCGCGGATGGTGTAATTGCCGTTCATGTCCAGATCGCTGCGTTTTATAACGGCGGATTCCTGTTTCATGCCCCTGTTGAAAATGCCGACCGCTTTAGAACCATCCTCCAGGTTCTTGGCCCAAATTTCGATGTTGCCGTTTTTTATAATTCGGCCGGCCTGCATCCCGAGCGGATCCTGGTTGATGTCGAGCACTTCGTTGTTGGTGAGAAGACTAAAGGTGAAATCATCGAGTTGGGTCATATCGCAGCCGATGAGCAGGGGGGAAGCCAGTAATGCCCATAGAGAAATATGTGTGTATTGTTCATTGGGCGTCAGGTTTGTCGGGTGTAATGCCGGGCCCCACCCGACTTTACCTACAACCAGCATATCCGGGTCATTCCAGTGGCCCGGGCCTGAAAAATATTCCAGTCCGGACTGGCTGAACCCTATCGTTTCAACGCTCGACCAGTTATCGGTGATATCGCCGGTAGTCCTCCAGCAGTTGCCGCCTACTTCGGCGCCCCATCTCCATACATCGCCCATTCCATACTGGCAAAGGCTGTACACAATGTCGCGCCCGGCTTTATCGAGAGCCTCGCGCATGACGATGTAAGGTTTCTTAAGCTCCGGCAGGCTGTGGTCTTTGGCAATGCGCTCATAATCGCACCAGTCATATTTAAGGTAATCGAATCCCCATTCGGCAAATTGTTTTGCGTCGGCTTGTTCATGCCCGTAGCAGGCTGTATATCCTGCACAGGTTCTGGGGCCGGGGCCGGAGTAGATCCCTATTTTCAGCCCTTTTGAATGGACATAATCGGTAAGCGCTTTGACATCCGGGAATTTTTTGTTGGTTTTCATGTTTCCCTTTTCGTCGCGGGGCGTTCCCCCCAGGATGGAATCTTTGCTCTCGCTTTGTATCATCCAGCAATCGTCAATATTAATATAACTCCATCCGTAATCGGCCAGCCCGCTTTTTTCCATGGCGTCGGCGGCAGCCTTAACTTTTTCCTGGTCTATGGCACAGGCAAAGCAGTTCCACGAATTCCACCCAAGCGGCGGCGTAAGCGCTATTTGTTTGCCGGCAACGATAATAAATTTCCTTGATGATTCCCCTTTGCTGTTTTTTGCAGTAATAACCGTTTCATAACGACCCTCTTCAGGCGTTTTTCCGGTAATTACCCCCGTTGATTTATTGAGGCTTAATCCCTTGGGCAATCCTTTGACGGAAAACTTCATCGGACGTTCCCCGGTTGCAGGGATACGGTATATGAAGTCGTTTCCCGGACGGGCGCCATAGATTTTCGGGCCGTTGATGCGCGGAGAAGCCGGAGCTTTGGGCGTGAGGATATATGCGGGCTCAACCGGACGGCTGATAGCAACAGGTTTTTTTCCTTTAACCAGGAAATAAGCGTCAGCCCAGTCGGCATGATCGTAGTTGATGCCGTCGCCCGCGCCGTCAACAATCAACAACAACGTATCGATGCCGGCCGTATTCACGTTTATTTCTTCTGATTTCCCGCCGGAAACCAGTTTGCTGCTTTGGCAGAGCAATTCGCCATCGCCGTAAACAATGAAGATTATGCTTCCGGAAGAAGCCTTTTCTTCGTCATCAACTCCAACAACAGCGTGAAAGCGTTGCGCTTTACCGCCAAGTTTCAGGTACAGGGTGCCAGGCGCATGCGTGCCAAACCCGGAGCGGTATTGTACACCATTTAGTATCAGGGGATTTCCCATGCAGGAAACATTTACTCCTTTCTGGCCCCAGCCGGTAGTGGCCATTGATACATCGAGCGTCGATAACCATACGGTATCGTTAACCTGTGAATACGCTGCTGATAATGAGAATACCAGTGTTACGATTGATAAGGCAATGATTCTGATAGCTTTCATACCTGTTGTGTTTGGAAATTCAAATTTGTTATCCTGATGGTTAAGTTCATTTAAAAGATTCATCAATTTCTTGTTATCCGGTGATAACTTCCCGGTAAAAGTACAAAAATAATAATATTAAGATATAGCCTCCAATATATCGGATATGCTTATTTTCTGAGTACCGGTATTAAAGCAGTTCTGGATGTTCATCGTGCACTTTACAGATCAGTTCGCCAAACAGCGTATTAGCCCAGGCAAACCAATTTCTCGTAAAATCAGCAGGATTATCCTTGTTGAAGGATTCATGCATAAACCCGGTGCCGGCATGCGTATTCCTGAGCATTTGAAGACAATCGGAAATCTCTGAAGGGCTATTGCTTGTCATGGCTTGCATGATAAGCGTCATTGGCCAGATGTTCCCTCCGGGCGTGTGCGGACTGCCGATTCCCCGGGCTGCCTTTCCTGAAAAATAATAGGGGTTATTCTCACTCAGGGCGAAACGGCGCGTGTTCTGATAAATCCTGTCTTCCTTTTCGATACAACCCAGGTAAGGCATTGCAAGCAAACTGGGTACATTGCTGTCGTCCATCATCAGGCGGTTTCCATAGCCATCGGTTTCATAACAATAGATTTCACCATAAACCGGGTGTTGGATTGTAGCCTGGTTACTGAGCGCCAGGGTCAGTTCTTCGCTCAGGGCCCTGCACCGCTCCGCTTCTTTGAATAAATTCAGATAGCCGTATATTCCGGATAATTGAAGCAATGACTGGCAGGCGAAAAAGTTGGAAGGTATGAGATAGGGGAAAATGGTAGCGTCATCCGAAGGCCGGAAAATGGATACTATAAGCCCGTTGGGCCTTGCAGGATTTCCCCAGCCATTGCCGGGGACGGTATCGGTTTGCCAGGATGTTGTCCGTTTGAATGAATATGGGCCCCGCCCCGTTTTTCGTTGCTGGTCGCGGAATGTTTGATAAACCAGTTCCATGGCTTTAAGCCAATCGGAGTCAAAAACAGAGGAATCGCCTGATGCCTTCCAATAACCGTATGCCAGTCTGACGGGATAGCACAAAGAATCTATTTCCCATTTACGTTCGTGTATGCCGGGTTTCATCTCCGTAATATCCGATTTCCATTCACTTTCCTGATTCCCATCAAGGAAAGCATTGGCATAAGGATCCAGCAGGATACATTTCACCTGGCGGTTAATAACTCCTGCAATGAGTTTTCTTAACGGTTCATCTTTTTTAATGAACGGAATATAAGGCCATACCTGCGCCGATGAATCGCGCAGCCACATGGCATGAATGTCGCCGGTGATCACAAATGTATCAGGCTTCCCGTTTATTTCCGAATAAGTTATTGTGGTATCGAGGGTGTTGGGAAAGCAGTTTTCGAACATCCAGGCTAATTCAGGATCCCTGATAACAGATTTTATTTCGGCAATTCTTGCTTCAACCGCCTGGCTTACAAACCTGCGACTGGAAGGGGCAGGCCGGTTGCTGATATATTCCTTCCTGCCGGGTAACCCGGTGGCGGTTCCATAGCCTCCCAACGCAATGCCTGCTGCGGCAAGGCTTGTGGCCTTAATGAATGTCCTGCGGCTTGTCATGGTATGTTAGTATTTGAGGATTATTTTTACTGATTTTTCCTTTCCGTTATCTGCTTCCAGGATATATGCACCGGACGGTAACATGCCGGTACAGGAGGAAATACAATCAACCATATAATGATGTGTGCCCGGGGGAATGCAGATATCTTGCAAAACATTTCCTTGCAGGTTCTTTATCCGGAAATTTACCTTCAAATTCAAATTTCGTTTGAGATCGATCCGGAAACTGTTTGAAAACGGATTCGGACAAACCGAGAACCATTCATCTGAAGACGCATTGTTTCCGGCTGTTCCTGTCGTGCCATTGTATTCATATGCGCCCATGTCAATGCGGTTGTTCCATATCCGGGGAGCAAATCCCAGATCATAAGCCGGGATGTTCAGGAAAGTCGCATCCGGGGTGCCTGCATCAATGCAAGGAGAATTCCCGGTCAACTGATAAGGAAACAAGCCCGCCCCATAAAACCCCGGATTTTCATCAATGTTATACCGGTATTCTCCGTGATAACCCTGGTGTCCTCCGCTTCCCTCAAAGCCAGCGGTGTCGCCTTCAACATCGCAATAGTAAAAGTCCGGCGCTGACCTGATATCCCAGATATATGCGCTTACACCCAGACCCGTATTGCCGTGAATAATGGAATTATAAAAGGAAGGCATTGCCGAATCATTGCAATAAATTCCTCCGCCGTAGCAACTCGAGTTGTTGGTTATCGTCAGGTTGGAGAAAACCGGAAACGACCTTATACAGGATATCCCTCCGCCAAAAAACAGGCTTGTATTGTTGACGATTAACAAGTTAGAGAAAGCAGAAGCCGGCGAACAGCGCAGCACTCCCAGGGCTCCGCCCAAGGCGCTGTAGTTGTTTTCAAAAATGTTATTTGTAAAAACAGGGTCAGCGTCATCAAACGATACGCCGCCGCCGACGCCGGTGGAAGAATTCCTCAGGAATACATTACGGGTGATCTCCGGCGAGGAATGCATGGCGCAGACTCCGCCGCCATATCCGTAGATATTTCCCGGGTTTCCTGCATAGTTGTCTTTAAAAATGTTGTTCCTGAGGCAGGCGTCTGAATTCCATAGATATACGGCGCCTCCTGAGAAGTAACTGTTGTTGTGATAAAACAGGCAGTTGGTTATGCCGATTTTCCCGAAATAGCGGGCATAGATGGCTCCGCCGTATTCGTCAACAGAGTCGCCGAAAGCTTTTCCGAATTCAAAACGGCAGAACGAAAACCTGGAGGTGTCATTCTGAGCCGGCGTTTGGTTAAACCTGATTCCGAACCATCCGCCGCGCTCGGTCGACGGGTTGTGGAAATTCGCTGTGTCGCGCACCGTAAACAGGATCGTATCGCCGGAATTCCCTTCAGCCAGGATCCGGCCCTGAATGTTGATCCTGAAATGAGACCAGCATATTATCCGGGAACCAGGCGCGATGGTTAATGTCTGCCCGTCAGGGACTAATAAGTCGCCCATGACAAGAACCGTATCGGCATCCCAGGTTCCTGAAACCGGTCCGCTAACTTCAATTGAAGTTGCAGCGCTGTTAATGGAAGCGAGAGTCAGCAGAAGGAAAGGCAGGATGGATAGTTTTTTCATTTGAAGTTACGGTTTTTAAATTCATAGGCTCCTGCAACCGACAGCCCGATGGCAATCAGGAAATAAATGAGAGAAGGCAACGGAAACAGATCAAGTTCATAGGAAGGCCCCCGCATAATGCTGAACACGTGTGAATATGGGTAGGTATAGGGATTGTAAAGCGGAAGCCATCGTAACACATCAGGGTTGGAAATGAGACCGGTGACCCCCAGAATGAACAATACGGCAATGGGCAATATGGCCAGCGTCGTTCCGATAGTGATCGGGGCCACAACGTTCCGGAGCCTGAGGCTTATGAGGTACTGGATGACCACCATCGCTGTTCCGGCAAGGAATGTTCTGGTGATGGCTGTGAACAGGTAACCGTTGTCGAAACCCGGAAACAGCATCAGGTTCCGGTTTGTTAAATGAAGAATGATCATCGAAGCATAGGTGAGGGCAATAATCAGAAACCACGAAACAGCCATCAGGATAAAGGATGCTGCCAGCTTCCCGAAAAAATACGCAGATCTTGGAACCGGCAACGATATCAAATGTTTGAACATGGTATTCCGGTGCTCTGTCTGGCATAAGAAACTGATTGTCAATACAACATAAAATGGAAGAAAAAATGCCGTAACATCATTAATGTTGTTTATCGCTTTTACGGGGCTCATATTCGAATGGCCCCTCATCGAAAACAGGAATAGCGAAGCCAGCAGGACAGCGCCGGCAGGATAGAGTATTGTCAGCCAGAATGCCACCGTGCGGCGTAATTTTATAAGTTCCGTTATGACAACCGTTTGAAATAAGCTGATTTTCTTTTTCATGCTTCACTTCCTTGTTTCAACAATTCAAAAAATGACTCTTCCAGCCGGTGATCTTCTGGCTTTGCAGCGTATATGCCAATTCCGGCATCAACGAGGTTTCGGATGATTGAAGCAATGTCTTCCTGTGACTGGTAGGAAACCGAGACAGCGCCGGGCAATAAGCTGGTTATGTGAGTTTCGGACATGATTTGCAAGCATTTCGGATTATCACTGGTTGTCAGGGTTAAGACTCCGCCGGATCCGTTTTTTCTTTTTAAACCCGATGTTTCTCCCTGATAAATGATTTTGCCCAAATGAATAATAGCGACATGGCTGCAAATTTTTTCAACTTCATCGAGAATATGGCTTGATAAAAAGATGGTACAACCTTGTTCCTGGTTAATCCGGAGTAAAAGATTCCTCATTTCACGGATGCCCTCCGGATCGAGGCCATTGATAGGCTCGTCAAGAATCAGGAGATCGGGTTTGTGGAGCAATGCCAGGGCAAGGCTAAGCCGTTGCTTCATGCCGGTTGAGAATTGCCCGACATACCGGTCGGAATCTGCTGTGAGGCCAACGGTTTCAATAACCTCATCAACCATCGGTGCGGGAATGCCCCTCAACCGTCGGGTTATTTCAACGTTTTTCCGGGCACTCAGGTGATCGTATAACGACGGTACTTCAATGGTCGC
Organism: Bacteroidales bacterium; assembly: GCA_035403165.1. Lineage (GTDB taxonomy): Bacteria > Bacteroidota > Bacteroidia > Bacteroidales > UBA4417 > UBA4417. The sequence goes on along the minus strand of DAONEP010000015.1, from coordinate 4,733 downwards.
GCCAGTTCGCTGAAGTATATCCAGCCGGTGGGAATTCAACTCTTTGTTAAAGATATGAATCATTCCGGGCTTTACTTTCAACAAGCCCAGCAAGGCCTTTATCGTTGTTGACTTGCCGGCGCCGTTGGGTCCGAGAAAACCAAATATGCTTCTGCCCGGCACCTGGAGGTTGAGGTGGTTGAGTACAGGTTGCCCGTTATAGGCAAATGTCAGGTTTTCGGTACTGATTATGAATGGATTTTCGGTAATGTTATCCATGAATTACAGGTTATCAGCAGATTAAATGAATGTAACGGCTATCCCGGTTTTGCATCTCCCGAATAAATTCCGGAGGCGAATTCTGATACCAAAGTACAACGATTTTATCATTAGCCCGACTGCTGCTCATTCCAAAAGGTACAGAAAATTAATTTCGGCATTAACTTGCAAATATCAATTATATTGTGTAAATTTATAGAGATTTAAATTTTGAGCCATGAAAACAAATTTAAATTTGATAATGGTGGCAGCCTTGCTGCTGTTATCGCCGCTGGCTGTTCATCCCCAGGTCAAGGGAAATCCGAAACAAGCCATCCCGGCTACAAACGAGAACAAGCTGAATGCGGGTCAAAGAAATGTTTTCTCAGGTTCCGGAGGACTGACGACAGGTGAGGCTGTACTTGAAGGCACTGAAGGGAATATTTATTTCGGCTCGGAATGGCCTAAAGGAATCATCAACCTTCGCGACGGTTCTACGATAACAGAACGTGGATTGCGTTATGATATCTATGCTGACCAGATGCAGATGACTGACGGGAAAGATACGCTGGCGCTTGCAAAACCTGAAGAAATTAATTCCCTCTCTTTCGACGGGCATACATTTATCTACCAGTCTTATGAATGTTCGGGACTGGTAAAACAAGGCTATTTTGAATTGTTGGTAACTGGGAAATCTGAATTATTGCTTAAACGTTCTGTTTCCTTTCATATCGAAGGAAATGGCGACGGGAAGGAAAAATACCTGATAACTGAGTGCTACTTTCTGAAGAAAGGGGAAAGCCCGGCAATAAAAATCATGTGCAGCAAGAAGAGCGCACTGGAAGTGTTTTCGGAACACAGGGATGAGATTGAACGTTATATGAAAGAGACAGGCCGGAAAGTAAAAACGCCGGAAGACCTGAAAGTCCTCGTGGAGTATTACAACTCACTTGAATAGGATTTGAAAGCCGGTTCAAAATGGCTTTTCTTCCGTTATCTCAGGAGAAGGTGCGGCATAAATAAATACATTTGCCGCGATAATAACATTACGTAGGTGTCCGAAATATCAGGTTCCCTGAACCTTCTTCAGGAACTGCACAATTGCAGGATTTGTCCGCGGGAATGCGGAGCCGACCGGTTCTCGGCAAGGTTAGGCTGGTGTAATGCCGGGGCAGGTTTTAACATCAGTTCGATTTGTGCGCACCAGGGCGAAGAGCCGGCCATCAGTGGTAAACAAGGAATATGCAATATATTTTTCAGCAGGTGCAATCTTGCCTGCATCTATTGCCAGAACTGGCAGATAAGCAGCCGGAAGGAACCGGCTGCCGGGCTAGGGATGGAGTTCAGCGAAGTAATTGGCCGGATTGTTGACCTGCTCGACGGCGGTTGTCATGCCGTTGGATTTGTCTCTCCTTCGCACCATGTTCCCCAGGTAAAAGCCATCATTGAAGCCGTGAGGGAATCGGGAAGAAATCCGGTTTTTGTGTACAACACAAATGGCTATGACAAGGCGGAGACGTTGAAATCGCTGGAGACGTACATAGATATCTACCTGCCGGATTTCAAATACATGGATGCCTCGCTGGCAAAAGAATATTCGGAAGCCGATGATTATCCTGAAGTAGCTCTTTCGGCGCTGAAAGAAATGTACCGGCAGAAAGGTTCGGTCCTGCTCTGTAATCATGACGGCTATGCAGAAAAAGGCATTATTCTCAGGCATCTCATTCTGCCGGGGCATACGGATAACAGTATTGCGGTGCTGAGAAAAATCGCAGGGGATGTCTCTTCATCGTTGACGATTTCGCTTATGGCTCAGTATTGGCCGGTACCTCAGGTGGCAAGCCACAGGCAACTGGGACGCCCGATTACACCTGAGGAATATGAACGCGTGACCAGCGAATTGCAGGCCCTTGGCTTTTATAAGGGATGGATTCAGGAATTGGACAGCCAAAACAACTACCTGCCGGATTTTAACCAGCAACATCCTTTTGGAAAAGCAGTCGGGGATGGGGATTCGGAAGATTGAGAATATTTGGGAAAATTGAAACCGGATAGTCCGGTTTCAGGCTTCCAGGCACCGTGTATCAGTCTTTGGGGGTAAAAATGTACAGCCTGCCAGGCGGTTTTTCAGTATTCAATTCTATTCTGCGAGTTGGTCCACATGTGAAAAACCTTCACAGCTTCCGGCCGCATCATTTGTTCTGAGGGCAGGCGCCTGTCTTCGGCCGGAAGACTGATTTCCTCATAAAAATGCTCATCATCGAATCCTGCAGCCTTGGCGTCATGCTGGTCGGCGGCAAAATATACTTTATCGATGCGGGCCCACAGTATTGCACCGAGGCACATCGGACAGGGCTCACAACTGCAAAAAATTTCACATCCCGAAAGGTTAAAAGTGCGCAGAGCGACGCATGCATTCCTGATTGCTACAATTTCAGCATGGGCAGTAGGATCATTTGTTTCTGTGACCCGGTTGCAGCCTGTCGCGATTATTTCGTTACTGCGAACAACTACGGCGCCGAAAGGGCCGCCATTCTCATTCATGATGTTCATTCCGGCAAGGCGGATAGCTTCAGCCATAAATTTTTCCTTCATTGACACCTGCATGGGATAAAATCGGATTTATAAGGATTATGAAACTCTTCTCAACAAAAATAATTCATTCCGGCATTCGTGAACATCTGTACCTGAAAAGTCTGTTAATGTCGTTGCCGGCGATTATGACCCGGAATGCAGGGAGGAGCATACGAAAATTGCTGCAGGAATCGCATGGTTGCTGTAAAATCGCTAAAAAGATACTGACCGGTTTATGCGGTTATTAAGCCCCGACGTTGTATTTTTGCATAAAACAGACTTTGTGTTGATGAAAGCGTGTTGCAGGAATCAGACGGTGAGGCTTTTGTCTGTCTTAAGAAAAACAACCCATGAACTTTTTTTTCACTCATTACAAATCGATTGATGGCATGCGGAGAATACTGATCTTAATCCTGTTCCTTTTTTCTTTTATTGGAATGTATGCACAGAATGAAACCGAAGCCAAGCAGATGAAGGAAAAACGGCAGGCGGGCTTCTGCATCACATCCGATGCCATGATCCTGTTCAATATGATCAACGATTACCGCCGGACGAATAATTTGCCGTTGATACCTCTGTCGCGTTCACTTTCCTTTGTCGCCATGGTGCATGCCTCCGATCTTCAGGCAAATAATGCAGCCATTTCTGAATGCGGCCTGCACAGTTGGAGCGATAAAGGCAACTGGAAACCATGCTGCTATGCCAGGGATCATGCTCAGGCATCATGTATGAGTAACAAGCCAAAAGAACTAACAGGATACCCCGGATCAGGATATGAAATTGCCTATTGGGATGAAGAACAAGCAACACCTTCAGGCGCAATGGAACTCTGGAAATCGACGGTTGTTTCTAAAAATGTCTTCCTTAACCGTGATAAATGGCAATCGAAAAAATGGAAAGCGATGGGGGTAGCTCTATTGGATGGATATGCCATTGTATGGTTGGGCGATAAAGCTGATTCATTGGCTGATATTACCTTGTGCGGCACTGATTCTCTTGTCCAGTTGGCTTCGTCTCCGGTTCTCGCTCCGGTCGCCGCTGTGAATGAAGTCCCTTTAAAGAAAGATATCCCTGCCGTAAAAGCTGTTGAAAAAAAGGAAACGGGCCCGGAGAAAGAAAAGCAGAATCAGAAGCAGGCAAGGAAAAATGCAGACCAGTTTTATCTGGTGATTGCAAGTCTTCGTGACGAACAATTGGCTGCCCGGGAGGTCGAAAAACTTCAGGAAAGAGGATTTTCAAATGCCACAGTTCAGGCAGGTGAAGATGTGTACAGGGTGACGATAGGGGTTTATGCTACCCGCGAAGAAGCCCAGAAGAAACTGAATAAGTACATATCGGAATTTAAAGGGATATGGATTTTAAGGCAGTAAAGTGTATGAAAAGCGTGAATCTGTCAGGGCTTACTGATGATATGTTTAGCTTTTAGCCTTTAGCCTGCCGTCTTACGCTTAGCCTGCCCATGCAGGTAAACTGTTAGCTCAAGGTTTCAGAGTTTCAATGTTTCAGACCTGCCTGCCCGGGAAGGCTGTGCGTGAGGTGGCAGGCCTGCTTGCCTTGCGCAAAGCTGTGGGAAGGGGCAGGGTTTTCAGCGTTTTGTGTTTTGCGTTTTGCGTTTTGCGTTCTCTGTTTGGTCGTTGGCTCATAGCTTTAAGTTTCAGGGTTTCAATGTTTCAAAGTTTCAGACCTGCCTGCGCGGGCGAGGTTGCGGGTGAGGTGGCAGGCCTGCCTGCCTTGCGCAAGGCTGTGGGAAGGTGCAGGGTTTCAGCGTTTTGCGTTTTGCGTTTTGCGTTTTGCGTTCTCTGTTTGGTCGTTGGCTCATAGCTTTAAGTTTCAGGGTTTCAATGTTTCAAAGTTTCAGAGTTTCAGGGTTTCAGTCCTGCCTGCCTTGCGCAAGGCTGTGGGAGGGGGCAGGGTTTCAGAGT
>DAONEP010000014.1:0-59540 GCA_035403165.1 Bacteroidales bacterium | reverse complement strand
TCCGTTAAAATTACAATTATCAGTTACAGTGCCGACAAAAATGGTTCCCTGGGAGTTCACAGCAATATCAGCTATACCAAGAGAATCAGGGAAAGGGATTAATTCCCAAAAATCCTGCGCCTGAGTATTAAAGGCAACCAGCAAAGCGGCAAATACAAAGAGTAGTATTTTATGTTTCATAAGGCAGGTTGTTTGTTTGATGGCTGGTGGATATAAAAAGCACCCGAATATAATAATAGTATGGGCTTCATGGTTACCTGGTTAAAATTTATGAATAACTTATTATCAAAAGCAAAGGTTCTTGGAATATATCTTTTTAATTACTCATGGTAAATGTAAGCAGGGAATTTAGGAACAGGACATGCCCCGGTTGAAATTATCTGCTGTGAATTCACTAATTTTGAGTCACTAAAGAGGGTCATATGAGTGATATTTTCCGGAAAATAGATACCCTGGCATCGGAGTATGCCGGTTACACGGCCGGCAACCTTTCGAGGCTGGTGAAAATCAGGTCGGTCAGCCTGGGTGAGCAGGATGTAGCGGAGGAACTTAAACGCCAGATGAGGGAAGCGGGTTTCGACGAAGTCCGTACCGACGGGCTGGGGAATGTGATAGGGCGCATCGGGAACGGGAAGCGGGTGCTGGCCTTCGACGGCCATATCGATACCGTGGATGTCGGCAACCGGGCAAACTGGAGTTTCGATCCGTTCTCGGGCGAAATCCGCGACGGCTATGTTCATGGCCGCGGTTCCGTTGACCAGAAAGGCGGTCCGGCGGCTTTCATAACGGCAGGCCGGATACTGAAAGAACTGGCCTTCGACCGCGACCTTACCCTTTATTTTACCGGCACCGTGATGGAAGAAGACTGCGATGGTCTCTGCTGGAAATACCTCGTGGAGGAAGAAAAGATCAGGCCCGGTTTTGTAGTCATCACCGAACCTACCAACCTGAACATTTACCGCGGGCAACGCGGGAGGATGGAGATGGAAGTGGCTTTCAGGGGCGTTTCGGCACACGGCTCGGCGCCCGAAAGGGGCAAAAACGCCATCTATATGGCTTCCCGCGCCTGCCTCGAAATTGAAAAGCTGAACGAAAAACTGACGACCGACCCTTTCCTTGGCAAAGGAAGCGTAACCGTTACCGAAATGTTGTCGGGCAGCCCGTCGTTGTGCGCGGTTGCCGATTATGCGAGGATACACCTCGACCGCCGGCTGACCCGGAACGAGACGAAAGAATCGGCTGCGGCCGAAATACGGGAAATTGTGAAAGATATGGACGCTTCCCCCGGGGTGCTTTTTTACGAAGAAACGTCGTATACCGGCATGAGGTACGGGATGGAAAAATATTATCCTGCATGGCAGATGGCTGAAGACCATCCGCTGGTCGTCGATGCCTGCCTGGCTTTCAGGGAATTGTTCGGCCGGGAACCCTTGGTGGACAAATGGACCTTTTCGACCAATGGGGTGACCATCAATGGATTTTACGACATACCCTGCATCGGGTTCGGTCCCGGCAACGAAGCGCTGGCGCATGCTCCCGACGAAAGAGTTCCGGTAAGCGACCTGGTAGCGGCATCGGCGTTTTATGCCGCCCTGGTGTTCACCGTATAATGTAGATAACCAGGGAGTTGCTGAGTTCGCAGCGCTTCACCGGGAAAAAGGATTGGATGCATACAAATACCCCGGTTCCATCTATACATCTCCGGCTCAAAATACCTTATTGATTGATTAATCTGAACGGAAAAAAAATCACCATGGATCAGACTTTCAGGCAGTACTCAGAAAAATTAGAGCAGTGTTCTTCCTCCTTGTTTCAGAAGGATTTCCTGCTTACCTGGGAGAAATCGACGGACGAACTGAAAACGGTCCTTACCGTTGCTGAAGCGCTGAAATACCTTCGGGAGCATAATATCTCGTCCAGGGTATTCGACTCCGGGCTGGCCATTTCGCAGTTCCGCGACAACAGCACCCGTACCCGCTTTTCGTTTGCTTCGGCGGCCAACCTGCTTGGACTTGCCGTCCAGGACCTGGATGAAGGCAAGTCGCAGATTGCCCACGGCGAGACCGTCCGCGAGACTTCCGCCATGATCTCGTTCATGAGCGACATTATCGGCATCCGCGACGATATGTACCTGGGCGCCGGCAACGCTTACATGCGCGAGGTCGGCGCCGCCCTCGACGCCGCCTTTGCCGGCGGCGTGCTGCCGCAACGGCCCGGCATCATCAACCTGCAATGCGACGTGGACCATCCAACCCAAAGTATGGCCGACCTGTTGCACCTGAAAACGGTTTTCGGGTCGCTGGAAAACCTCAGGGGAAAGAAAATAGCCATGACCTGGGCCTATTCTCCCAGCTATGGCAAGCCGTTGTCGGTTCCGCAGGGCATCATCGGGCTGATGACCCGCCTGGGCATGCAGGTTGACCTTGCTTTCCCCGAAGGGTACGGGCTGATCCCGAAAGTTATGGAGCTGGCTAAAAAGCAGGCTGCCGAAAGCGGCGGAAGTTTCAGGGTGCTGAATTCGATGGACGAAGCATTCCGGGATGCCGATATCGTTTATCCGAAAAGCTGGGCTCCTTACCACGTGATGGGGTGCCGCACGGAATTGTTGCGGACAGGCGACCTGAACGGGCTGAAAGAACTTGAAAAGGAATGCCTTTCCAACAACGCCCGCTTCAGGGAATGGGAATGCACCGGGAAGAAGATGAAACTCACCAGGGAGGGGAAAGCCCTTTACCTGCACTGCCTGCCTGCCGATATTTCCGGGATAAGCTGCAGGGAAGGGGAGGTGTCGGCCGCTGTTTTCAATCTATACAGGACTCCTTTATACAGGCAGGCCGGTTTCAAGCCTTACGTCATTGCCGCCATGATGCTGGCCAACCGGTTTGAAAATCCCGGAAATGTATTGAAACAGTTGTCGGAAAACAACAGGAAAAGGATGCTGTAAAGCAGGCCAGTTTTAGCGTCATCATTTTCTAAGTTTCAAATTTATATTCTAGTTTATGTTCATTTCTGAAATAATCGTTGAAAACTCCGTACTAAACAATGCAGGAAACTAGTTTATAAAGAATTAAATTTGTAGAACGAAAAATCGAAAAAGATGAAAGCGAAAGAACCTCTTTTTGAATATATTAGTCCTAATATATCCCATAATATTGTTAACGGAGATAGTCTTACAGTCTTAAAAAAAATTGAAAATAGAAAATTTGATTTAATAATTACTTCACCTCCGTATAATGTGGGGAAATCATATGAAACAAAGACTAGTATTGAAAAATATTTGGAGACACAAGAAGAGATAATAAATGAACTTGTGAGAACGCTATCAGACAAAGGAAATCTTTGTTGGCAGGTAGGTAACTATGTTGAGAAGGGTGAAGTCTTTCCTTTGGATATATTCTACTACCAAATTTTTAAAAATCACGGTCTAAAGCTAAGAAATAGAATTATATGGTACTTCGGACACGGATTACACGCCTCAAACAGATTTAGTGGAAGATATGAAACGATCCTATGGTTTAGCAAAACAGATGACTATATTTTTAACCTTGATAATGTAAGAGTACCTGCAAAATATCCTGGGAAACTACATTTCAAAGGAGAAAAAAAAGGATTGCCATCGGGTAATCCTCTTGGTAAAAATCCAAGCGATATTTGGGAGATTGTTGTCAATGGCTGGGAGACAGCGATGTGGAATATTCCTAATGTTAAATCAAATCATCCTGAAAAGACTAAACATCCATGTCAATTTCCGATTGAACTAGTTGAGCGTTGTGTTCTTGCCTTGACCAATGACAATAGTTGGGTACTCGATCCTTTTGCCGGTGTAGGTTCGACAGTGATCGCGGCCATCAAAAATAACCGAAATGCAATTGGAATTGAAAAGGAAGCTGAATATTGCACAATTGCCAACCAAAGAATCAAAGACTTTAATGAGGGAAATTTAAAAATCAGACCAATTAATAAACCTATCTATAATCCATCTGGAAAAGAAAAAGTTTCTCAGGTTCCGAAAGAATGGTTGCAATTAGAAATAAATAATTTAAACGGAAAGTATAACAAATAAATATATTTTACTAAATGAAAATAGCTCAAAAATATTCCCATTTGAATGGAGAAGAATATATCATGGTTCACCATAATAAACTATACAAAGAAATCATCGATACTATTGAAAGCATTGATGCGTCAAAGTATATGACCAAGGAAAGCAAGGAGAAAACGATGACTGGGAAAATGCTTTATAGCCCAATAGAATTGAATAAAGTCTTTAATGAAAAGTTCAGCCGCCTTGGTTGGAATGAAAGCCGTTATCATTATTACATTACGGTTGACCAGAAAGTCCTCCCTGAATTAATAATGTTACCATATGACAAACAGAAGGAATTTCTGATTTCAAAGGGCATTAATAATCCTATTTCATCATTTAAGCAAACGGACTTTGTAAAAGACCAGATTGCAGTTGAGGTTCAGTTTGGTAAATATGCTTTTGTAGCATTTGACTTGTTTGTTAAACACCTGCTTTTCTATTCTGGAGGAATTATAAACCTTGGAATCGAAGTTTTGCCAACAAAGAAAATGCAATCACAAATGAGTAGTGGAGTTGCATATTATGAAGGAGAAGTATATAATGTTTTAAGGCACGGAAGAAATAATCCTCCAGTTCCTCTTTTAATCTTAGGGATTGAACAAGATTAAAAATAACGAAACGCCTATTACAAGCATTCAGTAGTTTCGCTTTATTACGATGCATCATTCTTTTAACTTTCCAGCCCCATCATGGTTTTGCAGGTCTTCGTATAAAGGTCGCGGAAAATGTTATCCGGGTCGGTCCGGCGCTTTACAACGCCGTAATTCTCTTTATTCCAGATTTTCCAGAACTCCTGCTCCGTGTAATAGTTGTTCGAGATCAGCGTTTTGATGCCCCCGATGTCCGTCAGTTCTTCCTCAATCATCCTATAGTAGTTCTTGCTGCCTGTCTTTTTCATGCCGTAGATGGCAATATCCAGGAAAAGTTCGTCATCGATCCGGCGCCGGAAATCGTCCGACAACCATTCGTACTTCCTGACAAGTTTGTACGGCACGCACCACAGCGGGAAATGACGGAGCTCTTTCTGATACCAGTCCATGAAACGGCCGACTTTTGAAAACGGAATAAAGAGATCAATGGTGACCGGAATCTTCTCAGGAGGGATCAGCTTTCGGAATTTTTCGACGAGTTTCAGCACCCTCGCCGAGTTCATAAATTTACCGAAGATGAGCCTTGCGGGAAATGAAGCAGGCGTTACATTGGTTACACCCCTGTCGTACCTGAAGAAGTAATCGGGCGTTTTCAGATAGTCTTCTTTCCGTTTCCCCGTGCTTTCATAATATACCCGCAACCAGTCATAACGATGGGTGTAGGGCGCCCGGTCTGTGAAACTGGCCGTGCTGAGCACATAGCTGGTTTCGGAGTGTATGATCCCGTCCATGAAATCAATATCCTGCTCCTGATAGTGCTTCCATATCGCCGATTGATAATCCCCGGGATTATCAAAACTTTCATAGGTCACTTTTACAAAGGGCAGGGCCGGTATCAAACGGAACTTCAGTTTCGAGATAATGCCGAGAGTCCCGAAGGCGCCGTGCACCATCTGGAACAGGAGGCTGTTTTCGTTATCGGGGGTGCAGGTAAGCACTTCGCCAGTGGCGGTAATGATTTCGTATTCAAGACAGGTGTCATGAAAACCGCCGTATTTGTACGACATTGACTCAATTGAACATCCGGCTACCGCTCCTCCTATGGTGATGGTCTTCAGTTCGGGTACGATAATGGGAACAAGCCCATGCTTCAGGGTTGCTTTTACCAGGTCGATAAATGTAACGCCCGGTTCCGCTTCACAGATCAAATTACCGGTATCAATAGAGAGTATCTCGTTAAAGTCGCTGACGTCGATCTTCTCATCCAGGCGCCTTTTATCGTTAAGTTTCGGTACTTCATGAGAAACGGCTTTCTTTCTCAATGATACCGGTTTTGTGCATTCACGTTCCTTCAGTTGCCTGACGATCCGGTTTGTTTTATGCTCATGATCCTGCATTGGTGGCGGGGAATTTAATGCGGGTGGCGGCTGGATTATGACAAGTGTTATGATGGTAATACAGTCTTGCCGATTTTTACGTGATCCTGACTGAAATTTTTGTGCCCGTTTCCGGCATATTCCGGCTCTTGTTCCTGATCATTTCCCTGCTACCGGAACCTTGACCGTCCTGATGACAGGTTCCGAAAATGTCTTTTTCCCGTAACGGGGGGTAAGGCTTATTTCCAGATAGGGCTTGTCTTCATAATACTTGGTTTCCAGGATCACGGATATTTTCACATTGACATCAATACCCTGAACCTGATTGTCGTTCAGCAGCCCGATGTAAAAAGTCCCCTGCGTCCTGTCGGTGTTTTTGCCGTAAGCGGCAATTCCTTTTCCGCTGTCGAATTGCACGAAATCTTTGTCTTCCATGAACAGCCGGGCATTGGCATAGTCAGGGATAAACCAGTAGGCTACATCTTCACCCATCGAAGGCATGGCAAGGGTTGCAAGGGTGCCAATGGCGATTCCGGCAAGCGGGCTGCCGCCGAGGATGACGGATGCGCCGGAAGCGATATTTTTAATAATATTCACATTTTTCAGCCATGCTTCAGAGGCTTCTTTGCCGACGCCGATCCAATAGGCCCACGACCTGACCGTTTTTGTCATAAAGGGCGTGACCTCATTTTGAGGCAGGCTTACCGGAAGAATACTGTAATTTTTGTGTTGCAAATTGTTCCTCGAATGTACCCTTTCCGTTTTGTCTGCGATGATATCTTCCGAGATTTCGGTTTTAACCAATTCTTTTTTCGTCTTTTGAATGTAGGATGTATCGTAGCCGATTACAGCTTCCCGGGTACAAGTGCTATAGGTTGTATCCGGACGCATCTCCCAGGTAACGGCGGTGTTGAAATTCCGGGTATCGCCGCTGACGGGAACCCGCTGAATCTTGATGAGGCATACCCGGCCGGCCAACGCGGAATTCTTAATACGGAAAATATAAACACCCTGCGTGCTTACCGTAATCGTTTTATTGTCCACATGGCTGGTTTTGTAAGCTGAGAATCTCGAGTTGCCGGGATATTCAGTAATTTCTACCTCTTTGATTTCCTGGCCGCCTGTTTCCCTGAAACTGAAGATGATTTTATCACCGGCTGCAAAGCCGTAGTATAGTTCTTCTTCCTGCATGCCCCCCAGTTTGATGGTCTGTTCGGTTACGTCGATCGGCTCCTGCCCGAAAGCCGTGATTGCTGAAAATAGCAACCCTGCAAATATTACCGGAAGTTTATTCATAATCATTATGTTGATCTCTGCCCATCCCACGCTTTCTTTTCATTTTTTGCGGGAGCAAAGGAAATTCACCCGAATCATCAGAAATACTCGCTGACGAAGGGTACAAATATTATAAAGAAATGATATTATTTCAAAACATGTTTCCAGTGTCAATTTTGATAATTGGCTGTTATATTGCCGGTTAGGCGTATCGGAATTATTTTCGCACTAACATGTTACCGGGAGATGAAACAGCGGAGAAAACAAATGTTTTGTCAGGGACGCCGGCAACCGGAGAATGTTCCGGCAACCAGTTTTCAAAACCGGGAATTTATCATTCAGGAAGGTACAACCTGTTTTGCGCCCATCTTCGGATCTCTTTTTCCCGGTGTTCCGTATGATTCCGGCTCGATTTTTCAGGGAAATATATATCATCCTGTTATATGTCGGCCAGCATGGGCAGGGAGGATGAAAGAATGCCTATTTTTGCAAAGCAAAACTGTACGTGGAAATAATGGATAAATCATTAAAAAACAGTATTATAGCGCGGTCGCACGAACGATCGAGAAAGTTTGGCGTTGAGCCTGACCGTATCTTTCCACGGCATATTATCAGGGGAGCCGATTTAAAGCGGCAGTTTGCGGTTAATGAAGAACTGATTAACGTTTCGGATCCGATTATCAATCAATTGTTGTCTTCGGTGAATGAAACAGGGTTTATCATAGTTCTGACCGATGCTGTGGGATGTATTCTCATCATCAAAGGAGGGGAAAGGACGCTTGAAGCTGCCGCGAAACTAAACATGATTCCTGGCGCAGTGATGAGCGAGGAGAGTATCGGCACCAATTCGATGGGGACTGCCATCAGTGAAAACGCCCCTGTTCAGATTACGGCAAAAGAACACTTTATATCCGTTTATCATCAATGGACCTGTTCGGCGGCTCCGATTCATTTCGAAGGAAAAATAATCGGCACGCTCAACATTACCGGATCGGCCGATCAGGTTCATCCGCATACCCTGGGCCTGGTTCAGGCTGCCGTTGATGCCATTGAAAATAAATTGATTACAAACAAGGTGCAATCGGAACTGGAGGCATCCAATCAATATGCTTTCGCCATGATGAATAACCTTGCTTACGGAGTTTTCGCCATCGATCTTAATGATGAGATTCTCTGGGTAAACGACAGCGCCTGCCGTATTATCAATATCCGCCGGACAAAGTTGCTGTACAAGCCAATTAAAGAATTTGTGCCAGCCTGGGAAAAGATTGCCGATACATTGCTCAATGATAAACCCTTTATTGACCAGGAGTGTAAACTGGCCGTGAAGGACCTGAAGGAAAGGTTTCTTTTTAATTCCTACCTGATAAAAAGCGAAAACAAAGAAATACTGGGCTACCTGCTAACTTTCCGGCAATACAGCAATATGCTGAATCTGGTAAACAGATACACCGGGTTCCAGGCTGGTTACACGTTTGATGATATTATTGCCCAAAGCAGGTCGATGAGTGAACTGGTCAACTATGCCAGGACGGTTGCCAACAGTCCCTCGACGATACTGATAACGGGAGAGAGCGGCACCGGGAAAGAGGTGTTTGCCCAGGCCCTTCATAATGCAGGTGAGCGCAGCGAGGCTGCCTTTGTTGCCGTAAACTGTGGCGCCATTTCTCCCACCCTGATCGAGAGTGAGCTCTTTGGTTATGAGGAAGGCGCTTTTACAGGCGCCAGGAAGGGCGGACGGCCCGGTAAATTTGAACTTGCCAGCGGAGGAACCATTTTCCTCGATGAAATCGGTGAAATGCCTGCGGATATGCAGGTAAAACTGCTGAGGGTATTGCAGGAGGGCGAGGTAACCCGGTTGGGAGGCGATAGCAGCACTAAAATAGATGTTCGCATTATTGCTGCAACCAATAAAAACCTGGAAGCCGAGGTTGAAGCGCGCCGTTTCAGGCTTGACCTTTTCTACCGCTTGAACGTTATTCCCATTCATATTCCCGCCCTCCGCGACCGGCGGGAGGATATTATCCCCCTGTGGCAGCACTTTATAGCAACAAAAGCTGCCAAGCTTAATAAACCTGTTCCTGAGCTGACGAAGGATATCATGGATAAACTGATGTCCTATTCCTGGCCCGGCAATATCCGGGAACTCGAAAACTTTGTGGAAAAACTTGTCAACTTCGGAGGCGTACCCGAACTTGCCGATACGCCGGCCGAAACAGACCAAAACGGGGCAGAAGTCAGTGCGGCCGTCAAAAAAATCAATAGCCTTGAAGAGACCGAAAAAGAGGCTATTTGTGATGCCATCAATGCGCTTGGCGGAAATATTTCCAAGGTCGCAAAACAACTTGGCGTAGGCAGAAATACGCTCTATGTCAAGATGAAGAAATACGATATAAAACTCCGGGAGTAACAGCGGATCCCGGATTCCCGGATAATAAAACCCGGACAGGCGAGGTGTTGAAAACATTCTGCATGCCGGCTGATTCCTCTTCTTAATCTTTCCTCATTTCCTTCCCTGCTCCTGAATTTCATTTCAGGTTAACGACATTTTCCCGGCTACCGGTAAGTACTTCCATGCCTGTGTTCACATACCGAACATTGTTCGGGATTTGAACACACGACAACCGGATAAGTGTTCCGGTTCATGACACTTTACCTGGACAAATAAATCAATCAGCTATATAAACGGCAGATAATCAAATTGTTAAAAATCGTGGCAAGCTAGTTGGTAAAGGAGGGCCAACTTACTCTTTTGTTAAATCTTAATGCACAATTAAAATGAATCGTTTCACATTACCGAGAGACCTGTATTACGGAAAAGGTTCGATGGAAGTTCTGAAAACCTTAAAAGGGAAAAAAGCTACGGTTGTCGTAGGCGGAGGTTCCATGAAGAGATTCGGATTCCTCGACAAGGTTGAAAACTATTTAAAAGAAGCCGGAATGAAAATTCAGGTTATCGACGGGGTTGAGCCCGATCCGTCGGTTGAAACCGTGATGAAAGGCGCAAAACTGATGCAGCAGTTCCAGCCTGATTGGATTGTATCAATAGGCGGAGGTTCTCCTATTGATGCAGCAAAAGCCATGTGGGTGTTTTATGAGCATCCCGAATCAAAGTTCGAAGATATTGCCAAGCCTTTCAATATTCCTCCGTTACGTAACAAGGCCCGTTTTGTCGCAATTCCGTCCACCAGCGGTACGGCAACGGAAGTTACGGCCTTTTCAGTCATTACTGATTACAGCGTGGGCATCAAGTACCCCCTTGCTGATTTTGAAATTACCCCGGATATCGCCATCCTCGATCCTGAAATCGCATACACTATGCCGGCAAAATTAACGGCATACACGGGCATTGATGCACTGACGCATGCAACCGAGGCAATCACGGCCAGCCAGGCCTCCGATTTTTCCGATCCCCTTGCACTGAAGGCCATCGTCATGATTAAGGACAACCTGGAAGAATCTTATGCCGGCAATGTAACCGCCCGCGATAACATGCACGTTGCCCAATGTCTTGCCGGTATGGCTTTCTCAAACGCGCTGCTGGGAATTTGCCACAGCATGGCCCATAAGACCGGAGCGATATTCGATATCCCGCACGGTTGTGCAAATGGCATTTACCTGCCTTATGTAATCAGGTTTAACCGTAAGAATGCGGAAGCCAGGTATGCCATGATCGCCAGGTTTATCGGATTAAAAGGTGAAAACGACAAAGAACTTTGCGATGCGTACATCAACTACATCGAAGCGCTCAATCAAAAGTTAGGGATACCTGCAACCCTTAAGGAGTATGGCGTAGGCGAAAACCTTTTCAGGGAAAAACTCGATAAAATATCGGAGAATGCCGCGCTAGATGCCTGTACTTTCAGCAATCCGCGGCCTGCAACACCGGATGATTTCAGGAAAATCCTCACGGCCGCTTTCTACGGTACAAAAGAAAACTTCTGATGCAGATACAATAATACGGGGTGGGCGCAGAATCGCCCACCCCGTATTTTACAGGCAACCATGATAATGTTTGAAATAACTGAAAATACTTATCAGGTACCGGACATCCGCCCGGTGCAAGTTAAGGACCCTGCCAGGATAAAAACCGATAATCCGGTGCTGTCTTCCATTATCATAGTTGTCGCAATCCTGAAATCAGTCATAGGAGTAGGTATGCCGACAGCGCCTGCCAATAATGGTTTCACTTTATAAATGAATGAGCGCCGCCGGAAAAGAGTCTGTCCATTATACATGAACCACAAGCTGTTTAATAGAACAGAATGCCGCTAAACTGAATAAGCCATGAACAACAGAATGAAAATTGTGATTTGCCTTGGCAGCTCATGCTACAACAGAGGAAATCAGTATGTGCTTGAGGCTATCAAGAAATACTTAAACGAACATAACCTGAAGGACAAGGTTGATTTCAGGGGACAGCTTTGCTCGGGAAACTGCGCACAGGGGCCGGTTCTGCATATCAACGGGAAGACGTACAAGGAGATTGACGAAAACGTCGCTATCCGGTTACTTGACAATCTGTTTGCTGCCAATAAAAATTAACCGGGATGCTTCAGGCCATCTATACCGAAAGAAACAACTGCCAGGATTGCTACAAGTGTATACGGCAATGCCCGGTGAAAGCCATAAAGATTGAGGATCACAGTGCATCGGTCATCAGCAGTCTTTGTTTGTACTGTGGCCGGTGCGTTCAGGTGTGTCCCGTAAACGCCAAGAAAGTCCGGAACGATCTGAATGCGGCCAAATTCCATCTTTCAGCAAGCAGCCGTGTCGTACTGTCGCTGGCGCCTTCATACAAGAGCGAGTTCACCGATTATACATTACCGCAGTTGCTCGAAGGGCTATACGGTCTGGGCTTTTTTAAGGTTTCCGAAACGGCCCTGGGCGCAGAACTCGTGTCGAAAGCCACAAAGAAATGGCTCGATGAGCAACCCGATGGCATTTATTATTCTTCCTGTTGCCCTTCGATTGTCCGGCTGCTTCAGAAATACTATCCCGAACAACTGAGAAGACTTGCCCCGGTTGATTCTCCGATGCAGGCCCATGCCAGGTTCATCAGGAAAATGTATGGCGAACACACCTGTGTGATCTTTGCCGGACCATGCATTGCCAAGAAAAAGGAGATCGAAGATTATCAGGGAGGGGCCGATCTGGCCATCACTTTTGCGGAATTGCGTGAATGGCTTAAGGGTGAAGGCCTTACGCCGGATTTCCTCTCAGGTTCCGGAGGGTATTCCTTCGCCCCTTATAATGCTAACAATGGAAGTATTTACCCGGTTGACGGCGGAATGATTTCCACCATGAAGCAAAATGTGGGAATAGCTGATATTTCATTCATGAGCTTCTCCGGCCTTCAGAATGTAAAAGGAATTATTGAGCAGCTTCCTGAAAAGTACGAAGGGAAACTCTTTATCGAACTCATGGTTTGCGAAGGGGGCTGCATCAACGGCCCGGTTGTTTCACACCCGGGATCCACGGTCGGGAAAAGGGTGCTAACCCTGAAACAACCGCTGAATAATGGTGTCGGTATCAGGGATGTTGAAGATAAGGGAATGGACCTGTTTGCCGACTATTCCGGCACGAAGCCGGTTACACGTTGTGTCCACACCGAAAAGGAGATTCAGGATGCGCTGAAAACCGTCGGGAAGGTTACCGATAAGGATGAACTTAATTGCGGCGGTTGCGGTTACGAGAGTTGCCGCAGGTTTGCCGAGGCAATGCTGGACGGGAAGGCAGAGCGGAATATGTGCGTTTCGTACATGCGAAAGGTGGCCCAGAATAAGGCAACCGTTCTTTTACAGAAAATGCCTTACGGGGTTGTGCTGGTTGACGATAAGCTGAAAATCATTGAATCGAACCAGTATTTTGCGCGGATGCTTGGAGAGGAAGCCATGAATATTTATTCGGTAAAACCGGGAATGGAAGGCGCCGATCTCAGGAAACTGACACCCCAGTATAAGCTATTTGCCAATTTCCTCGAAAAAGGGCTGGACGAATTCAACAAGGATATTCGAATGGATGATGGCCTTTACCATCTTTCTATTTTCTCCATCCAGCAGTTCAGGATTGTTTGCGGGATAATCCACAAGCTGGATCAGCAGCACTTTAGCAAGAATGCCCTTACGGAGCGGTTGCATAAAGTTATCAGCGAGAATCTGGCGACAGCCCAAAAAGCAGCGTTCATCCTGGGGGAAAATGCATCGAGGACTGAAACGATGCTTCACAATATCATCGACTCATATCAATCGGACGAGGATGGCAACGGCTGATTATTTCATCGAGATTGCCCACAGGAATATTCAGAAAGCAGGACAGGAAGTTTGCGGCGATGTTTTCTTAAGCAGGAAACTCTACGATGAAGGCCGGACAATATCCGTTCTTTCCGATGGACTGGGAAGCGGTATCAAGGCAAACATCCTGGCTACACTCACCGCATCCATGGCGCTTAATTTTACTGTGGAGCATCAGCCGCCGGAAAGAACTTCCCAGGCTATCAGGGATGCGCTTCCCATTGATCAGGACCGGAAAATCAGTTATGCCACCTTTTCGATCGTCGATATAGAATACGATAATGAAACCAGCATAGTTGAATACGGGAACCCGCCTTTCATTGTATTCAGGGGCGCGGCTCCTTACAAAGGCATCATCAGGAAGGATTTTAACGCAGATATTAAAAAATGCAATTTTTGCGCGCAGCGCGAGGATCGGATTGTTCTCTTTTCTGACGGCGTTTCACAATCGGGAATCGGACGGATTGAAATGCCTTTCGGCTGGGATTCCGAAAATATTGAAAACTATATTTCGGGTATCCTTGAAAAAAATCCCGGAATATCGGCTGAAGAACTGGCACAAAAGATTATTGGCAGGGCTTACATGAACGATTCGATGCATGCCCAGGATGATATCAGTTGTATTGTGATCTATTTCCGGAAGCCCCGCAAGCTGTTGATTTGTAGCGGCCCTCCCTATAAGAAGGAAAAGGACAGATTATTTGCGGATACTATTGAGTGTTTTGACGGCAATAAGATTATATGCGGGGGAACGACGGCTCAGATCATTGGCCGGGAACTCGGTCTTGAAATTGAGACAGACCTCTTTTCAGGTGATAACCAACTGCCTCCTGTGTCGTATATGAAAGGGATCGATTTGGTCACCGAAGGAATTCTTACCATCGGGAAGGTTGCCGAATGTCTTGAAAGCGGTGAAATGCTGCCGGAAAAAAATCCGGCAGGAAAAATAATCAGGTATATCCTGGCCAATGATCATATCAGGTTCCTTGTCGGGACAAAAATCAATGAAGCGCATCAGGATCCTAATCTCCCTGTCGAACTTGAAATTCGCCGGAACGTAATCAAGAAAATAGCTCAGATCCTTAAAGAGAAGTACCTGAAAGAGGTTGAAATCCAGTTTATATAACACGAAAACGAAAAATGATCATGAGTGCTGAAAAGAAAGTAGTTGTAAAAATTTGTACCGGTACGCTGTGCCATGTGATGGGAGGCTCAGAGCTTCCGGAACTCGCCGGTCATCTTCCCGAAAGTATAAAACCAAAGGTGGAAATCAAAGGGATGACATGTGGCGGATTTTGCAAGGATGGCAACAGAAAACCGCCTTTTGTGACGATTAATGATGTCCTGATGGAACAGGCATCTATCGAAAAAATTGTAAGCAACCTGGAAAAAGCAATAAGTGATGACGCCGAATAATCTTGCTCTGTTAACAAGGCGGGAACTACTGGTTCATTTGTGCCGGATGCTTGATCAGGGAACGATACTGGATGAAATCGACAGGCTGCCGGTCCTGATGCGTCCCAGGCATAATCAGCCAATCCGGTGTTGCGTCCACAAGGACAGGGCAATACTGAAATATAAGCTGATGGCCCTGCTCGCTTTCAATGTTGACGATGAAACGGATGAACTCTGTCAGCTCCACGAATATGCCGCCACGGCCCTGAAACGAGAAAAATTAACCCCTGTAGCCATGACGGTCGTTGATGAGGCATGCAGCAGTTGTAACCAGGGGAGTTATGAGATTACAAACCTTTGCCGTGGATGTGATGCGCGTCCCTGCGAGGTGAATTGCCCCAAAAAGGCGGTTTCTTTTGCCGATGGTAAAGCCCGTATAAATCACGATAGCTGCATCAACTGCGGAAAATGCATGAAGGAATGCCCCTTTCATGCTATCGTTTATCAGCCTGTTCCCTGCGAAGAGTCGTGTCCCGTCGGCGCCATTGAAAAGGATGACACGGGGATAGAGCGAATAAATTTCGATAAGTGTATCTTTTGCGGTAAGTGCATCGCCGCCTGCCCGTATGGGGCCATCGTTGAGAAAACGCATCTCGTGGATGTTTTCAGGGCCTGGAAGAGCGGACGCAAGGTCGTGGCTCTTGTCGCTCCGGCCATTGCCGGCCAGTTCAGGCAGGATCTCGGCAAAATATACTCCAGCATTCTCAGCGCCGGATTTCATGATATCGTGGAAGTGGCCGAAGGTGCCGATTTAACCATTGCCAATGAATCGGCTGAGTGGAAAGAACGGATGGCTGCAGGCTGTCAGTTTATGACTACTTCCTGCTGCCCGGCATTTAAGGAACTGGTAAAGAAGCATATCCCTGAAATGAGTGATAAGGTTTCATCCACCCCTTCTCCGCTATGCTATGCCGCAGAAATAGCCAGGAAAAGGTTCCCTGATGCCGTTACGGTTTTTATCGGGCCCTGCATCGCCAAACGGGTTGAATCCTATTATCTCGGTTCGGTAGATTTCATGATGTCGTTTGAGGAACTGGGGGCATTGCTGGTTGCCAAAGGAATTGAGGTCGCCGACCTCGAATCGCATCCCCGCCCGGAAAGATCTTCGGCGCAGGCTTATCATTTCGCTTATTCAGGCGGCGTTGCCGGTTCCATCGTGGCGAGTGCCGGTTCATCGGTGAATGCAGAAGTGATCAATGGCATCGATAAAAAATCCATCACCCTGCTGAAGCAAATGGCAAAGGGCAAAACCGATAAAAATTTTGTTGAAGTGATGTGCTGTGAAGGCGGCTGCCTGGGAGGCGTCAATACGCTGATAAGAAGTCCCCAGGCGGTGGAAATCTTCAAAAAGAATCTGGAGGCCTAGAATTGTGTCATCGGCCTGATGGCCCGCCTGGGCATGTAGGTTGACCTTGCATTGCCCGAAGGGTATGGGCTGATCCCGGAAGTTATGGATCTGGCTAAAAACCAGGCTGCCGAAAGCGGCGGAAGTTTCAGGGCGCTGAATTCGATGGACGAAGCATTCCGGGATGCCGATATCATTTATCCGAAAAGCTGGGCTCCTTACCACGTGATGGGGTGCCGCACGGAATTGTTGCGGACAGGCGACCTGAACGGGCTGAAAGAACTTGAAAAGGAATGCCTTTCCAACAACGCCCGCTTCAGGGAATGGGAATGCACCGGGAAGAAACTGAAACTCACCAGGGAGGGGAAAGCCCTTTACCTGCATTGCCTGCCTGCCGATATTTCCGGGATAAGTTGCAGGGAAGGGGAGTTGTCGGCCGCTGTTTTCGATCTTTACAAAACCCCTTTATACAAGCAGGCCGGTTTCAAGCCTTACGTCGTTGCCGCCATGATGCTGGCCAACCGGTTTGAAGATCCCGGAGAAATATTGAAACAATTGCTGGAGAACAATAGGAAGTGGATGCTTTGATCCGGCCTTTTCTCCCGTTCAAGAGTACAACACCCCATGAACACTCGTTTGCAGGCATGGCGAGCGCCTGCCCGGTGACGGCTTCCGTAAAAATCAGTTTCCCCTGAAAAGCAATGCTATTAAAACCGCGACCTGAAGGTGTTGATTTCCCATTTGTTCTTGCCTTCGTTCAGGGTGGCACAAAGAATTTTATTCCCGTCGGTCCTGATGTTCACGAGGCCGTAAACAATACTGTCCACAACCTTCAGCTTTTTCATGACTTTTGTCTTGTCCTTTGCATTCAACGCTCCTGAAGATGTTTGTTTGTAGGATACCCGGGTTGCCTCTTCGTCGGTAAGATTAATATCCAGATTGCCGTTCGGGGTTTCAAAATTCTCATAACTTACCTGGTAAGGATCTCCGAGTTTGTAACTTCTCGATATCTCGGTGATGTATATGAGAGGCGTTACTCGGATTCTATGATGCCATACCAGAAGAGTTCAAACCATAATATACTGAATCCCAACATGTTTACGAAGCAAAGCTGATTAGATTCACTAATACTGGGCAAGTTCCGAAAAACCAATTTCGCGAACCTGTTCAGCCGCAGTATAAAACGAAAAAAGGCTGTCCTGCAAAACAGAACAGCCTTTTTTACTCCTCACTTCCACAGGCTACCTGATTACCTGTATTTTGCGGGTTGCGGTACCGGCTTCAGTTATGATCTGAAGCATGTACATCCCTGGAATTAGATTTTCCACATTCACAGTGTGTTCCAGGCCGGCGGCTTTTTCCCGGAGGATATCCCTTCCTGAAAGATCTGTAATCCGGACTTCGGTCATAGGCTCGACAGACTGCACAAACAATCGGCTGCTCACCGGGTTGGGGTAAGCCGATACTACCGGCGTCGCCTGCAACGGAGACACCATGGTCGTTCCCGTTGAGTAAAACAGGGTAATATTGGGGTAATAATCTGATGAATAGCCGAACTCGGGCAGGCTCATGGGGTCGAAAGGCAGATCATCCCTTTCGGAAATGCGTGAACGGCTTGCCCCCGTGTCGATGGAACTGATAAAAACAGCGCCCAGTACCATTTCGCTATAACTTTTAACCGTTTGCACCACAAGATTTCCGCCATGGTAAGTATAAGGGTTGTCCAGCGGGATATAGATAGTGTTGAAACCCTTGGCGAAATTAATGGTCCCGTTGAAAACCGGGGTCAGGGTTGCGGGATCTGCCCAGTTATCGGCCAGGCTGGACAGACTGGTTTCACCCATAAGGATCTGTACAGGCACATCTTCCAGGTCGTTGTCGAACTGGCAGGTATACTGCAGTCCGGTGATCGGATACCCGCTGACACCCACTTCTTCAGGCATATACAGCGACTGGGTGAAGCTGTGAAGGTTGAAAAAGTTGCAGGGCAGAGAGTTCAGCGGGCAGGAACCATTTCCGATCTGGGTACTCTCGATGCCGGCCGGCTGCACGTATACAGGGAGGTCGACAGTGCGGTTATTATCCTGATTTTCATCCTGGGCAAACTCAATCTTTGCATAAATGTCCATGCTGCCGATGTTATCGGTGGAAGGAGTCCACCAGAGCAGATGGTACATTTTTTCACCAAAGGCAATAGGCTGGCCTGCTTCTGATGACAGTTGGGCGCCGTCAGCACTGTAAAGCTTCACGGTGTAATCCTGCTGTGCAAGCTTGCCTCCATTTATAACTTCTAAGAAGTATAGCTGTTGCTCTCCTGCTTCCGGGGTGGTATTTCCGGAAAAATTGCCTGTAAGCAGGTCGTTCTCCACCGGCGATTCTACAAAAAGGTCATCGATAGCCCAGAAATTTATTGCGTAATTGTTGCCATCGAAGCGGAAAGCGATTTGCAGCTTCTCTGCATTCTCAGGAGCGGTAAAATACCAGGAAAACTCGTCCTGTGGGATATTGAGCATCCCCACGGGTTTTTCCATCAGCACTTCCCAGGTAGCGCCTCCATCGTATGTGACATCCAGTCCGATGATTTCCCCGTAATCCATTTCGTAGTTGAAGAGATATTGTTTAAACCTGAGGCATAACTCATGATAACCATCAATATTAATTTCAGGAGAAATCAAGCGGCTGAGGCCGGAAGCAAAACTATAACCCAGGAACAGCTCGGGCGCTTCGCCGCCGGCCATGGCTGTTGCGGAAACCGACCAGGGAGCCTGTGCGCCATTGAGCGTCCAGCCCGGGGGCAGTTGCCCTGCCGGATTGTCAAAATGATTACTGTAGAGCACTTCCTGCCCCACGGCAACTCTGTTGAAAAAGAACATGCCTGTTATCAGCAGGGCAGTAAAAGAAGTAAACACGATTTTCATAAAGGTGCAATTAAGGGATAAATTCTGTGGCAAAGTAAATTGAAACATCATCAAAACTCAATTGGTATTACATGCTATTTTATCATTAATCTTCTATCGGTGCCAGCACTTATTTATCTTCCGTGGCAATGCCTATTTTATTCATTATCAGAAATCACATGGCTTAGCTGAGCGGGAAAGCCTTAGCTTTGCAATACTGTTCAGATCACAATATTCAGATGGGTATTATTGCAAAATCAGGAACGCCGACTCATCCTGCCACAAGACCAGTTTTGTACATTTATCTGATGTCCATTGTGTTGCTTTTGTCCTGCTGCAATGGAAATGATAAAATTGTAACCGGTCCGTCAGATCCGGTTGCGGGCGACAGCATGATTGAAGAAATCCATCAGATTATTTACGAGAATCCATCGCAGGCCCGGACCCTGGCGCAACAACTCCTCAAGGATCGTTATAAAGATAATCCGGCAGCAAAACTAAGGTTGTTGAAGTACATAGGTTCGTCCTACACACTTGAAACAAGGTACCCGGAAGCTATCAACTACTACAACCAGGCGCTGACTATTGCCAAAGAGATCAAACTTTACCTTGAGATTGCCCATATCAACAACAACCTGGGCATGATCTACAATGAGACCGGCAACTATAAAACCGCCTACCTTTATTTGTCGGAGGCGCTGAACAATTACAACCTGGCCGGAGTCCCTGAAAAGATGGCGGGGACATACAACAATATCGGATTGATATATCTGAACCTGAAAAATTATAACAAAGCGCTGGCTTACTTCAATAAAGCACTTGACTCAACAGGAAAGCAAAAGGACTCTATTCTGATTATATCGGTGCTGAACAACATCGCACTCTGCCATATCACCGGTACCAATCCATCCCTTGCCCTTGATTACCTCAGCAGGGCTATTGAGCTTTCACAGAGAATCAACAACAAATACGGTTTGTGCATTTCATATCAGTTGCAGGGCAATTATTACCTGGCACACGAACAACCTGAACGGGCTTTGGAAGCTTTTAAGCTGAGCACCGACATCGCCCGCGAAACCAAACTGTCCTACCAACTGGCAGTGGCAAGGCTGGGCACAGCCGGAGCGCTGAACAGACTGAACCAAACAGCAAAGGCGCTTACCATCGCTGCCGAAGTATTACAGATGGCGGGCGATCAAAACAGTCTGGTGCTGAAAAGTGACGCCCATGAAGTGTTGTCAGACATTTATGAAAAAACAGGTGACTACAAAAGCAGTCTGTTTCACTACCGCGAACACATAAAGGCCCAGCAGGAAGTGATCAATCAGGCGGTGGTGCACCAGGTTTACGATGTGGAGCTTGATTATCTCAGCCAGAGGAATAAAATGCAGCTATTGGAGCTGGAAAAGAAAGAACTGGCTATCAGCAAGAAGAACAACCTGCTGTTTTTTATTTCTCTGACATTCATCCTGTTGCTGATCGGGCTCTACCTGCTCTACCTCAATCACCGGCACCGGCAAAATGTAAAACTTCAGAAGACGGTGATCGAACTTTCGGAGAAAAAAGCCAATGCCGTGCTGGAAGCAGAAATCCAGGAGCGCAAACGCATCGGCAGCGAGTTGCACGACAGCCTGGGACATCTGCTTAGTCTGGCCGGACTGAATGCCAGTGTGCTTCACAACCGGAAGGAACTAACTGAAGAAAAAAGAAAGTTATTGCTTGAATCGCTGATGAAGAGCATTGACGATGCTTTTAACGAAGTCAGGACAATTTCGCACAACCTGGCGCCCTCCCTGCTTTCGGAACGCGGCTTGAAAGGCGCATTGAAAAACATTTCCGACAGGGTAAATCAAAGCACACGCCTGAGTATGAGTTTCGACACGTTCGGACTAAGCGACAAACTGGACAACCTGATCGAAAACACACTCTTCCGAACCATACAGGAAATTGTAAACAACACCATCAAGCATGCCGAGGCCGGTAGTTTATTTATACAGATTACTCAGGGCGACCATGAAATCTCGCTGATTGCAGAGGACGACGGGAAAGGATTCAATTTTGAGGAGATCAAACAACACTCCAGCTACGGACTTGCGCATATGAAATCGAGGATAGAGAACCTGCATGGAACCATGTTTATTGATTCTAATCCCGGCAGGGGAACCATCATCAGCATTTTAATTCCATTACAATAAACAGCTTATGTCAGAAAATCCCATCAGAGTCCTGATTGTTGACGATCATCAGTTGATGATAGAAGGACTGAAATCGTTACTCGAAGGCGAAGAAGACATCGCTTTTGTGGCCGGAGCCAATTCCATGGCAGAAACCCTGGCCTTTCTTGAGAAAAACGTCATCGATGTTATTCTGATGGATATCAATATGCCGGATGGCTCGGGCATTGAGGCCACCGAAAAAGTCAGGGCTTTGTACCCATCTGTGAAGATCATTGCACTCACGATGCATGACGATATTTCCATCATTTCAAAAATGATCAAGGCCGGGGCATCGGGATATGTTCTGAAATGCACCAATATGAACGAAGTAACCGAGGCCCTGCGGATTGTGCATAAGAACGGCAAATATCTGAGCATCAACACCCAGAATATTATTATGGAAAACCTTGGGAGCACTCCGGAACAAACAGTTAATAAAGGTGATACCCGTCCAACGCTTTCCTCCCGCGAAATCGAGGTGCTGAACCTGGTAGCCAGGGAATACAGCAATGAACAGATCGCGGAAAAGCTGTTTATCAGCGAACGGACGGTGGAGGCGCACCGCCGGAACATCTTTATTAAAACAAAAACCAAATCCATTGTCGGGCTTATGAAATACGCCATCCGCAATGGATTGATTGAACCGGAAAACGAAATCAGATAGCCTCCTGAAGCCGGATCAACCTGAAGCCTGACGGTTCGGAGGGAGATGTTGGTTCGCAGCAACTTTCATTTAGATACAGGGTTGCCGGTGGAATAAGATGTCAGTTTTCGTTAATCAAATAGGATCATCCTGATTCACTGTCATTGATAAATATTTATCTTTGCAAACCGACCGTCGGTATGTTAAAAATCAACTAACATTATGGCCGAAAATCTGCCAAAAGAAGAACGGGTGCAGCAAATTGTGGAGGCTGCCGTAGCCGAGTTCCTTGAAAAAGGATACGCCGGAGCTTCTATGGAAGCGATCGCCACAAGGGCGGGAATTAGCAAAGGCGGGCTGTACCACCATTTCCGCAACAAGGACGAGGTGCTTGTGTT
The DNA here is from genome assembly GCA_035403165.1 of Bacteroidales bacterium. Classification (GTDB taxonomy): domain Bacteria; phylum Bacteroidota; class Bacteroidia; order Bacteroidales; family UBA4417; genus UBA4417. The sequence continues at coordinate 36,965 of DAONEP010000014.1, read as the reverse complement.
TGCCAACCAGGTTTTCATGGAGCCGGTAGAGGCGCTGATGCAGGAACTGGTTCAGAGTACGTCGGTGGCGAAAGGCCTGGAACTTTTCATCCTTCACTACATCAATCACTGGATCACGCACCGTAAAGAGCTGGAGTTTTACTTCCTGGTAATGGACAAGGCATTCCGCAATCCCAACCTGCTGGCGGCCTTCGGCGATTATGCGGCGCAGATGCTGACATTCATGGAATCTGTTTACCAGGCGGGAATAAACTCCGGCGAGTTCGGGAATATCGATCCGCATAAAATGGCCATCACCTTCCTGTCGGCTATCGACGGATCGCTGGCCTACATCATGCTCAACGAAGCGTTTGAACCGGTGTCGGTGATCGAGGCCTTGCAGGAAACGCTGGTGATCAAGCATAAAAGTAATTGATTAACAGGGATGTATATTTCGCTTGTAATCCTTCAATCAATATTTAGCATTCCTATGGTTTTGAATCTCAGATTTCTATTGACAAATGAAGAATACCGATAAAACAAAATACCCTGAAAAGAAACATGATCCAACGATATGATAATCTCCTGATGATTTACTATTCCGGGACGGGAAACTCGAAACGGGTATCGGAATGGATTGCCGAAACGGCGGCTGAAAAGGGTATGAAAACCTGTGTGGCATCCTTCAGGGACTTTGACAAAGAGATGATCTCCGGATTCACCGGCAGGACCTTGATCGGTTTCTTCTCGGCCACGCACGGTTTCAACATGCCACACTCCATGCTGAAGTTCCTGTTCCGTTTCCGTGAACTGAGAGGTTCCGATATATTCATCGGCAACACCCGGGCCGGCATGAAACTCTCGAAGTTTTTCATGCCCGGATTGAGCGGCCTTGCCCTTTATTTCCCGGCGCTCGTCATGCTTCTGAAAGGGTATCAGATCAGGTCGATGTACCCCGTGGACCTGCCCTCCAACTGGATCAGCCTGCATCCCGGACTGAGACCGAAAGTGATCGATTCCATGTTTGTCCATTACCGGGAGCTGACGAGGCGTTACGCCGAAAAGGTGCTTTCGGGCAGGCGCGTCTTCCTGAAAGCCTTCATCCTGTTGCCGCTCGATATTCTCGTAGCGCCGCTGGCAGTCGGCTATTACATCGTGGGGCGGTTTATCATTGCCAAAACCTTTATCACCAACGAAAAGTGCGATAACTGCGGATTGTGTATGAAGCAGTGCACTACCGGCTCCATTGTCCTTTCCAACGGACGGCCGTTCTGGAAGTTAAGTTGCGAAAGCTGCATGAAGTGTATGAACTACTGCCCGAAACGGGCCATCGAAACGGCGCATTCCTTCTTCTTTATTCTCTTGTTCGCACTGATACTGTTTATAAATCCTTTCCTTTCGGAAAAAGTGGTTGCGTTTGTGAACCGCCATCTGAGCGGCTCAGGCGTTGCTTACGAAGTACTGGATTTCATCGTGGAATGGGGTGTAGCCATCATGCTCTACGTAATGGGTTACCGGCTGATGCACTGGCTGTCGCAATACAGGTTTTTCAACCGGCTTATTACAGTTACGTCCCTGACTCACTGGAGATTCTGGCGAAGATACCGGGCGCCGGGAAAAATCCTGAAGCCTGGTCTTGTGAAATGAAGTCTTTATATTCTTAACAAATCGGGCGTGTTCATCTCATTGTAGCCGTCTGATATTATTTTCCTTGTTCAACCAGCGCTTCTTCAGAAGACAACATTTGGTGTAGTATGTTTGTTTATCTTCCATTACTTTCGCAATCTCAATAAATGAAATTTGAATTTTTCGGGCATGCCCATAACCAGGGAATTGAAATCTATGAACCAAACTGAAGATCTTTTTTCATCGGAGCCCGTATCGAAGCAAAAACTGATCAGCCTGTTGTCTGTCACTGGTTTGCGACAAGCTGAGTTGTTTGAACATGCAGCGCGAGTCAGGAGTAAATCGGTGGGAGATATCGTCTATTTCAGAGGACTGATTGAATTTTCAAATAAATGCCATAAGAACTGCTACTATTGTGGGATCAGGGCCGGGAATACCCGGGTCGTGCGGTATGATCTCACTGATCAGGAAATACTGGATGCCGCGAAATTTGCATTGGATAACAAGTACGGATCCATTGTGCTTCAATCCGGCGAGAGGGAAGACAACCGTTTTACCCGGCGGATTGACCGGCTGGTACAGCAGATTGTTCGCGATACCAGCGGACGGCTTAGAATAACGCTTTCCTGTGGAGAACAGAAACCTGACGTTTACCGTAGGTGGTTCGAGAGCGGCGCAAAAAGGTACCTGATGCGAATAGAGACATCCAATCCGGTTCTCTATTCGAAATTGCATCCCGATGACGGTCTCCATTCCTATAAACGTCGCATGGAGTGCCTGCAGGCGATAAAGGACATTGGCTACCAGTCGGGCACAGGTGTGATGATCGGTTTGCCGTATCAAACCCTGGATGATCTGGCCGGCGACTTACTTTTCATGAAGGAATATGATGTCGATATGGTAGGAATGGGTCCCTATATCGAGCATGCTGAAACTCCCCTGTATCATCTAAAGGATTCGCTATTACCCCTCCGGGAACGTTTCGATCTGACTCTGAAAATGATATCTGTCTTGCGTTTACTCATGAATAATGTGAACATAGCCGCGACAACAGCTTTGCAATCCATTGACAAAATGGGACGTGAGAAGGCGTTAAAAGCCGGGGCAAATGTACTGATGCCCAACATCACACCCGGAAAATTCAGGGATTCCTATAAGCTCTACGATAATAAACCCTGCCTGGATGAGAATCCCGAGGATTGCCAATCATGCCTGGAATGGCGTGTTGCCCTTACAGGAAATACCATAGCCTATGATCAATGGGGTGATTCACGGCATTTCCTGGACAGGAACCCGAAGGAAGAGGCTCCTTCAGCTTAAATACGGGCAAGCATCGACAGGCTGGTATCTTTCAAACGGTTAAAAATATAGCTTTTGATATCGCTGAAAGTATGGCGTATTTCACAGGTTTCTTCATCTTTGCAATGTTCGCAAGGCCTGTAGTATTTTTCGGATGTACAGGCCAAAAACGCAATACTTCCTTCAAAAAGCCTGATTATTTCCAGCAGGCTGATCTCATTGGGATTTTTAATAAGATAGTATCCTCCGTTTTTACCCAGTTTGCTTCCCAGATAGCCGTTCTTCTTAAGGTCAAGCAGGATTGATTCAAGAAATCGCTTGGGAATGAGTTCACTTTTTGCTATTTCATTAATCATCAGGGGCCCTTTGCCGTATTCTCTTGCCAATCGTGCAAGAGCTAGCATGGAATAGCGAGTTTTTTGCGTCAGCATATCTACCCAATTTTACTTATTAGATTTAGCCTTTCCATATCCAGAATTTCCAATTGACGGCCTGTGATTTGAATAACACCCTCATTCTGCCATTTCGACAAGGTCATGATCAGGTTTTCGGCCGAACATCCGGCAAACTCGGCAAGCTCCTTCCGGGTAAAGGAAAGATTGAATTCGTTCCTGTGATATACTTCGTTGACCAAAAACAGGATGATATCGGCAATCCGGCCTTCCTTTTGCTTGGATGCAAGGCTGATAAAATTCATGATGGAACTCTTGAACATCTGGCATGCAATCTGAAACAAAGCAATGGAAAATCTTGCATTCTTCGACATTACACTAAGCAGGACATTGGAATTTATGAGCACTGCTTCGCATTCCTCCACCGCTATGATCGAAAACAGGTTATTGTCCTTGTAAAAGAGGTTTGCCCCACCTAGGATCCTGGGAGCTGAAACCACGGTCAGGATGATGTTCTTTCCTGATTCATCCTCAAAATTGAATTTAACGAGTCCTTTCTCCAGGAAGACGATGTGAGAAGGAATATTACCCTGCTTGAGGATAGTCTCCCCTTTTTTGAAGCGAAGTTTGATGCAGGCAGTATCTATTCTATCAAAATCCTGCGGGGATATGAATTGAGAGGATATCTTCTTCAACCAGCTGTTTAGTGTAACGGTCTCCGTCTGGTTTGATACATATTGCCCTTTCATGGATAATTGTATACTTGGCGATTAAATATTATATAGAATTCTATTAAAACACCGATACAAATGTACAGTAAATCAATCGACATTATAGATAATATTGTAACAAAATTAATTGAAGCTAAGATATATGGAAATCAACACAGTAAAAGTGATAGGCGGGCGGGGCAAAGATGGTCAACCGGAGAAAGTTTCCGATTTTGAACTGAAAATGGGCGATATCGTCAGCATTGTCGGTCCGACCGGCTGCGGAAAAACAACCCTCATCAACGACATCGAGCTCTTTGCCAATAACAACACTCCATCTGAGAGGCAAGTCCTGATCAATGGAGAACCCATTCCGGAGGAATTCTCCTTCGATCCTTCCAAACACCCGATAGCGCTGATTTCTCAGCACACAAACTTTTTGTCGGACCTGCCGGTAGGGGAATTTCTGAAGATTCACGCTACGATAAGGGGAGCGAACGAAACCGACCAAATGATTTCCGAAACCCTTGCCTTTGCCAATCAGCTTACGGGCGAGGCTATTATCCGGGAAACGGCCATGACGGAGCTTTCGGGAGGGCAGACACGGTCGCTCCTGATTGCAGACGCAGTGATCATCGGCAATTCTCCGATCATCCTCCTGGATGAGATTGAGAATGCCGGTATCCATCGTACCAAGGCGCTGAAGTTGTTGAAGAGATACCGCAAAATCTTCGTTTTTGTCACGCATGATCCCCGCATCGCGCTCCTATCCGATTTCAGGATCATCATGGAACACGGTGCTATGCAACAGATCATTGTTACTGACACTGAAGAGAAAGTGGCGGCAATCGGACTGAAGAAAATCGATGATGTGATGCTCGAATTCCGGAAACTTATCCGGTCGGGAGAGAAGATCAACGCCGAAGTGTTCGGAGAACAGATCAGCGAACTGGCAGCAAATTATCAGATTTACCTTAACAGAAACAGCTTATGAGACTAATTATCATTGCAGGTCCGCCTACAAGCGGAAAGACTACGGTTATCAAACAGGTGATCCGGAGGATACTGAAAAAAGGGCTCAAACCGGCCTACCTTAAGATAGATGTGATGTTTGCCGATGAAGATGAGCAAATAAAGAAAGAATTTTCAATCCCGGCTAAAAAGATTTATTCCGGCGAACTCTGCCCCGATCACTGCAACGTGGTGGTCCTTGATGAAGTAGTGGAATGGGCCGAAAAGGAACAAGCCGATGTGCTCTTCGTCGAAACAGCAGGGTTGTGCCTGAGATGCTCTCCCTATGTTGAGAACTGCCTGGGTATCGTCGTTCTGGAAGCAACCAGCGGAATGAATCTCCCAAGGAAGATTGGTCCCATGCTCACTCTGGCCGATATCTGTGTTGTGACCAAGATAGACCTTGTTTCACAGGCTGAACGGGAAGTATTCCGGTCCAGGATTTTGGATGCCACTAAAGGCACGGCAGTGGTTGAGAGTAATGCCCTTTACGGCATCGGAATAGATCCCATTGTCCGCGATATCCTGAAAACCGATCCCGTTGAAATGCCCATGTTCCTGCGCGGCAATCCTCCTGTCGGGACATGCACTATCTGTGTCGGCAAAAAGGAAATCGGTTCAAAAAACCATTTCGGAGTGTTGCGGACGATGGAAAACGAATTATTCTATGTCGGAGAATAGTACCGCTGCGGGAAGGATAATGTCATTCGTGCAGTTTTGATCCGATACGGAAAACCATTCCGGTGAAACCGCATAAAACACTGAGACAGAGAAGGACTCAATGATACTGGCCTTTGTTTTCCAGCTAATCTTCAGACTAATTGGGGCATCGATTCCAGATACGATTAAAGGGGAATCACACCGTATGGCTACCACTTTTACGAAACGCCCAACTTCTGTGAATATGACTTATCTGAAGCACATGGGTTTTGCTATTTGGCTTTCCCTGAATTCCTTTACCTGTTGCATAGTTTCCCTGGTTCACTCCTTCTTTCTCTTTCTCTTTGAGACATACACCAGAAGGCAGATTGCAAATATGAACCAGCATTAACTTCCTATATCAAAGAGTAAAAAACGACAAAATGAAAAGCGTATATCTTGACAATGCCGCCACAACACCTCTTGACGAGCAGGTTCTTCAATTGATGGATGAGGTTTACAGAAAAAATTTCGGAAATGCATCAAGCAACCATCGGTACGGAACAGAAGCAAAATATTCGCTTAATCGCTATCGCTCCCGGTTAGCCGAAATGATACAAGCGAAACCTGAAGAAATAATATTCACCTCCGGAGGAACAGAATCGAATAATCTGGCATTGAAAGGAGTAGCCTTCGCCAACAGGCACCGTGGGAATCACATCATCGTTTCGGCAATTGAACACGACTGCATCCTGAATACCTGCAAATGGCTCGGGAATCAGGGATTTATCATCTCTTACATCCCGGTCGGTTCCGATGGAATTGTAGATACCGGAATACTTGAAAGGATGATCAACCCGAAAACCATCCTCGTATCAGTGATGCATGCCAATAATGAAATTGGTACTATCCAGCCGGTGGAAGAAATCGGGCGTATCTGCTGCGAAAAAAATGTCCTTTTTCACTCCGACGCATGTCAGTCGTTTGGAAAGATACCGGTGAACGTGGAAGGTATGCAGGTTTCATTGCTATCTCTCAATGCGCATAAGATATACGGGCCTAAAGGAGTGGGCTGCCTGTATGTAAGGAAAAACACTCCAATTACTCCTCTTTTACACGGTGGGGGACAGGAATTCGGTATCCGGTCGACAACCGAAAACCTTCCTGGAATTGCCGGATTTGTGAAGGCCGCTGAATTATGCCAAGAAGAAATGGAAAATGAACCGAAACGGCTCGCGACATTGAGAGATCAAATGATTGATGAGTTGCAGGAAGAAATTGAGGGTTTCTATGTCAATGGCAGCCTTACCCACAGGCTTCCGCAGAATCTGAATTTCGGCATCAGCGGTCTTGAAGGGGAAACCATGCGACTTTTGTTGCTGCTCGATGAGGCCGGCATAGCCGTTTCAGCAGGATCAGCCTGTTCTAACAACGATTCGTCAAAAAGCGCTTCCCATGTCCTGCAGGCCATCGGGAAAAACCAGTTTGAGGCCAGAGGAGCCGTGAGGGTTAGCCTCGGACGTTTCAACCAGGAGGATGATATCAGATGGTTCCTGGATTCGCTCAGGCAATGTATCCGACATCTTAATCCAATCTTTTCGTAACCAGTCATGGCTGAAATCACTCTACCTCACCGCTACCACAGGCATCTTCTGGTTCCTGAAATCGGTTACCGGGGAATCAGGGCGATCATGAGCTCATCAGTCATTGTGATCGGCGCCGGAGGCCTGGGCTGTCCTGCACTTCAATATCTGGCCGCAGCCGGTGTAGGAAGGATCGGTATCGTAGATTATGATATCGTTTCGGAATCCAATCTTCAAAGGCAGATACTATATACTCCCGCCGACCTCGGATACCTCAAGGCAGATAGGGCTGCCGCAAGGCTGAAAGAGTTAAATCCGCTCGTTGATATTTATACCTATCCTGTTAAACTTAACAGTAACAATGCACTGGAGATTCTTAGGGACTATGATGTCATTCTCGATGGATCGGATAATTTTCCGGCTCGGTTCCTGGTGAATGATGCCTGCGTAATCCTGGACAAGCCTTTTGTTTTCGGGGCACTATATCAGTTTAAAAGCCAGGTTTCAGTTTTCAATTATCAGGGAGGGCCAACATACCGTTGCCTGGTCCCGGAATACCCTGACAGCTCAGAATCATTGAATTGTGATGACGTCGGAGTGCTTGGAACGGTTGCAGGGATGACCGGTTGCATCATGGCCGGGGAGGTCATCAAGATCATCATACAGGAAGGGAATGTCCTGAGCGGTAAACTGATGCAGATGGATTGCCTGACACTCCAGGTGGATATCTTAACAATCAAAAACAATTCTGAACTGCCCAAAATACAGGAACTGCTGGATTATGAGGAGCTCTGCAATGCGAAGTTTGATCAATGGCCGGTCAGATCCATTACACCTGCGACGTTGCGACTATTGATGAATGAAAATTTCAGCGGACAAATCGTGGATATCCGGGAGCCTGAAGATTTTTCCCGGTTTTCGATACCCGGAAGCATCAATCGCTCCGCATCTGAAATTGAAACCAATCCGGATCTGATATCGGGTCATCATCCGGTCATATTCGTTTGTAAGCATGGAATCAAGAGTGAGAATACCATTCGAATACTGATCCGAAAATTTGGTTTCAGCAATTTGCTGAACCTGGAGGGCGGTATTTGCGGCTGGCTTCATTAAAAAGAAAATTAATCAACCCTATATGGAAACAAATCAGTTAGAAAGTAAAACGCTCGCATTATTACCCAAATTGGACTGTGGAGCATGTGGATACAAATCCTGCAACGACTTCGGCAGAGCCGTCGATAAAGGCGCTGAGGCACTGTCGAAGTGCATTCATGTCACCTTTCAATCGGAAATGGCTAAATCAGCTACCGGATGTCATTCCTGTGCAGCCGACCAGGTTGGCATTGGTGAGAAAAACGGATGGAAAGACAGCCTGAACCGGGATTATGATTTTATCCTTGATATTTTCCCGGATGAACCGGGGCCGAAAGAGACCATTCTTCCATACAATCCTGCATTGGTAAAAGAGCTGGGAGTAAAGAAGGGTGATATCATGATCGGGCGTCCTATGGGTATGTCGTGCGGATGCCCCATAACGCATTGCGGCGTTGTTACCGGTGTGGATGCCCGAAACGGCGTAATATTCTGGTGTGTCACCGGTCCTTTACGGCCCAGGACCGAAGGATTTATCGATATCGGATATTATGTTTCCCAAAGTTATGAAGGCATCATCAGAGAGTGGAAATCAGATATCCGTTTGGGAACCCGTTACTGGTTCTTACCCCGCCGATGCATGCTTCAATGGAGGCACAGCGGCTTGGTGAATGCCATAACCAAACTGAAGGACGGAAGTTATAAGGTTAGGATTGAAGGATTGTTGATTGGTTAATGAGCTGCGATAATCTGAACTCAACCATCTACAAACAATGGTTGATTCAGGAAGACAGGGATTCGGGAGTTTATTTTTAAATCCCGGTTCCTGTCTTTGGTAATCATACATTTTGAAGTCCGGCAAGAGGATTTTGTCTGAAAGTATGGAGCCGTTCAGTTCCTGATATATAGGATAAGACAGCCGACTCTTTTAGCATGTTTTACTTTGCCTGCTGACAGGGAATCATAGACCTGCTTTGAACCGGAGTATCGGATGTGGCTCCTTAAAGGCCGAATTATTCTAAAGCAATTAAACCTCTGCAAATCAAAAGTGCTCTTATAATTTTAAAGTCAGAAATCGGAATTCTGCCCGTCTTATCATTATTTTCCAGGATATGCCTTTAAATCAAGCCAAAATCCTGTAATTTCCATGATCGGCAGAACACGCAGAATCATGATGAAGTGATTTATCTATGTTAGCAAAAATAAATACAAATAATTAAATTTCAAACTCTTAGATCAGGATTGCAGTATCTGGAGTCCGAAATAAACACTTTTTCAGCCAGCCCTTTCACTTTTATCCCTTCGTAAATATTCGAATCGCAACGCTGGTACTGCTCTTTGGCCGAAATCATCCATTCCTTATCAGGATTCCAGATGACCAGGTCGGCATCAAATCCTGCTGCGATCTTTCCTTTGGTATCGCCCCAGCCGAAAATCGCCGCAGCACGATGAGAAGTAAGGCTCACAAACTGATTTAGCGAAATTTTCTTTTCCAGGACGCCGAAAGTAAACAACAGGCTTAGACGGAATTCAATACCGCCGGCGCCGCCGGGGATCTTCGTAAAATCGTTGATGCCCCTGTCTTTTTGTCCGTGCAGGTTGAAGGGACAATGGTCGGTGGATACGGTGTCGAAGGCGCCCCGCGACAGTTCATCCCACAATTTTAGCCTTTCCGGTTCAGGGCGCAGGGGAGGGGAAATCACGTAAGGAAGAACCTGCCGGTCGGGCAGGGATGCATCATAGACGCTGTTATTGAGTATCAGGTATTGGATACAGGTTTCGCCGAAGACCTTCAGCCCTTTTTCCTTTGCTTCGCGTATGGCCCCGGCGCCTTCGCCTGTGGATACATGTACGATGTACACCGGGCATCCCGTTTTTTCCGACAGATCAATTACCTTCCTGATGGCGTTCACTTCGGCAGCAACCGGCCGCGACAGGGCATGAAAAGCCGCCCGGGTTTTGCCTGAGGCGATATATTGTTTTTGGAGGCGGCTTATCATCTCGCCGTCTTCGCAATGCACCAGCACGGTTCCGCCCTCGGGACCTGCCACCCGCATCAGTTGTTCCAATTCATTCATGCTGATGCCGATGGTATCACGATAAGCCAGATAGGTTTTAAAAGAAGTAATGCCTTCGTAACGGATGCAACGGCGTACTTCCTCCGAAACGCGTTTGTTCCATTCGCTGATGCCCATGTGGAGCTTCCAGCCGCACAGGGATTCCCTGGCTTCGGTTCGCCGCAATTCAAGCGCTTCCGGCAGGGATTGCCCCCGTTCCGGGGTGACGAAGTCGATGACCGACGTGGTCCCGCCGGCCAGCGCCGCTTTGCTCCCGGTCACAAAATCATCAGAGGAACAACCGGCAGGAGTAGGCAAGGCAAAATGAACATGCGGGTCGATGCCGCCGGGGATAAGATATCTTCCTTCGGCTTCTATGACTTTAAAATCCGGGAAATCAGCGGGATTCATCCTGCCAACGGCTTCGATTTTTCCGCCGGATATAGCCACATCAGCCTGCATCGATTCATCGGCATTGACGACCGTCCCGTTGATGATTAAATATTTATCGGTCTTCGGCATGAATAAATGACTTTTGAAGTTTGGTTGAATTGTGGTTTTCTGATAATTATACCCCGTTTTCCCGGAAGGCGCTGTCTCTCATAAGATGCTTCCCGGATTCCTCAGCTTTCCATCCTTTTCCAGAGCCTTCCCGCCTGACATCGGGCTTCTTTCATGATCTCCGTTTCATCTACGGTGACGATTTTCCTGTTCTCAACGATGACTTTTCCCTGCGAAATAACGTGTTCAACATGCCGTGATTCAATCCCGAAGAGGAAATGCCCGAAGAAATTATCGCTGCCGAAAGGGGTCGGCGGATCGTAATCCAGCACCACGAGGTTGTTATCCCCATCGCCGTCAAAATGGTTTTCATCCAGGTAACGATGAACATTCCGAAAACGCCGGCAGGTTTCTTCGAAACCGGGGGCGTCGGAATTCTTTCCGGCAAGGAAGGCTGATTTTGCACTTTGAAGCATATCGCTGTGCATGCCGTCGGTTCCGAGCATAATGCGATCTCCGAGTCCCTGCGCATCAAATAAGCCGACGGAATTATTCAGGTTGCTTTCCATATTTTCAACCACCCAGGCCGGGGAACCGGCAACCAGCGCCCTTTCATGGTCATCGAGGTGAAGGCAATGAGCCAGAATGGTCTTCGGGAATTGCAGGACACCGGCCCCGGCAAACCGTTCGATAACCCTTTTTCCGTAGTTTTTCAAACAGTGTTCCTGGTCGCTCCGGGCTTCCGCCACATGGACGTGAATGCCCGAACCGGTTTGTTCTGCCAATCTCACGGCCCGTTTCAGGGTGTCGTCGCCAACCGTGAAAGAGGCGTGCAACCCGACAAGCCCCTGGTGACCGCTGAGGAAAGCTGCCGTTTCATTCAGCCCCTTTGCGGCGATATCCGTGCCGTCGCGGTCGCTGATCTCATAACAGGGAAGGAGCCCGACGCCTGCTGCATCAAAGGCTTCAGCAATGATTTGGAGGCTGCCTTCAACGGCAAAAGGCGAAGCATGGTGATCGATGACAAACGTCACGCCGTTTTTAGCGCAGGCGATGGCAGTGACCATGGCGCAGGAACGGATTATATCCGCGTCGAGGGCTTTATCGAGTGTCCACCAGACGTACTGCAATATCTCGTTGAAACTGGCAGGTTCCTTTTTCGGGGCGCCCATTCCCCGCGCCAATGCCGAGTAGGCATGGTGATGTCCGCAGGCAAAGGATTTTGTGATATATTTTCCGGAACAGTCAATGGATCGGCTCCCGGCTGTCTGATCGGGGGCAGGACCGATGATGATCCGGCCGTTGATTCCCTCTTCAACCAGAACGTCTTTCCGGATGAAGTCCGGCGTTTGCCGGTTGATAAAGGTGCCGTTTTTGAGGAGAAGCATGGGGGAAGGTTAAAGGTTAAAAGGCAAAAGTCAAAGGGCAAAAGTCAAAAGGCAAGGAGCAAGGAGTAGGGAGCAGGGGGAAGGGAGCAGGGAGCATGGAGCAAGGAGCAAGGAGCAAGAAGGACGGAGTAAATGGCTAAAGGCTAACAGCTAAAGGCTAACAGCTAAAGGCAAACAGCTAACGGCCAACAGCCATAAGGTCAAAGATCAAAGGTGCAACATAGATGTTTTAGGATTGAACATATGCCGGATGTCTGAAACAAGGGGATGTCAATAATAATTCGTATCCACGATGGGTTGCCACAATTGCCGGTAGCCTTCATCCTGAAAGCCTTTACATACTTTTTCAAAACGGCAGCGGGTGTGTTCCTGCAGCTCGACAATTTCGAAAAAAGTACAGGGCTGTTTTTCGCAACGGCCTGTCCGGCATAGCGGTTCATAATTGCAGCAACTTCTCCCCAGCGACCAGAAAAAGTCGTTGAGTTTGGTTACCGCATGGCCTGATATGTCGGAGATGAGACGGAAAGCGTCGATGCAGGTATTTCTGATTTCGATATCATCCGGCAACAGGATTTTAGCGACCAGCTTTTCACGCAACGAACTGTCGTTGACTTCAACACAGCCCAGCCGCATCAACACCCGCTGCATGTGGTAGTCCATGATAGGGATGAAGTTGCAGGTGTCCTTCACTTTGACCAATCTGGCTTCCTCCAGCAACTTGATCAGAAAGGTCACCTTTTTCCTTTTCGGATCGGAAAACGCCGCCAGGTCTGAAAGTATTTCATAGAACCCTTTGCCCCTGAATACCAGGTAACCATTGGCGTTTTGAACCAGATACTCGAGTGATGACCGAAAGTTGTCGCCAACAAAGCGGTCCAGTTCGGTAAGCATGAAGGCTCGCTCTTCAAGGCGGTCGAGGCTTGTGTTTTCAGGTTTTTGATCCGGCGAAAACAGCCCTGCCAGAAGCGACTGCACCCCGGCATTTCCTGTTCCTGCAAGGAATCCGGGCTGAAGCAGTTGATGCTGATCTTTCATAAGCCCGCTGAAGACATGCTCAATGTAATCCCAGCCGTAGAGGTTGAGACCAGGATGATGCAGGTTGTACGTCTGGTGGCAGATGGCTACTGCATAAAAGTATCCGCGCAGGCGAATCTCTTCGGGAGCGGGGATTTTCAGGAATGGCCTCTCATAAAAAGTTTTTCTGGGACGCAATTCCTTAATCAACAGGCCTGTTTTACGGCAAATTTCCTCGTTGATGCTGACAGCCGGTTTCATTGAATTCATTTATTTTTTCTTTTTATTGGCAATGTGTGGCGGCGGATTCCGTCAAAGATACAAAGGGCATTGGCGACGGCGGCAGCCGTTGGGACCAGCCCGATTTCCCCGATTCCTCTGGCGCCATAGGGGCCAACCGGATCCGGAACTTCCACGCCTTTCACTTCAATTTCAGGCGTTTGGGATGCCGGAAGTACGCCACAATCGCGGAGTTTCGTACTCACCAGCCTGCTGCCCTCCATCGGCAAATCTTCCGAAAGGGCATACCCCAAGCCCATATGAACGGCGCCCTGGATTTGTCCCTCGAAGAGCATCGGGTTCATGATTTTCCCGGCATCATGGGCGGCTATTACTTTCTCGACTTCGCCGCTGTCGTTTAAAATTACCAGTTGCGCGGCATAACCATAGGAATAGTGTGTGACCACCTTTTCCGCTTCGGCGCCGGGCTTCGTGGTCCAGTTGCAATAATAACTGCCGGTATAGGTGTTCCCGGCGAGTTCTTCGGGTGGCTTATGTGCCAGATCGGTGCGTAACGAAGCGGCAGCATTGATAATCGCATTGCACAGCAGGGCCGTGGCGCGTGAAGAGGTAGTCATACCGGTCGGAATTTCCGCACGGGTATCCACCGCAACACTGATTAGCTGAGGATCAATACCGGTTTCCTGGTAAAGCGTCTGGATGGCCATATTGTGGATGCCTTGTCCCATCTCCGTCCAGCCATGTTCGATCAGGAAACGCCCGCCTTCCAGTACCCGGATCTTCACATCGCTGAAATCGGTCATCCCGTTGCCGACGCCTGAATTTTTAATCCCGCAAGCCAGTCCGGCATATTTAGCGTTGTAAAAAGAATCCTTCAGGGCCAGCAGGCATTGCCGGATGCCCACGCCGGCTTCGAGAACCTGTCCGGTAGCCGTCATTTTGCCGGTGTCGAGCGCATTGTCGTACCGGAACTTCCAACGGTCGAAACCTCCTTTTTTACAAAGTTCGTCGATGCAGCTTTCGAGGGCGAAAGTCACCTGGTTCACCCCGAATCCGCGCATAGCCCCTGACGGGATATTGTTGGTATAGATCGTCAGCGTTTCAATATCCACCGACGGAACATAGTAGGCGCCCGTTGCATGGCCGGCTACCCGTTCCATCACTTTAGTGCCAACCGAGGCATAAGCGCCTGTATCTCCGGCAGCCCTGAGTTTCAAAGCCGTCAGTATCCCGTCGCGGTTGCAGGACAACGAAATATCCATCCGGACGGGGTGGCGTTTGGGATGCATGATGATGGACTCTTCCCGGGCGAGATGGAGTTTTACCGGCTTCTTCAGGAGCCAGGCAAACAGGGAAACATGTCCCTGGACGGTCATATCCTCGCGGCCGCCAAAACCACCGCCGCAAGGCACAAGCGTCACATGCACCTGTTCTTCGTCGATTCCCAGTAACGATGCAACCTGTTGACGGTCCACATAGATGCCTTGCCCCTGGCTGAACAGATGAAGGCCTTCGCCTTCGGGTAATGCGATGGCCGCTTCGGTTTCGAGAAATGCATGCTCTACGCGCTGGGTTTCATAAAATCCGGATACCGTGAAATCCGAATTCTGGAATATTTCTTCTGCCTGGTTTCCCCGTCGTACTATGCACTTTTCAAGCAGGTTGGGCTTGTCGGGATGTACTTGCGGTGATCCGGGTTCCAGGGCTTTGTTTATATCCGAAACCGGTTCAAGAACTTCGTAGCTGATTTTGATCAGCGCAGCTGCTTTGCGGGCAACAGTTTCATTCCGGGCTACCACCCCGGCTATCACATCGCCGATATACCGGGTGGTTTCTCCAATGGCAACCATAAGCGGCCAATCGCTGAAGATCAGGCCGGTATAACGATCGCCGGGCACATCCGCGGCGGTAAAAATGCAGATAACGCCTTCAAGCTTGCCGGCTTCTGCCGTGTCGATCTTTAAAACCCTTGCCCTGGGATGGTCGCTGAACCGCAGGGCCGCATGAAGCATTCCTTCGAAGTGCATATCGTTGATAAACTTGCGTTTGCCGATAGCCGTATCATAAGCTTCATGTTTTAAGAATGGTTTGCCGATGCCGGCCTGTAAGGGGGGAATTTCAGGCTTATTTCCGGTTCGCAGGTTTTCCAGGGCTTCGGAAATGGCATCGATGATTTTTATGTAACCGGTACAGCGGCACATATTCAGGCCGATTGCCTTTTTGATCTCTTCACGCGTCGGTTTTGGGTTTTCGCTGAACAGCGTTTTCGTCCGCATAATAAAACCGGGAGTGCAAAATCCGCACTGGATGGCTCCTTTACCCACGAAGGCGTTTGCAATCACATCCCGCACTTCTGCAGGAATGCCTTCCAGCGTAACAACGCAGGCATTTTCAAGGGATTTCATTTTTTGCGTACAGGAAAGTTTTGCCTTCCCGTTGATTTCCACCATGCAGGCGCCGCAGGCCGCCTGCCCTGAACAGCCGTCCTTTACGGAAGTGATCCTTTCCGAAAGTTTCAGGTAATCCAGCAGGGTACGGTCTCCGTCACCGCTGTATCCGATCCTCTTACCGTTCAGCGTGAATGCAATCATGCCGTTTTACTTTGTAAAAATCTTTTCAAGTGATGAAATTTCCGGCTTTACAGGCTCCGGCAAACGGATTACCGGCTGAACGGATTTCAGGTCTTTGAGGCCGCTGCCTGTCAGCAAAACCACATTTTTCGAGCCTTCAGGAATCCTTTTTTCCGACCGGTATTTCAGCATCCCGGCAAAAGCGGCGGCAGCAGCAGGTTCGGCGAATATTCCGGTTGAATGCGCAAGACTGACCGAGGCATCCAGTATTTCGTCATCGGTCACGATAACTGCCTCGCCTTTGTATTGACCCATGTAACCGGCCGTCATGTGAAAGTTGGCAGGAATATTTACGGAGATCGAGTCGGCAAAGGTAGAGGAGGGGACAGATCTGAATTCACGGTTCCCGAGGTTCCTGATCAGGTTACTGCTGCCTTCCGACTGAACCGCCACCATGACCGGCATATGGTCGATCACCTCCAGAAGCAGCAGATCTTCAAACCCTTTGTACACTCCCGAGATGATGACGCCATCGCCTACGGGAACAAAAATCCGGTCGGGGGCCATATAGTTCAGTTGGCTGAAAAGTTCGAAGGCTGCGGTTTTCTTTCCCTCGATGGTGAGCGGGTTATATGCAGTATTCCGGTTATAGACGCCGAATGCTTCGGTGACTTTTATGCTCAGGCTGAAAGCGTCGTCGTAAGTTCCGTCAACAGGGACAATGGTGGCGCCGTACATGACAATCTGGGTGAGTTTGGCCAGCGGCGCGGTTGCCGGTACAAAGATCACTGACTTTTGTCCCTGTGCTGCGCAGATGCCGGCCAGCGACGAGCCTGCATTGCCTGTGGATGCGGTGATGATGGTGCCGATCCCGTTCTCCTTAGCCCAGGCCGAGACCAGGGCAGAAGCGCGATCCTTGAAAGAAAAGGTCGGGTTTTGGGAATCATCCTTTAGCAGGAGGTCAAACGGTAACTCTTCCCCATCAAAGTGTTCGATATGATAAAGAGGTGTATTCCCGATCTTCAGTTTTGGCAGGCTGGCGCATCCGTTGATGGGGAGCAGGGGTAGAAAATTCTGTTCTTCAAGTTTCCCGAAAAGGCTGTTCCTGTATGTCTCCTTTATCTCTTTGTAGTTATAAACGGCGCTTAAAACGCCTTTCTTCGGTTGCCCGGGCTGGTTTTGCCCCGAGCATACGGGGCACAGGTAAATAACCTTATTACCGGGGTATTCGGCCCCGCAGTTGCAACAGCAGTAATGGAATTTTTCTTTCATCCGGTGTACGGGTGTTTTATTGAAAGGAGATCATTTCAATAGTCTTGTCTGTTCGTTGAATTCATGGATAAGTTCATCCCAGCGGGCTGGCTGGCTGAAAAGCTGCGGCCAGATTTGTCTGTCGTCCCACAACTGCCGCAGGTCGTCCACATCCTTGCCTTGCTGTTCCACCCAGGTAAAGTATTTCAGGTTGTGGATGGCTTTCCGGTCATTGTAAGAGAGTTCCTTCATATAACCGACAGATGCCCCGATCATACATTTTTCGTGATCTTTGGCCGCCTGCATCACCGAATAATTTCCGCGTTCATCGTTCAGCTCTTTAAGGCGGGAACGGTACATTTCGGAGGAGTCGGTCGCAATGGTCAGCAAAATGTCGTCGGATGTCATCCCGAAATATTTGGCCGTTTTAATCGCCGAGAGAATATTGGCGATTCCTGAAATGCCTATCATCCATAGTTTTGCCGTGAATTCCGCATCAACTCCGTTTCCCGTAAGGTATTCATGTCCGGCTTTTTCGTTAAACAGCCGCAACAGCCGCATGCAGTCTTCATCGTCGATGGCGGTGACCACATCGGTATTTTTCACGTTATGGATCCATGGGATATGCTTGTCGCCGATGCCTTCGATGCGATGTCCGCCGAAACCGTTCATGAGCAGGGTAGGGCATTGCAGGGCTTCGGAAGCGACAACCTTAAGGAGGGGAAATCGTGTCCGGAGGTAATCGCCGGCGGCAATTGTTCCGGCAGAACCTGTCGCCGAAATGTAAGCCGCCAGTTGTGAATTTTTCCCGGCAAGGTTCAGGTATACTTCTTCGAGGGCGTGGCCGGTTATTTCATAATGCCAGCAACTGTTGCCAAACTCATCAAACTGGTTGAAGATAATACAATCGGGGCGGGTGCAACTGATTTCGCGGCACTTGTCGTATATTTCCTTTACGTTCGATTCGCAGCCGGGGGTGGCGATCACCTCGGCGCCGATTTCCCTGAGCCAGGTGAAACGTTCGCGGCTCATCTCCTCGGGGAGGATCGCGACAGCCCCGACATCCATGAGGTAGGAATCGAAAGCGCCGCCGCGGCAAAAATTTCCCGTCGATGGCCAGACTGCTTTATGAAAAGTTGGGTCGAACTGCCCGGTAATGATGCGGGGAGCCAGACAACCGTATGCAGCACCCACTTTGTGTGCGCCCGTCGGGAACCATTTACCCAATAATACGATGATCCGGGCATCGATGCCGGTCAGCGACCGGGGCAATTCGATGTAATTCGGGCTGCCGTATAACCCGCCGGAATCTTTGGGCTCATTTTTCCAGGTGATGCGGAAAAGGTTCAGCGGATGAAGCTCCCACAGGCCGATTCTTTTCAATTGATCTTTAACCTTGTCCGGTACCAGTTCGGGATCCCGCATCTGGGCAAATGTCGGCAGGATGATGCCCTTTTCACGGTATCGGCTGATAGCTTTCTGAAGAATTTCCCGGTTTATGACTTTATCGGTGATTTGTATCATGTTTTCCAGAGCGTTTATTGGGTTTATACTGAGTGGCCGCTGACCGGCCGGATGGCATGGCTGATTTTTTTGATTTTACCGGTTTCAGGAACTTTTTTCAAAGGCTATCATACCGTAATTTGATATTTCAACTGCATTGCCCCCTGCATGATAACGCTCATTTCGGCGGCAAAGGTGAACCTGCATTCCCTGACGCAGGGAGTAAGGAACCGGACTTCTTTCAGGCTAAAATCGCCGGGGTTGATAACCGCCCAGACCTGATCGGTTTCAAAGATATAGTGATTATCCTGCAAAGTCAGCGTTTTGACATGCTCATGGTGCTTGTAAATCAGTACATCCCTGCCGGGGAGCCGGCTCAGCAAATAGCCTTCCTCCTCACTCACGAGCGTTGGGGCCGAAAGGCAGAGTCCGGGTTTATGGCGGTACGGACTTCCGCTGGCCGGGCAAAATGTATCGCAATTGCCGCATTCGTTGCAGAAGTCGCGGATGTTCAGCACCTGCCGGCGCTGACTTACCGTAAATACTTCATCGGCTTCAATCCTGATCTGCCCGTCATGATGCAGTACCGCTTTTTGTAAGTAGAAGTGAACCGGTTCGATGCTGTAACTGAAATTGGCCAGATTAGGGCACACGCTTACACAGGTATTGCACAATTCGTCGCATTGCAGGCATCTTGATGCTTCCGTCATAGCTTCGGACGGCGTCAGGGAACCGATCACCGGCTTGAAGTTCTTTCTATCATCCGTCGGAATTTCTTTGGGCGAAATGCCGTAAATCCTGGTGGCTTTTTTTCTGACGAGGTCATCGAAACCGGAACTACGGACGGATGCGGATTCAACCCGGACCGGCGTGAGGCCGAGACTGTCCAGAATTTCAGCAGCCGCTTTCCTGCCGTCGGCAATGGCGTTTATAACCGTTGAAGCGCCTCGTATCGCATCACCGCCAATAAAGACCCCTTCGAGGGAAGTTTTGCAGCTTCCGGGGAATGTCTTGAGATTGGCAGTCTGGAGAAACCGGATATCCGGTTGTTGTCCGATAGCCGGTATTACGGTGTCGCAGGGAACTTCGAATTCCGATCCCGGGACTTTGATCGGCACCGGACGTCCGTCGACGCCTTTCATGGCAGGAATATTTCTGGAACAGATAATGGATGTTACCCTTCCGTCATGCGAAATGATACGTTCCGGGTTTGCAAGTTCCATTATTTCAATACCTTCCTCAAGGGCAGCCCTGATTTCACTTTTGTCGGCAGGCATTTCCTTCCTGGTGCGGCGGTACAGGATGGTGACTTTGCCATCACGGCCGGTGAGCCTGAAAGCCGTGCGCGCTGTATCCATGGCAGTGTTGCCGCCCCCTATGATCACAATGTTTTTGCCGATGCCGGTCGGAATACTTTCTTTTACTTCGGCCAGAAATTTTAACGGATCAAGGACTCCTCCGGAATCAATACCTTCGATATTGAGTTTTGCGGATGTCTGTGCCCCGACGGCCAGGAAGACGGCATCATGGCTTTTGCGGATAGCATCGAAATTATTTATACCTACGGTATGATTGTCGTGTAGCTGAACTCCTGATGCCAGGATCCGTTGTATATCCCGTTCAACGGCTTCGCCGGTTAGCCTGAATGACGGGATCGCCGCGGAAACCATGCCTCCCGGCACTTTTTTCTGTTCGAAGATATCGACATCACAGCCGGCCAGCCTGAGATACCAGGCGCAGGATAATCCGGCCGGTCCGGCCCCGATAACGGCGACCTTTTTGCCCGATGGTATTATCTTTCCGGAATCCGGTTCCCCGTGGTGGCTTTCGGCAATAAAACGTTTTATATCCCTGATCGCCAGCGGCTCGTCATAATTGACACGGGTGCATTTCACCCGGCAGGGTTGGTCGCAGATCATACCAGTCACCGAAGGAAAAGGATTTGTACGGAAGATAGTATCAAATGCTTCTGGAAAAGAGCCTGATGCCGTGTGAGCCATATATTCCGGGATGTCCTGGCTTGCCGGGCACGTATCGGTACAGGGCGCATGAATGCAATCAAAGAAATCGAGCTGACGGCCTGTTTTTACTGAGAAATCAGTCCATGTGTTTTTATGATAGGCAGGTGCGTCTGCTACCCGGCCGGCATACCGCTCAAGGTTCAGCAGGGCTGATTCGTCCACCGAAAGATCATCCCGTCCGGCAATATTCCTGATATAATCCCCGATGGTTCCGGCTTTGGCTTCTTCAAACGCTGTCCGCAAATTAGTAAAATATTGCCGCAGCCTTCCGTATCCGCCGGGTTTGAGCAGGTCGCTGCAAACGGTAACCGGCTTTAGCCCGCATGACAATACTTCAGCGATGTTGAAACAATCCACGCCCCCCGAAAAGGATATATCCAGCTTTCCGTTGAAGTCGTTCTGAAGTTTTTCGGCCAGTTTCACACTGATCGGATGCAGAGCCCGTCCGCTCATATATATCATGCTTTCCTTTTCATCGAAACCAGGCTTGTTGTTGATGCACTCGAGGGTGTTGGTCAACTTTACGCCGAATTGCAGCCCGCCGGCATCAGCGGTGGCCTGCAGGTTTTTCAGGATGGTGAGCGCCTCGGGATATTTCAGGTCATGATCAAAGGCGGCATCGGGAACTTCGGCAGTAAATCCAAGTTGGTCGTTTAGCAGGTTCCGGATATCCTCTTTCCCCAGTAGGGTGGGGTTGAGTTTGATGGTAGTATGCAGTTTCTTTTCCCGGAGGAGGTATGAACCGATTTTTTCAATTTCGTCAGGGGGACAGCCATGCATCGTGCTTAGCGTGATGCTGCCGGATATGCACGAAGGAATTTCGATGTGGCCGATGGCGGGATAAACCTGCCTGATGGAATGAATGGCTTTGGTTAGTTCGGGACTGCAATCCTGCATCTTCGAAAGGAACCACTGGACGTTATCCTTTTTGATGCCTTCGAGATTGTATCCCGCACTCATATTGAAGATGGTGCCCAAAGGAGCGGTAAAGCCCATTTCATGGCGAAGGATATGAATGATGATCCAGGCATTCAGGTACTCGCTGAACGATTGTCTGATTCCCAGTTCCTGCGACCACTCGCAGTTATACCCTTCGTCCTGCATGTCGATGCAGGGTTTTGCCACACAGAGGTCATCGAGCGTCTGGACGGTTTTCAGCTCGATATAGCGTGCGCCGCAAAGCCAGGCGGCTATGATATTCTGCGCCAGCTGGGTATGAGGGCCGGCAGCGACGCCCACAGGCGTCTCAAGCCACTGCCCGTAACGTTCCATACGGAAAGGATCGGCCTGGCCGGGAATAAAAAACAGGTTTTCGGGCAATCCAAGGAAACGATGGCAACGTATCTCCGAAAGAGTAAGAGATAAAAGACTGGGAAGAGGAAGCGGTGAAAATTTGTCCGACACAGTAAACTTTTTAGGAATAAGTTTTTATGTGTATCAAATTTAGGACAAATTACATAGGGAAAACAGATTTGTACAGTTATTATTGAATATTTGGTTTAACAGAACTGATTCTGCAATTCCATAACGGGAGATAAGGTTCCGGAGTTCTCCCAAGATCAACAGGCGTTGAGATGGCAGGCCCTTTTCACACTCGGCCTGAAGCCGGTATGTGGCTTGAAGGGTATAAGGTTGACAGGTAACGTATTACCGTTATTTTATAAGTTCTATCTCGTAACCGGCTTTTTTTATACCTGCGAGGATATCAGCGGCCTTTTCCGGATCGCATTCCACCGTAAGAAGCCGTTCAGGGGCTGCCAGATCAACTTTCCATGATGCGATACCTTGGATGTTGTTCATGGTTGGGGTTATCGCGCTGATACATCCGTTGCATTTAAGGTTTGTCTTGAATTTCAGGGTTTCCATTTTCTTTCAGGGTTTAAAATCAGGTGTTTTGTGATCGGGCTGCAGGCTGTTAGGTTAAGGTTTCAGAGTTTCAGTGTTTCAGAGTTTCAGTCCTGCCTGCCTTGCGCAAGGCTGTGGGAGGGGGCAGGGTTCCAGAGTTCTGCGTTTTGTGTTTTGAGTTTTGAGTTTTGCGTTTCGTTGTTCGTGGGCAAAGTTTCAGTGTTTCAGTGTTTCAGAGTTTCAGTGTTCCAGGGTTCTGCGTTTTGAGTTTTGCGTTTTGAGTTTTGCGTTTCGTTGTTCGTGGGCAAAGTTTCAGTGTTGCAGAGTTTCAGTGTTCCAGAGTTCTGCGTTTTGTGTTTTGAGTTTCGTGATTCGTTTTTCGTGATTCGTAATTTGTAATTTGTGGAAGTTGTGATTGACATTCGTGGAATTCGTGATTATTTTTTATCCACGAATGGACGCGAATGAAGCACGAATGGACACGAATAAATGTTGTGAGGATAACGGATTTCGTGGAATTCGTGGCTCGTGATTTGTTGTTCTGCGTTCTGCGTTTTGTGTTTTGTGTTTTGCGTTTCGTTGTTCGTGGGCAGTGTTTCAGTGTTTCAGTGTTTCAGTGTTCCAGGGTTCTGCGTTTTGAGTTTTGCGTTATGAGTTTTGCGTTTCGTTGTTTGTGGGCAAAGTTTCAGTGTTTCAGTGTTCCAGAGTTCTGCGTTTTGCGTTTTGCGTTTCGTGTTTCGTTGTTCGTAGGCAAAGTTTCAGTGTTTCAGTGTTTCAGGGTTTCAGGGTTTCAGTGTTCAGCGTTTTGTGTTTAGTGTTTTGTGTTTTAAGTGGAATTCGCGATGGCATTCGTGGAATTCGTGTTTCGTGATTCGTTGTTCGTGTTTCGTGACTAGTAATTCGTGGTATTCGCGATTGCATTCGTGAAATTCGTGGCTCGTGATTCGTGTTCTGCGTCCTCCCCTGCCTACCTCTCACACAAAACCATACACCGGCAGGTAAAGTTCTCCGTTCACCGTTCTCCGTTCACCGTTCTCCGTTTCCTTATTCAATTTTAACATATTTCAGCCTGAGGCTGTTGGTGACGACAGTGAGTGAACTCATCGCCATGGCCGCCCCGGCAACCATCGGGCTGAGGAGGAATCCGTTCACAGGATAAAGCAGACCTGCCGCCAACGGGATGGCAATCACATTGTAAAAAAATGCCCAGAACAGGTTCTGGCGAATCAGCCGGACCACCCATTTTGAAAGACGGATTGCGCTCACGGCTAATGGTAGTTCCGGTTTCATCAGGATGATGCCGGCGCTTTCGATGGCTACGTCGGTGCCGTTGCCCATGGCAATACCCAGGTCAGCTTGTGCCAGGGCATAGGCATCATTAATACCATCGCCGATCATGGCTACTTTATGCCCTTCTGATTGCAACTCTTTGATGATTTCTCCTTTTCTATCAGGGAGAATACTGTGATATACTTTGTCAACACCTGCTTCAGAGGCAATGGTTTGGGCGGGTTTCGCTGAATCGCCTGAAGCCAGCACGGTATGAATGCCGAGCGCTCTGAGCCTTTCCACGGCTTTCTTTGACGAAGGTTTGAGTTTATCGGTAATTTCGACAGTTGCTGCCGGCTGGCTTTCAATAGCCACATAAATGGCTGGATTTGATTTTCCGGAGTCTTCGGTTCCTTTCTCAATTTTTACATTTTCCGATAACAGGTACTGTTCACTTCCGATAAGGAATTTCGTGCCATTCCAGACCACTGCAATGCCTTTCCCCGCTGTTTCCCGGAATGATTCAAACACCAACGGAGGCCGGCCCCATAATTCGAATGAAGATTCAAGATAATTGCATATTGCGGCCGCCAGTGGATGGGCCGATTGTTTTTCGGCGCAGTAAAGTAAAAATGGCAGGTCACCGGTTTCCGTCAGCCACCGGATGGATACGGAAGGCTTTCCGCTGGTGATGGTGCCGGTTTTATCCAGGACGACAACGTCAATTCCTGCTGCATCTTCAAGAGACCGTGCGTTGCGGATAATCATTCCCCGGGAAGCGCCGCGCCCTATACCGGCAATCAGCGCCATCGGCGTAGCCAGCCCAAGCGCACAGGGACAGGCAATCACGAGTACGCTGATGGTGGTTACGAAAGCATGGCTGATGGAATGGCCGATGAACAACCAGGATAAAAAAGTAATGGCTGCAATGATAAAAACCGCAGGAACAAAAACCCCGGCAATTCGGTCTACGTATTGCTGGATAGGCGGTTTCGACGATTGCGCTTCATCCACGAGGCTGATGATTTGAGAAAGGATGGTTTCATTACCGGGTTTTCGGGCTTCTACTTCTATCAGCCCCTGTATGTTCATTGTCCCTGCATAAACCTGGCTGGCAGGTTGCTTGGCGACCGGCATGGGCTCGCCGGTGAGCGCGCTTTCGTCCACCGAAGCCGAACCTGTTACAACGGTTCCATCAACCGGAATCCGGTCGCCTAACCGGACGGTCACTACATCGCCGGGAATTACATGTACTGCCGGGATTTCAAACAGTTCGCCTTCGCGCCGGATCATTATTTTTTTGGGTTGCAGGCCTGTCAGTTTTCGGATAGCCGACGATGCTCGTGCTTTTACATTTTCCTCAATATATCGGCCTGTAAGGATGAACGTGATAATGATGACGGCTGATTCATAATACACATAAGCCTCCATTCCCTGCGATTGCAGCACTTCAGGAAACAAAGTGTTGAAAATACTCAGCAGGAAAGCCGCTCCTGTTCCGGTGGAAACCAGCGAATCCATGGTAAATATTCCGTGCTTGGCCTGTCGGATAGCAGCGGGATAAAATTCAGCGCCGGAATACAGGATGACCGGCAGCGATAGAATCAAGAGAATGTAATGCTGATAGGGGAGAATGTTGTGAAAGAACATGGAGAGGAGAAATACGGGGACGCTGAATAAGGCTGCAATAATGAGTCTGTTCCGTAAAATCAGCTTCCTCTTATGCTCGACTATTTCAAGTTTCCCGGAGCGGTTTTCCTCTTCGGTGATCATGTCATAACCGATGCTTTGAACCAGGTTGCGAAGTTCTCCGATCGCTACTATCGAAGGGTCGTATTCCAGCCTGACGGTCCTGTTGCCGTAATTTACCCGGGCTGATACCACGCCTTTCCGGGATCCGAGCATTGACTGCACACTGACGGCGCAGGCTGCACAGGCCATCCCGGTAACCGGGAATGATTCTTTTTTAATTTCAGACATATACTGTTAATCTGACAAAACTAACATTTAAGTTGCTGAATTGTTGATTAAACAGGCGGAATTCCCGAAGAAAATCTTGTCTCGTGAGGGTTGTTAAAATTTTTCGGTGACAGGTCACAAAAAGCATCCGGCGGAATTCACGGAAATGCTCCGGCGGCTTCGGCGTTTTGATTCGTGCTTTTTGTTCCTGCTTACCTATAAAACAGGTGATTCGCTGTGTAATCCGTCGGTACAGGCTTCGTGTAATTCGTGGTCATGATTTTTCGGTGACAGGTCACAAAAAGCATCCGGCGGAATTCGCTGAAATGAACCGGCGGCTTCGGTGTTTTGATTCTTGCTTTTTGTGGCTGCTCCCTTAAAAAACAGGCGGTTCGCTGTGTAATCCGTCGGTACAGGCTTCGTGTAATTCGTGGTTATAATTTTTCGGTGACAGGTCACAAAAAGCATCCGGCGGAATTCACAGTAATGAACCGGCGGCTTCGGCGTTTTGCTTCGTGCTTTTTGTGGCTGCTTACCTATAAAACAGGTGGTTCGCTATGTAATCCGTCGGTACCGGCTTCGTGTAATTCGTGGTTAAAACCGATTCTGACGGCATTGAATTCTCCTTTTCATAGCAGCCATGTTTGATGAACATTTAAAAATACCGGAACGAGATCATTTCACCGGCGTCAACCGTATCAGTATCACATCATGAGGCTGAAGCACCGGTTTGAATGGTTCGGCGGTCGTGCCGGTATCCTTCTTTTGCCAGCAGTCATGGATTTTAAACTTTGTCTTTACAAAATCATAGCCTTTTCCGGAGATGCCGTCATATATCGG
This sequence comes from Bacteroidales bacterium, assembly GCA_035403165.1. Taxonomy (GTDB): domain Bacteria; phylum Bacteroidota; class Bacteroidia; order Bacteroidales; family UBA4417; genus UBA4417. The sequence goes on along the minus strand of DAONEP010000014.1, from coordinate 10,176 downwards.
ATAATTTTTCCAGTTGAAATCGATATTCCAGGGTGTTTCGCCACGGTTCAGGAAACAAAGCGCCAGTTCGTTGTTGCTCAGTGGTTTGGCGTAGATTTCGTAATTGCCCATGTCCAGCATTTTATAGCATTGCACTCCCAGTTCATCCTGGTTTATGGCGATGGCATCCTTGTTGGTGAGGATATCAAGGGTTTCCTTCGGCATGTTCCGGAGGTCGTTGCCGGATATGAGCGGAGCGGCCAGCATGCACCATAACGAAAAATGGGCCCGGTCTTCGGTATAGCTCATGCCGTTGCCGACTTCGAGCATGTCGGGATCGTTCCAATGGCCGGGGCCGGCATATTTTCTCAGATCATTCTGTTTATCCAGGATGCTTAATACTCCCAGCTTTGACCAGGTGCCGAAACCCATTTCGCAATCCCAGCAATTGTGAATGTCCCCGGTCGTCCGCCACAGATGTCCCACCTCTTTTGCCCAGGTCCATGGCTTGTTCGAGCCCCATTCGCAGATACTGAAAACCATCGGCCTTCCGGCGGCATGAATGGCATCCCTCATCGTGATATATGCTTCTTTGGCGTTCAGTTCGCCGGTACTGCACCAGTCATATTTGAGGTAATCGATGCCCCAGTTGGCATACGTAACCGCGTCCTGGTACTCATGGCCCCGGCTCCCCGGTCTGCCGCCGCAGGTTTGTGTGCCGGCATCGCTGTAAATGCCTATTTTAAGACCTTTTGAATGCACGTAATCGGCAAGCGCCTTCATGCCCGAAGGAAAACGCACCGGGTCTTCGTGGATGAAACCCAGACTGTCGCGTTCACCATGCCAGCAATCGTCGAGGTTGATATAAACGTACCCGGCGTCTTTCATGCCGTTGGCAACCATGGCATCGGCAGTCTGGCGGATCAGGTTTTCATCGATGTTACAATCAAAAGTATTCCAGCTATTCCATCCCATCGGCGGGGTTTTGGCCAGGTCGAATTTCTGGCAGTAGGCAGACTGGACTGCAATCACAAAAGCAAGAAAGAGGAGTTTTTTCATACAGGTTATTTTACGAGTTGGATATTTTCGGTAGCAGACTGAAGGCCATCGGATACGGCTGTTATTTTAACCGTTCCTTCCTTATTGCCGGCTTTCACCACGAGGAGGCATCTGCCGTAAAAAGCACGTTTTTCATGCGATTTGAACGATTCCATACTGGTGGGGTCGCCGTTATCCGTACCTGCTATCGCAGCATCACCTTCCACTGAAAAATATATCCGGTTGCCGGCATCCGGAACGGGTATATTATTTTGATCCGCGACCTGCACCGTGATGTAGGAAAGATCCTGCCCGTCGGCATGGATCGAGGAGCGGTCGGGGGTAAGGATGATCCTGGCAGGGAGCCCGGCAGTCCTGACTTCATCGGTAAGGACCTGCTTTCCGTTTGTCCGGCCGATGGCCCTGAGAGTTCCCGGTTCAAAAGGCACTTTCCAGGCAAAATGGATCTGGTCGCCGGTTTTTTTCTGCGTTCCCAGTGAACGGCCGTTCAGGAACAGTTCCACTTCCTCACAGTTTGAATAGGCCCAGACGTCAACATCCTGCCCGGCTTTCCAGTTCCAATGCGGAAGCAAATGTAGAACAGGAGTGCTTGTCCATTCGCTCTTATACATATAAAAGGCGTCTTTCGGGAAACCGCACAGGTCAAGGATTCCGAAGTATGAACTGCGTGCCGGCCACGGATAAGGGGTGGGTTCGCCGATGTAATCGAAACCGGTCCAGATGAAGAGCCCTGACAGATAATCATATTTTTTAATGATTTTCCAGGTTTCCTCGTGTGTCGATCCCCAGGGTACACGGCAATTGTCATAGGCGGAACAACTCAGGTCGGCATTGCCGTCGGTAAATGGTTTGTCCCAATATCTGGGCCAGACCCTGACAGAGTCGGCAGGCATATCATAGCTGCCGCGGGTTGCAATAGCGGAAGTAGTCTCGCTGGCAATGAATTTCTTGCCGGGGTATATGGTCGGGAAATTGGCGAAAGTGCCGTGATGGTAATTCTGGCCGATCAGGTCCAAAACGCCCGATTTAATGATGTAATTTGAAGTGTCGGGATTGTTGCAGGCCGAGGTGATCGGGCGGGTTTTATCGAGTTCGCGGACGAGGCCGGCCAGTTCCCTGGCAAGCCGGAAACCTGTGCTGTCCCATTGTTCAGGGATTTCGTTGCCGATGCTCCATATGAAAACCGAAGGATGATTTCTGTCGCGGTACACCATATCCTGGATATCGCGTTGGTGCCATTCATCAAAATCGCGGCTATAGTCACAGGGAGTCTTTTCCATTTTCCACATATCGAAAGCTTCGTCCATCACAATGAAACCCATGCGGTCGCATAGATCCAGCAGTTCGGGAGCCGGCGGATTATGCGAAGTGCGTATGCCGTTGCAGCCCATTTCTTTCAGCAGTTCAAGCTGGCGCTCAAGGCCGCGTTTATTGATGGCGGCGCCCAGGCATCCCAGGTCATGATGGTTGCATACTCCTTTTATCTTCACTGGTCTGCCGTTCAGGATAAAGCCTCTGACGGCATCAAATTCAAACGTCCTGATCCCGAAAGGCGTTTCATATTCATCCAGTATTCCCGATTTGGTGTAAAGTGTTGTGACCAAACGGTACATTTCAGGCTTTTCATCCGACCAGAGCACAGGATTTTTTACAACGAGTTTTTGCTGTATTTCAGTATTGCCTTTCTCCAGTTTCACTTTTGGAGTGATAACCTCTGCAACCAGTTCATTCTGCTGGTTATAGATTCCGGATTTGATGCTTATCGCAGGCATTGTTCCCGGGGAGTTTCTGACTCTTATTTTTACAAAAACTTCGGCGCCTTTCTGATCGATTTTCGGGGTGGTGACATAGGTTCCCCAATGATCAACAGCGATTTTACCGGTTTTCACAAGCCAGACATTCCTGTAAATGCCTGATCCGGAATACCACCGGGAGTTTGGCTGTTGCGAGTTGTCGACCTTAACCGCGATCACATTGGGTTTGTCGCCGAAATTCAGGTAGGGGGTCAGCTCATACCTAAACGAAGAATAACCATAAGGCCGTTTGCCGAGGCAGGTCCCGTTGATCCATACTTTGCTGTTGCGGTATACGCCGTCAAATTCGATGTAAATTAGTTTTTGACTGTCGGCGGCAGGAATTTTGAAAGTCTTGCGGTACCAGCCGATACCTCCGGGCAACGCCCCTCCTCCGGGTGTGGCGGGGTTTTGGTCGCTGAAATCGCCTTCGATGCTCCAGTCGTGCGGCAAATCAAGCTGCCGCCATTGTGAATCGTCGAAATTATAATTCCTGGCTTCCGGCATGTCGCCAGGATAAAACCTCCAACCCTGATTGAAATTATCACGGGCTCTTACATCCGATGCCGCCATCGAATGCGAAAATATCATTGTCATGATGATCGTCAGCAGCAGCTGACCTGATTTGCCAAAATGCATGTTTTAAATTTTTGGTTAAAGATGAAATTCCGTGAACACTATTTCAATCCGAAATGCGACCGGATCCAGTCCATTTTCCGGAAGTGGAAGTCTTCGGGAAGCCCGTGTCCGGAAAGCGGATAAACGATATAGTGTTTCCCGGATTTCACCTGGTTGTAAGCAGCAAAGTTAATATGCGGAGGGCAAACATCATCAACCAAACCTGCTCCCATCAGCATTGGCGCTTTGATCCAGCCAGCCAGGTTTTTTATATCGATGTAACTCAATGTGTTATAAACCTGTTCCCAGGTCATTTTCTTTTCTTTTTCCACATAATTAATGAATTCATTTCCGGGCCAGGATGCAACCCTGAAGTAATGCTCAAAGTCGGAAAGGAATGGTACCTGTGGCACACAGACCTTTATACGGGTATTGTTCAGAGCGGCGGTGGCAAAAGTAAGGGCTCCTCCCTGGCTGGCGCCTTCCACGGCAACGCGGGTGGTATCCACTTCGGGACGTGAAAACAGGAAGTCGATTCCACGCACGCAGTCCATGTGTGTCCAGCGGCAGATGTAAAGTTCTTCGTCATTCAAAAACTAATCCTGATTCCCAGGTTATTAATCCCTGTATATAAAGCCCATTTCATCTCATGTTTTCCTGAGAGGGCCGTTTTTTCAGGCAGATAATCTTTTTGATACCTGATCAGACCATTCCGGGCAGTCATGGGCTGGCTCCAGATCTGGGCTTCGGTTATTGCAGTATTGAGTGCAAAGTTTAAAAGGCCGTCCTTCCAGCTTCGTTTGAAACCCAGCCAGGTAACAAGTCCGCTGCCAAGGTTCACTGCGCCCGAAGCGGCATGCATCTGCCATTGTCTTCCTTTAATTTCCGACCATGACCGTTTCTGAAGGAATTCTTCAGCGGCAGCCAGTTTCTCCTTTTTCTCAGCAAGAGTTCTTTCCGGCATTTCCAGTATTCTCAGTTGTGCTTTTGAAGGTGAAACGGGAGTAATGAACTGTCCGGCAGCGCCAACCAGGGTTGTTGCCGCGCCGAGAAACATGTCCTGCCGCGTATTCAATTTTTCGGCTGAAACGCCGATAATGACCTGTCCAATGGTTGCGGCGCTGTATCCTCCCAGCCAGCCCCACCACCAGGCGTTGGTCCTGTTGGCATCTTTCTGCAACAGAAGCCCGGCGGCATCAAGCTTTTTCCGGATGGTGGTGTCATATTCTGTATCCTGCGCTGATAGCCGGGACATCAGGATAAGAAAACCCAGTATAAGGACAATGGTTTTTACGGCTATGCCAAAGGCCGGGTGATTCTTCAGCAGGATATGTCGGAGCGAAGGATACATCAACACCTGAAATTATTCATTTTTATCATGCTGCTGCTTCATCAGGACCGATTCTTTCAGTTTCAGGGATATGAGAATTCTCATAAACATGATGATGATCAGGAATATCATGGGCCTGAACATGGAACCGTTGACCGGCGACTTAAACATATCCATGCCCAGGATCATGGCAATGCCCGAAATTTGTCCCATCAGAAGAAGCAATCCATTCGAAGTGCCTTCCGAAGCAGGGTATGTGATTTCGGCGCCATACTGGAAGCCGATGGGGCCGGAACTCAGGAGGAAAAAACCCAGGGCGGCGCCTGAAAGTAAAAGGATATAATAATTATGGGCGAAGGTAATTCCGGCCAGTCCAAGGGTGGCGCCGGTCAGTGCAAAGATGATGAAAGGCGTCCTTCTGCGGTAATGATCCGAAAGAAGCGGTATTACCAGGGCGCCTATGATTCCTCCTGCTATCATCAGTCCGCCGGTAATACCGGCCTGGGCTGTTGTGAACCCGCGGGGGCTGAGGATGTTTTCGATCCAGGTTGTCACGCAGTTGAAAACGCCCAGGCCGATGAAAAATATCAGCATCAGCCAGTTAAAATCCCTTGTTTTCAACGTTTGTTTCAGCCCGTCATACACCAGGGCGCGTTCTTCCTGTCCGGAAAGGCATGGAGGGGAAGGGGGGGCTTCTTTGGCGAAGATCATAAACAGGACGGCGGAAATCAGGGAAATAATACCGTATATATATAAGGCTGATGCCATGCCGGATCCCATCACCAGGTAGGGCGTCGCAATCATACCGGCCAGAATCCCGATATACATCGACAAGGTTCCCAATCCGGCGGCTGTTGCTCTTTCTGCCATAGGAAACCAACGGGCTGCAATTTTGGTGGTGGCGTTCAGCAGGAAAGGCTGCCCAACCGCTATCCCGATCTGGGCAACCAGGAGGATGTTATAATGTGGGCCGGCAAAACCACGGATGAGCCCGAAGGCTCCTGTTAAGGCTGCGCCGATGCCTACGCCGGTGCGGATACCGTAGGAGTCAATAATCCATGAGGCAGGTATGGAAACGAGGATGAATACAACCATGAAACACATGGATAGCATCCCTATCTGTAAATCGCCTACCTGATAATATCGGGCAGCTTCGGAGGTGACAGGGGCGAAAGTAATCCAAAGCAGTTGGTTCATAGCCACAATCAGCATGTATATCGCCAGCATAACCCAGCGATAGCCATACACTTTATACTGTATTTGTTGCATTGTGTTTGTTTTGTCAGGATGACACAAATCAGGAAGCAGGTTTCTGCTATCACATTTTATCAAGGAAGATGGATTGTCCTTGACAGGTGCGAAAATAGATTTTTTTTCAGATAATATTTTGCCGGACAGGAGCAGATGCTGTAAAATATTGTCCGGGAATTGTAAAAAACGATACCCTGTGACCCCGGTAGGGTCACAAAGTATCAATTTTTATATATTTTTATCATTCATACAACAGTATTAAAACACTGAATAACAGATAATAAAATATTATAAAATATTTAATAACCTTTGTCGAAACAGACAAAAATGTATGTATATTTGTATGAGAAACTCATACAGCAATGAAATACAATGTTAAGTTTTCACCTGAGAGGCGGAAAGGTTTAGACGGGGCCATTAACTCCGAAAACGTTCCACTATTGGCGGATGTTCGGTTTGCGGGATCGCGTTTTTTTTACTTTACCGGATATAGAATAACAGTTGACTGGAATAAGATTAACGGTGATTGGAATTTTGACAAAGACGAAGTGAGAAAAGGTAAGACCGTAAAGGAGGGCGTTAATCTTGTTCCTTATTCTTTAGCAAATGCCAGGTTAACAAAGATAAGGCACGAACTGGATGAACTATTTAAGGGCGCTCCGAACAAAAAAAACATTATTGACCGGCTGAATGAAGTATGTAAGAAAGGAGCCATAAAAGATGCCCCGGCCGAATTGGAATTTTATCCGATGTTTGAAAAGTATGCCAGGGAAGCAAAATTATCAGCCGGGAAGCTGAAACACATTAATTGTGCGTTGAGTGACTGGAAACGATTTAACAGCAAGCTCACATTTAAAGACATGAATTCAGACACCCTCAGGGCGTTTGAAAAATTCCTGTTAAATGAGAAATCGACACCGAAAGATAGAAACGATACGCCCAAGCAACTAAGAGGTAAAAACAGAGTAGCCGGAATAATGAAATTGACCCGGACATTTTGGAACCATTGCCGGGAAGTATTTCGAGAGAACAAAAAAACGCTTCACTATCCGTTTGAAAGTTATAAGATGCCCGCTGAGGTTTACGGCGATCCGATATATTTAACCAAAGAGGAAAGGGATCGGATCATTAACGCTAAGATTGAAAGTGAGAAACTGGACAGGGTTCGGGACATATTTATATTTCAATGCTTAATCGGAGCCCGTGTAGGTGACCTTTGCCGGTTGACAAGGGATAATATTCAGGATGGGGTATTAAGTTATATTGCCCGAAAAACAAAAGAGGGGCACCCGGTGACCGTTACAGTGCCACTAAGTGAAAAAGCTAAGGGAATCATTGCTAAGTATAATATTCCCGGCGGTATGCTATTGCCGTTCATTACTGATCAGAGGTACAACGATTATTTAAAGGAATTGGCTAAACTTGATAACATCAAACTGGATCGCATAGTTACACGGTTAAACTCATTGACCGGCGAACCCGAACAAGTTATACTGTACGACATAATTAGCTCACATATGGCTCGCCGGACGTTTGTAGGGAATCTTATCGGGAAGGTAGATGAGAGCATTATAAAGAGCATGACAAGCCATACAAAGGATTCTAAGGCGTTTGGGCGCTATTACAATGTTTCCGTGGAATTGCAACAAAAAGCTATAAACCTAATAGACTAAGATCATGGCAAGGATTGATAAACTAATTGATGAAATCATTAAGCGGGCACAGGACGCGGCAAACGGAATGTTTGCAAGTTATCCCGGAAAAGTACAAACGGAATTATTAAATACTTACCTAACTGATGAGGAGTGTATAAGGCAATTAATAAAGGCTGAATATGAATACAAAAAGGGTTTAAGGGATGAATTTTACAACGTCCGTAATATTAAGGGAGTTAGACTTTCAATGTTTATGGATATTAGCTCCGGGACATGGCCAGTAATGGGGGGCAAAGACATGAGAAGTATCAGGCCGCATAAAATGTATAACCGTGTTTATCATGCTATCCTTTGGCCTTTATTCCTGTCAGTAAAACGTATTGACTATTTGAAAGGATTATTGAAAGGTTACGAAAAGGAAGGAAAAACGCCGGATAACTCAAAAGATAGGGTAAGTGAAATTTTAGACGGTTTATTTCCCGGAGCAGATCGCATGAAAAAAGAAGCCATTTGGCACAATCTTAACGGAATTTTTCAGCCTGTAAATCTTATTTATACCGGAGTAAAAGACAGGCTTTGGGAAAGGCTTTGGGATATAAATGAACATATTAAAGATAGAAGACAGGTCGCAAGGGTTTTTTCGGATCATGTATATTGGAAAAAAACAACTACCTCTGTAGAACAAAAATTAGATTTGGAGGACGTTTACAGACATATTGAGCGAAAAAGGTTATAAACGGGGGATATTTTACCTAAAATCTATTTATAAACGCTTGATGTATTGATTGTTACATTAAGCGTTTTTTTATATTATCACCCACTTTTCCCCGCTTCCTTTGCAGGAAAGTTTGACGGTATGGAACAATCTATTTTTATCAATTTGTCACGGGGCGAGTTACTGGAAATTGTTACCGAAGCAACTCAGTTGGCCTTATCGAAAGTCAATACAAAACCCGATGAGCAAAAGGTCATCAAAGGGCTCCGGGGGCTTGCTGAGTTTATCCCCTGCAGTTTATCAAAAGCGCAGCAGCTAAAAAACGAGGGCAAAGTACCTTTTTATCAGGATGGCCGGCTTATCCTGTTTAACCCTGATGAAATAAGGGCTGCATTAAGCGGAAAAGATGGAAAATAAAACTCTACCGGCGGACGTTGACACAATTCTGAGTGCGGACGAAAAATCCTTTACGTTCTTTATGCACCCAGTTACGAACGTTGATCCTCATTCAATAATTGAGTTGTTTGACATTTATTCATTGATAAAGGGTAAATCTTATATCACTATCACTAATAAACTCCGGGCATTACCACAGGATCAGAAAGGTGACTACAAAAAACAAAACTTTGATTATGTAACTTTTTCCGGAATCTTCACCAAACGGAATACAAATGCCCTGGCAAATCGTTCTATTTGGTTTCATGTTGACATAGACAAAATTGGCGACCAAAACGCAATAGAAAGCGCCAAACAAAAGATATTAGCGGGAGTGACACCTGCATTGATTTTTGTTTCACCCTCAGGAAATGGCTTAAAAGTGGTTTATCAGATAGACACCCAGGCCGGTGATCATTTGCAATATTTCAAAGCATTTGAGAGATACTATAAAACAAAGTTAGGATATGAAATTGATGGACAATGCAAAGACATTGCCCGCGCCTGTTTCATTTGTCACGATCCGGATGCATATTTCAATAATGATCGGGCAATATTGGGTGAAACGTTCCTGAAAACCTATTTACCCTTAGTGATAAAAGCCGAAACCCCGGCCAGAAATCACGGCGAAATATTAACGGATATTCAAAAGCAGATTGAAATTTGCAGAACAGCGATTGATAAAAGATTCACGTTCATTAATGGCAATCGTAACAAATATATTACAGAACTTGCCGGAATGATGCACCGTACCGGAGTCCCTAAACCGGACGCCCTTTCTGAATGTTTGTGTTATGAGCAATCAGACTTTACATCCAGGGAAATTACAGCCGCGGTCGAAAGCATATATAAGAACGAAAAATTTGCAGGTTGCAACCCCCTTATTGATTCTCAGCCCCAAAACGTTATACAAATATCGGCAGGGGCACTGAAACAACCCGGCTATTTTCAAACCCGGTCAATCGGTGAAGTATTCGAGGCTGGAAAACAGGAACCTGAAAGGCTGAGGATATTCGGTGACTTTCTCCGGCAACAGACAAATACATTACTGTATTCAAATACCAATTACGGAAAATCAATTTTAGCCTTTCAGATCGCTGTTAATGCAGCCACCGGGAACAGCTTTGAGAATAACGAAATATTCAGGAATGAGTGCCCACCGATGCGCGTTCTATTGGGTGATTTTGAGATGGACGCTAAAACCCTGACCGATCGACACGCTCAGGCATGGAATCATTACGATAATAACTTACTTAATCAAAATTTACACGTTCTACACGAGAACCCTGAGGCTTCGGCTGTTTATGGATCCACCTTATTACAAAAAATTGAAGAGGCGGC
>DAONEP010000013.1:0-59972 GCA_035403165.1 Bacteroidales bacterium | reverse complement strand
CCAGGATACCGGCAAACGCGACGATATCCAGGATGCCGAATGGGGAACCATTACGTTGATAAGGTAAGCAAGGAGCGGGGAGCAGGGAGCGGGGAGGACGGAGCAAGGAGGACGGAGGGCGGAAGACGGAGTTAAAAAACCACGGAGCCACGGAGAACACGAAGGAACACAGAGCTTTATAGCGTTCTCAGTGAACCTCGGTGGCCTCTGTGCCCTTGGTAAGAAGGACATCTTTCAACGAAGGCGTCAGGAGACGCGTGAGTGAAGGTAATAGTAAAAAAGTACTATTACCGGTTTCCTTTAGCCCGGTTATGTGTTTTGCACAACATCTGGCAGTTTTTAATATTGGTTGTGCCGCCGTTGCTCCAGGCTGATACATGGTCGGCATCCATGTCGGCTGATTTCCAGATTTTATTCTTGTTGGCATCGTGGCCAAGGGCACAAAGCGGACAATTTGATTCTCCTTTGGTTTCGGCTTGTGCCGTCTGAGAAGCGTAAACGGCTTTCCTGGTGGCGTCGTCAAAAACACGGACATCGAGCAATTTGGTATCTACTGAACCGCCAAGGATGTATTCGAAGATGCCTTTACGGTTTCTAACATACGGGTCGGCATAGAGTTTTTGTACTTCTTTACTTACTTTTGCCGGGTTGTAAGCTGTGCAGTGGTACTTCTCGTACAGTTGACCCCATTCGAGGCCGCGCATCTCGCTGAGCACATCGGTAAACACGCCTGAAACCCATTCGATAACCGTATTGAAATACGTTTTTAACTCATTAATGTTGGTATCGAAGCGGTGACGGCTCATATAATCGCTGATGTTGCCTCTGCTCACCCAATGGAGGGCGCATTCAAGGAATTCCTGCCGGTTGGCGCTGCCGGAAACATAGGCACTCCACTTCTGGATATTGGAGTTCTGACTGTTGCTGAACTCTTCCTTGCCGAGTGTTACAAACGGTCCTGAGAAAATTGCGTTGAGCAATTCCTGATCGTTTAGGGGGATACCGGCAATATTGATGGTACGAAACCATTGCTTTATTTCGCTTTCGGTACCTTCGCATTCGTAAATGGTTAGCTTGGTTTCAAGAATCCGGGCCTGTTTGTCGGCTGCAATACCGCTGAAATACTGCTCCATGCCGTTTTCGTCCTTTACGGCAAATTTGTTGGTTACAAACCGCCCGAAACTGGTTATTCGTTGTTGCCCGTCCAGGACTTCGAACTTATGAGCGTTTACTTTAACAAAATAAATCAGGCCCAGCGGATAGCCTTTTAGCAGTGATTCGATTACTGCTACATCTTTTTTACCATCGGCATATATGTAGTTGCGCTGGTATTCGGGTTGTATGGTTAATTTGCCGGATAACCCAAACAAGCCCTTGCCTTCAAGTTCGTTATATACAAATCCATCGCAAATAGCTGCAACAGTGATATCGGTTTTAAGGTCTGTCTTCATTAATTGTAGTATTTATTTGTTAGTGAGTCCCTAAGGGACAAATTTTATTTACTTAAGGCGAATGGGATGATGATTATCTGAATATTACCCTCTGCCTTAAAGGAAGTACCGATTCAGTCTTTCAAAAAATACCGTTCATCTATCTCAATACCGTTTTCAACCAGGAAATTCCGATATTCATTTTCAAAACTAACTTTTTTATGATGTTCTTTTTGGTTTTTTATATAGTTTATTATCATCTGTTTATCGTTCAGGTTATAGGTAAATGCTGCAAAACTTACTGCCCAACCTTTAAAATCCGGGAAATTTGGATTTGTTTTCAACCATTTACTTGAATATTCTTTGAGTTCTTTCATGAAATCAGAGACTGCAATAGTTGGATGAATGTCAACCAGCAGGTGAATGTGATTTCCGACGCCACCGATACGATATAACTTAGATTTTTTATTGCTGATAATGCCCATCATGTATGCATACAACTCTTTTTCGTATTGCTCCGGAATGGTATAATTTCCATATTTGGTGCGGAATACTATGTGATATAATAGCCGTGTGTAACTCATAGTTTGGTGTTTATGTCCTGCCTTTCAGGCAGTTGTCGGTTCTTTCGCTTATAACCACAGGCTGAAGCCCTGCCGTTATGAATGTCAGACCTCTTCGAGGTCGTAGTTTTACAATTCGCATCTTATAAATCCTTCTCAATTAACTGCTTTGTAATATCCGTTTATAGTATTCTCGTTATCTTTATGAGGATTTGACTTTCATTGGTCCTGGAAGGACAGACTTTCATAACCCAAGGCCAGCGGCCTGATGATGATACAACCAGCATCCGCCTGCCTGCCTGAAAGGCAGGATTTTGTCTGCTGTTATGCCTTGCTGTTAACAAGGCCTGACCTCTTCGAAGTTGTTGCATCCTGTTTCGCAAGTATCAAATTCCTTACATAGCGGCTACCATGATGTCGGTTTTTAGCGTTGTTATCATTTGGTTGCACTTTTGTGTTTAATAAAAATTCTTTTAAATGTTTCTTTGCCATTAAAATAAGAACCACGTCCATAAATTCCTTTTGGGTCTTGGTCGATGCCTCGATTTGAACCCAATAAAAGAAACTGTTCAGGATTATATTTATCAAGAAAACTAACAGGTACACCCATCACTCCATCATAATCACTTGGTATCGCATCGATAAACGGGACATCTATAGCATCATAGTTGTCATATCTGTCATACGATTCTTTACCCTTAATCTCTTTATGCTTGCTGTATTTCAAATTATCACTCATCGTCATTAGTGGCAATGCTTGGTGACGCCGACCATGATCAAGGTTCGTAAACCAACACGAATTTCCGAGTCTTGTATAATCCCCCACATAACCAAGCCGGGCCGCTTTCTGCCTGTCACTTTCAGCAACTTCTGTCCCGGGGGGAACGGCAAAAACCATATCATTGCCATTTCCTGTCGCCCCTAACCACACTTTGTTTTCTTTAATTAGGGGGAAAACCTCTTTGTAAATGATTGCATTCAAATTTCCAATAATTATAAATTGTTTGTCAGCCTCAACAATCCACGCTAAAAATTCACGAAACAACGAGAAAGGCGGGTTGGTAATGATAATATCGGCTTCGTTGCGCAGTTTTTTGATCTCAGCGCTTTTAAAATCGCCATCGCCTGCCAGGTAATGCCACACCAGGTCATTTACATCCACTTTGCCATCGCCTGACTTGTCGTGGGTGAGGGTAAATATTTTACCGTACCTGGTGGTTTTGTATTCGTCGAATTGCGGATCGTTGACTTCGAATAGCGTTGGCTGGTAACTGCTTTTATATTTTTTGCTGTCGGCGGCATAGCTGGTGCTTATAAGCTTTTTTAGGCCAAAGCGCTGAAAATTCTGGGCAAAGAATTTAGTAAAATTGCTCCACTCGGGGTCGTCGCAAGGCAGCAGTATCGTTTTGTCACGGAACACATCAGGGTTGAATTCCAGATAGGCATTGATTTCCTTTTCGATATCGTGATACTGTGTATAGAACTCGTCGTTTTTAGCGTTTTTGGCATTAGTGAGGTTGCTGTTGGCCATTTGTTATTATGGTTTCAATAAATTGTGCTACAATTAGCTTTATGCTTTATTATGAGTGTTTCGAAGGATATAACCTGGAATCTTCAGTACAAACTTAACAATTTTATTGATTTTGGTTATTGATTTAATTATTTGATGCAACAGTCGGCAATCAATTCGAAATGGTCGGATAGCAATCCACCATCATCGGTAGGTAATTCCCTTGGTTGGCGCGCGTCTCCTGACGTGTGCGCCACTTATTCTCATCCACTTATTTTTCAGACATTTCATATTCCAATCATACAATAAAAGTAAACAAATTTTATATAGCATTGTAAAGTTTCAACGCACACGTCAGGAGAGGCGCGCGGAGGTTTACATCCTGCCTTTCAGGCAGTCGTTGGTTCTTTAGCTTTTAACCGCAGGCCGAAGCCCTGCAGTCATGAAAGTCAGACCTCTTCGAGGTCATGTCGTAATGTCCTGAAAGGACAGACTTTCATAACCTGAGGCCATCGGCCTGATGATGATACAAACAGCATCCGTCAGTCTGCCTGAAAGGCAGGATTACGTCCGCCGTTTTGCCCTGGCTCGCGCGTTCCCTGACATGTGCGACACTATTCTCATACACTTATTCCTCAGATATGTTATATCGGTCATGCAATAAAAGAAAACAAATTTTGTATAGCATTGTAAAGTTTCAACGAACGCGTCAGGATGCACACGCGAGCGTAGGTCACTGAGATTCACTGAGAATAATGTAAATCTCTGTGTTTCTTCCTGTTCTCCGTGGCTCCGTGGTTAAAAAAATCCTGAGTACTCCTGTGCGTTCTCCTCTCCTTTCATTTCTCCTCCACTCGTATACGTCAGGGGGAAAGCATAGATCGGAATAAATAGCGCGCTCGACAGGAGAGGCGAGCGGAGACTGACGGAAAGGTTATCATCAAAGTCCGCCAGTACCGCGGCTTTTTGTATTTTTATACCGGTTTTGTTTTCAGGATATAATACAAAAAAATGGACAGCCGTTTCATAACACAGATAGCCAATGAGCTTGGAATCAGGGAATTTCAGGTACTGAATACGATTAATCTTCTGAAGGACGGCGCCACGGTCCCGTTTATTTCGCGTTACCGGAAGGAAATGACAGGCAGCCTGGACGAGGTGCAGGTGGCAGCTATACGCGACAGGTACGATCAGATCCTGGAACTGGAAAAACGCCGCGAAGCCATCCTGAATTCCATCCGGGAACAGGAAAAGCTGACGCCGGAACTGGAAAAGCAGATTATGGAAGCCGGCACCATGAGCGAACTGGAAGATATTTACCTTCCCTATCGTCCCAAGCGCCGCACCCGTGCCATGATAGCCCGTGAGAGAGGCCTCGAACCTCTGGCAGACCTTGTTTTCGCCCAACTGTACTTCGACCTGGATGCGAAAGCGAAGACTTTTATCAATCTCGAAAAGGAAGTAAATACGGTGGAAGATGCCCTTTCGGGGGCGCGCGATATCGTAGCGGAGTGGGTAAACGAAGATAAGGGCAGCCGCGAAAGGGTCAGGAACCTTTTCTCGAAGAAAGCTGCCATTTCGTCAAGGGCCGTGAGGGGCAAAGAACTGGAGGGTATCAAATACGAAGCCTATTACGACTGGAGCGAATCGTTGCTGAAAGCCCCTTCACACAGGTTGCTGGCCATGCTAAGGGGTGAAAATGAAGGGTTCCTGAAGGTATCAATTGAACCGACCGAAGAGGAAGCCCTCGAGATACTGAACCGGAGATTTGTCAGGGCAAACAATGCTGCCGCCCAACAGGTGGAGACGGCCGTGAAGGATTCCTATAAGCGGTTGTTGCAGCCTTCGATGGAGACGGAATTCCGGCAGATAGCCAAGGAGAAGGCCGATAAGGAAGCCATCCGCGTTTTCGCTGAAAATCTGCGTCAGCTTCTGTTGGCGCCGCCGCTGGGGCAAAAGAATGTCCTCGCGATAGACCCGGGGTTCCGCACGGGATGCAAGGTCGTGGTTATCGACAGGCAGGGGAGGCTTTTGCACAACGAAACAATTTATCCCCACCCTCCCCAAAACGAATTCAAACCGGCGGCAGCGAAAATTCAGAATCTCGTAAAAGCCTATAAAATTGAAGCCATCGCCATCGGTAACGGGACGGCGGGCCGCGAAACCGAAAATTTCATCAAGCGCATTCCTTTCGATACCAACATTCTGGCATTGATGGTAAACGAGAGCGGCGCTTCGGTATATTCCGCTTCGGCTGTCGCCCGCGAAGAATTTCCTGAATATGACGTCACGGTAAGGGGCGCTGTTTCCATTGGACGTCGTCTGATGGACCCTTTGTCGGAACTGGTGAAGATAGATCCGAAATCCATCGGGGTGGGCCAGTATCAGCATGATGTAAACCAGCCGTTGCTGCAAAAAGGGCTGGAAGATGCGGTGATCAGTTGCGTGAACAAGGTAGGGGTGGAGTTGAATACCGCCAGCAAGCACCTGTTGAGTTATGTTTCGGGCATCGGGCCGTCGCTGGCTTCAAAAATTGTGGAGTTCAGGGACAAAAACGGTGTTTTTCATTCAAGGAAAGAGTTGCTGAAGGTGCCGCGTTTTGGCGATAAAGCCTTCGAACAGGCTGCTGGATTCCTTCGCATCCGTGAATCGGAAAATCCCCTCGACCGCAGCGCCGTACATCCCGAAAGCTATATCATCGTGGACCATATGGCCGAAAAGCTGGGCTGTTCCCTCAACGAGCTGATGAGCAGCGATGAACTCAGGAAAAAGATCAACCTTCGCGATTTTGTATCCGGAAACGTAGGCCTCCCCACACTGAACGATATCATGCAGGAGCTTGCCAAACCGGGCCGCGACCCGCGCGAGAAATTCGATTTCTTCGAATTCGATAAAAATGTCAACGCCATCGAAGATGTGCTGCCGGGCATGGTGCTTCCCGGAATTGTAACCAATATCACCAATTTCGGGGCCTTCGTCGATATCGGGGTACACCAGGACGGGCTTGTTCATGTGAGCCAGCTCACAAACCGTTTTGTGAAAGATCCCAATGAAGTGCTGAAACTCAACCAGAAAGTGATGGTGAAAGTACTCGTGGTGGACAAGGACCGGAAGCGGATTCAACTGTCGATGAAAGATGTGCAGCAGGATGCCTGAGAGGTTGGGCGTTTCCTGACTCCGGTGAACGGGGAATTTGATGCGTAAATAGTACACCAGGCAGAGAGGAACTGACGGTGAGCCTTACCGGACCAAAAGCCGACCATTTACGTCCCGGTTTCATTCCTCCTTACCATCAGCGATAATCAGGCCTCCGGACAATTTATCCGCCTGATAACCGTTTTCCTGTGATTGTCTCCCTGAATTTCCCAACGGTCTAATTACTACCTTTGCAACATGAAAAATGCAATATTTTCAAGCCTTATCTTTGTTTTACTCATAAGCCTGATGCCTGCAAAAGCCCAGCTCTTTCGCGGGGAACTCATTGCGGGAATGAATAAATCGCAGGTTGACGGCGATGAAGCATACCGTTTCAAAAAGTATGGCCTGAATTTCGGGGCCGGTGTAGCTGTTCCGGTTTATAAAAACTGGTTTGCTTCGATGGAGCTTTTATACAACCAGAAAGGTGCATACAAAAAAGCCATCAGCAACGATACCATGAACGGATCGTATCGCCTCAACCTGGATTATGTGGAAATTCCGGTGCTGTTTTATTATACCGATAAGGAATTTATAAGCGCCGGCGCCGGTTTTTCGTGGGGAAACCTGATCAGTGTGAAAGAAGCGGAGAAAAGGTATTCCATCGATCCGATTGATCTGGATACCGTTTACCATAAATCCGACTGGAACGCCATTGCCGATTTTCGTGTCAGGATTTACAAGAACCTGAAACTGAACGTCAGGTACGCATATTCCATCAAAAATATTGGCGTACGCGATGTGCGCGACAGCGAGTCGGGGCTGTGGATTCATAACGATAAACAATTTAACAACCTCTGGACTTTCAGACTGATCTATATGATCAATGAAAAGCCTCCCGTAAAGAAAAAGAAAGATGCCGGAACGGAATAGTCAGGCTGCTTTGCTGGCGGATAAACTGGAATTATTGCCTCACCCCGAAGGCGGATGGTACCGTGAAGTCTATCGTTCGGACGAAAAGATTGACGGTGAGGCGCTTCCGTCGCGCTTTGCCGGTGATCATACGTATTGCACTTCCATTTATTATCTTCTCGAAAGCGGTGATTTTTCGGCCTTTCACAGGATAAAGTCTGATGAAACCTGGCATTTTTACCTGGGAAGCCCCCTGAAACTATACATTCTCAGGGAAGATGGTACCCTGCTTACGGTGATGCTGGGCGATTGTGTGGATACCGGTCATGTATTTCAGTGGACCGTCCCCCGCGGGCAATGGTTTGCTGCTGAAGTTTCGGTCCCGGGTTCGTTTACGCTGATGGGATGTACCGTCAGCCCGGGATTTGAATTTGACGATATGGAGATGGCCTCGTTCTGTAAACTCGAAAGCCGGTACTCACGGTATGCGACGCTCATCCGGCGGATGACGCGAATGTGACCGGGCTTATTTCTTTGCCTTCCGGCTTTCTTCCATAGCCGTAATAAAACTCTTCATTAAAGTGGTCGATAAAGGGCTGGATGGATCCATCCTTTCGGGATGCCATTGAACAGCCTGTAAATAAGGTTTGCCTTCCGGGTTGACATATTCAATGGCTTCGATAATGCCGTCGTCCGACCAGGCAACAGCCTTAAAGACGTCCGAAGTCACTTCTACAGCCTGGTGATGGCTTGAATTTACGAGGCCGCCGGAAACCTGGCATATTTTATTCAGGTTCGAAGCGGTGTCGATTTTTACCTGATGAAGGCAATTGGCGTTATCTTCACTCCGGTGGATTACCGTTGACGGGCAATCGGCAGGGATGTGCGTAAACAGCGTTCCGCCCGTTGCTACGTTCAGAATCTGCTGCCCGCGGCATATTCCGATTACCGGTATCTGCAGATTTATCGCTTTACGTATCAGGGCCATTTCAAGGGCGTCGCGTTCAGGGTCGGTTTTGCACAGGCTGGTATCGCATGTTTTGCCGTAAAGGGCAGGCTCAACATCCACGCCGCCGGTCAGCAACAGGCCGTCGCACGATTCCAGCAACGATCCGGCCGGGCCGGCTTCCATGCCTTTAAAGTTGATGAGAACGGCCGAAGGTTCCGTTCGCTTTATCCAGTTTTCATAATTTTCCGATGAGGACGAAATCGCAACACGCAGGGGCGTCGGCTTCAGAATTGAACATCCGGCTGAAAGAGTCATGGTCAGAATGATGATTCCTGAAAATCTGAAACGGCTCCTCATATTCTCAGGTTTCCCTTTAAGGTTTCTAGTATTGAGTTAGATTGAAGATCAATAGAGCAGGTGGATTTTCTCTTTGTTTCTCCAGCCTGCATCGTAACGGCTGTCGACAAAAAAGATCAGCAGGTCGGCGTCGTAACGGCTGTCGGTAAAATATACTTTTTTATCGGCATCGTAGCGGCTGTCGACAAAAAACCATCGGCCTTCGTTCCCGTCGGCATCGTACCGGCTGCCGACTTTATACACGAGCAGGTCGGCATCGTAACGGCTATCCGTTACAAATATTTTTACGTCGGCATCGTACCGGCTGTTGCAACTGTAAATTTTTTGTGCATAACCGTTGGTTACCCAGAGCAGTATAAACGATAACAAAAAGAAAGTCCTGGCGGTTTTCATGATCTTCGGTTGATATGGCAGCTCAAAGAGGCTTCACTATTTGTATGAACCGGTTAAAATTAAAGCATTTCATCAGAAGGCAAGATAAAAATCTTTGGTCAGGTTCCTGTAATCGTCGGTATAGCTTCCGTCACTGTTATGGATTACCAGTGATTCCTTGATCAGGGACCCGGGCTTTCCGGAAAACGTTACAAGCGCCCGGAATGGCGGCTTCCCTTCTTTCGGGATCACATGTGTAACGTTAATGCAATACAATTGCTGAAACGATGCTTCCGTTTCCCATTTTTTCAGGTCCCTGAATGGCACCACAAGGTGTATTTTACCTCCGGTGAGCAGAATTTTTACGGCATCTCTGATCAGTTCGCCGGCGGGCAGTTCATCATCGTGCCGGGCGCGGCATCGCACCGGATCGGGGGCTTTTAGCGCACGGCTGAAAAAAGGAGGGTTGCTTATCACGGCATCATAACGCTCGGTTGTGGAAGCCGCAAATGCCTGGAAGGAGGTGTGATGCACTTTAATCCTGTCGGGCCAGGGGCTTTGATGAACGTTGTTTTCAGCCTGCAACGCCGAAGCTTCATCAATTTCGATGGCGTCGACCATAGCTTCGCACCGCTGTGCCAGCATCAGGGCGATGATCCCGGAACCCGTGCCGATGTCAAGTATCCGTCTGCATCCGGTTACGCCGGCCCATGATCCCAGCAATACGGCATCGGTGCCGGTCTTCATGGTGGCGTTTTCATCACTCAGGCAGAACTGCTTGAACCTGAACATACAGTCGGAAATTAGGGAAAAGTCCGGTCTGCCGGTTATTCGAGATAGAGGTCGATCAGACCTTCCGGCGCATCGATTCTGAGTATCCGGTTTTTCCGGTCTACTTTCACGATGATCTCATCAACCACCGGCACGAGGATTTCTTTATGGCCGTATTCAATTTCAAACATGGCCTGAGTGGGCAATTCGAGGATGCGTTTCACCGTGCCAATATTGCCTTTTTGGGTATCGACTACACTGAAACCGACGATTTCATGATAATAAAACTTGTTGCCCGATAGTTTCGGGAGTTTGGAAAGTGGCAAGAAAAGGCTGCAACCGGAAAACATCGCCGCATCATCCTGGGTATCGACATCCTGGAATTTGACGATGGCCTGGTTTTTAGACTTGATCTGGATCGATTCGATGAAAAAAGGGATCAGGCTTTTATTAAACCTGATAAATACCGAATCGAGTTTCCGGTATTTATCAGGTGTGTCAACATCAAGATGAATAATGACCTCGCCTTTCGAACCAAAGGTTTTCAGCACTTTTCCCAGTTCGAAGAGGTCTGAACGGTCCATCATCTTTGTTTTATGGGTTTTCCGGGATAAATAGTGAAGGCTATTTGATCTCGAACAGGTCGTCTTTAATCTTTGTATTGGTGGTGAGGCTGGTAACCGTGAACCGGATGGTTTCAGGCCCTGCAACCTGGGTTAATGAGAACGGGAACATCACTCCGTTTACCGGTTTGTAATCGCCGTATTCGGCCGATTCCATTTCGGATTCGGTCTTCATTTTCAGGCTGGTAGCAATGTCATAGTAACTGGTTTCTTTCTTTCCGCTCGACCGGGTGATCTGAACTTTGTAATATTCTTTTCCGTCCGATTCTTCAATGCCGAGTAATTCGGCCTTTGTTCCGAATTCGGCATAATTCAGTTCTGGGATCAGGGAGGCCTGTTCTTTCATCATTTGCAGATCATCCCCTTCAACAGCTTTCGTTTCACCGTTCATGGGCGTAATAGCGACCCCTCTGCCGGTATTATAGATCTGTTTTCCGAATATCATTGAACCCGAACCTATCTGCATGAGAAATTTCCCCGGCAGTTTATAGTACATGGCCATGTCGATCGGCATATTCTGCATGGTTGCTGAAGCCTGGATAGTTGCATCCTTGATCTTCCTGATTTTTTTCTCTCCGCCGATAGCTGTGATGTAGCTATTGATGACAGTTTCGGCCGTAATGCCGGCAGGTGCGGGCTTCAGCTTTTTCGACGGGTCGTACGAATTACCGTCAATGTCATAATACTGAATTTCACCGGTTTTGCTGAAGGCTTTCAGTTTCGGGGCAATATCTTCGGCTTTCCCTACCGTGAGCAACCAGGTATTATCGGGACGAAGGTATTTCTGGGCCATCATCTGAACGTCAGTTGCATTAATGGCATCAAGCCTGCTCAGGTAAGTTGCATAATAATCTTTGGGAAGATTGTAACGGGCGGTGTTGATGGCAAAATTAGCCACAGTGCCCGGGTTTTCGAGCGAACGTCCGAAGTTGCCGTTGAGGTAGTTCTTGATCATTGCCAGCTCCTCGTTACCGACCGGTTCATTCCTCAGGCGGTTCATTTCAAAAAGTATCTGTGTGTAAGCGCTGTCGGTAACAGGGTTGCGGACTTCGGCAGATGCATTGAACTGGGCTGCCAGCCGGTCGCTCCTCATTTGTGAATAAGCGCCGTATGTCCAACCGTGTTTTTCACGCAGGTTGTTGAAAAGCCTGAATGATCCGCCACCCAGGATGGTATTCATGACTCTTGCCCCCATTTCATCCGGTGAACCGGGTTTCAGGTCAAGCGGGTAGCAAACCTTGATGGTTGATTGAACGGCATTCGGCCTGTCGACGATGGCAACCGTATTTTTCAACGGAGGTTTGGGCGTCAGGTACCTGGCCTTTGGCACTTCTCCCTGTTGCCAGTCGCCGAGGTATTTTTCGGCAAGGCTTTTTGCCTGTGCAGGCGTAATATCACCAACAATGGCCAGATAGCCGATGTTCGGCTTGTAATAGGTATGATAGAATTCTTCACATTTTTCCAGGGTGATATTCTTTACCGAGGCTAAGGTCTGGAATTCACCGTAAGGATGTGTTTTCCCGAATATCAGACGGCTTCCGACCTTTTCGGAAATTGACGAAGGTTCGTTTTTTTCTGCTTCAAGGGCTGAGATGGTTTGTGTGCGGATTTTCTCCAGTTCTTCAGCTTTATAGGATGCGTTTTTGATGATATCGGACATGATGTCGAGTAATGCCTCGTTATGTCTTGTGAGGCAGGATGCGGATAAACCGTCGGCGGATGTTGAAAGCCTTGCTCCAATAAAATCGATGGCTTCATCAATCTGATCCTTGGTGCGGGTGGTTGTTCCGGTACGCATGAGCTGTCCTGCAAAATCAACATATCCGGCATTTTCGCCTTCGAGAACCGGGTCGTAATCGAGGACAAGCTGATAAGAGATGCGCGGGATTTTATGGTTTTCGACAACGAAAACTTTCAGTCCGTTGGCAAGTACGAACGATTCCGCTTCACCGATCTTGATAACAGGAGCAGGTCCCGGTACGGGGCGTTTGCTCCTGTCGAGCTGTTCTTTGGGAGCAGGGGCAGTGGCAGCGGGTTTCCTGGTTTGTTTTTTCGATACCTGGGCTGCAAGAGGCAACGAGATCAGTACGGCAAATAATACGGCTAATATTCTTGTTTTCATGTTTCGTTTCCTCCTTTAGTTTTGGGCAGTAGGTTTGGGTAAATAATAGAGGACTACACGGTTTTCCTTCGTGAGATACTTGTTGGCTACCCGTTTCAGGTCTTCCTTCGTGACTTTCATATACCTTTCGATTTCGGTATTGATCAGATTGGCATCGCCGAAGTAAACACGGTAATTCGAGAGGTTTTCGGCTATGCCGGCCATGGTGCTGTTGCCGGTTACGAAATCGTTTTCAACCTTGTTCTGAAGCTTTTTGAATTCCTGGTCGGGAATATCTTCAGTCTTTACTTTTTCAATTTCTTCGAAGATGGCATTTTCCAGCACATCGGGTGTAACCCCCATGTTAACAAGTCCGAATATCATAAATAACCCCGGATCTTCAAGGGCGAAGGGGAAAGCTGCTACTTCAAGGCCTTTCTGCTGTTTATCTACAACCGATTTGGAAAGTCTTGAACTTTCGCCGTCCGAAAGCAGGGTCGTGAGCATCGAAAGCGCGTATGAGTCAGGCGTACCCTGTGCCGGCATGTGATAGGAAATAATTACGGCAGGCAGTTGGATGTTGTCGTATACCGTGTCGCGTACTTCGGCTGTCTGAGGCGGTTCTGCAACCGTCGGCCGGTACATGGGCTTTGTCCCTTTGGGAATATCGCCAAAATACTTTTCAACCAGTTTTTTGGCGGTCTCGGGATCAATATCGCCGGCAATGGAGAGCGTGGCATTGTTGGGAACATAATAAGTGTCGTGAAAGTCCCTGAATTCCTGTAAAGTGGCCTTGTTTATATCTTCAGGATATCCTATGGGTGTCCACCGGTAAGGATGAACTTTGTAAGAATGCGACATGGTTTCTTCGATGATCGTTCCGTAAGGCCTGTTGTCGTACGACTGCTTGCGTTCTTCCTTTACCACCGAGCGTTGGGTTTCAACGCCGATGCTATCAATACGGAGGTGAAGAAGCCTTTCCGATTCGAGCCATAATCCCAGTTCAAGCTGGTTTGAAGGCAGCAATTCAAAGAAAAACGTCCTGTCTTCCGAAGTGTTGGCGTTGAGCGTTCCACCGGCGGCCTGCGTAATTTTAAAATACTCTCCGCGGGGGATGTTATCGGAACCTTCGAACATCAGGTGCTCAAAAAAATGGGCAAAACCCGTGCGCCCTTCAACTTCGTTCTTGGAACCTACATGGTAAAGAATTGTGACAGCTACGATAGGGGTAGTGTTGTCCTGGTGCAGGATAACGTGCAAACCGTTGTCCATATCGTATTCGGTGAATTTGATGTTGCCCTGCTGGGCATAGGTTAAGCCGGTAATCAGAAATACCGACAGTAAAGCCAAAAGCTTGATTCTCATTTGAATTGTGTTAAAGATGGAACTGGTATGATTCTATTTTTTTTATCAGATTGGATTAAGGTATGTTTGGCAACAAAATAACGAAGAATTATCCGATCCACAAAGCTACGCTTCCGGTATTGTCCGTTGAAATCGCAGGGTTGTATTTACACCGTCCTGAAAACCGGCAGTTGACAGGCTTCGGCCGTTGCCGGGCTACATTCTGTTTACAAACCAGGAATCAATGACGGCAAACAGTGTCTGCTGATCGGTAAAATCGCTGATCACCAGGTCGGCATGACTTATTTCGGATGCTTGCAGCGTAGTGGCGACGCCCGTTACTTTGCATCCGGCTTCCCTTGCCGACTGAATGCCCGGCAGCGAATCTTCAAAAACAGCGCATCGCTCAGTTCTGAGTCCCAGGAGAGAGGCAACCCTGATATATATTTCGGGGTGCGGTTTGCCATGTGCGATCTGCGAACTTTCCACAATCACATCAAAGTTGTTTTCAAGTCCCGTGTGCTTCAGGGTATATGTTACGTTGGCCATGGGCGCTGATGTGGCCAGCGCTGTCCTGATGCCACGTTCACGGGCTGAAAGGATAAATTCCCTTACACCCGGCACCGGCTTTATATGAGGTTCATACACGGTGCGGTAAAGCAGCTCCTTTTCCTCGCCCATCTGCAGGATTTCCGCATCGGTCAATGTGTTGCCATATAAGCGGGTCAACAGGTCGCGGTTGGTGCCGCCAAAGATCGTGGTGTAAAATTCTTCCTCGGACAGCCGGAAGCCATGCTGCCGGCAAAATTCAAGCCATGCGCGGAAATGCCATTGATGGTTGTCCACTATCACGCCATCCATATCGAATACCAGGGCATAGCAGTGTTTTTGGTTCATGCTTTTTAATCCGGTCAGGGTAGTTTGTAAGATGTTTTAATGTAATCATTTAATCGGCAAAGGTAATTATTTGCCTTTGCAGGAGATTGGTTTGCTTGAATTCAGGCCTGATACTTTTGTATCTTTATACATTAAAATCTTTATGCCATGTCAAATAATTTTCTTTGCCCGTATTGCCGAAATTATCTGAATGTAGGGGAAAACGTCGTTTTTTCCACCCGTAACCGCATCGGGAAAGAAGGCATTATTATGCTGCATCCGAAACTTGGCGATTATTCGGTAATCAAACACCCTACCTTCCGGATAGGGAAAGGGGAACTGGTTGATTTCTTTTGCCCTTTCTGCAATAAGAAACTGGTCTCTGACCGCAATCCTAATTTGGCTAAAGTGCTGATGCTCGACGAGAAAGACACGGAATATGAAATTCATTTCTCGCGCATTGCAGGGCAGCATAGTACGTATAAAATCATCGGGAAGGCGGTTGAAATATTCGGAGAAGACGCGGCGGATTATTTTGATTTCCTTAACACGGGCAATATGTAAAAAAAGCGCCTCTTCATGTTTGAGCATCAGGAGGCGCTGGAAATATGCGGGGTTATTAATTTTATTGCAGGAGTTTCACAATGGCTGCAGTATTGAAGGGAAGGTCGTCGGCATAAGGTTCGTCAGCCGGTTGCAGGTATGGAAGTACAGGAAGGTTCCGTTTTTCTTTTTCTGCAACAGCTCGTGTATCGAAAGGAATATCATTCACAAAAGGTTCGTCTGCGATCCGGATACAGGAATTCAAGGAACGCCCGCTGTGGGTGAATGTTGCGATTAAAGCGGTATTAAAAGGGATGTCGTTCACATAGGTTTCGGCTGCCATGGGCAGGAAAGCGGAAGGGGTGAAAGCCTTCACGTTAAGCGAGATGAGAACCGTAAGGATGAAGGCGGAGATTATGATTTTCATACTTGTTGTTTTTTGGGTTTGTATACTAAAAAGACGGATGAAAGGCGATTTGGTTACACCGGGGTTAGGGATTTAACAAAATCTTAACATGGCCGCCGTTGTATGGCGACCGGTTCAACGGGAATACCGCGAAGAATGAACAGGCTCTTTCAGGCGAACGGGGATCGGAATTACTTTATAGTTATTTGAATAATTACTGCTAAAGAAAATGCATAAAAATTGTACTTTTGCACCGCAAAATTCATGAACAGAAGATTGGATTTATCTGATTGCTAATCAAGAAGATAAAAATTGAAATAATATGAAGAGAGTAATGGTATTGACAGGCGGTGGCGATTGTCCGGGATTAAACGCCGTGATAAGGGCCATTGTTAAGCGTGCCTCGCAGGAGTCAGGATGGGAAGTGCTGGGATGTATAAAGGCATTCGACGGAATTTTAAATGAACCCACCGAAGTCGTCATGCTGGATGATGCCAAAGTTGCCGGTATTCATTACCAGGGAGGATCCATCATACAAACTACCAATAAAGGCGGCCCATTTGCCTGGCCCGTAAAAAAGCATGATGGCGGATGGGAATATGTTGACCGTTCCGACGAGATGATCCGGAAGATCCAGTACCTGGGCATTGATGCCGTCATCAATATCGGTGGCGACGGCTCGCAGCGGATTTCACAGCAATTATTTGAAAAGGGGCTCAATATTATCGGTGTCCCCAAGACCATTGATAATGACCTTTCGGCTACCGATTCAACTTTCGGTTTCCAGACGGCTATACAGGAAGCAACTTCTGCTGTTGACAAGCTCGTAACTACCGCAGCCAGCCATAACAGGGTTTTCATTCTTGAAGTAATGGGCCGCGATGCCGGCTGGATAGCCTTGAATTCAGCCGTTGCCGGAGGCGCCGAAGTGTGCCTTATTCCTGAAATCCCGTATGACCTGGGCATCGTAAAGAGCAAGATCGATTCCCGTTTCCACCGCGACCGCGGATTTGCCATCGTTGTTGTAGCTGAAGGAGCAAAATCAAAAGACGGCAAGGTTGTCGGCCATAAAGCACAGGAAGTCGGCTATGAAAATGTAAGGCTTGGAGGCGTTGGATTTAAACTGGCCGAAGATCTTCAGCGTGCCGGCTGTGAACACGATATCCGGGTAACCGTACTCGGTCACCTTCAGCGCGGCGGAATTCCCATTGCTTATGATCGCGTTCTTGCTACCCAGTTTGGCGTAAAAGCCATGGAACTGGTCCTTAAGGGAGAATTCGGCAGGATGGTTTCATACCGTCATCCTTATATCACCAGTGTAACCCTGAAGGATGCCATTCAACAACCCAACCTGGTAACCCTCGACACCGCGCTTATCAAAACGGCGCGTGGAGTCGGCATTTGCTTTGGCGATGACCCGGGCGCATACGAAGAGTAGTAACATTTATATATTTTTCTGGCGAAAAGTCTCCATCACGGAGACTTTTTGTTTTCCTGACCGCCTGGGAATTGGAGCCGGAATGCTGATCCGCCGGATGAAATTTAATCCACGATCAGCGCGAGGCAGCAGTCAAATGTCGTGCCCGGGGTTCCGGATTCCGGTTTTCAGGGCGATAATCCTCAGCCTGGTTATCTTATGCACATTTTTTGGAGATCGCTCTCCGACCCTTTGAAAACATTGCAATCCACTTCGCCTTTGATACCGTCAACCTGGCCGTCTTCACTGTATTGCCAGAAATGCCAGCCCGATTTGAATTTCTCCCTGAATTTGTCTTCGCCGTGATACCCTGAAATCCATAATGGATAATCGGCGAAGTCGTCGGACAGATAGTTGTTGTAATATGAAATATTGGTATAAATGATCGGTTTGACATCATATTCTGCTTCGATTTCGTCAATAAATGCCTTGAGGCCTTCACAAATCTGTTTTTTCGTCCGTCCGTTTGTATGCTCAATATCAATAACCGGTGGCAGATCGCCTTTCGACAGACTGACCTGGCTGATGAAATTTTCGGCTTGCCGGCCGGCGTCGCGCGACGGATAGAAAAAATGGTAAGCGCCCCTGATAAAACCCTCCTTTCTGACGGCTTCCCAGTTTTCTTCGAAATTCTGGTCTTGCCGGGTTATCCCTTCGGTGGCTTTGATAAATACAAAGGTAACTTTCCTGTTGTTGGATACCATTTCCTTTACCTTGCTCCAGTTGACGCTGCCCTGGTGATGTGAAACGTCGATGCCGAAAACCGCGTATTTGCCGGGGATCGTCAAACCGAAGGCTGTATTGCCCTGGAAAAAGCCAGGCTGGTCAGGCCCTTTGCGGAATACCGTTCTTATTGAAAAAATAATGATCCATAACGCAAAAAGCAGGAGGGAAGGTATGAGGAAAGCCCTTAGGATAATACGTCGGGTATGCTTGTTTGTCGGCAAATTTTCGGTTTTGAGACGCCAAAAGTACTGCAAATATTGAATTCAGGGAAAACGCGTTTGCCCGGACGTTGCAGGATGCCGGATGCGCTGGCTTTCTTTCCTGCTTCATTTAATTGTAAATTTGTAACTTCTGAAAAGTACCCGGATCAAAAAAAATACAGGCATCTCGCCTGCTCAATGGATAACACGGGTAAAAAATTAAACGAAACCGATAGCCATGCTGAACGATCTTGTTTCAATCAATAAAAAGCACGAAGAGGCGGCATTATCCGTCTATGAAAGGATTAATACCGAAAGGGTCCCGAAATATATAGTCACGTTATCGGGCGAAGTGTCCTCGGGCAAATGCGAAATCTCAAATGCGTTGGCGCGTCTGTACAGGAAAGATGGCGTGAAGTGCAAAATCCTTCATATGGACGATTACTATACAATTCCTCCCGAAAAGCGCACCGCGTGGAGAATGAAACACGGCATCGGCAGCATCGGCTATGATGAATACGACTGGCCGCGTATCAGGAAGAACATCGCTGAATTCAGGAACGGCAAAAAATCCTCATTGCCCTGTGTTGACCTTGTAACCCTTCAGGTGGATGAGCTCATTACGGATTTTTCCGAAATAGATATGCTTATTATCAATGGATTATATTCTGTTAAGATTCAGGAAGCCAACCTGAGGGTGTTCATTGAACTCACCTATAAAGAAACGCTGGAGCAGCAAATTGCCGAGAAGAAGGAAGAACTTGACGAATTCAGGATGAAAGTGCTTGAAAGGGAGCATCTGGTGGTTCAATCACTAAAGCCGGAAGCTGATTTTTACATTGATTTTGATAATTCGCTTGAGGCGTTCCACCTTTAAACAATGATCGGAGCATGATTTCAACGATAAACCAGCTTCCCGGCTGGAGCCGCAACCTTACTATTTACGAAGTTAACCTGAGACAATACTCTCCCGGGGGAACGTTCAGGGAATTCAGGGAACACTTGCCGCGCCTGAAGAAACTTGGAGTGGGAATTCTATGGTTCATGCCGTTGTACCCCATCGGTGTTGTTAACCGCAAGGGCAGCCTTGGATCCTATTATTCAATCCGCAATTACAGGGCCGTTGATGAATTATACGGAACGCTGGAGGAATTTACCGGTCTGGTTAAGGAAATCCATGATCTGGGCATGTATGTCATCCTCGACTGGGTGGCAAACCATACTGCCTGGGATCATGTCTGGACAAAAGACCATCCTGAATATTACCGGCTCGACGTCAAGGGGAAGTTTATGCCGCCTTTTCCCGAATGGGAGGATGTGATCGGTCTCAATTACAATTCGACGGGAATGCGTGAAGCCATGATCGGCGATATGTGTTTCTGGATCGAAAACACAGGTATTGACGGCTTTCGTTGCGATATGGCCCATCTGGTGCCGACGTCCTTCTGGGAAGAGGCAAAGGAGAAGCTGGTTACCCTGAAACCCGACCTGTTCATGCTTGCCGAATCGGAATTGCGCGAACTCGTAAACAAGGCGTTTCATGTTTTGTACAACTGGAACCTGTATCATTGTTTCAACGATATGGCTCAGGGTAAGAAAACAGTCACCGATTTGCGTATGTTACTGCAACAGGAGATTTTTAATTTTCCGAAACATGCGGCCAACATGCTTTTTATTAGCAACCACGACGAGAACTCCTGGAACGGAAGCGAGATTGAAAGATTGGGAGTGGCATTGGAAGCATTTGCCGTGCTTATTTTTATGCTGCCCGGCATGCCTCTCGTTTATTCCGGGCAGGAGGCCGGAAACGCAAAACGCCTGAAGTTCTTCGACAAGGACCTGATTGAATGGAGGGAGGATAAAATGTTTGCCGTTTACGATAAACTGATCGCATTACGTGACGGACATCCCGTGTTTCATAGAGGAGCTGACCCGTCGGATTTTTCTGTCATACCCACCAACTGCGATAACCAGGTGATCGCCCTGAAGTTTTCGGAAGGCGAAAACCAGGTTATGGCTATCCTTAATCTGAGCCCGAGGGCTGCTTCGTTTTCGGTGTTTACCCGCGCGTTTCCCGGTGAAGTGTATGAACTGTTCAGCCCGCCTGTGCCGGTAGCGCTGGGTGAAAACCCCGGTTTTACCCTGGGGGCATGGCAATATAAAGTGTATTACAGCGCCTGACCGCTAAATATTTTCAGACCTGTTGCTCTTTCGCAAGGAAATGTTAAATTTGTGCCCTCATAAGCGGAAGTAGCTCAGTTGGTAGAGCATCAGCTTCCCAAGCTGAGGGTCGCGGGTTCGAATCCCGTTTTCCGCTCAAAACGAAGCTTAAAGGCTTCGTTTTTTTTTTGCCGTGCCGTTTCTTGTTATCAGCGCAGGCCGGCCGGGACATGCTTCCGGCAATCAGACGTCACCGCTCTGACGGCGGCAGGTTGTTGATCAGGCAGATTTTTTTCGCGCAGTAATGGAACAGGTGATATCCCAGTCCGCCCTCGGCTACAATGGCGAACATCCGGTCAGGGTCGGTGATTTTAGTTGCTCCGATAATACTTACATTATATTTAAAAAGTATGTCGGGGATCAGGCTGCTGCTGGGGCCCACCACAACCGCCTGCTTTCCTGCAGGAATCAGCGTCAGCAGGTTGTCCAGGGTATTATTCACCAGGGTTGAACCGGTTAGGATGATAATATCAGCAACTGGGATAACCGCCGGGGCATCGGCAGCGGGTACATAATACTGTTGCTGCTCTTCGGTGAGCGCATCTTTGTTTAATTCCAGCACATGTAACTGATGTCCGCTGCCGGCAAGTTTTTTTATGTAATCCTGAAATGCCCCGACAATGCATATCCTTTTTTGTCCGTCCAGGTTAAGCAGGTCAAATGGATCCCTGTCTTCAATTATCTGGTAATCCGATTGCAAAATGATACCTGCCGATACGGCATTCAAAGCGGCAAGCTTTACGGAATCAAGGATTCTGGAATCGCCTGGGAATTGAAATAACCGGGTTACATTTTGCCCTTTGATGTTGCCCGGGGTGAAATCGCCGAAATCCCTGTTTTGCCTGCTACTGCAATTGACGGTTGAATCCAGGTCCGTGCTTGCCACGCCGCAATACCCGGTTGATAACTGAACGGCGGTCAGGAAAATACCAGCCTGGACTTTTTCAATGCTGACATTGTCCAGGTATTTCCTGTAGCGGGTTTCAAGTAAGTGATATGTTTCCTGTAAAATCATCCGTTAAATGTTTGTGGATATGTTCTTTTCCTGTGGAGGCGTTCTGATGACCGAAGCTCAGATTCAATGCTGAATTGCTTTGGCGAATCATTCCCTGCCGGTAATCGATATCGTTTGTGTTGAGAAATATGATGGCGAAAACCAGGAATGTGCCGATAAAATGCCCGATCACTTAACCTGCCTTCATGATCTTGCGGATTTTATTCTGTTAAAGGCGCATTTATAGTTTTCCCTGTTCTTTCGGAACATGGCGCCCGTGTGGGTTTGCCCATCGTTTTATTTCAGCTCAATAAGTTGCCTCCGCGACGGAACAATGATTTTGTCTTTGCTGTTGTTAATAATGCCCTCAACACTCACGTGATGATAGAGCACTATCTTTTTTGTATCAATGGCTATGTTCTTGTCACTGGCATCGTTTAACAGCCAGCCCGGTGCAAAGACAAGGTCCAGGTTTTTCATGTTGCCAATGACATCTGCATTTTCGGCATCGCCTGAAATATAAATTCTTTTACCGTCCCATTCGATCAGGTATGAATAATGCTTCAGCGACAGCCTGTGCCTGGTTGTAAATTTTTGAACCGAAAAATTCTGACTGATGGCATTCAATTCATGGAATGATAACTTCCTTTTCCCCGAAATAAAGGCTTTGACCGGCCAGGGCCCGAAAAGTTGCCTGTTTGTTTCCTTGAATAGTTTTCTGTCAAAATGGTCGGCATGCCCATGGGTAAAAATATAGATTGTGTTTTCGGGAATGCTGTCCGGCAAGTTCAGATTGTATGTCATGTATCCATAGGCTCCCGATTTATACGGGAAGTCAATGCATATATTCAGTGTCCCGTCAGTCATGAAAAGTCCGCAATTCCCCAGGAAATCAATCTGAATCGTTTTACCTTGTCCGGCTGCAGAATTTGCAATAAGAACCATGACCGGTATAATAAGACCTCTCATGGCATTTTTAACAGCTTTTTCCATTTTGATCAGATAAAATGAACCGGGTTACAGGTTTACCATCATAGGCGTTTATCCTGCCTCTCCGGAAATTTGTAAAACTCAGCGATTGGCTTACGCATGTCAAAGATATATAAATAATGCAAAAATTTTGATCAGAAAACAATAATAAGGCTGTCCTTTAAGGCCGGATTTGCTTCGGATACTCAAGGACAGCCCCGGGTAGTAGCACTCATCAAAGGCCTGTTATTCTGTAATTTTCAGGAAAATCAGATGCTTAAAAGGCTGTTATTTGACATCCAGTTTTTTATACCACATATACCATGTGAGTGAATAAAATTCGGGGTTTTCTTTCCCGGACTGGACAAGCGCCTCGTCCACTGATTTGAGATACGGCAGCAGCACGTCTTCACCGGGTTTCCAGTTGGCAGGCGTGAGCACCGAATAATCGCTGGCGGTTTGCAGGGCTATAACCGTTCTTTTGATCTCATCCATGTTGCGGCCAACATTGTTGGGATAGAAAAACACGGCTTCCACCTTATCGGCCGGATCGATGATGAATACGCCCCTAACATCGCGGGATGAAGGGGACTCGGGATGCAGCATGCCGTAAAGCCGGGCGATTGACTTGTTTTGGTCGTCGATTAGCGGGAAGTTGATCTTGACCGGTTCATGACCATTGTACCGGACCGATTCGAGCGATTTTTTCCAGTTGTAATGTTTATCAAGCGCATCCGTGGAAACGACGGCGAGTTTAACGCCCAGTTTATCAAAATCCTGCTGCATGGTTGCCATCGCAAGAATTTCGGAAGAGCATACCGGCGTATAATCAGCGGGGTGGCTGAAAAGGATTTTCCATTTTCGTCCGTAATCTTCAGGAAACGTAATGGTTCCCTGGGTAGACTGGGCGGTAAAGGAAGGAGCAATACTCCCGATAAGCGGGATGGATTGGGGGGCGGTATCCTCCTGGGCAAGACTTAATCCGGTCGCTGCCACGAGGAAAAGCGAAATCATGATCAGTTTTTTCATAGCTATTTGTTTTACTGTTATCAACAAATGGCTTGTGGAGATGTTAGGCTTTTTTCAGCGCAATTGTTATTGATTTGTTAAAGCGGTGAAAATAGAGGCCGGTAAAAGGAAGCAAATGCAATAATTCAGCCGGGCGGAAGTTGAAAAGGCTGAAAGCAGGCGTCACTTTTTTATACTTTGTTCATTGCAGATTCAACCTGTCGTTTTACCGTTCAATCAATGTATTTCATAGATTTGATGCCAGTTTGAAGCATTGAAAGCTATTATTTTGTGTAACTTAGAATACGCAAAACCAACTCCCAAACTGTTGCAATGAAAAAGAAAACGGTCATCATTATTCATCTCCTCTACTGGTTCTATTTTATCAATCAGTCGCTGTACCCTATTTATATCGGGCAACTTGACAAAGCAAACATGATTGATAACCAGTATCTTAAAAATCTTCTGATTACAACTTTCCTGAACCTTATCACCTTCTATGCCATTTATTTTTCATTTCCCCGCTTGTTAAAGCTGAAGAATAAAGTGCTGGCTGCAGGCACGGGGTTGGTAATGCTGGCTATGCTTACAACTTTCAGGGTGATTACCGATTATCTTTTCTGGAAATATTTCGGCAACCTGCCTCAGCAGGAATTGATTTTCAAATGGGTTTGGGTCTGGGGCGACGTGCGCCTGGTCATTATAACAGGAACCTATGCCGTACTCATCAGCTTCATGATCAGTTGGTTCGAGACGCAGAAATTAAAGGATGAGCTCATTAACCAACAGCAGGCCGGCGAGCTGGCATTGCTTCGTTCTCAGGTAAATCCGCATTTTCTGTTCAATACGCTCAATAATATTTACTCTCTCGTATACCGCAAATCGGAAGATGCGCCGGCGGCGGTTATGAAATTGTCTTCCATCATGCGGTATGTCCTCTATGATGCCACTTCCGACAAAGTTCCGCTGGAAAAGGAAATTGAGTATCTGAAAAGTTTTATTGAATTGCAGAAACTCCGCATCAAGCATCCCGATTTTGTAAGCCTGAGCATCGAAGGCAATACCGATAACAGGACGATAGCCCCTATGCTGTTGATCCCGTTTGTTGAGAATGCTTTCAAACATGGCAGCAAAAACCATGAACCCGGCATTTATATCAGGCTGAAGACCGAGCAGGACTGGCTTCGTTTCGAAGTTATCAACTACATTCGGAAAACGACGGCAGCCCCGGTCCAGCAGGCAAGCGGCATAGGGCTGGCCAACATCAGGCGGAGGCTCGACCTGCTTTACCCCGACAAATACCAGTTGATCATTAAGCAAGACGAAGAAAAGTACCGTATTAACCTTGAAATTGAGAATTGACATGAAAATCAATTGCATAGCCATCGACGATGAACCACTGGCGCTCGATATCATCAGGGATTATTGTACAAAAGTGCCGTTCCTTAATCTGCTGAATACCTTCGATAATGCTATCGAAACACTCGAATACCTCCGGAACAACCATGTCGACCTGATTTTACTGGATATTCAGATGGAGGAACTGACCGGGTTGCAGTTGCTGAATTCACTAAATGTAAAGCCTTACGTAATCCTTACCACGGCGTATGACTCATACGCGATGCAGGGTTTCGAACTGGATGTGGCCGATTACCTGCTTAAGCCGATTTCATTCGAACGTTTCCTGAAAGGGGTCAACAAGGTGTATGACAGGATGCGGCTGGGAAATGGCGATCAAACTGAAAAACTGCCAACCCCTCATATTCCCGAATCGCTTGATAAGGATTATTTTTTCGTCAAAACCGAAACACGCATCGAAAAAGTGACGGCTTCGGAGGTGTTGTATGTGGAAGGAATGGGCGATTACTGGCGTATTGTGACGCGTAACAAACGCATCATGACCCTGATGAATGCCAAAGGTATTGAGGATGTATTGCCCGAACCCCAGTTCTGCAGGGTTCACAAATCATATTTTGTCGCCGTTGATAAGATCGAATTTGTAGAACGCAAGCACATTAAGATTGCCGATCAGCGCATACCGATCAGCGATACCTATCAGAAAAACTTCTTCGATATCATCGAGAAAAGGAAGTAGAATTCCCCATCATTTATTGGCTTCTCCTGACGGCCGGGCACCATTTTCATACGGTGCGCAGCCATGAATCATTGTGTGCTCAGGATAAGGAAGAACGGAAAACTTTACCTGCCGGTGTATGGCTTTGTGTGAGAGGAAGGCAGGCCTGCCTGCCTTGCGCGAGCCTGGAGGTGGCAGGCAGGGGAAAACGGAGAACGAAAAACTTTACCTGCCAAGGGAGGGATGTGAGTGAGCGGGCAGGGGAAAAGACAAAACACTAATCACGAATCACGAACAACGAACCACGAATTCCACGAATGTCAATTACGACTTCCACGAAACGCAAAACACGAAACTCAAAACTCAAAACGCAGAACACAGAACCCAACCCCCCAAAACGCTAAAAGCTAAAAGTTTACCTGCCTGGGCGGGGTTGTGGGTAAGACGGCAGGCCAAAAACCAAAACAGCCCGCAAATTTCACATTTTCACATTTTCACATTTTTAAATTTTCAAATTCTGAATCCTCCCTTCCCCACGCACCCTTTCGGCTCACGCTCTGCCGACCCTGCGTCAGAACCGACAATCCTTTCTTTTTCGATTTTTCTGATCGGTAAACAAATCATTTCAAACTGTAAAATGGCATTTGTCCCCGTTGACCTGTTCAACGATGCTTTTAACCGGATAATCGAATATAGTTGTTTAACCATCAGCTTGTTACATACTTTTACCATGTAAAATTATTAACCCAAAAACCAAGGAGGATATAACCATGAAAACGTTTCTTATTGCTTTGTTCATGATGGTTTTAGCGCTGGCTGCATCAGCCGGTGAAACTGTCAATTATGTGACTGTGAAAGGTAAAACCTATTTCTGTAAAGAACTGAAATCAGGAATGTTCAGACTGGGTATCGTGTTGAACGATGGTACGACACTTAAGGTGCCTTTCAATAAAGTAGACGCCTACATGTGTAAAGGCCATTTGTACGAACGGCTGCCCCTGATGTGTCCCAATGCCAAACCGGGCTGCACGGCATTGCTGGAATTTGTTACCGCACGAAACGGCCTTCGGTTATATAAGTATTGCAAATATGGCGAATGCTGCGATCCGGCAAGCAATTCGTATAAAAAAGCCGAAGCTCAGTATCTGTACACGGTATTCAAAGACGGGAAATTTTACCTGAGGGTAGACCAGGAAAATGCACCCACTGTTTTGCCTTTCTTTGGCATTGAGGCTATTTATTAACAGGTCGGTTTGTTTGTTAAAGCAGTAAAGGAAAGGAATGCATCATGAAAATCCCAGCTTCCATACTTGTTTTGGTATTTCTTTCGATGAGCGTTTTCGCTACAGGAGTTATCGAGAATTTCGTGATTGCCGACGGCGTTGTTTATCAGATTACCACAATGCGTAAAGGAATTACAAATACACGCATCACGACAACCTCGGGAGAGATAGTAAAGATTCCGAACGCTTCGATCAAGTCATACCGAATTAATGGCCACCAGTACGATATGCTCCCCATGCTGAATCAAAGAGGCGATACCATTGCCGCAGCTTTTATGGAGCTGATTGCAGCACGCAATGGCAGTCGTCTTTACAGGTATTGCAGCAATTGTAACAAATATGATCCTGTAAACCAGGAGATTGCCCCCATTAACCGCGTTTACAGATACTATGTCCTGAAAAGCGGAAGACTTAACCTTCTGTACGATGAAGAAACCACCGGCAAAGCGATGGCTTTTTTCAGCGTCAGAATATTAAAATAGACGGTTGATGTAGAATATAGAGCAGTTTTTACTATCAGGTTTTGGTTGATTGGTTTAATTTGTTTGATGTGCAGAAAGAGGTTGCAGAGTAAGCAGCCTCTTTTTGTTTATCGCTCTGATTGTTGACAGCCTTGGCAGTAACGGTTCAGATGTTATCCGGATCAACCGTGATATGCCGGATGGTCGTCCTTTTCCATGTATAGGTAATATGGACCATCCCGTCGGATGTCTGAATTACGGCAGGGTAGGAAAGTTCTCCCGGTTCACTGTCGAGTGTCAGGACCTTATGCCACACCTTTCCGTTTTTCGATATTGCGATGCATATCGGCGACCGCGGACCTGTCCATTTCCCTTCGGGAACATTGGAAGGATTATAGACCAGGAGTTGCCTGCCGTCGGTGAGGGTTACCGCGTCGATGCCTGAATTGGGATTGGGCAGCGAAGTCGGCGCCAGCGGCGTCCAGGTTTTCCCGTTGTCCTTCGACCAGCTTTCAGCAATTACATTGCCGCGGCTGCGGCATAAAGCCTGGAGTCTTTTTCTTCCGTGAAAGAGAATGGCGGGCTGAATGGCCTGCATATGCCTTGGATCGTCTACAAATCCTGATTTACTCCACGTTAGTCCCAGATCGGCTGTGCGTTCAAAATAAACCTGCCATTCACCGGCTTCGGTGCTGGTCGGGCAAAGCAACTCACCGTTTTGCAGCCTTACCGGTTTGTTTTTAACTGGTCCCAGGATGCCGTCAGGAAGCCGGGCCGGAACACTCCATGTCCTTCCGCCGTCTGCCGATTTCATTATCATTCCCCACCAGTTGACAGGATCGGGGCCGACCTTATAAAACAGCAGCAAAACGCCTGAACCGTCCCGGTAAAGTACCGGATTCCAGCAGGGATATCGTTTCCCGTCGGGACTGATGCCATTGGCGATTTCAACGGGAACATCCCATTTCCCGTTTCTGTAAAGGCTGATCCAGATTGCTACGTCCGGGTTCTTTTCGGCAGTGCCGCCGAAGTATGCTACGGCCAGTCCGTCGGCTGTTTCGGCAATCGTCGAAGCATGGCACTCGGCAAACGGGGCTGAATCAAATATAAACTCATTCCGGATGATACAATCCCGGTTGGTTTCCTGGGCCAGGATGTATCGTGCGCCCGTGAAAGTGAGAATGGCAATAAGGAATGGTAACCTGAAAAATTTCATTGTTTGATATTCATGAAAGTTGCTTTAAAGTCCCGAATTTACGGCCATTTCCCGGAGCTCCCGATATTTTTTCAGGATATTTTTTCAATTCAGGCAACTGGTTATCAATATTTTTTAAGCCGGTTCTTTGAAGTGTAAAATATACACTTATATTTGTCCTATTCAAACTTTGAATTCCCCCGGAACCTTGATGGAAAACGAGGTCGGGAAAGCACAGAAAAAAATGCATGAATCCCTGCCGGCATTCCCGGTAAGGCCGGAACTGTTCTCGAATCGGTTAACAATGACAAGACATTATTTTTTTTTCAAAATGAAAAGTTCACTCACAACGATCTTCCTGGCCTTTATTTGTGCGGTTTCCGGAGGAACGGTAATTGCACAGGAAAACACTGTCACGATGCAGCCGGAAAAAGCAGGAACCGTCATCAGCAAAAATCTTTACGGCCATTTTGCCGAGCACCTGGGTCATTGCATCTACGGAGGGATCTGGGTAGGGGAGAACTCCTCCATACCGAATGTGCGCGGTATACGAAGCGATGTGGTAAATGCCCTGCGTGATATGTCGATACCCAACCTTCGCTGGCCGGGCGGCTGTTTTGCCGATGAATACCACTGGAAAAACGGGATCGGCCAGCGCGAAAAACGTCCGGCCATGATCAATACCAACTGGGGCGGTGTTTCCGAAGATAACAGTTTCGGCACCAATGAGTTCCTTGACCTGTGCGAACAACTTGGCTGCGAACCGGTAATTACCGGCAACTTAGGAAGCGGCTCGGTGGAGGAAATGTCGCAATGGGTGGAATATATCAACTCCGGCAATATCAGTCCGATGACGGATTTACGTAAAGCCGGCGGGCGTGAAAAAGCATGGAATGTAAAGTTCTGGGGCCTGGGGAATGAATCGTGGGGCTGCGGTGGCGCCATGAGCCCTGAGTTTTACTTTGACCAGATGATGCGTTATTCGAACTTCTGCCGCGATTACGACGGGAAAGGCCTCTTCCGCATCGCCGTCGGACCGAATGTTGACGATTACAACTGGACGGAGACCATGATGCGCCTGTGGTCAAAAAAATCATGGTGGGAGCAGCGCCTGATGAACGGCTTGTCGCTGCATTACTATACCCTTTGCCACGGTTGGGGCGACAAAGGCTCGGCCACCGAATTCACGGAAAAGGACTGGTTCGCTACCCTGAAAGCAACCTGCCGGATGGAAGAGCTGATCGGCAAGCATCTGGCTATCATGGATAAATACGATCCCGGGCACAGGGTCGGGCTTGTCGTCGACGAATGGGGAAACTGGTACGACGTGGAGCCGGGTACAAATCCGGGATTCCTGTTCCAGCAAAACACGTTGCGCGATGCGCTGGTCGCCGCCATTAACCTTAATATTTTCAACAACCACGCCGATCGCATCGTGATGGCTAATATCGCCCAGATGGTCAATGTGCTGCAATCGGTGATCCTGACCGACAAGGACCGGATGGCGCTCACGCCGACCTATTATGTGTTCAGGATGTACAAGGTGCACCAGGGGGCAACGCTCATACCGGTCACCGTTTCCTGCCGGAATTATGCCTCAGGCGACGAATCGGTTCCGGCTGTAAATGTATCAGCCTCAAAGGATGCTTCGGGCCGTATCCATGTTACAATGGTAAACCTTGACCCCGGGAATGAAACGCCTGTAACCGTAAACCTGGGTAGCGAACAGAAAGTGACCGTGACGGGGCAGGTTATTACCTCCGAAAATATGAACGATTACAACGATTTTGGCCAGGCGCCGAAAGTCATTGCCGCCGGTTTCGACAAATTCAAAGCCGGCAATGGACAAGTGAAGGTCAGCATGCCTTCTAAATCGGTGGTCTGCCTTGAGATAACGGCCCGATGACACGTTTTTGAATCTTAGAATCAGGGTTTTGACAATCATCTAAAATACTCAGCAATGAAAACATTTAACAACCTGGAAGTGTGGTTTGTAGCCGGGAGTCAGCATTTGTACGGCCCCGAAGTGCTCCGGCAGGTAGCCGCAGACTCGGAAACCATAGCCGCAGCCTTTAATAATTCATCAGAAATACCCGTAAATATTGTCTTTAAGCCGGTCATGACGACCCCGGATGATATCACGAACCTTTGCATTGATGCCAATGCGTCGGCGTCCTGCATCGGGCTGATCACCTGGTGCCACACTTTTTCACCTTCCAAGATGTGGATCAACGGGCTGAAGAAGTTGCAGAAACCATTACTGCATCTGCACACGCAGTTCAACCGCGACCTGCCCTGGGAAGAAATCGATATGGACTTCATGAACCTGAACCAGTCGGCGCATGGCGACCGCGAGCATGGTTTCATCATGACCCGGCTTCGTATGAACCGCAAGGTTGTGGTAGGTCACTGGCAGGATCCTGAAGTGGTCGGTGATATCGCCGTTTGGGCCCGCGCTGCTGCAGGGTGGCACGATATGCAACATATGAAAATTGCCCGTTTTGGCGACAATATGCGCGAAGTAGCCGTTACCGAAGGCGATAAAGTTGCCGCCCAGATACAATTCGGCGTTTCGGTTAACGGCTATGGCGTCGGCGATCTGGTAAGGTTCGTGGATGACGTCCCCGAACCGGTCGTCGACGATCTGGTTAAAGAATATACGGAGATTTATAATGTGGCTGCCGACGGAATGACGGGAGGGAAATATCACGAAAATGTCCGTTACCAGGCCCGGCTCGAAGCCGGTATCCGCGCTTTTCTTGAACAGGGCGGTTTCAGCGCCTTTACTACTACTTTTGAAGACCTTCACGGATTGAAACAATTGCCCGGATTGGCTTCGCAGCGTCTCATGGCGTCGGGTTACGGCTTTGGCGCCGAAGGCGACTGGAAGCATGCCGCCATGGTACGCGTATGCAAAACAATGGGAAAAGGCCTGAAGGGAGGCTGCTCCTTCATGGAAGATTACACGTATCACCTGGATCCTGCGGGAATGAAGGTACTCGGGGCCCATATGCTGGAAATATGTCCGACCCTCAGCGGTCAGAAGCCGAAACTGGAAGTTCATCCGCTGGGAATCGGGAACAAGGAAGCCCCGGCGCGACTGACTTTCAGCGTACCTGCCGGGCCGGCTACCGCAACCAGCCTCGTGGATATGGGCAACCGTTTCCGTATGATCGTAAATTCGGTGGATTGCGTCGTTCCCGATGCCGACCTGCCGAAGTTGCCTGTCGCCCGTGCCTTGTGGATTCCCCAACCCGACCTGAAAACAGGCGCAGCAGCCTGGATTTATGCCGGCGGGGCCCATCATACCGCTTTCAGCCAGGCTGTGGATGCCAGGTATATCGAAGACTTCTGCGATATGGCCGGAATAGAGTATGTACATATCGATAAGGATACCTGCCTCTCCTCCTTCCGGAAGGAATTGAAGTGGAATGACCTGTATTATATGCAGGCCGGAGCGCTGAAGTTTTTATAGTTGAGCGCTGTCATGACTGAAAATCTGAAATTATAAGGGTGATATCCAGGTTGTTGTTACCGGAGTTTGTTTATAAAGCCGGGTAGTTTATAAAACAATGATACATTTGCCCTAAATTTGAAAATTATCACCGGCCATGCTCACCGAACTTAAACATCGGGTGTACGAAGCCAATCTCGGATTGGTGAAGCGGAATCTTGTCCTTTATTCATGGGGCAATGTGAGCGGGATCGACAGGGATGAAAACCTGATCGTAATAAAGCCCAGCGGCGTTTTATACGAAAACCTTACGCCGTTCGAAATGGTGGTGGTTGATCTGAACGGCAGGGTTGTCGACGGCAACCTGAAACCATCCTCCGATACACTCACGCATATTGAGCTTTACAAGGCATTTCCGGGAATAGGCGCCATTGTGCACACCCATTCAACCTATGCGGTGGCGTGGGCTCAGGCCTGCAAACCGATACCTGTCTATGGTACTACTCATGCCGACCATTTTTCCGGCCCGGTTCCCTGTACCCGTATGCTGACACAACAGGAAGTGGAATCAGCCTATGAAAAGGAAACCGGCAGGGTTATCGTTGAAACTTTCAAAGATATTGACCCTTTGCATGTACCCGGTGTGCTCGTGGGCAATCACGGTCCCTTTACGTGGGGCGAAACTCCCGAAAAAGCGGTTTACAATGCCGCCGTGCTCGAAGAAGTAGCCAGAATGGCCTGGTTGTCAGTCCAATTGGGCGCAGCAGGACCGATCCCCGATTATCTCCTCGCTAAACACTTTAACCGTAAGCATGGTAAAAATGCCTATTACGGACAATAAAAACTATGATAATTACTATGGACGAAAAAACGATCAACAGGGCAGCCGATAACATCCGCATACTTGCGGCTGCTATGGTGGAAAAAGCTAAATCAGGGCATCCTGGCGGCGCTATGGGAGGCGCCGATTTTATTAATATTCTTTTTACCGAATTTCTCCGGTACGATCCTTCGGATCCGGCCTGGCATATGCGCGACCGCTTCTTCCTCGACCCGGGGCATATGTCGCCGATGCTCTATGCCGTATTGACCCTTTCGGGAAAGTACACCATCGACGAAATCAAGAATTTCCGTCAATGGGGGAGTCCCACGCCCGGACATCCGGAACTGGATGTTACCAGGGGCGTGGAAAACACTTCCGGCCCGCTGGGACAGGGACATACGATGGCCGTAGGCGCTGCCATTGCCGAAAGGTTTTTATGCGCCCGCTTCGGCGAATGGATGTCGCATAAAACTTACGCATACATTTCGGATGGCGGCATACAGGAAGAAATTTCTCAGGCGGCCGGACGTATTGCCGGTTATCTCGGGCTGAGCAACCTGATCATGTTTTTCGATTCGAACGATATCCAGCTTTCTACCGAAACCAGGGCCGTAACTTGTGAGGATACCGCAAAAAAATATGAAGCCTGGGGCTGGAAGGTGCTGACCATCAACGGCAACGATGCATCGGCTATAAGGAATGCCTTGACGGAAGCCAATGATGAAAAAGAGAAACCGGTTCTGATCATCGGTAAAACGATCATGGGCAAAGGAGCGTTAAAAGCCGACGGTACAAGTTTCGAGCGTCAGTGTGCAACCCACGG
The DNA here is from genome assembly GCA_035403165.1 of Bacteroidales bacterium. Lineage (GTDB taxonomy): Bacteria > Bacteroidota > Bacteroidia > Bacteroidales > UBA4417 > UBA4417. Next base: position 26,373 of record DAONEP010000013.1, on the reverse strand, counting down.
CATGCCGCTGGGCGAATCAGGGGCTTCGTTTGAAAAAACCATTGAGCACCTGGGCGGCAATGCACAGGATCCGTTTGCCGTATTCCCCGAAGTGGCTGAGCTTTACGAAAAAGTGAAGGCGAAAAACATTGCCCTGGCCTCTTACCGCAAATCGCAACAGCAGGAATGGGAGTCGGAACATACGGAGCAGGCTGCAACGCTTCACCGTTATCTGAAAGGCGAACTGCCGGAACTTCATTTTGACGAAATAGCCCAGAAACCGGGTATCGCTACCCGTGCCGCTTCATCGGCAGTGCTTGGCTATCTGGCACAGAAAGCCGGCAACATGATCGTCTCCTCGGCCGATCTTGCCAACAGCGATAAAACCGACGGATTCCTCAAGTATACCAAACCCTTCACAAAAGGGGATTTTTCGGGCGCGTTCCTGCATGCAGGCGTAAGCGAACTGACCATGGCTGCCATCTGTAACGGCATTGCCCTGCATGGGGGCGTATTTGCCGCCTGCGCCACCTTCTTTGTGTTCAGCGATTATATGAAACCGGCGATCAGGTTATCGGCGCTGATGGGATTGCCCGTCAAATTTATATATTCCCATGATGCTTTCAGGGTCGGGGAAGATGGTCCCACCCATCAGCCCGTTGAGCAGGAAGCGCAAATCAGGCTTCTCGAAAACCTGAAGAACCATCGCGGGCACATGAGCCTGCTTGCCTTACGTCCTGCCGATGCGGCCGAAACCACCATGGCCTGGAAAATGGCGATGGAAAACAACAATTCTCCCACGGCGCTGATACTTTCGCGACAAAACATCGCCGATATTCCTGCAAAAGCCGGATCAACACGCTATGCTGACGCGCAGCAGGCTTCGAAAGGCGCCTATATCGCGCTTGATGGCGGAGGCGTTCCCGATATCGTGCTGATCGCAAGCGGTTCCGAAGTGGCCACGCTCATCGAAAGCGCCGGCCTGCTGAAAACAAGGAACAACCTGAAAGTAAGAGTGGTTTCGGCCATTTCCGAAGGACTGTTCCGGCAACAGCCGGAAGAATACCGGCAACAGGTGATACCCTGCGGGATACCGGCATTCGGACTTACGGCCGGTTTACCGGTTACGCTGGCCGGGCTCGTCGGCGCTCACGGTAAAGTCTGGGGACTGGATCATTTCGGATATTCGGCCCCGGCGAAAGTGCTGGATGAAAAATTCGGGTTCACCCCGGAAAACGTATATAACCAGGTAATAGCATTTCTCGGCGAAACAAAAAAATCCTGAACCAACGTGACAAAGTATACCCTGGGTGTGGATTACGGAACCGACTCCGTTCGGACGATATTGGTTGACACCGCCGACGGGACGGAAATGGCATCCAGCGTTTTTTATTATCCCCGCTGGAAGCAGGGAAAATACTGCGTTCCTGCCAAAAACCAGTTCCGGCAGCACCCTCTCGATTATGTGGAAGGGCTTGAGAATACCGTCAGGGATGTGATTTCACAAGTTCCGCCTGAGGTGGCTGCGAATATTGTGGCCATATCGGTTGATACCACGGGATCGACTCCTGTGGCCGTGGACAAAAACGGCACTCCGCTGGCGTTACTCCCCGAATTTGCCGATAACCCCAATGCCATGTTCGTGTTGTGGAAGGATCATACGGCCACTGCCGAGGCTGACCAGATCAACACAACTGCAAGAAACTGGGGCGGGACGGATTATACCAAATATGAAGGAGGCATCTATTCCTCGGAATGGTTCTGGGCCAAGATATTGCATGTTATCAGGGAAGATGAAAGGATCAGGCAGGCGGCTTTTTCGTGGGTCGAGCATTGCGACTGGATCCCGGCCCTGATCACCGGCACGGCGAATCCTCTCACCATGAAGCGCAGCCGTTGTGCAGCAGGCCATAAGGCGATGTGGCACAAAGATTTCGGAGGGCTGCCGCCGGAAGAATTCCTGTTGAAAATAGATCCGCTGCTGGCCGGGTTGCGTAACCGCCTGTTTACTGATACCTATACCTGCGATGTAAAAATCGGGAACCTGACGCCAGAATGGGCCGGACGGCTGGGATTAAGCGAAAAGGTTGCCGTGGGCGCCGGGGCTTTCGACGCCCACCTTGGCGCCATTGGTGGTGAGATAAAGCCTTACTACCTGAGCAAGGTGATGGGTACCTCCACCTGCGATATGATGATAGCCCCCATGGAGGAAGTGGGGAATAAACTGGTACATGGCATTTGCGGACAGGTGGATGGCTCTGTTGTTCCCGGAATGCTGGGGCTCGAAGCAGGTCAGTCGGGTTTCGGGGATATTTACGCATGGTTTAAAAAATTGCTGATGTGGCCGGTCGGGGAATTGCTTGCAAAGACATCCGTCATTGATGATCCGGCCAAAGCCAGGCTCATTGAAGAAATATCCGGTAAACTGATCCCGCAACTGACCGCTGAAGCAGAGAAAATCCCTGTCGGCGAATCCGGAGTCCTGGCCCTCGACTGGATGAACGGACGTCGCACGCCCGATGCCAACCAGTTGCTGAAAGGCGCTATCCTCGGGCTGAACCTGGGCTCGGATGCACCGCGAATCTTCAGGGCGCTGGTTGAATCAACGGCCTTCGGCGCCAAAAAGATCGTTGACCGTTTCATCAGCGAAGGCATTCCCATCGAGGGGATCATTGCGCTGGGCGGCGTGGCAAAGAAGTCGCCCTTCATCATGCAGGTGGTGGCCGATGTCATCAATAAGCCTATCCTGGTTGCCCGCAGCGAGCAGGCCTGCGCGCTGGGTTCGGCCATGGCCGCAGCCGTGGTGGGCGGGATTTATACAGATGTGCCCGAAGCTCAGAAGTATATGGGCGGCGGCTACGAAACGGAGTATCACCCGGATCCTGCGAATGCGGAGAAGTACAAAGCGCTGTATGATGATTATTCCCGCTATGGCGAAGTGATCGAAAAGGAAATCATGAAATAGCCGGATAACAATTTTCGTATTTTTTTTCGTACTGTTGTGTCCTATCTGGATGTTCAGAGGGTTATACTGCCAATTACCACATTCATATCCTTCATGGGGCGGACTATCCTGACAGGGCCATCCCTTTTCGCTGGTTCATCACCGCTGTGCCTATATTATGAGCAACCTTGCCGAAACCATGTAAATATGCACTGTTGCAGTGCATTCATTTGCGAATAATGCATTATTAATGTGCAATTGTCTTTTTTGTACATTTGAAAATATTTTAACCGGATAATATTTCTCATTCTTGAATTGAAATTGATATGAAGCGTTTTATCCTTTGTTCATCTCTGACAATCTTTTGTTTTTTCGGTTTACAAGCCCAGATTGATTCATCGCTCAGGTCAAAGGATTCCTGCCGCATTTACCTGAACAAGATTGAAAATACAGGCAGCATGCGCCTCCAGTTAGGTACGGTGTACGCCGATGAGTTGAGCGCCGGGTATTCCCCTAACATACTAAGCTCCCTGACGGGAAAAGTATCCGGCCTCGATGTGAAGACAGCATCCACGGGAAATTCGGCGTCGGCCGTCTTTTTTATGAGGGGGCAGCGAAACCTGCAGACAAGCAACCAGCCTTTATTTGTGGTTGACGGCGTTCCCATTGCAGGCGAATTTTTATCCGATTTGGGGCTTGATTACGGGAACCTGGTCAACGACTGGAACCTGGATGACGTAGAATCGGTCACCGTACTGAAAAGCGGGCAGGCGGCAGCCTTATACGGCAACCTGGCCGGGAACGGCGCAGTGATCATCAATACCAAAAGAGCGGATGAGCGGGGCTTTCACGTCGACTACAATTCGGCGGCTATGATCAGGGGAATTGCCGATTATCCTGAATTTCAGAACGAATACGGCCAGGGCTGGGCTGGGCTTTTCAGCTATGAAGACGGTGAAGGGGGCGGCTTGAACGACGGAGGTGATTGCAGTTGGGGGCCAAAGTTCGAAGGGCAACTGATAAGCCAGTTCGACGGGCCTTCAACCGGCTGGATCGATGGTCAGGCGGTTGAAGTAAGGGGCGGTGATGTGTGGGCCAGGCGGCAGGCTGCCCTAAACGGTATCGATAATTCCATAGAGCCTACGCCCTGGGTGTCCCGGCCGGATAATATGAAGGATTATTTCCAAACGGCTTTTTTACTTTCAAATAACCTGGGGATTTCCTGGGCTGATAAAAACGGCGGGATCAGGGTTTCCTATACCAACACCAGGGCCAACGATGTGACGCCCTGCAGCCGTTTCACGAAAAACTCGCTGAACGGGAACGCCTCCTATACTTTTTTCAAAAGGATCAACGTGTATGGTTCCTTTTTAAGCACGAAGATGATGGATGAAAATGTAATTATTCAGGATTATGAAGAATCCGGTTCCCCGATGGAATTCTTTGCCTGGATGGGCAGGCAGGTGAATGTCAACAGCCTGAAAAATTACTGGCAGGCCGGCCGGCGCGATTCAACGCAATATAACTACAATGGTACATACTGGGATAATCCGTGGTTCAGGGACAAAGAAAGAGTATCTGACGTGGGAAGGACAAACCTCTTTGGTACGTTAGGGGCAAAAATTTCCATCACCAGGAGATTCTCTTTGAATTATGTGTTGGGATCCTATGATATTGATGCGAACGGAAAACATGTTGTTCCGCCGGCTTCCGTTGATATCACCTGTGAGAAAAATGAAGCGTCGGGCCTTTCCGGCACGCGGCATTCCGTGTTTGCCGATTGGAATTTTCGCCTGGGGAAAGCAAACTTTTTCGATTTTTTCCTGGGCTGGTATTCCTATAACACGAAAAGCAGTTTAAATGAAAGAGAAATGCTTAACGGCCATGATTGGCTTCTGGAATATAACACTACCGATAAAAAGCATGGCTGTTACGGCGGTGTATCCTTTTCGTGCAAGGAGGCTTTGCATCTTCGTCTTACCATGACCAGGGATAATGATGATCTCTGGTCTGATGAGCAACATCAGGCATTGCCGGTTTATTACGCTGCATCGACGGGCGCTGATGTTGAAAAGATACTTCGTCTGCCTGAAGTTGTTTCCAGGTTCAGCATACAAACAGGATACTCACGAACAGGGTTAAACGGCACATTCCAGTATTCATTCATTAATGGTGAAAGAATGAATGTGCCTGTTATTTCCGAATATACCATAAGTGCAGAATTGGGGCTGTTTTCAAACAGGGTAACGGCATCTTTTAACGGTTATTCTTCACGGACAATAAATATCGATAATTTGATGGGGATTTACGCTACAGCATTTGATGATGCTGCAATGAAAAATTCAGGAGTGGAAATCGGCCTCGATGTAATTCCGGTACGACTACGGAAAGTTACCTGGGAATCTTCTGTCGCATTTTTTAGAAATAAAAATATACTCCAGGATTTCCGGGAGGGTTGTTATTTCTATGTAACCAATCCGATTACACTCGGCTGTGCTGGTGGGCAATCCTATGGAGATATTTATGGAACTGCATTCAACCGGTATAACGGAAAAATAGTCTTCGAAAGGGGGTATGCTACAAAGGCAAGCGTTCAGTCACTTGGTAATGTGAACCCCGATTACATGATTTTTTGGAATAATTCGGTCAGAATCAACAAGGTCACAATTACGGCAGGTATAGAATATAGCAAAGGGGGCAGCTATTATTCTTCGTTCTATCTATGGGGAACCTATGCCGGGACGCTCAGCCATACGGCTGACCGCGAAAACGGCGTAGTCGGAGACGGCGTGATGTGGGACGATGCCGCCGGTAAATATATTCCCAACACGGTTAATGTTGAAGCCCAGGAGTATTATATTGAACTTAGTTTAGATGTCAATGAGAATTCAGTCATGGATGCAACATATCTGAAGCTGCAGGAGATTTCGGTGTCGTACCCGTTTAAAATACGTAATCTACTGAGCCTTACATGCAGCATTTTCGGTCAGGACCTGCTGACGTTTTCAAAAAACAAGGATTACGACAACAGCACACTTTATTTGTTCAACAATGTATACTACAGGGGGATAAATAATTATAACCTTCCTGATAAATACACCCTCGGGGTGAAGATAAAAGTTCACATATAGATTTTGACCGGCCGGCTATATTCACCGAAGCCTTTTATCGCCATCGGGCATGTTTCCTTTGGCATAACGGGGCAATCCTGATTTTTCTCCTGCTGATAATCCATAGGTTTTTATTCTTTTGAGCGTGGATGGCGTATTCCGGTCTGACTGTCGTATGTCGACAATAATCAGAATATCAGTGTGTTGGAGTAATGAGTAAAAAAAATTAAAGAAAGTGTCGGATCAGGAATAAATTGTCGTACATTTGACCAGTTGGTTAAACGTTATGGTTAATCTTAAAAGTTAAACCTAAAAGTAAAATGTGATGGCCGAAAATGATAAACAAACCGAAGAAAAGATCTTTGATGCTGCAACGGAGGTATTCCTCGAAAAAGGGCTGGATGGAACCCGCATGCAGGATATAGCCGATCGCGCCGGCATCCATAAATCGTTGCTGCACTATTATTACCGTACGAAAGACCGGCTTTTTAATGCAGTATTTGAAAAGATTGCAGGGGAGATGTTCAAAAAGTTTGCCCCTGTATTTGATGATAAGGTTGCTTTGGAAGATAAGATCAGGTTTTTCCTCAGGGAGCATATTGCTTTCCTTCAGAAAAACCCCAGGCTTCCCTCGTTCCTCCTGAACGAAATCAACCGGAACCCGGCTATTGTCAGAAAGTTTATCCAGACGCTTGACGTGACCAGGATATGGGCTACCCTGGAATCACAGCACAAGGATGAACTTGAAAAATACAATATCACTTCAGAGAATATCCCGCAGTTGATGGTTTCTATCGTTGGGATGAGCGTATTCCCGTTTGCAGCCAGGGGACTTCTTTCTGTCATTCTGGAGCGGTTCGGCGGAAGTTTTAATGATTATATCGAGAAACGGAAAGAGTATGCGGCTGATTTTGTGATTGGGGCTATCAGGAAGGAGTGAGTAAAGCGCCTGGAGTGCCTGTAGTTCTCCATTTTACGTTCTGCGTTTTGCGTTCTGCGTTTTGCGTTCTGTGTTTTGCGTTTTGCGTTCTGTGTTTTACGTTCTCCGTTTTGCGTTCTGTGTCCTTCGTTCTGTGTTTTGCGTTATTAGCGCCTGGAGTGACTGAAATGCCTGGAGCGATTAAAGTGCCTGAAGTTAGAAATAGAGTTACATAATTGAAAAGCTATGGATAATAAAGAATTCGGCAAATTGCTGGAAGAAAGGTCCAGGAATTTTTCAACAGCTATCATGCGGCTGTCTTTTTCCTTGCCGGATACGGATGAAGGCAGGGTTGTAAGGAACCGGATCGCGGAATCCGGAACCAACGTCGGGGATAATTGCCTGGAAATACTCCGTTCGGGGAGCGAATCGGATTTCAGGAATAAAATCTCCTGGTACGAAAGCCTGGCCGGCGAAACAGAATACTGGCTGGAAATCATCGAGGCGATGAATTGGATCGAAAGCTGCGATCTGCAGTCTGTTCGCCTTGAGTTGGCCGAAATGCTTAAAATCTTCACCTTAATCAGAAAGAACATAAAGAATTAGTTTGATGAAAAATCATTTGTTCGGAACCTTCGATAATTCGCAGTATTTCAAGCGCCTAAAGTTCTTCAGGTACTTCAAGTACTTTAGTTGCTTCATGCACTCCAAACTCTGCCTCCCCATGCTTGTTCTTTTCCTTCCGGCTCAGGCCATCTCCCAGAAGGTAGTGACCCTGAAGGAATGTTACGAAAAGGCATATGCTGTCGCGCCGGTCGCAGCCGAAAAGGACGCATACCGGGAAATCTGGCAGCTTAAGGATGAAAACCTTTCCAAAGGATGGCTCCCCACGCTGGATGCCAACGGTAGCTTTGTCTACAACTCATCGGTGGTAGACATGGGTGACATTCTTGGTTCTCTGCCTGCTATGGCCGGTAAAATTCAACCGATGCCTCATGAGCAATATAAAATTACCCTGGATGTCAATCAAACCATTTATGACGGCGGCGCTGTAAAACATGCCAGGACGGTTGAGAAAGCCGACCTGGACATCAATCAGAAACAGACGGAAGCCGATTTGTACAAACTCCGCAATCAGGTTAACGGGTATTACTTCAACATCCTGCTCCTTGACCGTCAGAAAGAACTGCTGAAAAGTTACCTGGAACTGATTGTCAGGCGGATTGCTTCAGTGAATTCGGCGCTGGCAAGCGGCACGGCCCTGAAATCCGACCTGGATGTTCTTTTATCCGAAAAAATTACACTGGAGCAACAGATAACAGAGAACGGCATCAGGAAGACGTCCTTTGTGAAGATATTGTCCGGCCTCACCGGAACAGGGATGGATACTTCGACTGAGTTCACGCTTCCGGTTGCTGGCGAAAACCTGGCTTATGCGATAAACCGCCCTGAATTGCAGATGTTTGACCTCCGGAAACAGCAACTGGAGGCATCCCTGCAGGTTTTGCAGAGCAAGCGGATGCCAAAGGCCTTCGGCTTTGCTACCCTGGGTTACGGGAATCCTCCGGGAAGCAACTTTTTTAAAGATGAGTTCGCCCCTTATTATATCCTCGGCGCCGGCGTAAAATGGAACATCTATGACTGGAACAAGGTAAGGAATGTGAAACAGATAGTATCCATACAGCAAAGAATTCTTGACGGTCGTAAGGAAGATATGACGGAAAACCTGAAAAGGCTGCTTGATGCCAAAAGCGCGGATATACTCAGTCTGGAATCACTTCTGAATACCGACAAAGAACTCATTGAAATCAGGAAAAGGATAACGGCTGTATCGGAATCGAAGTATAATAACGGGACCATAACGGCCACCGAATATATGAATGAACTCAATTCCGAAAGGCAGGCCATGATCAATTACGAAATACATAAAATCAATCTTGCCATGGCGAGAGTGGAATATATAAACATAAGCGGAAAGGAAATTGAATAATATGAAAACCGGATTATTAATCGTACCGGCAGCCATGGTGGTTCTGGCCGGCTGCAGTGAAAAAAACAGCGATGCGGATGCATTCGGGACTTTTGAGGCAACCGAGGTAATTGTTTCCCCCGAAACCAGCGGAAAAATACTGAGATTTAATGTAACGGAAGGATCGGAAATTGATTCAGGGGCGGAAATTGCCGTTATCGACACCACCTTGTTTTATCTTCAGAAAGCTGAAATTGATGCCGGCATGAAAAGTGTATCGACGCGCCTGGCCACGATAGGTTCACAAAACGAAATCCTCAGCCAGCAGATCGAAAACCTGAATGTAAATATTGCCAGGACGGGAAGCATGCTGAAAGGTGATGCCGCAACCCAGAAACAGTATGATGACCTGACCGGCCAGGTTGCCGTATTGCAAAAGCAGATAGCTGCCAACAACACGCAGAAAGCTTCGGTAGCCGCAGAATTATCGGTACAGCAATCGAAAAAAGCCACCCTTTATGAGCAGATCAGGCGTTGCCGGGTGATAAGCCCCTTGAAAGGGACTGTGATTGAAAAATACGCTGAAGCCGGGGAACTGACGGCTGCCGGCAAGCCGCTGCTGAAGGTCGCTGATTTATCGCTGATAAAGCTGAAGGTTTACGTGAGCGGCGCTCAGCTTGGGAAGCTGAAGGTTGGCGGGAAATGTACGGTGAGGATTGATGACGGGAAGAAAGGCTACCAATCATTCCCGGGAACGATCAGTTACATTTCGGGCAAGGCTGAGTTTACCCCCAAGGTCATCCAGACCAAAGAGGAGCGTGTAACCTTTGTTTATGCCGTTACAATTGAAGTTCATAATAACGGCGCCATGAAATCGGGGATGCCGGGAGAAGCCATTTTTTAAGAAAGTCATGCAGGAAGTCATTAAATCGGCCGGAATCGGTAAAAAATTCGGGGAAACGCAGGCCCTGAAGAACATCACGTTCGGGGTGGATGAAGGGGAAATCTTTGGGTTTATCGGTCCCGACGGCGCCGGCAAAACAACGCTTTTCAGGATAATAACCACGTTGCTGCTTCCCGACGAAGGCGAAATGACCATTATGGGGCTCGATTGCATAAGAGGATATAAAGAGCTACGCAGGATCATCGGTTACATGCCCGGGCGGTTCAGCCTGTACATGGACCTTTCGGTTGAGGAGAACCTGAATTTTTACGCCACCGTCTTCGGCACTACCGTTAGGGAGAACTATGATCTTATCAGGGATATTTACTCGCATATTGAGCCTTTTAAAAAGCGGCTTGCCGGGAATCTGTCCGGCGGCATGAAACAAAAGCTTGCTTTGTCATGCGCCCTGATCCATAAACCGAAATTGCTGGTCCTCGACGAGCCGACCACCGGCGTTGATGCGGTTTCGCGGTCGGAATTCTGGGATATGCTGAAAAAACTCCGGAAATACGATATAACGATTGTTGTATCAACACCTTATATGGATGAGGCGATGAGGTGCGACCGGGTGGCGCTCATACAGGAAGGGCAGGTCCTTTCGGTCGACGAGCCCGGGAAAATCCGGGAAGGTTTTACCAGGAAACTTTACACCGTAAAAGCGCCGGAAAAATACAAGCTCATTCAGGCGCTGAGGGATTATCCCGGCACCAATACGGCTTATCCTTTCGGCGATTCGGTACACGTTACTTTTAAAACAGACGGTTTTGATGATACTTTATCCGAATATCTGCAAAGGATGGGCGTTTCCGGTGTTACCATTGAGGAAACCAGGGCTGGCATTGAGGACCGGTTTCTTGAATTGATGAAGAAAAATGCCAATCCATAATCACGCTGTTTATGACAAATAATAAAGTAATCACAGTCCGGAACCTGGTGAAAAAGTTTGGCAACTTCACTGCCAACGATAACCTGAGCTTCGAGGTTTATGAAGGGGAGATTTTCGGTTTCCTCGGAGCAAACGGCGCCGGGAAGACTACGGCTATCAGGATACTCTCCGGTTTGTCCGGCCCTACATCGGGAGAAGTGGTCGTGGCCGGCTTTAATGCCAAAAAGCAGCCGGAACAGATAAAAAAGAACATCGGGTATATGTGCCAGAAGTTTTCCCTGTACGAGGACCTGACTGTGAAGGAGAATATCATGCTGTACGGCGGTATTTACGGGATGCGCAAAAAACTGATCAGGGAAAGGACAGATACACTGCTGGCAAAGCTCAATTTTGAAGAATACGGCGACAGGCTTATTTCGGATCTCCCGCTGGGGCTGAAGCAGAAGCTCGCCTTTTCGGTAGCCGTGCTGCATGAGCCGAAAATAGTCTTTCTCGATGAGCCTACCGGCGGCGTTGACCCGATTACCCGTCGCCAGTTCTGGGAAATGATCTATGAAACGGCAGCCCGCGGCATTACCGTTTTTGTTACGACACATTACATGGATGAAGCCGAGTACTGCGACAGGATCTCGATCATGAACGAAGGAAGAATAGTAGCGCTGGATACGCCCGCCGAGCTGAAAAGGCAGTATGCGGCAGATTCGGTGGAGGAAGTGTTTATTAAAATTGCCCGTCCGGCCAACAATTAAAGTATGAAACGGTTCTTCGGATTTGTAAAAAAAGAGTTCCTGCATATCTTCAGGGATTACCGGACCATGATCATCCTGTTCGGGATACCTGCCGCCCAGATACTCCTGTTCGGATTTGTCGTCAGCATGGATTTGAAAAATGCCCGCGTGGCTTTTCTGGACCTTTCCAGGGATGAGGTGACGCAAAAAATTTCCGATAAATTGACTTCATCGGGCTTTTTCAAAAGAGGGGAGACTCTGCTGAGTTACAAGGATATTGATAAGGTGCTCCGCGGAAACAAGACCAAAGCGGTGATTATCTTCGAAAAAGACTTCGGACGTAACCTTATCCGCAACGGCAGGGCGACGGTAAGCATCATCGCCGACGGCTCGGAACCCAATATGGCCACCCTCACAACCAACTATATTTCGGCCATCATTTCGGATTATAACCGGGAACTGGCCGGTTCTTCAGCCGGAAGTATTTTGGTGCAGCCGGAAGTAAGGATGTTTTATAATCCCGCCCTGAAAGGACAGTATATGTTCGTTCCAGGCGTCATTACCCTGATTATGATCCTGATCTGCGCCCTGATGACCTCCATCACCATCACGCGCGAAAAAGAACTCGGAACCATGGAGGCGCTGCTTGTTTCACCGTTGAAACCTGTTCAGATCATTCTGGGCAAAGTGCTTCCGTATTTTATCCTCTCCTTCATTGATTTAATCGTGATCCTGGTGCTTTCGTGGCTGGTGTTTGAGTTGCCGGTAAAAGGGAGCCTGGCCCTGCTTTTGGCCGAATCAATGCTTTATATCCTGATGAGCCTTTCGATCGGTATCCTGATCTCAACGGTGTCGAAGACCATGCAGCAGGCAATCTTTATCTCGCTGGTGGGTATGATGCTCCCGACCGTTTTGCTTTCCGGGTTCATTTTCCCGATCGAAAACATGCCGGAAGTCTACGGATGGATCAGCGCGTTGCTGCCGCCAAGATATTTCGTGGTAATCATTAAAAATATCATGGTCAAAGGAACCGGATTCCTTTATGTGTGGAAGGAAACGGCAATACTCGTTGCTTTCACACTGGCGGCTATCGGGCTGAGCATCAGGAATTTCAAGATAAGGCTTCAATAACGAAAACGGAGGAACAGCGATGAGGACGATATTATACCTGATACGAAAAGAATTTTTACAAATCTTCAGGGATAAATTTATCGGGAAGGCGATTTTCGGAATTCCCATTGTGCAGATGCTGATACTGGTGCCTGCTATAACCTTTGAGATCAAAGATATAAAGCTGTGCATCATCGACCGCGATATGACCGTTGAATCCAGGGGACTGGTCAGCCAGTTGGCAGGATCCACATTTTTCAAGGTGCGATATTCCACTTTTTCGGAAGAAGAGGCTAATGATTTGTTGCACAAGGATAAATGCAGTCTGATACTCCAGATACCTTCCGGTTTCGGGAAGGAGATCGGGAAAGGGAATCCCGTAAAGGTGATGGTGTCGGCTAACGCTATCAACGCGTCAAATGCGCAACTGTCGTGGGCATACCTGAATGGTGTGATCCGCGATTACAACCAGAATATTATTGCCGAAAATGCGGGCGGCAGGGCTATGGCGGCCATCCCCCAGGTGATGGTTACCAACCGCTACTGGTACAACGAAATGCTGAATTACAAGTATTATATGCTTCCCGGCATCCTTGGCATCCTTGTGCTGGCAATCGGGTTTATTCTTGCCGGACTGAACCTTGTCAAGGAAAAGGAAAGCGGCACCATTGAGCAGATCAACGTCACCCCGGTTAAAAAATACCAGTTCATCACCGCCAAAATAGTTCCTTTCCTTATCATCGGCCTCATCGACCTGGCTATCGGACTGATCATCGGCATACTGGTTTTCAGGATACCGTTCGAAGGCAGCATTGCCCTGCTTTTTCTTTGTTCGGCTATTTTTCTGGTGGCCGTACTGGGCCTGGCCCTGTTTCTTTCCACATTTTCAAGTACGCAACAACAATTCATGTTCACAGGGTTCTTCTTTATGATTATCTTCATCCTCATGAGCGGCATTTTTACTCCGCTGGAGAGTATGCCCGACTGGGCGCAGAAGATTGACCTGATCAACCCTGTGGCTTATATCATGCGGATCAACAGGATGGTGATACTGAAAGGATCAACATTTCAGGATATCCGGGGTGATGTTTATGCCCTCATCGCGATTGCGGTGGCGTTTACCATCCTTGCCATCAACAGGTACAGGAAGACGGCTTAAGGGCTGGTGATCGGATGATTATCGGCTGTACAGGCCCATCAGCGCCTTCTCAGGCGTCATCGGTGAATGATAATCCGCTTCGTATCGGGGATTGAAAGCCCTGATGGCATTCTGCAGGGCAAAATAGGCTCCTATTCCGTACATAAAAGGCGGTTCGCCGATGGCTTTCGAACCCAAAACCGCCATTTCGGGGCCTTCCGCCTGTAATGCCTTGCACTCGATGATCTTTGGAACAGAATAAATATCAGGAATTTTATAGGTCGAGAGGCTGTCGGAAAGCAGTTTCCCTTTTTCGTTATACCGGATTTCTTCCATCGTCATCCAGCCGATTCCCTGCACCACGGCTCCTTCAAGCTGCCCCCGGTTAATGTCGGAATTCATGTCGGCGCCGAAATCATGAACTATCTGCACGCTGTCGGTCCGATACCTTCCGCGCAGGCAATCGAGGGTGACCGTGACGGCTGCCGTACCGAAAACATAATAGGCAAAAGGATGCCCTTTTTCTGTTGTCTTGTCAAAATGGATGACAGGCGTGGCATAATGGCCGGTCTGGCTGAGGCATACTCTTTTTTTATAGGCTGAAATAATTAGTTCCTCCCAGCCGGTTTCCGTTTCGGTTTCGCCGGCGAAGACTTTTTCGTCGCGGAAGCAGATCGTTCCCTTACCGGCGTTACACATTTCTGCGGCCTGTTCCTTTAACCGGTCCAGAAGTTCGTTGCAGGCAATCTGCAGCGCTTTTCCGTTCAGGTCGGCGCCGGAGCTTGCCGCCGTGGGCGAACTGTTGGCTATGCGGCTGGTGTTCGTCGTTTCGAGCCTGATCCTTGACGGGGAAACGGAAAATATTCCGGCGGCAACCTGTTTCAGCTTGGTGTTGACGCCCTGACCCATTTCGATCGCGCCCGTGCTGATGCCGATGCTGCCGTCCTGGTAAATATGCACCATGGCGCGCGCCTGGTTCATCGAAGTGTTGGTGAATGAAATGCCGAAGCACACGGGCATCAGGGCCATGCCTTTTTTTATGAACTGAGATGAGCTGTTGAAGGCTTCGATTTCGTTCAGTTTTTTATCAATTTCAAAGGAGTTGCAGGTTTCGTCCCAGCAATCCGCAGCATGGGACTGGTCGGGCGTTTGTCCGTAAGGGAAAATATCGCCGTCCTTCATCAGGTTTTTTTGTTGTATCTCATTCGCCCCGATGCCCAGTTCGTGTGCCGCCATTGCAATGGCCGATTCGATAACGAACATGGCCTGTGGCGCTCCGAATCCCCTGAAAGCGGTGTTGGGGGGAAGATTGGTCTTACAACTGTAAGCCGTCGCCTTTACATGAGGAATGAAATAACTGTTTGTGGCATGAAAAAGGGTGCGCTCCAGAATGGCGGGCGAAAGGTCGGCGGCGGCGCCTCCGTTCTGGTAAAAGGTGACCTCATAGGCTAGAATTTTTAAATCTTCCGTCAGCCCGATCCTGAAATCGGAACTGTAAGGATGACGTTTGCCCGTCATGAACATGTCGTCATGACGGCTCAGCACCAGTTTTACCGGTTTTTGCAGGATAAACGCCGCAAGCGCCGACATCGCCGCCCATGCCGTCGCCTGATCTTCTTTTCCGCCGAAACCGCCGCCCAGGCGCCTGACATCCACCTCGATGCGGTTCATCGGTATTCCGAGGACCCGCGCAATGGTCTTCTGGACCAGGGCCGGACTTTGGGTGGAGGAATGTACTATGAGCGTGTTGTTTTCACCCGGCCAGGCGTAGGAGCCCTGCGTTTCGAGGTACAGATGTTCCTGACTGCCGCTGCCGGCAGAACCTTCAAAGATATACCTGCATTGTCCCCATGCCGAAGTGGTGTTGCCCAGAGCAAAGGTGCGGGGCGGGAAAAGAAGCAATCCTTTCTCTTTGGCTTCACGGGCATCGGTGACAGGCTGCCGTTCTTCATAATCGACCCGGATGAGTTTTACGGCGTTCCGTGCCGTGAATCCGGAATCGGCAACAACAAAGGCAACCGGCTGGCCGATATAATGTACTTCGTCTTCGGCCAGCAGCGTTTCATCCGGCAGGATGCCCCCGACCTGGTTTTCGCCCGGAATATCCCCGGCGGTAAATATTTTCACGACGCCCGGCAAAGCCGATGCTTCTTGGGTATCAAGCATCCTGATCCTGCCGGAGGCAACCGGTGAAGCCAGCACGGCTGCATACAGCGTGCCGCCGATCTCCGGGATATCGTCCGTAAAAACGGAACGTCCGGTTACATGGCCTATGGAATCAATGTTTTTCACCGGCTGTGATGGTTGAGATCAGCATGGGGATATCAATATTATCAGGAAAAAGTTCGATGAAATGGGCCAGGAAGAGTTGCCTCAGCAACAATCGTTTATAGGCTTCGCTCCCCCGGATATCGCTGATCGGCGCTATCTCCGACTGTATAATCCCGCAGGCTTCAGTGAGGGTTTCGGCGCAGATTTGTTTTCCGGCCAGGAATTCACAGGTATTGCCGAGATAAAGCGGGATGGGGGAAACGCCGCCGGCCGAAAGGCAGACGGAAGTGATCCGGCCTTCCTCCCCGCTGACCAGGATAGCGCTGTTCACGCTGGCGATATCAAGATGTTCGCGCCGGCTCACCTTCTCGAAATTGAAACGGCTTTCTTTATCCGGCAGGTTGAACTGCACTTCGCTGATCACCTCGCCTTTCCTGAGGTTCAGCTTTTTATAGCCTGTGAAAAACTCTTTCAGGGGCAACAGCCTTTTATTTCCCTGCCGGACGTCGGTAAGCAGGATGTTTGCATCAAGGGCCAGGAAAAAAATGGCCAGGTCGGCAATAGGGGAGGCGTTGGCAAGATTTCCCGCTACGGTGGCCATGTTCCGGACGGGAGTGGAGGATATCCGTTTAAAATACTCTTCAAGCCGGGGGAAATACGGCTTTAAGGTTGCGGAGTGCAGCATTTCCGACATGGTCACTGAACCGCCAATCCGGCACCATCCGGAGGTGACTTCAATTTCATTGAAAACTTCAGGGATAGGATGGCTGAAACCGGCCAGCATGAGTTCATCGGCTTTTGATACCATCAGGTCGGTGCCGCCGCCGATGATGACGGCATCTTCGGAGGCAATAACGGGCGCTTTTTCTATGGCTGAAAGCCGTTTGGAAATGTCAATGAACCAGGCAGGAAGGTAGCGGTTGCCTACCATCCACTCGACTGGTTTTGCGTTGTTTCGGGATTGATTCAGTTCCCACACCTGCCTGGCAGCCCTTTCGAGGGACTTGTATCCCGTACACCGGCAAATATTCCCGTCGAGCGATGCCAGCGTTTTTTCAAGGCTGGAAGTGTCGCCCGAAAGGCAGTGCGTCATGAGTGAAACCACAAACCCCGGCGTGCAAAAGCCGCATTGCGTCCCGGAATGATCGGCAATGGCCTGCTGTGCAGGATTCAGGGTTTCCCCGTTCAATCCTTCCACGGTAACGATATGCCTGCCGTGTACTTTTCCGAGCGGGGTAAGGCAGGACAAGATGGTTTTATACACGACATTACCGTGAATATTTTTGCCTTCCATCACCGTACACGCCCCGCAGTCGCCTTCGCGGCACCCGATCTTTGTCCCCCTGAGCCCTGATTCGTATCGGATAAAATCCGCCAGCGGCATCCCTTGCGGTTTGCCGGTTTGTATCAGCCGATCGTTGAGGATGAATTCAATCATCATATAAAAATATGAAATTTGATCTTTTGTTATCCTCAGATCAAATAAATACTTCGAAATAAACTTTTGATCATCGGCCGGCTGCTTTTAATTTCATATAAAAACCACTATTGTCCGGATAAAACGGCCATGGATTGTTTAAAATATTGAATATGTGTCGATTAAGCCCCTCTCCTTCAGGAGAGGGGTTGGGGTGAGGCAGGTCTTGATTATCAATTACTTTCTGGTGTTTCCCGGACACTAGTGATAAAAAACCTCATTTCAGAAGTTTTCCGGTTTCATAAGCCGGGCATACTCCTTTACCTGGAAGACAAAAGCCTGCAGCCGGGTTTCGAGGGCGACGCCATCCTGGCCGTCGTAAGGGATGTTTATGAACGGGATATTGTTGTGATCCTTGCGGAATGAATCGCTGACCGAAGCAATCAGCGTACCCGGCATGCAGGTAAACGGCAGGATGGCCGCGATGCCCGAAATGCCCCTGTTGACCAGGGTCGCCGCAGTGCCCAGGGCGATGGGCGGATCGCCGTCGTAATATTTCCCGATGTAGGTATTGCAAAGATTGAGCATGTCGTGAAGCGAAACATCCTTGCTCCGGTCGGTGAATTTTTTCAGGCCCCTGAACAACGACGCTGCAATGATCTCCTGCCCTGCGCCCTGTATCTTCGAACGGATAATGCCTCTCCGGTCGTTCTTCCACCGGCTGTCGCGGGTAAACCGGTAAGTAGAATAGGTGATCCATTCTGAGAAAGGGGCAACCACCACTTCCACGCCGAGGTTTTCGAGCCGGTTCGCGATATTGCCGTTGCAGAATGCGTTCTCGCGCATGAATATTTCACCTACAATCGACACGACAGGTTTCCGCGAACTTTTATCCGTTTTTATGTTCCTGAATCCGGCGGCAGTTTCGGCCAGCAACCGGTGTAATCCTTTGCTGCCGTTTTCGATGCATCGGACGAGCTTTTGCAGCGAAAGGTCATAGAATTTGTCGCAATCGCCCTGGCTGAGCTCGTAAGGTTTGGTTTCACGGTAGAGTTTCTTGAGGAAATCAACGGCTACGAATCCTTTCCAGGCGTTGATCCGGAACTTCTGTCCCTGGTCGCCGGCAACATCTTCATAGGAGGTGTCGTTCGAAGGCGTGATGAGTTCGGCCTCTTTATATCCGAGCCTGTCGAACAGGATGCGGTGGAAATGGTTATATTGCCCGAAGCGGCACGGGCCGTTGTGGTCGGGCATGAAGAAGCTTATCTTCGAAGGGTCGGCGCCGGGTTCCATAAGCTTTTTCAGGAAGCTTCCCGTTGTACAGATCATGGGGAAACACTCTTTGGAGGAAGTGTACTTCCGGCCCAGGGCAAGGTCCTCTTCCGTCTGTTTGGGAAGCACTTCCGAAGGGATACCGCAACTCCGCGCTGCCGCCGATACGGCATAAGCATGATCGTTCATGTAGGGGAAATACAGCGTGCGGCTTTTTTGCGGAGCCGATTGCCCCGGCCGCGGCCTGAAAATTTCGGGTTCCTTTTTCTGGTTTTGTCCGGCGCCTTTCAGGCTGTCGAGGAAAGCCTCAATGCGGGTAACCATCCCGGCATCAGCCGAATGCTCGTCCACTTCGAGGTGGAGAAAAGGCTTGCCTTTCAGCTCTTCGGTAAGATAATGCCGGAGGAAAGAATCGGGGCCGCACCGGAAATTGCTGAGGTAAACGGCATGAAATCGGTCATCGGCTGCAACAAGCCTGGCGGCTGCAATAAGTTTTTGCCCGTTGGGCCAGTACATATTCCTGTAATTGCCGAATACTTTGACGATGGGAAGTTCCATCATATCGACGGGAACAGGCATCACCCGGTTGCTGATGAGTTTCTCAACCAGACCGAGGTTCAGCATAGGGTCGGTGCTGTTGTAAGGACGCCCCAGCAAAATCACCGGCGTGCAGCCGTCGGGAATATTCCGGAGCGCTTCTTTGCCGTATTCAACAAGGCTTTTCTCGAAGTTTACCTGCACCGTATCGGCTTTGTAAATGGCTTTCCTGATTTTGTCCTTACCGAGGCCGAACTTTTCATGGAAATACTCCGAAAGCTCCTTCACGAGCGCCCGTTCGAAAAACCTGAAGTGAAGCGTCGGGATGAGCAGCCTGTTTTCGTCGATTTTGCCCTTGAAGGCGGCTTTTACCATGAAAGGATAACTTTGCACCCAGGGACAGTTGCAGTTGAAAGTGGGGTTGCCTTCCGTTTTTTTTGCGTTGACGATGAAAGGGGTAAAAATGTAATCGGCGCCCCGTTCAATCAGGTCGGCAATATGGCCATGCATCAGCTCCACGGGAAGGCAGGTTTCGGTGGTGATGGTTTCAATGGCTTTGGTGATCAGCGGTTTATCCGATTCCCTCGACAAGATGATGTTAAAACCGAGTTCTTCGAAAAAGGTCCTCCAGAAAGGGAATTGCTGGTAAAAAACCATCAACGCCCTCGGAATGCCGATGGTTATGCCTTTTTTTTCCGGATTTTCGGTGAAACCGCCGGTGAGCATTTCAAGCCTTTTGGCAATCAGGTTCGGGATATTGCTTTTCGATTGTTTCCGGCCTGCGGTTTCGTATTTTTCGCATCGCCCGCCATAGTACAGGGATTTTTTCTCTCCTTCGATCTTCACACGGCGTATTTCGCAATGGTTGGCACATCCCTGGCAGGTGAAACGGCTCATGGCATAATCGGCATTCCTGATACCGAAGCCTTTGAACTTTGTTTTCTGTCCCCCGGCCATAGAACGTTGGGCCAGTATGGCCGCCCCGATGGCGCCGGTAACATCGAAATGAGGCGGGATGATGATCTTTTTCCCAAGCACCTGTTCAAAGGCAGCCACCACAGCCTTGTTGTTGGTGACACCGCCCTGGAAAAATATCCGGTTGCCGATGCGGCGTTCGGCCACGACCTTCTGCAGGTAGTTGTAAACAATGGAATAGGCCAGTCCCGAAACCAGGTTTTCTTTTTTAGCGCCTTTCTGCAGGCACGAGTTCAGGTCCGATTCCATGAAAACGGTACAGCGGTCGCCAAGTTTCACGGGGCTTTCCGACTGTAACGCCATGTTGCCGAATTCTTCCACGATGCTGATATCCAGTTTTTCGGCCTGTTCTTCGAGGAAAGAACCGGTGCCGGCAGCACAAACCTTGTTCATTTCGAAGTCTACCACAACGCCGTTTTCGATGCTGATATACTTTGAATCCTGTCCGCCGATTTCAAAGATGGTATCGACGGTGGGGTCGTAATCGATGGCCGCGGTGGCCTGGGCCGTGATTTCGTTCCGGATGGCGTCGGCTCCTATGAAATCGCCGGTAAGGTACCTTCCGGAACCCGTACTTCCGGCGCCGATGACTTCTACTTTTTCACCCGCTTCATCGTATATTTCCGTCAGCCCTTTTTGAATGGCTTCGAGCGGTTTGCCGGCAGTGGGAAGGTAACGGCGGGCGATGATGTGGTGTTCTTTATCGATCAGCACCACGTTGGTGCTGAGTGAGCCGATATCAAGCCCCAGGTAGACGGGAATTTTTTCTCTGCCGATCCGGCTGAGAAATATCTCTTTCCTATATTCAGCGCCGGATTCCGTTAGTTTTGGCAGGCTTGCAAACTTTGAAAAATTGCCGGCAAGATAATTCCCGAGTTTCTGCAAACCATTAAAATGGTTCATTAACAGCTTGTTGTCCGAGGCGTACATCACAGCTCCGATGGCTCCCATCGAAGCGTAGTACGGGGGAATGACCAGCCCGTCGTCGGCGAGTTCCAGCACTTCGCGGAAAGCCCTGACCATCCCGGCATTTGCCGCTACCCCGCCGGAGAATATCACCGGTTTTATAATCTCTTTGCTCCGGGCGACATTGCTGCGAAAATTCCGCGCCAGGGCAAAACACAATCCGGCGACAATATCATGCAACGGCGTTGCAATCTGCTGGTGATGGATCATATCGCTCTTGGCGAAAACGCTGCACCTACCGGCAATACGCGGCGGATCGACGGACTTCAGCGCCATTTCGCCGAATTCATTCTCGATGGAAACGCCTATCCTGCGCGCCTGCTGATCAAGGAAAGAACCGGTGCCGGCGGCGCAGATGCTGTTCATTTCGAAATCGGCCAGACGGGATTGTCCGCTTTTCGGATCTTTTTCAAGCAGGATAAGTTTTGAATCTTCACCGCCTATCTCAATAACGGTGCGGGCTTCGGGGAACAGCTTCCCGGTGGAAGCGGCCTGGGCAATGATTTCGTTGACGAATACCCCGCCCGTCAGCTCAGCCGCCAGTTTTCCCCCGGATCCTGTTATGGCGATACCTTTGATGGATTCAACAGGATGATGCTGCAATAAACCATTCAGCCTGTCCCTGAAAACCTGGAAAGGCCGGCCGTGAACCCAGTCATAATAATTCTCAGTCACGTTGAAACGCACATCCATCACGACGGCGTTAAGGGAAACCGACCCAAGGTCGAAGCCTATCAGAACGGCTTCAGCAGTATGTCTGCCATCGGGAAACCCAGTATCCATAAAGTGATTCCAACAGGTTGATCCGATATTGATAAAGAGTATGTTATTGTAATGCTAATATACGATATGTTTTCTCATTAATCAATATAAATATCTGACGATCTCCCTAATGCTGAAATTTCTGATTTCTTTTTCTTCCCATGGGAAAATCTTTCACCTGAACGATCAGGATTCCGGTCAGCATAAGCAGACACCCGGCAAGGTTGCGAAAGGTCATGGATTCGTGCAGTATCAGCCAGCCGCCGATTACAGCAAACACAGTTTCGAAACTCAGGATGATGGAGGCATAGGCGGGATGAACATACTTTTGGGCCACCACCTGCAGGGTATAGGCAACGCCCACCGACAGCAGTCCGCCGTAAAGCAGGGGAACAGACGCTTTAAAAATATCGCCGGGCAGGGTAGTTTCGAAGAAGGATGAAACGGCCAGGCTCAGTATCCCGCATATGGCAAATTGCATAGCCGACAACGGCAGGGCCGGCAGTTTTTTCACCAGGCTGTTGATCAGTTGCACATGTACCGCCCAAAAGAAAGCGCTGACCAGGACCAGAAGATCGCCTTTTTCGATGATCAACGGTCCGCGGAAGGCCAGGAGAAAAAGACCTGCTACCGCCACGGCAGCGCCGATCCATAGGTTACGCCCGGTTATCTGCCCGAGGAAAATACCGATCGCAGGAACGATGAGAACATATAAACCGGTGATAAACCCGGCTTTTCCTGCCTGGGTGTAAACAATACCGGCCTGTTGCAGCGATGCGGCGACGAAAAGGACGATTCCCGCCGCGAGGCCACCCCTGAATAAACCGGGGGATATTAACAAAACCTTCTTTTTTTCTCTGTGGTTTAACCAGAAAATAAGCGGGAGCAACGACAAACTTCCCAGGAGGAATCTCAGTCCGTTGAAAATGAACGGCCCGACATGCACCATGCCGGCACGCTGGGCCACAAAGGCAAATCCCCAGATGGCAGCCGTGAGCCATAACATGGCTATTGCTTTGGGGCGCTGAGATACTTTCAATGTCGTTTGTAATTTTCTAAGTGCTATATTTGCCGTTTATCCTAACCTTATTCAAACGTTCCACGCCATGAAATTACTTCTTTTAAGCAACAGTACGAATGCCGGCGAAGAATACCTGGGTTGGCCCCGAAAGCTGATCATCGATTTTTTGCAGGATTACAATATCAAAACCGCAGTTTTTATTCCTTACGCCGGTGTAACCATCAACAACAACGATTATGAAGCCAGGGTTGACGAGGTATTTGGCCCGATGGGATGTAAGATCACATCGGTCCACAAGGTAAATGACCCGGTGGAAGCCGTAAAAAGCGCAGAATGCATCATCGTTGGAGGTGGAAATACCTTCAGGCTGGTGCAACTGATGTATGACAAAAAACTGATGGAACCCATCCGGCAGCGGGTGATGGAAGGCGTTCCTTTCATCGGATGGAGCGCCGGTTCCAATGTCGCCTGCCCGAGCATGAAGACGACCAATGATATGCCCATTGTACAGCCGTTAAGCCTTGATACCCTGAATCTGGTGCCTTTCCAGATCAATCCTCATTACCTGGATTCAAATCCCGAGGGCCACGGCGGTGAAACCCGCGAGCAGCGTATTATCGAATTTCTCGAAGTGAACCGTAAAATAACGGTCGTCGGCCTGAGGGAAGCCTGTGCTCTCCGGTACATGGATTCCCGTTTGCATCTGCTGGGAAACCGCCCCATGCGCGTCTTCAGGTATCATACGGTTCCGGTGGAATATGAACCCGGAAGCGATATCGACTTCCTGCTCAGCCCGGCGATATAATCCGGAATAAAAAACCGGCATTGTTCAATGCCGGTTTTTTTAATGCTTCAGTTTCAGAAGGTTTCTCAGAAAGTGTACCTGACAGAGAGCTGGCTTTGCCACCACCACCAGTGATGCACCTCATCCCATTCATTTCCGATTACGTTAACGGCAGGACGAACGTCGAGCGAGAAGGCGACCGGAATATCATGAGGTTTTAATTCGAGGCCGATGACGCCGTCGCCGCCCAGGAAGGCGCCTTCCCCGTAATTACCGCCGTACCAGCTTCCGATATGGGCGCCAATGCCATAATACCATTTAAAATCATCGGAGAGCGGTGCATGAATTTCATATAAGCCGGTAACAACATAATAATGGCTGAAACCGCCGACGGTGAAATCGAGCGCTTTACTTTCGTTGAGGAATGTTTTAAAACTTATTCCCGAAGGCGATCCGAAAGCAAGTCCAAGGCTGTTTTTATAGTCCTGAGCATTTGCTGTAAAAATGACGATGGAGAAAATAGTAACCAGGAGCGTTTTTTTCATGATTTTGAAATTTTAAACGGAAAAAGATATTCAAGAATTATGCCAGAATCCCGTCTTCCGGGATTTGAACCGGGCCCGGATGGATATTCTTTTATCCGGAGAATCCTGTCCTGTTCGTGGTCAACTTATTGTAAAGATACAATCATCTGAAAAAAATCTTTCGCTTTTCGTATTTTTGTAATAGAGCAGTCATATTGGCTGCCGTTTCTGTCAATCAACCATTCATCCATAAAAACAATCAGTCATGAGCTTCGAATTGCCCGTTTTGCCTTACGGCACAGATGCGCTCGAACCATACATCAGCGCTAAAACCATTGAATTCCATTATGGAAAGCATCACCAGACGTATGTTACAAAACTTAACGGACTGCTTGCCGGCAGCGCATTTGAGAATGCCGGTCTCGGGGAGATTATCCGGAAAGCCGAAGGGCCCGTCTATAACAACGGCGCACAGGTGTGGAATCATACCTTCTATTGGGAAGGTTTTTCATCCCGGCGGGGCTCGTCGCCGCAGGGAAATCTGCTCCGGATGATTGATCGCGATTTCGGTTCGTTCGACCAGTTCAGGGCGAAATTTACCGATGCCGCCGTGAACCTTTTCGGATCGGGATGGGCCTGGCTGGTGCAGAAAGCCGACGGTTCGCTGGCCATTATCCAGACCGGCAATGCCGGGAATCCGCTGCGCGACGGCCACAAACCGCTGCTGACCTGCGACGTTTGGGAACACGCCTATTACCTTGATTATCAGAACCGCCGTCCCGATTATGTTGCCGCCTTCTGGAACCTTGTCGACTGGGATGTGGTGGCTGCCAGGCTGGGCTAAGGGAACAGGAACAAAATGAACCGGCTGAAAGGCCGGTTTTTTATTTGTTGAAAATCAGTGCCGGGAAATAAAAACCGGAAACCTTAACCTGGATAATCATGGTTACGAAACTTCCGGCCCGGTAGCCGCCCCGCGAATACCGGTACTTTTTTATGATTGATAAGGATCTATTCTACAATTTGATGAATTTTTCAGTATATCTTCCTTTGTTGTCAGTAACGGTCAGTAAATAAACTCCCGGCAGTAACGGACTTACATTAAGTTCAATGTAATTATTCGTTACTTCAACAGCTTTATTTTCAATAATTCTTCCGTCAATGCTTTGAATTATAGCACGGCATTGATTACCGGGCACTGAACCGGAGAAAATACCGGTTAACCTGTCGCGGACAGGATTGGTAAGGATGTTAAAAGCTTTTAGTGTCGGGTAGCTCTTTGACGCAGAGGTAATAGTTGATTTGGCACTTCTATAGAGATAAGGTGATGGCACAGAAGTACATACATACATATAATCCTCATTGTCTGCTACTAATTCACCCATCGCTCCCCAAGGTAATCCGCTGTCGATTTGAGTAAAAATCAGCCCATTATCAAATGATCTGATTATTCCATTCGGGCTACCAATCCCTGCATAAATATCACCTGCCGAATTGATGGCTATACCGTTCACCTCCGGGCCATACAGGCAGGTATCAATGCCGGTTGAATCGTGGTAAAGCGCGTACAGGCCGCCGGCGCCTTGCAGAAAATCGTAATACACCCCAATGAACACGTCTCCCTGTTCGTTGATTTCCACTGCCTGCACCTGGTGGTTTATCAGGCCCACCTCCTGCCAGGTCTCTCCCTGGTCTGTCGATTTATAAACCCCGCCCTGGTTGGGGAAGAAGCACATAAGGCCGAAATATATATCGCCATTCGGCGCAACGGCTATGTCGGATATTCTTTCTGCCACATGAGTAGTTTCCCTGTACAGTGTATCGAAAGTCAAACAGCCATCGGGAGTCCTCAGAAGTGTGGCCCCTCCGGCCACGCATCCTATCAGCAGAGAATCTCCTCCCAGGCAATAAAATCTGGATATGCCACTGGCTGTTGACCAGTTTAATAATTGCCACGAATCACCATTGTCAGTTGATTTCCAAAGGTTATCAAAGCCATTTGAATGAGCATAAATATATCCAAGGCTGTTAATGGCAACAGCATTTATCTGAAAAGTACCTGTATTTAAAACCTGTTCCCAGGTTTGGCCGGAATCAGTAGAACGATAAACGCCA
>DAONEP010000012.1:0-60351 GCA_035403165.1 Bacteroidales bacterium | reverse complement strand
CCGGAGGGGTGGTCGAAGACCGGGGTGGTCAAAAGGCAAAGGCCAGATGGACACAACTGGAAGCCCTCGTCGGAAGTGAAAACCGGATCAAACAAATTGCAAAGGATATTATCGAACACTTTGAGCAACGACAAGCTGTATTTGAGGGCAAAGGAATGATTGTGACCATGAGCCGCCGCATTGCCGCCAATTTGTACGATGAAATTACCAAATTAAAACCTGAATGGCATTCGCCTGAATTGAATACGGGAGCTATTAAAGTAGTGATGACTTCCGCTTCGTCCGATGGTCCGGAAATATCGAAACATCATACCACCAAAGAACAACGCCGCACATTAGCTGAACGGATGAAAAATCCCGATGATGAACTAAAACTCGTTATTGTTCGGGATATGTGGCTTACCGGATTTGATGCTCCAAGCATGCACACGCTGTACATCGATAAACCCATGAAAGGCCACACCCTGATGCAGGCTATTGCAAGGGTAAACCGTGTGTATAAAGATAAACCTGGTGGTTTGGTTGTCGATTATCTGGGTATAGCTTCCGACCTGAAAAAGGCCCTTTCGTTTTATTCTGAATCAGGAGGTAAAGGCGATCCTACCATTTTACAGGAACAGGCTGTACAATTGATGCTTGAAAAACTGGAAGTGGTTTCACAAATGTTTAATGAATTCCCCTCCTCCGGAGGGGTGGTCGAAGACCGGGGTGGTTTTGCCTACGAAGATTATTTTAATGCTGGCACGTCACAAAAGCTATCGATGATTTTAGCAGCCGAGGAACACATCTTAGGTTTGGAAGATGGCAAGAAGAGATACATCAATGAGGTTAGTGCTTTGTCAAAGGCTTTTGCCATAGCCATTCCGCACGATCAGGCGATGGATGCCAAGGATGAAATTTCATTCTTTCAGGCGGTAAAAGCCCGTTTGGCAAAATTTGATGGAACAGGAACTGGCCGAACCGATGAAGAAATTGAAACCACCATTCGGCAGGTGATTGATAAAGCGTTGGTTTCGGAAAAAGTAATCGATGTATTTGATGCCGCAGGAATAAAGAAACCCGACATTTCAATTCTTTCAGAAGATTTCTTAATGGAACTGAAGGGGATGGAACACAAGAACGTTGCCCTTGAAGTCTTGAAAAAGTTACTGAACGATGAAATCAAGTCGAGGGCGAAAAAGAACCTGGTAAAAAGTAAAACCTTAATGGAAATGCTGGAAAATGCCATTAAGAAATATCACAATAAAATACTGACAGCCGCCGAAGTCATTGAAGAACTGATTCATTTGAGCAAGGACATTGTTGAAATGGACAACGAGGCCAAAGCAATGGGATTAACTGAATTTGAGTATGCTTTTTATACAGCAGTTGCTGACAATGACAGTGCAAGGGAGCTGATGCAACAAGACAAACTGCGTGAATTAGCGGTTGTTTTAACAGAAACTATCCGACAAAACGCATCGATTGACTGGACAATCAAAGAAAGCGTAAAAGCGAAACTGAAAGTGGCCGTTAAAAGATTGCTTCGTAAATACGGTTATCCGCCCGACATGCAGCTGTTAGCCACCGAAACCGTTTTAAAACAAGCAGAAATGATTGCAAATGAAATAACGATGAGTGAGAACCACTGACCTTATCCAAGCATCCCAATTTGCATCTGAACTAAAACCGGACAACCTAAAGCGTTACGTAATGTTTTGTTATAAAGCATGGAAGGCTGGCGCGCCGTCAGAATAATGTTATAGACATCAATGAAAAATAAATTTGCTGAATGTACGAGTTAACTTTACCCATTGCTTCCTCTCTCCGTCATATCATCCCTTTCCCGTTCCCTGATCTACCGCGGCAGGTGGCTTAATCTGCTGTTAAACGAAGGCAGCTACCTGATGAGTACCCTGTTAAAAAGGCCGGTAATGGCCGGATTGCCCTGGTCGGCATCCATCGAACCTACAACATCCTGCAACCTTCGCTGCCCGGAATGTCCGTCGGGATTGCGAAAATTTTCCCGCCCCACCGGAAACCTGTCGATGGAGGACTTCAGAAAAATGATCGACGACCTCAGCCCGCACCTGGCTTATCTTACCCTCTATTTCCAGGGAGAACCTTTTCTGAATAAACATTTTGCCGATATGGTCAGGTATGCAAAAAAACAGAGGATTTATGTTGCCACCTCCACCAACGGCCATTTTCTGGATGAAGAAACAGCGAAATCAGTTATACGATGCGGCCTCGACAGGCTGATCATTTCCATCGACGGCACAAACCAGGAGACCTATGAGAAGTACCGCAGGGGCGGGAACCTTGAAACTGTAAAACAAGGCATCCGGAATATCACCGATGAGAAAAAAAGGCTCCGGGTAAATCATCCGTTTTTGGAGTTACAGTTCCTGGTTACCCGTTTCAACGAGGGTCAGGCAGAGGCTATTAAATCGTTTGCCAAAGAAGTAAAAGCCGATAAGTTAACTTTTAAAAGTGCCCAGGTTTATTCCTTCGAAGAGGGCAATCCGATGATTCCCTTGGCAGAAAAGTATTCAAGATACCGGCAGATGCCCGGTGGCCAATGGCAGATCAAAAACAAGCTGCCAAACCGTTGTCACCGTTTATGGCATGCGCCGGTTATTACCTGGGATGCTAAGGTAGTTCCCTGCTGTTTCGACAAGGATGCCGTGTACATCATGGGGAATTTACAGGAAAAATCGTTCAGGGAGATATGGAAAAGCCCGGAGTACCGGGCTTTCAGGAAAAAAGTATTTTCGGAAAGAAAGGAGATAAATATTTGCACGAATTGTACCGAAGGATTGCGATGACCTTTATACCGTCATGATATCCTTTTCCTTTGCTTCGAGCACTTTATCCACTTTACTGATATACTGGTCGGTGATGTTCTGGATTTCTTTTTCCAGCACTTTGATTTCGTCTTCGGGTACGCCTTCCTTTTCAAGCTTTTTGGCATCTTCAAGGGCTGAACGGCGCATATTCCTGATCGTAACTTTAGCGTTTTCGGCTTCGTTTTTGGCTTTTTTCACCAGGTCGCGGCGGCGTTCCTCGGTAAGAGGGGGCACGGCAATACGCAATACCTCCCCGTTATTCTGGGGATTGAATCCCAGGTTAGCTTCCATAATGGCTTTGGCCAGCGGAGCCAGCATACTTTTTTCCCAGGGTTGGACCACAATCAGGCGGGCATCAGGGGTGTTGATGTTCGAAACCTGTTCGACAGGCGTCATGGTTCCGTAATAGTCAACTTTTACGCCCTCAAGCATTTGCGGGCTTGCTTTCCCTGTACGGTATTTATGAAATTCCTTTTCGAGGTGCTGCAGGGCGTTGGCCATGCTTTCGTTCATCTCCTCAAGGATAAATTTCGCTTCTTCAGTCATATTTCAGGTGATTAAGTTCAGTACAAAAATAAATTCATTTTTCGAGCGGGCAAAATTTGTGCCGATCGGATCAAATCAGGTGAATTGTATCCGTTAATTTGAAACCAGCGTTCCGACATTTTCTCCCCTGATGATTTTCAGCAGGTTGCCGGCTTTGTTCACATCGAAGACGATGACCGGCATATTGTTTTCGCGGCAAAGGGTGAAAGCCGTCAAATCCATGATTGAAAGTCCTTTGTCGTATGCTTCTGCGAATTTCAGCGTTTCGAAACGGCTGGCTTTCGGGTCTTTTTCAGGATCGGCAGTGTAAACGCCGTCAACACGGGTCCCTTTCAGCAGCACATCGGCATGAATTTCCACGGCACGCAGGGCGGCAGCCGAATCGGTAGTAAAAAACGGGTTGCCTGTGCCGCCGGCTATGATACATACTTCACCGGACTGCATGCTTTGGATGGCGCGCGGCGAACTGATACGTTCGGCTACCGGGTCAACGGCAATGCCCGAGAGCACCCTGGCTTTAATCCCGATATTTTGTAATGATGCCTGCAACGCCAGGCTGTTGATTACCGTGGCAAGCATGCCCATGTAATCGCCCTGGATACGGTCGATGCCGGCGTTGTTGCCCTTCAGCCCGCGGAAAATGTTTCCGCCTCCCAGCACAACGGACACCTGGGCGCCCAGGTCCACAACCGACTTTATTTCACCAGCATATAAATCAAGCATCGAAGCATCGAAGCCATACCCTGAATTTCCGGCCAGCGATTCACCGCTCAACTTTAATAATATCCTTTTATATTTCATTATCGGCGTTTTTTTGATAATTATGATCAATCAGTAAGTCATATCACCATCCGGGATGTTGCTACCTGACAATAAGCAGCGCTTTAGTCCGCGACACAGAACCGTTTGCCAGCCGGTAAAAATATGTTCCCGGCTTATATCCGGAAGTCTCCAGGGGAATAAAATGCGTCCCGGCAGAATAGTTCCCTTCGGCCAAAGAAGCAATTTTCCTTCCGTAAAGGTCGAAAAGTCCGAGACTGATTTTCGATTCCCTTTCCAGATTAAACGGAATGGTTGTGGTAACTGCTGCCGGATTGGGAAAGTTTTGCCCCAGTGAAAAAGCGGAAGCCTGAAGGAATTCGGGTACCGTAACAGACATATCATAATATGCCAGGGTTATACACCAGTTATCCAGTGTTCCCGTATGGCTGATGATACTGTCCTGAACCCTGAGTACCCAGCTCCCGGTGATATTTGTGTTATCGAAGCTGCTCAGCGGCTGTTCGGGTTTGAACCTGCCGATAAAAGGAGCATTACCCATCCGGATGGAAACCGAAGCTTCATCATCAAAAATGGTTCCGGTATAGTTGGCGTTGTTACCCCCGTTCCCGCTGCTCAGGTCAACCACAGAACCCAGCGGACTGATAAGCGAGATGTTCAGGGTTTTATCCATCGTATGGGTAATATTCACCGTTACATCGATATCCTGTACTCCTCCCAATATATCAACCGGAATGGTATCGTACACCGAGCCAAGATCGGGAATGGGAACCGGGACCGTGTTGCTGCATAAAGTGACCGCTTTTACCGGGGCTATATAATAAGTGAACGGGACTTCGGGGGCTGCGGTTCCCGGCGGATTGATGCCACGCCCGCCGGCGGGCAGCGTACCTGTAATTATCCCTGCCGAATCCTGAACGGCAAAATAATAGGAAACGGCAGTGCCAGGCTGTTGCCCCGGGATTTCAAAAGTAAACTGGTTATTTGCCGACGAAACCGGTAAAAGGTACTGGTATTCGTTCCCGTTCGTCTTGTAATAGAGTCGGGGCTGATACAGGCCTGTGGCGACCGGCCTTGGCGACAGTACGTTAAAGACAGCTTCACGGGGATTGGTATCATCACCCGAAGCCACCGGTTCGTGGAGTATCTCCAGACGGCAATTCCAGCCCAGGGTTGCCAATCCGGCTACCGAGGCCTGTACCATCCGGGTAAAGAAAGGAATATTCAGAATGGAAAACTGGTCCTGCTGCGTATGGTAATACTCGTTGAAATCACCGGGATACTCTTCAATCCCTAGGATGGCCGGGTATCCGTTATGCCAGAAGGACGAATGGTCGCTGGCTTCAATGGAAGTGTAGTTCCAGTTGATCTCAGGAGTGTACATACGGAGAACATCCTGATAATCGTTGGTGAGGTCCTGTGACAATGCATTCGTGCCTATAGTCATCTTATAGTCATTATTCGAATCCCAGGCTATCATGTCGAAATTGAGAACGCCCAGGATCTGTTCGCCATTGAAAGCCGCGCTGTCGGAAAAAGCCTTGCTGCCAACCAGGCCAATTTCTTCTTCATCCCAGGCGGCAAACACCAGGGTATAATCGCTTGGCCATGAAGAAAGGATCCGGGCAGCTTCAAGAACAGCTACAACGCCCGAAGCATTGTCATCGGCGCCGGGCGCGAAAGAATTCGACGGCATATCATCCATATGGGCACAGATAATATATTTCTTATCGGGATATTTGGCACCGGTCTTCCAGCCGATAATATTTCGTCCGGAGGTACTGTAATCCTGATACCTGGCCTGCAGGCCATAACTCTCGAATTTTTCTTTTATATACTGGGCTGCAATGTTCTGGATTGAATTATACTGGTAATTCCTGGATGTGATGGTTTGCGGTGTCCCCCCTACAAGCACGTTTGTATCACCCGATAGTTCCCTTACCGTCAGGCTGACGGTTCCCGGTGTTGCCAGGTTTATCAGAGAATCAATCACAGGACTGTAGGCAATTTGTGATTTCAGGGTCCAGGGAACCATAATTAGCAGAAACAGGCTGATAAAAAACGGCAGCAGAGGTTTTCTCATTATTTTCAGGGATTACCAGGATTAATATTTTCAGGAGGGGGCATTTAATGTGAGCGTTGGATGCAGCGTTTAATTATTCTTCACGGCCATGGCAGTTTTTGTACTTCTTACCGCTTCCGCAAGGGCACGGATCATTTCTTCCGACTTTCTTTTCCACTTTCACCGGGCCGGTAACGGTATTTTCGCCGGTACGCTGGTTAATCACGTCGGTACGCTCTTCACGTAACCGGGTGTCGCTGCGGCGGCTCGGCATCTGCGCTTCGCGGACCTGGTCAGGCTGCTGGACGGGTATATTGGCCCGCAGGATAAACGAGATAATATCCTTATTTACCTTTTGCAGCATGGTTTTAAACAGGTTAAAAGACTCGAATTTGTAAATCAGCAACGGGTCTTTCTGCTCGTAGGAGGCCGACTGGACGCTCTGGCGCAGGTCGTCCATTTCGCGGAGCTGCTCTTTCCATGCATCGTCGATGATTGCCAGGGTAATGCCTTTTTCAATGGCGAGAATCACTTCCTTACCCTTGTCCTCGTAAGCTCTTTTAAGGCTCGGGGTAACCTGCAGGGTCTTTTTACCATCGGTAATGGGGATAGCCACATACAGGTAGCGCGGGTTGTTTTCATAAATATCGCGGATCACCGGGTAGGTATGCTCGGCAATGCGGTTTGACTTGTCCCGGTACGACTTGTAAACAGAATCGAATAACTGTTGCGTCAGTTTTTCTTTGTTTTCGGCCAGGAATTCCTTTTCAGTAAACGGGCATTCGGAGGAGAAAGTCGTAAGAAGGTCCAGCTTAAAGTTCTCATAATCCCCGCTTTCCTGGTTGTCTGTTACCATTGTCTCAGCCAGGTCAAAGATCATGTTACTGATATCAACGGCAAGGCGTTCACCGTACAAGGCATGACGCCTTTTGCTATAGATGACTTCACGTTGCGAATTCATCACGTCGTCATATTCGAGAAGCCTCTTACGGATGCCGAAGTTGTTCTCTTCAACTTTTTTTTGCGCCCTTTCAATGCTTTTGGTGATCATGGAATGCTGTATCACTTCGCCTTCCTTCAGCCCCAGGCGGTCCATGATCCCGGCAATACGTTCAGAGCCGAACATTCGCATGAGATCGTCTTCGAGCGAAACAAAGAACTCAGAGCTGCCGGGGTCGCCCTGACGGCCTGAACGTCCTCGCAACTGACGGTCGACACGGCGCGATTCATGCCTTTCGGTACCGATAATGGCCAATCCGCCTGCCTCTTTGACACCCGGGCCCAGCTTTATATCGGTACCACGGCCGGCCATGTTGGTGGCGATGGTTACCGTTCCCGCCTTACCGGCTTCGGCAACAATCTGGGCTTCCTTTTGGTGCAACTTGGCATTCAGCACATTGTGCGGGATACGGTCACGGGTAAGCATACGGCTCAGTAATTCAGAAGTTTCGACTGAGGTAGTACCCACCAGAACAGGTCGTCCTTTGCTGATCAGATCCTTTATTTCAATAATTACGGCGTTAAACTTCTCGCGTTTGGTTTTGTAAACAAGATCTTCACGGTCGTCGCGCAGAACAGGGCGGTTTGTGGGGATCGCCACCACATCGAGTTTATAAATATCCCAGAATTCACCGGCTTCGGTTTCGGCAGTACCCGTCATACCGGCCAGCTTTTTGTACATACGGAAATAGTTCTGCAGGGTGATTGTGGCATAAGTCTGCGTTGCAGCTTCCACCTTCACGTTTTCCTTTGCTTCGATAGCCTGGTGCAGCCCGTCGCTGTAACGACGTCCTTCCATGATACGGCCGGTTTGCTCATCAACGATCTTCACTTTATTGTCGATCAGCACGTATTCCACATCCTTTTCAAACAAGGCATACGCTTTCAGCAACTGGTTTACCGTATGGATACGGTCGGATTTTACAGAATAATCGGCCAGGATCTCTGCCTTTTTCTCCATACGTTCCTTTTCAGGGAGAGGGGATTTTTCCAGGTCCGCCAATTCGGCCCCTACATCGGGAAGGATGTAAAATTTCGGGTCCTGGTACGACTTGGTGATCAGGTCAATACCCTTTTCGGTGAGTTCAATCTGGTTGTTCTTTTCATCAATCGTGAAATACAGCTCATCATCAATGATAAACATATTCTTCGATTGTTCCTGCATATAGAAGTTTTCGGTCTTGAGCAGAATTGCTTTGATACCGGGTTCGCTGAGGAACTTGATGAGCGGCGTGTATTTGGGAAGGCCGCGGTGGGCGCGCAACAGTTGTTCGCCGCCGCGCTTTTCGTTTTCAGGATTAATTTTCCCGTCAGGCCCTTGTTCAAGTAACTTTTTCGATTCAGCCAGCAGTTTGTTGACCAGTGAACGCTGTTCATTATAAAGCCTGGAAATTTCAGGTTTCAGTGTTTCAAACTCCTGGTTCTCGCCGCGGGGCGTAGGCCCTGAAATGATCAGAGGGGTACGGGCATCATCAATAAGCACGGAGTCAACCTCGTCGACGATGGCATAGTTATGAGGCCTTTGCACCAGTTCATCGGGGTTCCGGGCCATGTTATCACGCAGGTAATCGAAGCCGAATTCATTGTTGGTGCCGTAAGTGATGTCTGCCAGGTAGGCTTTGCGGCGGTCTTCGGAATTGGGTTCGTGCCGGTCGATACAATCTACCGTAAGTCCGTGAAATTCGAATAATACGCCCATCCATTCCGAGTCACGTTTGGCAAGGTAATCGTTTACGGTAACCACATGGACGCCTTTACCAGGGAGCGCGTTAAGGTACACGGGAAGGGTAGCCACGAGGGTTTTTCCTTCACCGGTGGCCATTTCTGAAATCTTTCCCTGGTGCAGGACAATGCCGCCGATAAGTTGAACGTCATAATGCACCATATCCCAGGTTACCATATTGCCGCCGGCCATCCACCGGTTATCCCAGTATGCCTTTTCGCCGGCGATATTTACGTTGTCGCGGCGGGCTGCCAGGTCGCGGTCGAATTGCTGTGCCGTTACCTCTACCGTTTCGTTTTCCATAAAACGGCGCGCCGTATCCTTCATGACGGCAAAAGCGGCCGGCAGAATTTCCATCAGCGTATCCTGCGTCTTTCGGTAAGATTCCTTTTCGAGGTTATCTATCTTTTTATACAATTCCTCTTTCTCCTCGATATCCATTTCGTATTCCGTATCGAGGCGCAACCGGAGAACAGCAATTTCAGATTCCTCCTGTTCAATGGCCCGGGCTATCTGTTCCCTGAATTCTACCGTTTTAGCACGGAGTTCGTCGTTACTCAGCCTGACAATCTGCTGGTATTCCTGTTTTGCCTTCTCAACAAGGGGCATAATCGCTTTGATGTCGCGTTCGCTCTTGGTGCCGCCGGCAAACATCTTGAAGATATAATTGAGCATAATTTTATGGAATATGACGATGTACGGATCAAATACCATACAACCATGAAGCAAAAGTAACTGATTTTATCCGAATTATTTTGACAGGAACGGCCAAAACAAGCAGCAGGCATAGAACATGGGGACAAACAGCCACTTTACAGGATAGTATCGTGATGACGGATATAAATGACAGAATGGCGGATACAGGAAGCCGTACCGTTAAAAAAAGGATTTCAAACCGCAAATTTTACCAGGTTGACCGGCATGAGCCAGGAAGCAACGGCCACAGAAACCCCGGAACAGAAAACCCGGATCAACAACACGGATTTCAATAGCCTGACATGGATAATTCCGGAGTATGCGTCCGGCTTCAGGGGAAAGCGGGCAGCGCATGCAATAAAGGAAAACGAAGTTACCGGTATTATAGGAAAGAATTTTGTTATGCACCGGGTCTTCTGAACCGCCGGCAACCATCATTATGCCGCAGCAAACTAGCGGGCTGAAATGATCGACAAACCGCAAATAAACACCCGGGGCGGCCAGTCAGCCGCCCCGTTTTTTCTTTAATACTCGTCTTCATGGAAGAAAAAATCTTCCTTCGAGGGATAATCGGGCCACAAATCTTCGATGCTTTCGTAAATCTCGCCTTCGTCTTCCAATTCCTGCAGGTTTTCCACCACTTCCATCGGCGCCCCGGAACGAACACAATAATCGAGAAGTTCATCCTTGGTAGCCGGCCAGGGAGCATCTTCAAGTTTCGAAGCTAATTCAAGTGTCCAATACATTATATAGTGTGGTTGTTAGGTTGTAATTTTTTGCAAAAATAACCCTTAAAAATAAAAAAGCAAGTGTTCAGATATATTTAATTTATCATTACTCATTAAGCTGATTTACTGTCTGTTATTACATTTTTCGTGTTCTTGTTGTGTATGCAGCCCTGATCCTTTTACCAGGGAGGATGCAAAAAGCCGTCAGAAAAGTGTCAGTTTGCTGTCCGAACATGAATTTTACAACCCGGTTTTATCGTTTACCGGAAATTCAGGCATCATTGGTTTTAGCTAATTTATTATGCTTTAGCCTGAACGACTGGAACTTAAAATGATGAAACCCAACCAGCTTCGTCTTTGTAAGCAGGCCTGCGGCATGAACCAGGCAGAAAGGATTTCATCGTTCAGCTCTTCCTGATCCCGCATTCTGTAACACTGAACCGGATTGCATCAGGCATTTTTCAGGACTCTAACAAATTATTTTCAAATTCCCCTGTAACAAATCATACCTCTCTGTCGTCTAGCAATCGAAATAATCTAACGATGAACTAAACCTAATACACCCTACCATGAAAACTTTTAAAAACGTCCTGTTCATAGCGCTTTTATCGTTTCTTGCAACACCGTTGCTGATGGTTGCCCAGAATGGCAACGGCAACGTGGCAACCCAGGAACGCCGGCTTGCATCCTTCAGCAACATTGAAGTGGGCGCAGCGGTCAATTTGTTTCTATCCCAGGGTTCTGCCCAGTCGGTAAAAGTGGAAATTGATGAAAACCTCCTCGACCGCTTCGAAACGGAAGTTGATGGCAATACCTTATCCATTACCGCTAACGGGGTGAACAATGCTACTAAAATGAATGCGTATGTCACCGTCACCTCTCTGAAAAGTATAGAAGCCAATAATGCGGCAACTGTCACAGGCCAGACCGCACTTGCTTCAGACAATTTTTCATATGATGGTTCAGGCGCAACCAAAGCCAATTTCGAGATGAATTCCGGCGAAATGATGATCGAACTGAGCGGGGCCGCGAATGCCATCATCAAAACAAATGTCAACGCCCTGAAAACAGATATCAGCGGCGCCAGCGATCTTACCCTTACCGGTACGGCAACACAGCACGACCTGGAAGTAAGCGGCGCCGCCCACCTGAAAGCCATGGAACTGGTTACCGATAATACCAGCGCAGAAGTTACAGGCGCAGGAAATGCGAATGTTATGGCTAAAATACAGTTAAAAACCGACGTGTCAGGCGCAGGCAACTTATCGTACTATGAAAACGGCGAAATGCGTCATATCAGCGCCCCGAACGAAATGATGAAATCCTTTTCGGGCATGGAAAACATCAAAAGCGTGATCATTGAGAACGACAACGATGAGGAAGGCAATACACGTTTTGAGATCAGGGATGGCGAAGATACTGTAAACGTGACGCTTGGCTCCGACAAAATGATTATTGTCAGCGACGATACCGTAAAAGTAAAACTCGGCCGTAACGAGGTCATCGTGAACGACGAAGGCAATGTGAAGGTTAAGCACGCCAAGAAAAACAAGTTTAACGGTCACTGGACCGGCCTCGAGATTGGGATTAACGGTTATCTGACGCCCGATATGGATTTCAATTATCCTACTGATTACAGCGGCCTTGAGCAGAATTATGTGAAATCGACCAATGTAAACCTGAATATTTACGAGCAGAATATCAATCTGATAAAGAATAAACTTGGTTTGGTGACCGGGTTGGGATTTACCTGGAACAACTACCGGTTTGATGCGCCCGAAACAAGGCTGGCCAAACGCGACGGGGAATTATCGGTATACAGCGACCAGAATCCGGATTTCAGCTATAGCAAGAGCAAACTGGTGGTTGATTATCTCACGGTTCCCCTCATGCTCGAATACCAGACCAATTCCCATTCGAAAGTCAACAGCTTTCATCTAGGGGCAGGGGTAGTCGGCGGCCTGCGCATCGGCTCCCATACCAAATATGTTTATGATGACGGTAGCCGGCAGAAAAAGAAAAACCATGAAGATTTCTACCTGAATCCTTTCAAAGTAGACGGCATGGTTAAAATCGGCTGGGGCGTCATCAATCTTTACGGAACCTATTCATTAACCCCTCTGTTCCGTTCAGGAAAAGGGCCCGAACTGTACCCCTTTAGTGTTGGCATCTGCCTCACAGACCTTTCAGACCTTTAAGCCGGGAATTTCAGGCCATACTCATTCCCTGCCTATAGAAAAAACATACAAAATCTCCCTGTATCAATTATCCCATATTTTCTTATTACTGGTTAGTGTTTTGCTGGCTGTCGCAGAAACGATCTGCGGCAGCTTTTTTGTTTCCGTCGATTATATTATTTTTGCACTTTCATAGTTATAAACAACTATTTTATAGCTAAATAGTCCGAAGCTGCAATCATAAAAACACAATTCCCATGTCAGGACATAATAAATGGTCAACCATTAAACGCAAAAAAGGGGCCCTGGATGCCAAGCGCTCCAAGATTTTTTCAAAGATTATCAAGGAAATTACTGTTGCCGTAAAGGAAAGCGGCGCCGATCCCAACAGCAATCCCCGTCTTCGTCTGGCTATTGCCAATGCCAAAGGGGCCAGTATGCCCAAGGATAATATTCAGCGGGCTATCAGCAAAGGGGCAGATAAAGATGCGGCTTCGTTCGTAGAGACTACTTTCGAAGGATATGCCAACGGAGGCATAGCCATCTTTCTGGAAGCCACTACCGATAATACCCAGCGTACTATTTCGAATGTGCGTTCGTATTTCAACAAATTTGGCGGTAACTTAGGCACCAACGGTTCGCTGAGCTTTATCTTCGACAGGAAAGGAATTTTTGCCATTCCGCAGGGCAATCTTGACCGTGACGAATTTGAAATGGAGATGATTGATGCCGGAGCCGAAGATATTCAGCTTGAAGACGGCACATTCACTATTACTACTGCCATGGAAGATTTCGGCCCCATGATGAAGAAACTGGAAGAAATGCATGTGGAACCGGAAAGCGCCGAATTACAGAGAATTCCCAAAGACACCACCACCCTTGACCTGGAATCGGCTAAAAAAGTAATGCGGCTGGTTGATATATTTGAAGAAGACGACGACATACAGGCCGTATACCACAATATGACCATCACCGATGAGTTGATGGAAGCATTGGATTAAAGAAGCGTTTCGCCAGTGCGCCATGATTGCCACGGGAAGCCGGTAATCCGTCCGGGCCTGTGTTTCTTGATGCCCGCACTATAAAAAATAATAGAGGCTGCCCCGTGAAACGGGGCAGCCTCTTCGTTGATTTAACCGGAAATTATTACTTCGTCACAATTTCGTAAGTATCCTGGGCTATCACGAGTTCTTCATTGGTAGGCACCACCATAGCAACTACTTTTGAATCATCGGCAGTAATGACGGCTTCCTTTCCACGGAGACCTGCATTGCGTTCCCTGCTGAATTCGAGACCCATGAATTCTAATCCCCGGAGGCAGTCTTCACGGACTTCACATCCGTTTTCACCAACGCCGCCGGTGAAAATGATCACATCAACCCCACCCATGGCCGCAGCATAGGAACCGATATATTTCCTGATGCGGTAACTGTAAATATCCAGGGCTGTTTTTGCGCGTTTGTTTCCTTCTTCAGCCGCTTTTTCCACATCGCGCATATCGCTCGAAACGCCTGAAAGGCCAAGCATACCGCTGTGTTTATTTAACAATGTGTTGGTAAATGCAATGCTCGTCTCTTCCTTATCGGCGATGTACAGCACGGCTCCTGCGTCGATGTCGCCGCAACGGGTACCCATAACCAACCCTTCGACCGGGGTCATGCCCATGCTGGTATCAACCGATTTTCCTCCGTCGATGGCTGCTATGGAAGCGCCGTTCCCGAGGTGGCAACTGACAATTTTCAGGTCTTTGATGTCTTTACCCAGTATTTCGGCTGCCCGTTTCGAGACAAAACGATGGCTTGATCCGTGGAAACCATAACGGCGGACCTTATATTTTTCATACAGCGAGTAAGGGATCCCGTAAAGAAAAGCATACTCGGGCATGGTTTGATGGAAGGCGGTATCGAAAACGCCTACCTGGGGCACTTCGGGCAACAGGTTGGTGATGGCACGAATTCCTTCGAGGTTGGGCGGGTTGTGCAACGGCGCCAGATCGATGCACTCTTCGAGCGCACGGATAACCTCGGGGGTGATGGCAACAGAGCCATTGAATTTTTCGCCGGCGTGAACCACACGGTGCCCTACAGCGCCTATTTCCCTAAGGTCGCCAACGCTGCCGTATTTTTTATCGGTAAGTATGGCCAGCACATGCTCTATACCTGCCTGGTGATCGAGTATTTCCCCTTCAAGTTTCAACACAGTCCCATCATTACGGGTGTGTTTTATGGATGCTCCCCTAAGCCCGATCTTATCAACCAGCCCCTTTGCGGCAACTTCGGCCGAGGGCATATCGAAAAGTTGGTATTTGATGGATGAACTTCCGCAATTCAATACGATAACCTTCATCGTCTGATGTATTTTATGTTTTATAATTCAATTATTTAAGTTCAAGGCAATTTACCGAAAAGCCAACTACTTTTCCATTGGCATCGTATTTATAAAACCCCTGTCCGGTTGATTTGCCAAAATGATTGGCGCGAACCAGTTTTTTAATAACCGGCGATGTCTTATAAGCTTTTTCGCCAAATTCATTGTAAATTCCTTCCATCCATTTCACCACCTTATCCAAGCCGATACGGTCGGCTAACTCGAACGGCCCGTATGTGTATCCGAGGTTCATTTTCAGGGTTTCATCAATATCGGGGATGGAGGCTATTCCTTCCATCAGCATCCGGCAGGCTTCGTTGATCATGATCACGATCATACGCGTTGTAAGATTACCGGGCGATTCCTGAAGCAGGATCGGCTTCTTTTCGAGCATATGCGTGAAACGGCAGATGGTGTCGTAAGCCGCTTCGGAAGTTTTTGCCCC
Source organism: Bacteroidales bacterium (assembly GCA_035403165.1). Taxonomy (GTDB): domain Bacteria; phylum Bacteroidota; class Bacteroidia; order Bacteroidales; family UBA4417; genus UBA4417. The sequence continues at coordinate 45,000 of DAONEP010000012.1, read as the reverse complement.
GCGAACCACTTCCAGCACTTTTACCTTATCGGCAGGAGCCATGAAGTGAAGGCCTACGGCACGTTCAGGATATTTTAATCCGGCAGCAAGATCGGATATCATCAGGACTGCCGTGTTGGAAGAGATGACGGTATCGGAGCCGACAAACTGTTCGATTTTGTTAAAAATATTCCTGCGCAGTTCTACGCCCGCCCCAGGCACCTTTGAGCTAACGCTCTCAATAACGATATCGCAACCGCTGAGATCCGCATAATTGCACGAACCGCTGATACGCGACAGGATAAGCCGTTTTTCACTGTTCGTCATGCCCCACTGGCGGATTTCATCGTCAAGCATGGTGGTAATGCCAGCCATGGCATCGGCCACATGCTGATCATCAACGTCCAGGCATACCACATCAAAACCATGCTGGCTGATGGTTTTCGCTATCTGCTGCCCCATGGATCCGCACCCGATTATGCCCACTTTTTGTATTGTACCTTTTGGCTGCTCCTGACGGCTCAGGGTAAAATCTTCAAGTTTTGCAATTATTTCTGCCATTTCTTCAGTTGTTTTAAGGTTCCCGGTTATGATCAAAAAGCCCCATGAACCGGATTTTATTTGTTGAATATCAATATTTTAGCTTTACTGCCGAAATTTGACGCAAAGGTAGAACATATTCAACGATGATTTTCGGGATTTGTCATTTTTTCAAAGGATTTCATTGACATATCGGCCGAAAATGAATTTCACCTCAATGGTTTCTTTGTATTTTTGCAGCCAGTATAAAGGTTATGCTTACGGGGATTCCACGATATAAAACCAACCCGCTGATTTCCGACACAACCGGATTCTTCAATGCGTACATTCCTTATACTGCCGAAAAGCATCAAACCACCAACGATTCACTGCTCCGCTATTATTACTACCCGATGCCGGCAGTTACCCCGGGCAGGAATGATACAATAAGTATTCATGAAACGTCCTCGGTTTTTGCTCCACATCAGTTACAGCCAATCCATAAAAATCCCCTGGCAAACAAGCCGCTCTCAGCCGACTGGATCACAGGCGTTTTTATGCTCTGCCTTATCATCCTCGCAGTCGTGAAGGCATCCTTGCCCAGACGGCTTCAGCAAATATTCAGGTCGGCTGCCCAGCTTTATTATGTAAACCAGCTTGAACGTGAAGGGAATCTGCTCAAGGAAAGCATAAGCTTCGCATTAGGGTTTCTCTATTTAACCTCTGTCTCCTTTTTATTGTATAAGCTGTCGATCCTTTTTTCGCCCGGAATCCTGGCCGGGATTAAAAGTTTTTTCCTCTTCTCGGCGATTTTCCTGGGCTGCCTTTTATACTATATGCTGAAAACCGTTTTGGTTTCGTCGGTAGGAACAATTTTTAAAACCCCGAAAGCAACCCATGATTACCTGATTAATAATTTAATATTCAGCATAGTAACCGGCATATTACTCTTTCCGGCAACTATTCTGGCTTTATATATAAACAACCCCATATATGTATGGATAGCCTGTTCAATTTTCTCTATTCTATTGGTATACAAATTTATAAGAACTTTTATGATCGGATTGGCAAATACGAAATACTCGATGTTCTATTTATTTTTGTACCTTTGCACGATCGAAATTTTGCCATTTTTGTTGCTTTTTAAAACCGTTCAACAGTTTTAAAAGCTATTGATTAATAGGTAGTTATTCATTATCAACACTAAATACGACTGCGCATTGAAAGTAAAAAACATACTTATTTCGCAACCCGTTCCGGTTGACCTTGAAAAATCGCCTTATGCCGAAATCATCAGGAAATACAACGTAAATGTTGAATTCCACAAGTTTTTCAGGGTTGAAGGCGTAAACGCCCGTGAGTTCCGTGATGAAAAAGTTTACATCAACGAGTACACGGCAATTATTTTCAACAGCAAGCATGCTGTTGATCACTTCTTCAGGATTGCCAAAGAAGTTCGCATCGAAGTGCCTGAAACGATGAAGTATTTCTGCATGTCGGAATCAGTGGCTTATTACCTGCAGAAATATGTGCAGTTCCGTAAACGGAAAATTTTCCATGCCGACCAGGATCCTTCACAGCTTATCGATCTGCTTAAAAAACATAAGACCGAGAAGTATCTGATTCCCTGTTCAAATACTTACAATCCCGAGCTTACAGTACTGCTTGATGCCACTAAGATTGAATATAAAACGGCTGTCCTTTACCGTACCTTGCCCGATGATATGCGCGACACCGTAGACCTGGCTAAGTATGACCTGCTCGTTTTATTCAGCCCTCAGGGAGTAAAATCACTTTTTTACAACTGGCCTGAATTCAAGCAGGGCGAAAAACTGATAGGGGCATTCGGCGTCAATACTGCACAAGCCGCAACCGAGGCCGGGCTGGTCGTCAACATCCCCGCTCCTACGGCCACGGCTCCTTCCATGGCTATGGCTATCGACCAGTTCATAGTCAAAAATTGTAAAAAGTAGCCTTCCATTTATTTAAAGGGTCCAGCCTGAAAGCCTCCGGCTCTTTGGTCAGGGTATCATGGGCGGGAATTCTGTGACCAGGACATAATCCGGTTTCTGCAATGTAATGTTAACTACCTTTGTCCGGCGATGCCAAGCATGAAACCTGTAACCCGACACACTTTTCGAAAAACGGAAAAACTGGTCAGCCGGAAGCTGATGAATCAATTGTTTTCGGAAGGCAAATCCTTTTTTATTCCGCCTTTTAAGGTTTTATGGCTGGATACGACCGTTGACGCCAAATCGCCGGCACAGTTGCTCATCAGTGTTCCGAGGCGAAATTTCAGGCATTCCGTTGACCGGAACAGAATTAAACGACTGGTACGGGAAGCATACAGAATCCATAAGCATCAGTTGTATGCAGTTCTTTCATCTCAGGGCATCCAGTGTGCCATCGCCCTTGTGATGACAGGCCGGAATATGCCTGATTATAAAGAAGCCGAAGAAATAATAATGCTAATTTTACAGCGTTTATCAGACGAACATGAGAAAGTTGCCGGCTAAAATATTAACAGGCGTGATAAGATTTTACCAATACGCCATTTCTCCTTACCTGCCGCCATCCTGTCGTTATACGCCTACCTGTTCGGCATATGGCATTGAGGCAATTCAGAAATACGGCGCCGTGAAGGGGGGGTGGCTCACCCTGAAACGCCTTGCATCCTGCCATCCCTGGGGTGGCAGCGGTTACGATCCTGTCCCATGATAAAACTTCACCATGAAAACATCCTCCCGTCCTATGAATTTTATAAGAAACCATTTCGCGGTTTTCGCCTTACTGGTAATCCTCGGATTATCTTCCGCAGGCGTGAAAGCACAACAATCGCAGGAATTCGAAATCTCAAAGAACCTCGACATATTTGTCACCCTTTATAAAGAACTGAACAACAATTACGTGGATGACATCAACGCCTCTGAGCTCATGCAGACGGGAATTGATGCCATGCTCGAAGATCTGGACCCCTATACGGTCTATATCCCGGAATCCGAAATTGAAGACTACCGTTTCATGACCACCGGCGAATATGGCGGAATAGGATCGCTGATACATCAGCAAAACGGAAAAATCATCATTTCGGAACCTTATGAAAATTCCCCTGCCCAAAAATCAGGTCTCAAGGCCGGCGACCGGATTATAAAAGTAAATGACAAGACCGCAGAAGGAAAATCGGTTGAAGACGTCAGCAGTATATTGAAAGGTCAGCCCGGAACTACCCTGAAACTGGAAATTGAAAGGCCGGGAATGAACAAACCGCTCAATTTTAATATTACCCGTGAAAAAATTGTCCTCGACGCCGTTCCTTACTTTGGAATGCTCAACGATAAAATCGGTTATATCAAGCTCTCAAGTTTTACGCAAACAGCGTCGGCAGAGGTAAAAAAGGCGCTGCTGGAACTAAAACAGAACCCCGGCATGAAAGGCCTTATCCTCGACCTGCGCGACAACGGAGGCGGGTTGCTTACCGAAGCCGTTAACATTGTCAATCTTTTCGTCAATAAAGGCGAACTGGTGGTAAGCACCAAGGGCAAACAGATGGACAAGAACAAAACATACCGCACCATGGTCGACCCGGTAGATCCCAACATCCCCCTGGCAGTATTGGTAAACGGGGCCAGCGCGTCGGCTTCGGAAATCGTTTGCGGCGCTTTGCAGGACCTCGACCGCGCCGTGGTGATCGGACGCAACACCTTCGGGAAAGGGCTTGTTCAAAACATTATTCCGCTTACCTATAACACCCAGGTTAAAGTAACGGTAGCAAAGTATTACATACCCAGCGGGCGCTGCATCCAGGCCATTGACTATGCCCACAAGGATGGTAACGGAAAAGCCGGCCACATCCCCGATTCGCTTATTACGGCATACAAAACGCAACACGGGCGTACCGTTTACGACGGCAAGGGCATTGCCCCCGATGTTGAACTCGATACCACCCGCTTCAGTTCGGTGACCTTTAACCTGTATGCCAAATACCTCATCTTCGACTTCGCCACCAAATATGCTGCTGAACATCTGCAAATTGACTCTCCGGACCAGTTTAAGATCACTGACGAAATTTTCAATGATTTCAAGAAATTTGTTGCCGAAAAAGGATTTGAATTTTCAACCCCGGCTGATAAAGATTTAACTGATTTAAAGGCTTCTGCTGAGGAGGAAGGTTGTTGGGAAGATATTAAAAATGATTATGAAGCGCTTAAAACCAGGATCGAAAACCACAAATCACAGGATATTGACAACAAACGGGATGAAATTTCGCAACTGCTGCAACTGGAGATCGTGAGCCGCTATTATTACCAGAAAGGACGTATCGAGTCCTCGTTATCCATTGATAAAGACTTGCAGGAATCTATTAAAATCATCAACAACAGCCCTGTATACACGGCTATCCTTGACGGGACCTACGTAAAACCGGAAAAACCTGCGTCAGGGAAAAAGATCTGACCGCGATAAGCCTGCTATCATGAAGATACTCCGTCAGCAGATTAACTGGAACCGGGATTCCGCCTATCATCTTGTACTTTTCCTCCTGATGGCGTCGATCCCGCTGTCGAAATACATGACAAGCGTTTTCCAGTTTGCCCTGACCGTCCTGTGGCTGTGGCACGGCGTTAACACTTCCTATCTCCTGAATTTCAACAATGCCAACTGCCTGTCGCCCGTTATCTGGGGCCGGTTTATCGGCCAATCCCTAAAGGAAATATCAATTGCTTTTATTAACAAATGGAAGGATTTCTTCAGAAACAGGCCTGCGATGCTTCTTTCATCGCTGTATGTTTTATTGCTTATCGGCGTATTATGGACTACCGATTTACATTATGCGCTGAAAGACCTCCGGACAAAAGTGCCGTTGTTCATTCTTCCGCTTTTCTTAGCCACAGGTCCTAAAGTAAATACGCGAACGCTTAACCTGATGCTGGCCGGCTATTGCCTGGCCCTTTTCGGAGGGACTATTTACCAGTTAATGTTGTTATCTAACCTGCCGGTTGCTGATACGCGCGGCATTTCAGCCCATGTATCGCATATCAGGTTCAGCCTCAACCTGGTTTTAGGAATTTATTCCCTGCTTTATCTTGCCTGGAAGAAATTTTTCCGCCAAACCGCGGTCAACATCGGTTTGGTGACACTCGCCCTCTGGTTCCTGGCCTTCATGATATATATGCAGTATGATACCGGTGTCGTCCTCACTGCCATCGTAGCAATTATCCTGTTGTTTTTGCTGGCTTTCAGGCAATCGGGAATAAAATCGCGTATTGCCCTGCTACTGGCATCCTTTCTGATCCTTGCAGTTCCTCTGATTTATATCTCAACCGTAATTCATGAATTCAGGTCGGTTAAACCTGTTTATTTCCTGAAACTGGATCAATGTACCAGGAACGGGAATCTTTACACCCACGACACAACCAACTTTGTGGTTGAAAACGGCGTTTATCCCGGCCTTTATATTTGCGATAAAGAGCTGAGTGAAGCATGGAAAAAACGCAGTTCTATACCCTATGACGGTTATGACCACAAAAAACAGTTGATCAGGAGCACCATCATCCGTTATATGGCATCAAAAAACCTGCGGAAGGATGCCGAAGGGGTAACTTCACTGACGAATCAGGATGTCAGGGCCATTGAATCAGGCATTGCCAATGTAAGGAGCATCAATGGCTTCAACATTAAGACGCAGATTTATAATTATATTATAGCGTACCGCAACTACCGTTACCGGGGCGATCCGAACTCCGGATCGCTGGTACAGCGACTGGAATACTGGCGCACATCATGGCTGATATTCCGTGATCATCCCGTTGCAGGAGTGGGCACTGGCGACCTGCCGGCAGCCTTTGAAAAGCAATACGAAGCCATGCATTCCCCGCTTAAACCCGAATTCAGGAGGCGGTCGCATAACCAGTACCTCTCTACCCTGGTAGCGTTTGGAGTTTTGGGGTTTGCCTGGTATATGCTGGTGTTGATATATACCCCTGTCAGGCTGAAAGGTTTTAAGCGGTACTATTTCCTGGTTTATTACATCATCATCATGATTTCGATGATCACCGAAGATACACTGGAAAGCCAGGAAGGAGCTACCTTTTTCGCCTTTTTCATTTCCTTATTCCTGCTTGCCTGGAATACAGAAGGCCTTCAGGATTTCTCCCCGGTTCGACGGAAGAAATAATAACTCTCTGGTTCAGTTGTTCCCATTTCTTTAACCATAGGACACTCAGGGGCACTTAGGATTATTAACCACGGAGCCATGGAGAACATGGAGCATTGCTTTATTCTCAGTGACCTGGTGCCCTTGATGCCTTGGTGGTTCCCTTTTCTTTTTACCACGAAGCCATGGAACATGGAGCATTGCTTTATTCTCAGTGAACCTCCATGCCCTCGATGCCTCCGCGGTTCCCTTGTTTCTTTTATTCAAGAATACGCGTGAACTCAGAGCATTTAATTGTCCTTAGTGAGACTCGGTGCCCTAAGTGCCTTGGTGGTTCCCTTTTCTTTCTACCACGGAGCCATGAAGGTTTCACTAAGAAAGTTAGGCCCTTGGTTCGCATTATGAATTATCTTTAACACCAAAAACCGTGTTATATGAATGAACGACTGATTTCTATTTCATATACCGAATTCAATCATATCGGTGAAATGGCAGGAACGGATCAAATCCTCCTGAAAAAGGCGATAGAAGCCGTCCATAGCTCTTATGCCCCTTACTCTGCTTTTCACGTCGGGGCCGCAGTCCGTCTTGAAGGCGGCGACATATACACAGGCAGCAACCAGGAAAATTCCGCTTATCCGTCGGGAATCTGCGCCGAGCGGGTAGCCATATTTACCGCATCCTCCCAGCATCCCGGCGAAACCATTGAAACCATTGCCATCGCTGCCCATACCGATAGTTTCGAGTTGTGCGATCCGGTTACCCCCTGCGGCTCCTGCAGGCAGGTAATGGCCGAATACCAGAACCTTTCGGGAAAACCAATCAGGGTGATCATGAAAGGAATGTCGGAGAGGATATGGATGGTCGAAGGGGTTGAAAACTTGTTGCCCCTGATGTTCCATGATGATAAATTAAAAAAATAATCAGAGATCAGGCAAATATGGTCTTATGGAATAAAATTAACTGGTTCTATAAGCCTTGTATACCGGATGTCCGGTTTATTGAACAGATTGTGGCATGACCGGATCAGATTTAAAAAAATTAACAAATTCTTAAAATAATATATATAGATAATAAATAATTCCTACTTTTACTCCCATCTAATTAAAACCAACGAACAACATGAAAAAATTTACTCTCGTCCTGGCGATTCTCGCCATCGCGGCCATTCTGCCTGTCAACTCCCAGAATGTTCCGCGAACTATGGTCGTACTCGAAATCGGAACCGGAACCTGGTGCCAATACTGCCCGGGAGCAGCTAACGGGGCAGACCAACTGGTTGATGAAGGAAAATCGGTAGCCGTAATCGAAAACCATAACGGCGACTCATACGCAAATACATATTCGAATGCAAGGAATTCGTATTATGCTCTTGATGGTTATCCTACCGCCAAATTTGACGGGACAGTTACTTATGTTGGCGGCCAGCTCTGCCCCACAGCCAATATATATTCGGCATACCTTCCCCTGTATGAACAAAGGATAGCCGTTTCAAGCCCCGTGACCGTGTGCATAACCGGTACAAATTCAGGAGACAACTATACGGTAAATGTAGCCCTGAATAAAGTCGGCACCATTAATTCGAGCAATCTGAAACTTCACCTTGTGCTCACCGAATCAGATATACAGCAAAGCTGGTCGAGTTGCATGACCGAATTGAACTTCGTAAACCGGCTGATGGTTCCCAATGAAAACGGGACTGCAGTCAGCTTTGCATCGGGCAATTTTCAGACTTTTACTTTAAATTTCACGAAAAGTGCCGATTGGGTAGCTGCAAATTGCGAGCTGGTAGCTTTCCTTCAGGATAATTCGACCAAAGAAATTTTCAACGCCAACAAAGTACCGCTCAACGACATACCGGCGACTGCCATCACATCCGTTGATTTTACGGCCGACGTCACCACCGGGTGTTCACCTGTCACGGTCCATTACACTGACCAGTCGGTAGGCGCTTCGCAATATAACTGGACTTTCCCTGGCGGAACTCCTGCCACGTCAACGTTGCAAAATCCGACGGTAGTCTATAATACTGCCGGAACATACGATGTAACCCTTGTTGCATCGGATGGAGTTTGTGGAAATGCCGTAACAAAAACTGGGTATGTGACTATTGCCAGCGCCCCGGTTGCACCCGGCACCCCGGCAGGAACAAGCGGTTTATGCAGTGTTGCCCCCATTCAAACCTACTCCATTTCCTCCGTTCCCAATGCTGACACGTATACCTGGAGCCTTTCGCCCGCCGAATCCGGCGTGCTGACCCCAAACGGTACCAGTTGCACCGTTGACTGGAACGATACCTGGTACGGCACAGCCGAAATAAAAGTCCAGGCCACGAACAGTTGCGGTGCCGGCCCCTGGTCGCCCGTCAGGAGCGTTACCCTCAGTGAGGTTCCCGGCCCCTGTGCACCACCCACCGGACCGACGGCCTTATGCATGAATGCGTCTGATACGCAATACTTCACTACAGGCGCCACTCCTGCTACATATTATGTATGGAGCCTCCAGCCCAACGAAGCAGGGACCCTGATGCAGGATGGCCTGTCGGCTACAATTTTCTGGAACGATACCTTTACCGGAGAAGCTTTCATTAAAGTAGAAGGTATCAACGGAAGTTGTGAAGGACCTTATTCCGATCCGCTTGTTGTAACAATTTCCGATAATCCTGCAGCCCATAATGTAACCGGAGGAGGCACCTATTGCGCCCAGGGAGGCGCCGGAGTTCCCGTCGGGCTCGACGGCTCAGAAACCGGTACTGATTATACCCTTTATATCGACGGAGTGGAATCGACCACCATAACCGGTACGGGAAGCGCCCTTGATTTTGGAAATCAGACTACGGCAGGAACCTATACGATCCTTGGCACCTTTACTGCCGGAGGATGCAACAGCACCATGACCGGCTCGGCCATCGTGGCATCCGATCCCCAGGAACCTCTCGCCCCTGCTAATCCGGCCGGGCCTTCGGTAGTTTACATTACCTCCACTCCCACCAGCGATTACACGACAAACGGCGGCACCTATGCAACCACCTATTCCTGGGAACTGACACCGGCTGTGGGCGGCACTGTCACCGGCAACGGCACATCGTGCACCGTTGCCTGGGATCTTGGATACCCCGGAGACTATACCATTAAAGTACAGGGTGTAAATTCATGCGGCGGCGGTTCCTTCTCCATCGAATATCCCGTTACCGTTTATCGCGGAGTAGGAATGAATGACCCTCAGGAAACTAAACCGGTGATTGTAACTCCTAATCCGGCCAGCGACATTGTAACAATTATCCCTTCACAGCCATTAACTGCTGACATCACCGTGATTAACTCCGTTGGTAAAAAAGTGATAGAGATTCATCAGGCAAACCTCGGCGAAGGTTATAAACTAGGCATTTCGAAACTGTTGCCCGGAGTATACTATATCCGCGTCAGCAATTCCGACATCAGCCAGACAATGAAATTAGTGGTCAAATAACACCATCGATGTTCATTCATCAAAAACAGGGTCCGGCGTCACACCGGATCCTGTTTTTTATGCTGTTCCGCAATTCCTGACCAGCGCATTGCAAGGCAGGCGCAGCTAAGCCCCAAAAGTAAAATAGAGGTTGGCAAAGAAATTCCATACGGTTACAATGCCGATGGCAAAGAGTTTGGCCACATAAAAGTTCCACTTAAACTTCCCGTTCAGGGTCCAGATCACTAAAGTGCTTAATCCAAGCCCGAGCACCGAAACAAAGAAAAACTTACCGTATTCGGTGATTATCTGGGGATTGGTGCTGTGAAATGTCCAGTACCTGTTCAGGAAATAATTACTGGAGGCCGCCACGGTAAATCCGATAGCATTCGCAATATACTTCTGAACCTTTACGATTTCCTTAAACAGCCAGGTAAATCCAAAATCAACAAAAACTCCTGAAAATCCGACGACTCCGAATTTCAAAAATTTTATGATCAGTGTTTTATTAAAATAACTGAACATCGTGAATATGCGATTATTAAAGTTGAACGATAAGTACTATCTTTTTCCCGTCGCGGACTATTTCGGCTGATGTTACCTGACCGGGTTTCAGCAAGCCAAGTCGCGCCATATAGTCGTAAATATTGGTAACCGGCTGACCATTCAGGGAAACAATACGGTCGCCTTTCCTGATCCCCGCCTTTTCGGCCGGGCCTCCCTTTCTGACGCCATCCACGCCCAAACCGTCGTTTGCCGTGGAAACCACATCCGGTATGATTCCGAGGGTAACCTTAAAATTCCTTCGTGCCATCTCACCCTGTTTTGGGCCCGTTTCTCGGTAAGTCAGCGCCTGGTCACGGCAGGAGAGATCAACCGTCAGGCTGTAAACAAAATCAAGGATTGAAGCCATTCCGGAATAATTTATCTTATCTGCATCATCTGCAGGCGTATGATAATCTTCATGCGCCCCTGAAGTGAAATACACGACCGGGATATTTTCGGAATAAAACGAGGCATGGTCCGACGGGCCATAACCATCGGGAGAACGGCTTATGGAGAGGCCGCCGTTTTGCGAGAGCAAACTGAGGATAGTATCCATTTCAGCCGCAGTGCCAGTTCCGCCGACAGAAACAGCCTTTGTCAAGGTATCCAGGCGCCCGATCATATCAAGGTTAATCATCGCTTTGATCCGGCTGAGGGGAACGGGAGGATTTTTTACAAATTCTTTGGAACCCAGCAACCCCATCTCTTCGCCGGCAAAAGCAACCATAATCACCGACCTTTTTAACTTTTGCCTGTTTTCCGACAGTTTCCGGGCAAGCTCAATCAATCCGGCGACTCCAGAGGCATTATCATCGGCGCCGTTATGCACTGCCAGGGTATCGGGCCATCGTGAACCGGAACCGCTGCCGCCCATGCCCAGGTGATCATGATGAGCGCCAATCACGATATATTCGTTGCAAAGCAAACTGTCGGCCCCCGGAATCATCGCCACAATGTTGGCGGTGGGCGCTTCCTCCAATTCCATACCGGCGACGCCGTCAAGCATCACCGGCATATACATCGGCGAAGGCCTGTGGGTTTCGGTGATCCTTTTTACGAGCCCGGCTACACTGTCGTTCATGGACGCAAGCATACGATCGGCAAGGCTTCTTGTGATACTCACCACCAAAATACCGGCATTAGCTGTTGTCCGGTCGTATTGCGGATTCATCGGGATATCGCGCGCTTCAATCCCAGCAGGAGAGACCAGCAGTACCCCGGCAGCCCCTTTGTCTTTTGCCGTAAGCGCCTTTAGGCGTTCCTTTTCAAATCCTGCAAACAAACTGTTTGGCCTGTCGGGCTCAGGATCGCCGCGGAGCACCATTACCCATTTACCGTTTACATCAATGCCGGCATAGTCGTTCCAGCGCAAGGAGTCGAGATTGAGATCGAAACCAAAGCCGGCAAAAACCACCGGCGATTTCAATTTTCCGTTTCCCGTAAAAGATAATGGGCTGAAATCTTTATACAATACGGCGGAGTAATCAGCCAATTGTAAGGTATTCTCAGCCCCGGGATGCACCTTCGTCACCACCCTGAATTCCTGCCTTCCGTCATTACAGAGCATCCTAAGCCCTGCGCCGGAAAAGCAATCTGCAATATACTTCTCCGCTTTTTGATCGCCTCCGCTCCCGGGGTATCGCCCCGACAACGAATCAGCAGCCAGCACGCCAACGTGCAATCGAAGGCTTTCGGCTGAAATGAGGCTATTGTCCTGGGAAAATCCTTGTGCCGCCATCAGGACCAACATGACCAACATGAAGCAGGCATTCCGGATCATTAAAGGAATTTTTATTGAAATAATTGGCAAAAATAAAGGTTTTAACGCTATCCGGAAGAAAAACCTTTGCAACAAGATCATAAAAAAACGGAAATCAATCCGCGAAAGTTGCGGCTTCCGCTTCAGTAAGCGGCTATCCGTCACCAGGATCAGATGGGTTCAGATACCGTCCGGATCAGGATGTTGATAAATATGTTGATAAAAAGAATAAATTCCTCCTGAACCTTAATAAAGATTAGCTGAACTTTACCTATGACAATCCTGCTTTGCAGGATGGCTTGTCGACGACTCCCTTTACTACTCCTTCTTGGCAGCTATATTTACCGCTGACGCCCTGCCCTCAAACGAAACCCCGCTGCCACGACGGGGTTTTCATTTTGTCTTCCGCTGATTGATGTTACAGGATGAGAGTCGCCCGTCACATGAATGGCTTACTGACAGGAACAGCTAATAGGAGTTTCGGGCTTGTCACTACCCACATGATTCAGGAAACGCCCCCTGTTCCGGCCTAACGTCCTGGCACTCTCCGTTTTTGGTATATCTTATTGAGCCGGCATATTAATATTTAATCTGTTGAAAAATTCAAACTTTAATATTTTCCTGTATCTTTAGCGTATTGATTTTTACTGTTTTGCAATTCCCGCCTTGAAAGATAAACATCCGGGTCTCATCCTGGCGGGCATTCTAAATTTAATTCAAAGTTGCACTTTACGACCAGGAATTGTTACATCTGATAAATTCTGTCTAATTTTGAACACTTAAAGCCGTCCATGCATGCTGACGCGTCTTAACAAGCAGTTGATTTTCCGGGTTATCCTGCCCTCTGCAGCAATATTAATCATTGCCGGGGTACTGCTTTCAGCCTTGGAGGATTTACCGGCGGCAGGCGCTGTTCTCATTCTGACAGGTCTGATGGCCGGGATTTCCGGGATACTTATCGTTCACCGGATACTGAGGCCTGTCGCCGAAGTGGAAAAAGCCGTTGAATCGCTCGAAAACCGGAAATGCCTTTCGGACAAAGCTGTCCCGGTTCAACACGATGACCCTTTGCTGCAATCGTTATATCATATTTCCGAAAGGATAGAACTGCAGGAGAAGAAAATTCAGGATGAAAAGCTGCGCCGTTTGCGTTCGGTTATCGACGGGCAGGACAGCGAAAGGCAACGACTGGCGCGAGAATTGCACGACGGACTGGGACAATCGCTGATAGCCGCCAGGCTCCGACTCGAATCGTGCGAAAAACCGGGGATTTCCCATGTACGCTCCGCCGTCGATGCCTCAAAAAATATGATAGACCAGGCTATTGAGGAAGTGAGGCGGATCAGCAATGCATTACAGCCTGCCGCCCTGGATGAATTCGGCCTGGAAACCGCGCTTCGCACCCGCGTCATGGAGATGGCCGCCATTGCCGGCATCAAAGCATCGTTCGAATGCAATGGCAGCATTGAAAGGCTTGCTAAAAAATCAAAAATATACCTGTACCGCATCGCCCAGGAAGCAATAACCAATATTATCAAACATGCCCGCGCAACCGAAATGGCGGTGACAATTGCCCGCGAAGATCAGCTCGTAAGGCTCACAGTTGCCGATAACGGAAAGGGTTTTATGATTGATCCCAAAAGTTATGCACACCGCAACGGGATACAGAATATGCGTGAACGCGCATCGCTCCTTTCGGGAAATTTCATTGTTGAATCGGCGCCGGATGCCGGAACCCGGATTATTGTAACAATACCTTATACACGAAATGACGGATACGATAAAAATACTCCTGGTTGACGACCATCATCTTGTCAGGACCGGAATTGCCAACCTGCTTTCAGGGGAACCGGAAATAGAAGTTGCAGGGGAAGCGGCAGATGCCGGTGAAATGCTCGAACTGCTCAAGGTACGGGAAGCCGACCTCGCCATCCTGGATATTGCATTGCCCGACGTATCGGGAATTGAACTGGCAAGGCAAATGGCCAAAGAGTTCCCGAAGGTGAAAGTAATCTTTCTGTCGATGTACACCTCCGAAGAGTTTGTTTTCAATGCCATTAATTCAGGGGCTAAAGGGTATCTGCCGAAAAACATTTCCAGGGCAGAGCTCCTCGACGCCGTCAGGGCCGTTTACCGCGGCGAAGAGTACTTCGCTGAATCCATCTCCAATACCATACTGAAAAGCTATATCAAAAAGGCGAAATCGGGCAACCTGGAAAACCTGCGTAACGAAAGCCAGCTTTCGAAACGCGAAGTGGAGGTACTCAAATGGTTCGCGCAGGGATTAACAAACCAGGAAATCGCCGATAAGCTCTTTATCAGTATCCGCACGGTGGAATCGCACAAGAATCATATCATGCAACGCCTCGAATTAAAAACTACCGTCGACCTGATAAAGTTTGCCATCCGCAATAACCTCGTAAATTTGTAGCCTCTTTCCTCTAATGACATCAACCCGATACCTGTCACCATGAAAAAAGCAGCCATCCTCCTCCTTTTATTTATGCCATTTATCGTCAATGCACAGGAAATGAACCGGAAAGGCGCCGATCCGAAGAAAAACAATGAGATCCTGCTGGGTTACTGCAACCGGGAAGGTTTCAGCGCCATCAACAGCAACTTCGATTCTGCCTACAGGGCCGGTTACGATATTTATCAGCCTGACGATTCAACGCTGAACCTTCTGAAACCGGCATTAAAGGATGTTTCGGTAAAGCTTATCCTGGGAACATGGTGCGGCGACAGCAAGGAATGGGTCCCCCGGTTTTTTAAAGTGATGGACCTGGCCGGTTTCAACTACGATAACCTGGAAATGATCGCAGTGGACCGTGAGAAAAAAGCAGGCGATCTGAATATTGAAGACCTGAAAGTCGACCGGGTGCCTACCTTCATTTTCTATAAAAAGGGGAAAGAAACAGGCCGTATCATTGAAGCGCCCTACGATCTGATAGAAAAGGATATGCTGAAGATACTCCGGGACAGATAAGCGCCTTACGGTTCTTCGGCAAAAGTGTTAACCCAAAACAACAGACGGGATGAGAGTATTTGAAAAAATCGAAGATCTGCGACAATATCTTGCCGGATTAAAAGAATCGGGAAAAACCATTGGTTTCATACCGACAATGGGAGCCTTGCACGACGGGCACCTGCAACTGGTGCGGACCAGCATTTCACAAAACGACATTACAACGGTCAGTATATTCGTTAATCCTATTCAGTTCAACAATCCGGAAGACCTGGCCGGCTACCCGCGGAATCTCTCCGCCGACCTGGAGAAACTGGAATCGGCAGGTTGCGATATCGTGTTTACGCCCTCCGCCGAAGAGATGTATCCTGAACCCGTTACTAATGAAATGGATTTCGGGCAACTGGATAAAGTGATGGAAGGGTTTTTCCGTCCCGGCCACTTTCGCGGCGTGGGCATCGTGGTTAAGAAACTTCTCGACATCACCGGGCCTCACCGCGCTTATTTCGGTGAAAAGGATTACCAGCAACTGGCCATCATCCGGCACATGGTGAAGTCGCTGTCGATGCCGGTTGAGATTGTTCCCTGCGCCATCGTTCGTGAAGCCGACGGGCTGGCCCTGAGCTCGCGCAACAAGCGCCTTACCCCTGAACAGCGCGCCGCCGCCCCCGGAATTTACCGGGCGCTGCTGAAGGCAAAAGAAAATTACAACTGGTTTACCCCCGACGGAACAGAAAGCCTGGCGATCACCGAAATAGAGCAAAACCCTGAGCTGAAGGCTGAATATGCCACCGTGTGCGATGCAACCACGCTGCAGCCTTTCGAAGACTGGATGGATGCGGAACATGCCGTGTTATGTGTGGCGGTTTATGCCGGCCAGGTACGGCTGATCGACAATATTTTGCTCTATTAAACCGGGGCCGGAAGAAATCCTGAAACGGCAGGCCGCCCGGGTTGCCGGGTTGCCGGAGCTGCTGGAGCCTGAATGGCCCTGCATGCAGCATACTGCGTTAATTGACATGTGAAGCGCTATTTCTTTGTACTTTTGCAGCATGATGACAATTGAGATTTTAAAATCAAAAATACACCGGGCTACCGTCACACAGGCTAACCTGAACTATATCGGTTCGATCAGCATCGACGAAAACCTGATGGATGCAGCCAATCTCATTGAATTTGAGAAAGTGCAGGTAGTAAACATTAACAACGGCGAAAGGCTCGAAACTTATGTGATTAAAGCCGAACGCGGATCGGGAGTAATCTCGCTCAACGGCGCAGCCGCCCGTAAAGCTTCGGTTGGCGACCTGGTGATCATTGCCGGTTTTGCCCAAATGGAGTTCGGGGAAGCAAAAAAGTTCAGGCCTGCCATTGTTTTCCCTGATGCCAATAACCAAATCAGCTAAACTATATTGAAAAATAAGCTCAAAACCATCGCCCGTTTCCTGCTGTTCCTGGGCATCGGCATATTCTTTATCTGGCTGTTCCTGCATTACCTGACGCCGGAAGAAAAAAAGGAAATCATCCGTTCGTTCGGCGACGCCCATTACGGCATCATCGGCTTTGCCATCCTGCTGGGTGTGGGGGCGCATTACCTCAGGGCCGTCCGGTGGAGGATGCTGCTAAAGCCCCTGGGATATGAAACGGGCAAACTGAATACCTTTTTTGCCGTTATGATCGGTTACCTCGCCAACCTTGCCCTCCCCCGCCTGGGAGAAGTGAGCCGTTGCGTGATCCTGAGCCGCTATGAAAAAGTGCCTTTTAACAATTCCTTCGGCACGGTGGTTACCGAACGGGCCATCGACCTGGTCGTCTTTCTCATCCTCTTCTTTATAAATCTCGCATTACAATTCAACAAGTTATATACTTACATCGACCAGAAAATTTACCAGCCCATTGAAGCAAAATTCAACCTCACCTTCAGCCTGGCAGGTTCATTCACCTACATCGCCATTGCTTCCCTGGTTATTTTGGCAGCCCTCTTGTTTGCCTTCCGCCGTCCCCTGCTGAGGATAAAATTCATCAATAAGATCTGGGGCCTTATCAAAGGATTCTGGGATGGGATGAAATCCATTATCTATCTCCGGAAACCGCTGCTCTTTGTTATTTATTCGCTGGGGATATGGGCATTGTACCTGCTGATGGCCTACCTGGTATTCTTCAGCCTGCCCGAAACCAGCCACCTGGGCCTTGATGCAGGCCTCGCCACCCTGGTATTCGGGTCTATCGGTATCATGCTGGTGCAGGGCGGCATCGGGATTTACCCGGCCATCGTGGCCGAAACACTGGTACTGTATTCCGTATCGAACATCAAAGGCTATGCCCTGGGATGGCTGATCTGGAGCTCGCAAACAATTACCATCATCCTGCTTGGGATCCTCTCGTTTATCCTGTTGCCTGTTTTCAACAAAAACGTAAGCCATGAAAAAGCTTGAGTATGTAAAAGCGAAAATTTTCGCCCGCGACAGTGTGGACTTTAGCCGGTTGCTGGCCATCATGAAATTCCAGGACAAGAAGATCGTTTTCACAAACGGCTGTTTCGACATTCTGCACCTGGGGCATATTGATTACCTGGCAAAAGCCGCCGACCAGGGCGATGTGCTGATTGTTGGACTTAACACCGACGAATCGGTCCGCAGGATTAAAGGCAACAACCGCCCCATACAGGATGAAGTTTCGAGGGCCATGACGCTGGCATCGCTCCGGTTTGTCGATTACGTGGTATTTTTTGGCGAAGACACCCCCTACGAACTTATTAAAACCGTCCAGCCCCATGTGCTGGTAAAAGGCGCCGATTACAAACCCGCTGAAATTGTAGGATACGACATCGTAAAGGCCCGCAAAGGCAAAGTGGTAACCCTCGATTATCTTGAAGGCTATTCTACAACGGCCATCGAAAATAAGATCCTGAACCGGTAAAAGGACTGGCTGGGCCCGGGAATTGAGCGTATGTTCTCTTCCCGGATCCGATATTGTAAGCCTGGTAGACAGGCTGATTCCCTGCATCAGAAAAATTTTTATTTTTTTCTTTCCACTTTGTCTTGACACAAAGTGGAGCAAAAGTCAAGACTTAATAAAAATTCCTGGTTTTGTAACAAACTTTTCCTTCCCCGCGATACAAGCCGCGCCCGCGCACGTACCTTCGCCTGCTTCTGTATCCCTGCCTGCCGGCAGGCAGGACTTAGCGCAAGGCTATACGCACAAAAAGTTTGTAACAAAAACTGGCGGAATTTTTATCAGGTCAGTCTATTCCGTATACAATTATCGATTGGGGATGTTTTGTTTCCATTTATAATTTTGCATTGAGTGGAACCGCATTGGCTGTTGCGCGTGAAGAAAACTGCGTAACGGAGCGTTAAGAAACAAAAACTGTTTAAGCGAAGCGAGTTTTTTTGTTTTAGCATAGTGAAGTACGGCATTGCTTAGCCCACATATTCAAGCTTCCTGTTCCCGGCAACCGGGGCGCAAAAAAAGCCATGCCGTGGTTCGCGGCATGGCTTCTGAATGGTGTTCGTTTTTTCCGGACCCCTTCCCGTATTAACGGGCGGATACTATAAATTTCCTGACGGTCTGTTTCCCGTCGTTGCCGGTAAAACAAATCAAATAAATACCGTCGGCCAGGGCAGATGTTACAATCCTTCCTTTCAGGCCGGTAAGGGCGGTTTCCCGGTAAAGCATTCTCCCGGCCTGGTCGGCGATCTTAATTTCCTTAACGGGAGATGCAGCCTCCCAGTAAAGCAACTCACGGGCCGGATTCGGGTATAGCCTGAAATCGGGCGATTCCGTCATCTCCACCCCTGTCCCGATGCAATTCAATGAATCGATGTTCGAAATAGCGGAAGTTCCTTCCGTGTAATACGCCATCACATAATAATCATAACAGTCTGAGGCCAGGGAATGGTCTTCATACCATGTTTTGGTGGTTTCTGCAATATCCTCCCATGGACCGGGGACGGCAGTATGCACTCTTCTGAAAATATGGTACGACAGCAAATCGTCGGTGCCGGCTGCGCTTTTCAGGTTCAGGCTGTCAACGGGACAATTCCACTCCAGGCTGATGGCGCCGGGATTGGCATTTGAAGGAGTCGCTGTAAGGTTGTAGACCGGGTATAATAAGTACTTGATATTAAGTTCAATATTATCAATAAACCAGTTTTTTATGGCATTGCTTTGCTCACCACTCGCAGCAACTTTGAAATATAACATATTCGCCGTCTGAGGTATATCAAAGTCATAAGAATAATGTGTCCATTGAAAATCTCCCTGGTTTGTGAACGAAGCGACTGTGCGCCAATTATCATCATTATATTTATAAAAAACCGTCAATTCTTCAGTACCTGTTTCAAGGCTGTCGTCGAGCGCCAGATCGAACTGCACCGTTAATAAATGAGGTGTTCCGGTTGACAGAGAAAAACTTCTCGTAAAAATTTCCAATGAGCTCTCATAATCTGTAAGTTCCGGGACACTGTTAAATTTCGCACAAGGATAAGGATTACCATATATAATATCAATTACCCAATTATCACCGTGAGCCCATTGGTTAAGATCAAAAGATCCGCAAGTCCAATCTTCTATCAATGGCAGTGAGCAGCAGTAGAAAATATCGGCACAAGCCGGGCCGGCGGCAAAAGATTCGCCGGTTTGCCCGGAATAGCCCAGCGGTTCCAGGTTGTAAACGGCCGAAAGCTTGTAACAATACATGCCCTGATCCAGATTCAGGTGCCAGTAAGTTGTATCTAAAGACGACAACGTATCGATGAGCGTGCCGTTACAATACAGGAGGTAGTACATCACCCACGGCCCCAGGCCGGTGTTCCCGAAATCAGGAGAGTCCCAGTCAAGAATGACCGCGTTATCATTAACACTAGCCTGCAGGTTTCCCGGATAAGGCAGGCAGCGGTTGGTAAACATCAGGGAATCATGCGGCGAAACGCCATTGGCATAAACGGCAGCAATTTCAACTTTGTACTGCTGCCCGAACACAAGGGATTCCGGGTTGATCTGGTATGCATTTGAATCCGATATGGCCAGAAAGGCATCGTTGAGCCACAGGCAATAATGGTCGAGGGTGGTAACATACGCCGTGATGTTCACATCGTCAACCGCCCATCCCGAGGCCTGCTGCCCGTTGTCAGCGGCATGAAAACGGATGATGGCGGAGGCGCAGCCACCCGGACCAGCATTTTGAGATAAGTCAATGGCAATGCGACCCCATGTTTCATAATAAGGCGCAGCAGCCGGCTGCAGGGTATCCATCACCTGCCAGCTCGCCCCGTTATCGGTGCTCAGTTCGATATACGCCGCCTGGTTAAATGCTCCGGTGTAACAGGTATTAAAAGTGAGGACAGCCGAATCGGTGAGGGTGAGGTCAACAGCCGGCGTTACCAGGAAATCACAACAGCCGTTGTTCTGCTGACCGGCATTAAAATCATTTGTTGCCGCATACTGCGAATGAGGCCCGATATAAAAATTCAGGCTGTTGGCATTTTCTGTCACGTACCATCCGGAATTCCCGGCTGACGAGGTCGTCCAGCCGGCCGGTAAGGCATCGCCGTCTTCAAAATCTTCATTTAACAATTCTACGGACGGCCAATCCCAGGTCATTAAAGCCCTCAGGCTGTCGACCCTGAAATTCACGGGAGGGTAAAGACTGTCGTTGCTGATGATACCACAAAAGGCTGAAGCGGATAATGACAGAGAGAATAAAACGGCAAACAGAAGCCGCAGAAAGGTGTAATGTTTTTTCATATCAGAAATTTTTAAATGTTAATTCAAACAAGTGAGCCGATAATAAACCGATACAATAAGATGACAATTTGAAACGGATTTACCACTATCCGGGAGAATATTTTCTACGGAATCCAAATATTCTGACCAGGGATGTCAGCCGGATTCGGTGAATTCATAATTTTATAACGGAGAACGGAGAACGGAGCGGGGAGCAGGGAGCAGGGAGCGAGGAGCCAGGAGCCGGGAGTAAGGAGCACGGAGAACGGCACTTTAGGCACTAATAACGCAAAACGCATAACGCAGAACGCAAAACGGAGAACGGAGAAGGGAGAACGGAGAACGGAGCGAGGAGCACGGAGAAGTTTAGGCACTAATAACGCAAAACGCAGAACGCAGAATGAAGAATGAAGAACGGAGAAGGGAAGGAGCATAGCCTGCCGGGCGTAAGCCTGCGGGTGGCAGGCAGAAGCTAACGGCTAACGGCTAATGGCTAACAGCCTTATGTTAAAACGCAAAACACAGAACGCAGAATGAAGAACGGAGAAGGGAAGGAGCATAGCCTGCCGGGCGTAAGCCTGCGGGTGGCAGGCAGAAGCTAACGGCTAACGGCTAATGGCTAACAGCCTTATGTTAAAACGCAAAACACAGAACACAAAACACAAAACACAGAACGCAAAACGCAAAACGCCAAGAGCCAAGAGCCAAGAGCTAAAGGCTAAAACGCAAAACACAGAACTCAGAAATAAGAATTCAAACGGGCATATTACATGGCTAAAATCAAGACAAGTTTTTTCTGCCGGAACTGCGGGGCGCAGTCATCAAAATGGATGGGGCGGTGCAGTTCGTGCGGTGAATGGAATACCTTCGTGGAAGAGGTGGTTCAGCATGGCGACGGCGGAGCAAAAAGCGGCGGTAATTTCAAAGCTACGGAAAGCCGCCCGAAGCTCATCCATGATATTGCCCCCGGCAATGAACAACGGACCAGTACCGGCAACGGCGAGCTCGACCGGGTGCTGGGCGGCGGGCTGGTAGATGGTTCCCTCGTGCTGATAGGCGGCGAACCGGGTATCGGCAAATCGACGCTTATGCTCCAGGTGGCGCTGCAAATTAAGAACCGGCGGGTTTTATACATTTCGGGCGAAGAAAGCGAACAGCAGATCCGTATGCGCGCCGAACGCATCGGATACAACGGCAACGAATGCTTTATCCTTACCGAAACCAATACGCAGAGCATCTTCCAGCACCTCGAAGCCATAAAGCCCGGACTGGTTGTTACCGATTCAATCCAGACCCTGCAGACCAATATTATAGAATCCACCGCCGGCAGCATTTCCCAGATCCGTGAAACCGCCGCCGAGATGCAGCGGTACGCCAAAACAACCGGCGTGCCGGTCTTCCTGGTCGGGCATATTACCAAGGACGGCAGCCTGGCAGGGCCGAAAATCCTGGAACACATGGTAGATACCGTATTGCAGTTCGAAGGCGACCGCAATTACGGTTACCGTATCCTCCGCGCCGTAAAAAACCGTTTTGGTTCCGCTTCGGAGCTGGGCATCTTCGAGATGCGCGACAACGGCCTCCGCGAAGTGTCGAATCCTTCCGAAATATTGCTTTCGCAGCGGGACCAGGAAGTAAGCGGCGTCGCTATTGCCTCCACCGTCGAAGGGTTGCGGCCTATCCTTATCGAAATACAGGCGCTGGTAAGTTCGGCAGCCTACGGCACGCCCCAGCGTTCGGCCACCGGTTTCGATATCCGTCGCCTGAACATGCTGCTGGCGGTCCTGGAAAAAAGAAGCGGTTTCAGGCTGGGCGCCAAGGATGTTTTCCTGAATATCGCCGGCGGCATCCGCGTCGACGACCCCGCCATCGACCTGGCGGTCATCAGCGCTGTACTGTCGTCGAACGGCGATATACCGGTCGACTCCAAGACGTGCTTTGCCGGCGAAGTAGGGCTTTCGGGCGAAATCCGCCCGGTAAGCCGCATCGAGCAACGCATAGCGGAAGCCGAAAAGCTGGGATACGAAACCATCGTGATCTCGAAATACAATACCAAACCTTCAAAGCTTGCCGCCCGGCAAATCAGCGTGGTGACCGTAACCAAAGTGGAAGAGGTGTTCAGGCTTCTTTTCAGATAAGCGGAGTCACCTCCGGAGAAGCAATTTTCTATCTGAGAAATTCCGAAGCTCTTCTGAAAACTTCTTTAAAGGCCGCATCCACACTGGGGATGATGCCTTTTTCCCCGACGGGAAACGGTATTTCATGCGAATATTCATAAGGGAAATCCATCACTTCGATGCTGGAACCGCCCCCCAGGGCTTCGAGGGTCCCTGCCGCCGGTATCACTTTATCGTTTTTCAGCACTACAGACGAAATCTGGTTTTTCAGTTTCGAAAAAACACCTTCCCGGAATGCCTTCAGCTTGCCGGACGAAAGCATGGCGCTGAAAGCCATCCCCAACTGTGTGCTCTTCAGGTACTCTGCAAATCCCGGATGATTGTCCGATTTCGTGCCCAGATCCTGGATATAATACTTCCTCAGGCAATCGAAAGCATTTTTATCCATGATAAGTTTCGAGGTGCCGTCCATCTGGTCGAAAAAGGCCCCGCCGCAAAAAATGAACAGCCGGCTATCAGTGAACAGGTTGCCGGGATTAGCCAGCATGACGATCTGGGCCAGGAATGCCCCGATGGAATATGCAAACAGGTCGATATGCGCACCTTTTTCGAAAAGCGGGTGATTGCCGGCCGAGATCTGCAAGACCAGTTGTTCAAGGTCGCCGGCGCTTTGCACGCCGGAAGTCACAAACCGCACCGGATTTTCTGACAGCCTTTCGCTCAGCGCCAGGTTGGCGAAGGAAGCCATGGGGACATGCCCGAGATGGATATTTCGTTCCGTCAGCAACGGCGTCATGATCCGGGGATTGCTCCATGCCAGCGGCGACCGGTTCATATGATAGGCGATGGGAAAAAGGATCACGGGACGTCCCGTTTTTTCGGCCAGAAAATAAGCCCATACCAGATACTTCGTCCAGCTTCGTTCGTTCAGCCCGTGAAGCAGCACTATTGCCTGCCCGAATTTATCTCCGGAATCCGGAAATATTACCGGGTATGTGAACGACTGGTTTTCGCGGATCGATTCGCCGGCTTCCGAAAATATCCCGGATGTGCTGGTTTGATTATTAAAATCGTCGGTCGGACACCCCGGGGAGTGAAATGAAAAGGTACGGCACGATATATGGCTGTCCGAAAACTTTATTTCATCTGCCGAAAGGCTGAACTGTGATTTCAGGTTGTGATATGTTGAAGTATATTCCATGGTCGGCGTCATAAAAGTGACGATGCAAAGTAACTGCGGCCCTGAACGCCTTTCAATTAAAAGGGTTACAGCCCGCTCCCATGGGATGAAAAGTCGCATGGAGGGGTAAAATCCGGAAATATGGGGTAAAATTCCGGATGCAGGAATTCGCGATTTAAGAATATTATTTGCCGGAATGGACTAAATTTGACATTCCAAACTCCGGATGATGCCTGATTTCAACAGCCCGATACCGCATTTCCTTACCCATAAGCGGAACATTGTAAAGCTGGTGCTCTTTACCGCTGCTTTTGCACTGGTTTTTATCAATGTTTATTCGCCTTTCGGCGTCGACGTGTGGTTTCATGTCACCAAGTGGCAATTGCTGTTCTATTCCAGCCTCGTCATCCTAACCGGCGTCCTGGTGATCGTTATCAGCAGGATCATCATGTATTACGTCAGCAGGAAAAAAGACATCAACTACTGGCAGTATTTGGGATGGGTGCTTGCCGAAATTGCTTTCATGTCGCTGTTTTATACCTTTTATGTAAAGTACATCCTGCACGACAGGCGCTATTTCCCCGATTTATGGAAGGCTTCGATCCAGAATACCGCGCTGGTGCTGTTGCTGCCTTATTCGGTTTCGTGGCTGTACTTTTCGTATCTGGATAAAAAGTCCAAACTGGCCGAACTGGCCCAGGGGCAGCCCGTGAACGACACCTCAAAACAGATGATGCCGTTTGCCGACGAAAAGGGGGTGCTTCGGTTTTCGGTCAAGAAGGAGAACCTCCTGTACCTCGAAGCATCGGATAACTATGTGAATATCTATTACCTGAACGGCGAGAAAGTGTCGCGGTTTATCCTGAGGAATTCGCTGCGCACACTGGAAGAAGAATTAAAATCGACCGATATAGTACGTTGTCACCGTTCATACATGGTGAACAGCGAAAAAGTGAAAGTGATACGCCGCGACAAGGACGGCGTGCGGCTTGAACTGGATGCGGCTTCAGCCATGGATATCCCCGTCACGAAAACTTACCTCGAAAATGTGATGAGCGCGTTCTCGCATACGGCGCCGGGAAATAAAGAATAATTTTAATAACCGGCATCCTGCCGGTAACAACCTGCGCCCGCTGACCAACCCGGTACCGCTATTTCACCACCATCACTTTTCCGCCGGCAATGGCCTGATTCCCATGTGCCTTTATCATGCACCAGACCCTGAAGGTTTTGAAAACCTTCAGGGTCTAAGGGCTATGATGCAGGCAGTAATATTGCCTGTTCGGCAGAGGTTAATTACCGGTTTCACCATTTCCGTCATTAAAGGACGAAAGTTTAATAATGGCAGGCTTTTCGGTCATAATTATCTTAACACCATCACCTTGCCTTGTGCCACAAATTTCCCCTTTTGGGTAAGGTGCAATACATACATTCCTTCGGGCAATTTACTGACATTTACTACATGGTTGCGTTCCGAAGCGTCAAATACATCGGTATTAACGATTTTACCGCTAATATTAATAAGCGACAGTTCCACCTCGCCTTTTAACGGGCGGTACTGTTGCTGATTCACGGATTTACTTTTGGTTGTAGTTAACGAAAATTCCGGCATTTCTACAGTGGTGTATGACGAGGCAGGATTGGGGTACACCTTTAGCTGGAGTATATCGCTTGTGCCTTTCACCTCCGGCAGGGCGGTAAACACAAGGCAGTTGGGAGGCACCGGAATGGTATCGCTTACTATGGGGTGAGGGCACAGGCTGTCGTAGGTGCGGGGGGCGGTGTATATGCTATCGTACTCCAGGTTGGTGTTGAATTTGCTTAAACTTATCCAATCATAAGGGAAAGCGCCATTACCAGACATATCAATACCCAGTACAACTATTTTGTTATCAAAAGTTTTAATTGACATCATTGGAATATTGTGCTCTTGCTTATAGATACATTTATAATTATTCCCTAAAGTATCAATAAGTTGAAGTGACCACCAATTGTCAGTGTATGTAACCCCAAATTGGGTGTTAAGAAGAAGCGTTGTATCGTTAAATGACCTGATATAATGAGGTTTACAAGCTATTGAGCCGGGATGATTATAGACGTTGAAATATGATATGGAATCTCCATCTTTGTCAATTTTAAAAACATAAGGGTGCCCCAACCCAGGATCCATGATGCCTCCGCTGTAATAAGAATTATTGCGACCCTCCGTAACAGCATAAACTTCAGCAGGGGTACCGCCCCAATATAAATTCCATTTTCTGTCCCATAAGAGGTTTCCGTTAATATCCACTTTGAACCAGAAAGGCATATCGCTTTGAGCCCCGGGGTCAGGATGAAAAATAGTATCATTCACCATCCCGCAAACCACCAGGCAGGTATCGGTTGTTAAGGTAGTCCTCAATTGTAGCTGCGAACCGGGATACCAGTCAGGATTGTTGTAAACATAATAATTGAGCCATTCCACATTGCCCGATGCTGATAATTTTGCAATGCTCCATATTCGTCCGTCCGGTACAAAATCCTCGAACATGCGGTGCACAAAAAAACCTCCATCGGGCGTTTCAAAAATCCCTCTTGAAATAATGGTCGGGTAATGGTAAATATTGTCGGGGAGTATGGTGCACCACTGTGGTTCGGCACAGGCATTGAATTTTATTACGTACGAATCAATATCATTACCCTGAGTATTGTAGTGCCCACCTGCAATAAACCCTCCATCGGAAGTTGCGTTTACCGAGCCAAAAGTTGTTTCGCGGGCGCCATCAATCACCTTTGTCCATAGTTTGTTTCCGTTGATATCAGTTTTTAGAATATACCCAAAATAGGGAGATTGCAGGTTCCTGATCAGGCCACCCGTAAGGTACCCTTTATCGTAGGTTTCGGTAACTTCGTTGGCCCAGGAGCCATAGGGCAGGGTATAGTTTTTTTTCCACACATATTGGGCGCTGCAAAATGCAGGTAAAATCAATAACAGCAAACTTATATAGTGAATCACAGTTTTCATTATTCATACTATTGAGAAACCAAAGCCTGCTTGCCACAGCAGGCTTTGGTAGAGAATTTAAATTTATCTGGATACTGTAAGTTTT
This sequence comes from Bacteroidales bacterium, assembly GCA_035403165.1. Lineage (GTDB taxonomy): Bacteria > Bacteroidota > Bacteroidia > Bacteroidales > UBA4417 > UBA4417. The sequence continues at coordinate 17,524 of DAONEP010000012.1, read as the reverse complement.
CGCGAAGAAATTGATTTGTTCCCGCACGAAAGTGTAACTGTGTAAGCACCCGGCTTGAACCCGGTTAAATCAATAACCAACTGATCATTTGCTTTCACTATATTCTGTTTCCACACTATGTTTCCGCCAATGTTATATATTGTTAGCGCTGCATTGCCCTGCTTGGAAAGGATATTGTATTCGGCGATGGTATATGTGCAGGCCGGATTGGGCAGCAAACGTAAACTTTCAACGCTTTCGGCGCCTTTACTTATGAATGTTTTTGATTCTGCCTTTATTGATTTGGTCACTTCAGAGTCGTTGATCGGTTCCTGGTAACTGAGTAAGCCTGAGGCAACGAGCATATCACGGGCGGCAACGCAGGCAGTATTGTCGCCACTTTCGTAAAGGGCGAATAAAGGTATGGCATGAAGGCTGTCGAGGCCAAAGGGTTGAATGTTGTCGGCAGCCAGCCCCTGCAGTATCCCGATGAGTGTGAAGTAATCGGCGGCCTGTTGTTCCTGTGAGGCATTAAGGGCCGGGTTGCCTTGTAGTGCTGTCACAGCCTGCACAGCAGCAGCATAATTACTTTCGCCCATCAAAATATCGGCAAGCAGGAAGCCTGCCTCGGGCGTTTGCTCCGCTTGTAAGAATGCCTTCAACTCCTGTGGTGCATTAGGGTTAATGGTGTCGGTGAGGTAGGCGCTTACAAGTCGGTTGTAAAGGTAACTTTCCTGTTGCTTCCACCCGTCGCGTACGGCTTCCAGTTTCTCACGGCCACCCACAACGTTAATACCGGCGGACACTTCGTCCTGCATATAATCGGGCATGGGGTTCCAGCGCTGGTCAAGCATATCCATTATTTCACTGTTTTTTGCTGCCTGCGGATTTTCAACCAGCACATCCCGGACCATGGCGTTGGGCAACACGTTTTCCTGCATAATAGCGGTTTTCATCACGGTGTCGCTCAAATAGGGCGATTCGGAAAGTAACTGGTCGCGCAGTTCAAGTGCTTCGGGCGGGGACGAACCCAATACATCCATAGTAAGGTTTTCGGTGCTTCCGCCATCAACAAGTACCTGTAATTGTAAACCTGCAGTTTCTGCGCCTGTTTCAGATTCCTCTTTTTGAGCGATCAGGTCTTCGATAGCAGGAGCACCGGAAGAAATCCACGATTTACAAATAAAAGCCTTATTGTAAGTTGTATTATCATTCTGACTTCGGATAATATTATAAACAGGATCCGGTTTAACTTTAATGTTTAGTGGATCAGTGTACTGGTGGAAATAATAATTAGATACATTCCCCGATAAGTTGCGGATATTGTAAGCGCTTGTAGAAAGCGTAAATGTATTACCTGCTGCAAGGGTATCTTTTTGTGTACTTGGATTTCCTGCTGATGGCAAACCCTGATACAATGAAATACCGGTATATACAGATGGTGTAGTTGCCAATACGTCAATATCCGTTCCGTTAGCGCTGAAATCATTGCATTTGAAACAAAGCCCTGTGGCGCCACCCGATGCCCGGTTGTTACCGTCGGCAACAGCGGCACGGCTCAACCTGGTGAAAGTGTTGCGATACACATAGTTTTGTGTTGTTCCCGAGTTATAAATATAAAGGCCTATCTGCCCCGTAGTATTGGCAATCTCGCTTTCGAAAACATTGTTCTCAAGATGGTAACCAGTGCATCCTTCCAGGTATAACCCGTATTTATCAATTCCATTGAGTGTATACTCGGGTATCTGGAAATCATTATTAAGGATATCAAAATATCCGCAATTACTGAAATAAGCGCCTCTGTTGTTGCCAATGAAATCAGTGTATGTAATTTTTGTTTTTGCACCGGCAAAATTATATTGAGCATAAATACCCCGGTTCAGGTTATTGAACTGATTGCGTTTAATATATTCGTCAGGACAGGGTAAAACATTGGAACTACAGACTCCGTTTAAAGTGAAGTCACTACCATAGGACTTAATTCCCACTCCGATGGGAGCGTCAGAATAAACATTCCTGAAAATACACGAAGAGAATCGCATTCCATACATTGCTCTCAAATTTACCATTATACTGTTATCCGAATATGTTCCAACAAAGTCCTGATTGACTTCAAAAGTACACCCGGTAAAATGGCTAAAACTAGCGTAATCGTACCTTTCAAAATCTATAGCGACATCATTGTTCAGGAAGTCAGAATTTAAAGCCCAAACCATCCCGCCTCCATATTCAGATGTTCTTTTAATATAGATAGCTTTCTCGGCGTTTTCAATTGTAGCGTTTGTAAGCATTGCCAACCCTTGATATGTAGGAGATTGGGTGGATATTGAATTATCTCCATAAACCGTAATTCCTTTCCATCGGTGGGTAGTTGAGTTACATGAATTAGTTATGACAGAATTATTTACATATAGTTTTCCGCCAGGCATGACCGTGATGCCGGTGTTGTCTATCATATCCAGTTCCATATCATCCAGGGTTAATGATGCTCCGGAATTAATTATAATATTTCCACGAGTCCGATTACTGTTCCAGGTAATATTATCAGAAATATTCTCTGTTACAGAATAACTAGCTAATGTAACAGCAGTATACGCATCAACTATCCCATAGCCAAGCTCAGAAGTCCAGCCTGGCGATGGAATAAAACCAGTTAATTCGTCCCATACCCTGCAACTTTTATACAGGATTTCTTTAATCTCATCAGGTGTTAAACAAGGATTTACAGCAATCATGAGAGATGCAATTCCTGAAGCAAATGCTGTTGAAAATGAAGTGCCTGAACCCGAAGAAAATTGCAGGTGATTTGGATACGGAACATTTCCATCGCCCCAATTGGCCATAATATGATCGCCTGGAAGCGTAATTTCTGCGCCTGTCCCGTAATTGGAAGTACAAATAGGATACAAAGAGTTAATAAGACGCGCTGAATAGTAATCACTAGCACCGCATGATATGACATGTTCATGTGAAGCCGGATAAAATACATATGAATAGCCCGCATCGCCAGCAGATGCAAACATTACTATACCGGCTTCATGAGCTGTATTGATTGCATTATTCAATTGAATCATGTACTCTTCTCCGCCGGCATTGATCCAGGCTTCAACAGGAGCCCCATAACTCATATTGATAATTTTCGCTTGATTATCAATTGCATATTCAATCGCTTCTAAAAAACCCAGAACATCAAAAAGTAAATCATTTGTTACAGGATCCCGGCCTTGGTTACGTAACATCATTTTTGTTACCGGTGCACTATTCCAACCACCTGCTATTCCCCATGTTCCATAATTGTTATTTGTTCTTGCACCAATACACCCACTCATCGCTGTCCCATGCGAGGGATAATTAATCATCGGATCAGGATCAGCATCATCATCTATGAAATCCCAACCTTGGGCTTCTGATTGATTCAGATCAATATCATCGTAATCACGACCGTCATCAATAATAGCTATAATTGTTTGCGGATTACCGGTTGTAATTTCCCATGCTGCATCGAGTTCCATTGCTTCAATAACCCAACCATTATTTGAACTTGACGGATCATTTGGAATTCCCTGGGCAATGTTTGTCAAATAGTTGGCAGTAATCAATTTAGAGACAAATCCAAGAGATCCTATTTCATTGACAATCTGAACATAATCTTGATTTGAACTAACTCTGAAATCAATGAATTTCAAGGCATCATGATAGGTTATTGAATTCGTAAAATGAGAACCCAGATAATCCATAGCAATTTTTTCTTGTCCGATTACTGGTACTATGAGGAAATGGTTTTCAATAACCTTTAAAGTATCGTCACCAACGATATTATAGTATTTATTGTTTAATTTGGTTATTGTCCTTCCATTTACCTGGTAATTGGCCTGACTGTAAAGGTTTTCAAATGAGATTAGTGTAATGGATACCACTAATGCTGCAGATAATTTCGATAACGAAATCATGCGGAGGGGGGGATTTTTTTCATTTTAAATAAATTAGTATGTTATTAATAATGTGAATTAAGAAGTTCACGTTTAGATTTCAATAGCTTTCTGGCCTGATATCATCAATAATTCTATATTCCTAAAAGAAAGCTTTAATTTTATAACGCTGTAAATATAGTGAAGAAATATAAAAAGCAAATAAAAAAAACGCGTTGTTCAGATTTATTGAAAAATATTCTTGAATTACCTGAAAATTCACTGATGAAATTAAGAAAGCCGGTAAGGCAATCGTCAAATCTGATTCTTCCATAGAATTTTTCAATAACGGATACTGCGTTATAATCATGCACCAGACCCTGAAGGTTTTGAAAACCTTCAGGGTCTTCGGACATGATTGCGATAATGATTTCTATCTCAATACTCTTCCCAACTCAGTACCGCCATTTCTTCGGGCTTCAGCTTGCAGATGGCATAGATAAAGGCGCTGGCCAGCCTGGCGTTGGTGATGAGCGGTATGTTGAAATCCACGGCCGACCGGCGGATGAGGTAATCGTTGTTTAACTCCGTCTTCGAAAGGTTTTTCGGAATGTTGATCACCAGGTCGATTTTGCGGTTGCGCAGGTATTCCAGGGTGTTGGGAGTGGCTTCGTCATCGGGCCAGTAAAGGGTGACCGCCTCAACGCCGTTTTCGTTCAGGAACCTGGCAGAGCCGGGAGTGGCAAACAGGTGATAGCCTTTTTCGGCCAGCATCTGCGCGCTTCGGAGCAGTTCCACCTTCGACCTTGCATCGCCGGTGGAAAGCAGGATGTTCTTTTCCGGAATCCTGTATCCTACCGAGAGCATGGCTTTGAGCAATGCTTCATAGTAATTCTCGCCGATGCATCCCACTTCGCCGGTGCTGGCCATCTCTACGCCCAGCACGGGATCGGCGGCATGCAGCCTTGAAAACGAGAACTGCGGCGCCTTGATACCGACATAATCGAGGTCGAAAGCCGATTTATGCGGCTTTTCGACGGTTTTGCCCAGCATGATCTGCGTAGCCAGCTCAATGAAATTGATTTTCAGCACCTTCGAAACGAAGGGAAAACTGCGCGACGCCCTCAGGTTGCACTCGATAACCCGGATGTCGTTATCCTTTGCCAGGAACTGCATATTGAACGGTCCGCTGATGTTGAGGGCGCGGGCGATATCGCGCGAAACCCGTTTGATACGCCGGGCCGTTTCGAAATACATCTTCTGGGGCGGGAATACAATGGTGGCATCGCCCGAGTGAACGCCGGCAAATTCGATATGCTCCGAAATGGCATAGGCGATGATCTCTCCCTTGTCGGCTACGGCGTCGATTTCAATCTCCTTGGCCTGCTGCACAAATTCCGTCACCACCACCGGAAATTCCCTGGAAACCCTGGCTGCCAGGGTGAGAAAATAATCCAGTTCCTGGCGGTTGCTCACCACATTCATGGCAGCGCCCGACAGCACATACGACGGACGTATCAGCACCGGGTAACCCACTTCGTCAACAAAGTCGTAAATATGTTCCATTTCGCTTAACTCACTCCACCTCGGCTGATCGATGTCCAACTGATCGAGCAATGATGAGAATTTGTGCCGGTTTTCGGCCTTATCGATACTTTCGGGCGAAGTACCCAAAACAGGAACGCCCTGCCGGTGAAGCCGCATCGCCAGGTTGTTGGCAATCTGTCCGCCGGTGCTCACAATCACCCCTTTGGGTTGTTCCAACTCGATGATATCCATCGTCCTTTCGAACGACAGCTCATCGAAATACAGCCGGTCGCAGGTATCGTAATCGGTGCTTACCGTTTCGGGATTGAAGTTGATCATGATGCCGCGATAACCTTCATCCTTAGCCGTTTTCAGGGCGTTGACCGAACACCAGTCGAATTCCACGGAACTGCCGATCCTGTATGCCCCCGATCCCAGCACGATCACCGATTTCCGGTCGTCTTCGGGCACGATGTCGTGGGCATCAGCATTGTACGTAAGGTAGAGGTAGTTGGTTTGAGCCGGGTATTCGGCGGCCAGCGTATCGATTTGTTTGATGTAAGGCACGATGCCCAGCGATTTCCGGTAACGGCGCAATTCCAGCATTTCGGCATGCAGATTTCCTTCGTGTTTTGTAACAAAGCGGGCAAGCTGAAAATCGGAAAATCCTTTTTGTTTCGCCGTTAATAACAAGCCTGCCGGGATTTTTTCAATGCTGTCGCAGGCCTTCAGTTGCATCATGACATCGAAAACCGACCTGAGCTTCACCAGGAACCAGGCATCGATCTTTGTCAGGTTGTGGACTTCCTCAACCGTCAGCCCTGCCTCGAAGGCGCTGGCGATGGAATAGATACGCATATCGGTTGGTTCGGCCAGGGCTTTGCGGATATCGGGGAATTCGATGTCGCTGTTGCCGACGAAACCGTGCGTCCCCTGCCCTACCATGCGCAACCCTTTCTGGATGGCCTCCTCAAAAGTCCGTCCGATGGCCATCACTTCGCCTACGCTTTTCATGCTGGAGCCGATATGCTTCGAAACGCCGATAAATTTATTCAGGTCCCAGCGGGGGATCTTCACGACGACATAATCCAGGGCGGGTTCGAAAAAGGCGGTGGTGGTGCGTGTTACGGCATTTTTCAACTCGTGCAGGCCATAGCCCAGGGCCAGTTTGGCTGCCACGAATGCCAGCGGATATCCGGTTGCCTTGGATGCCAGCGCCGACGACCGCGACAGGCGCGCATTAACCTCGATGACCCGGTAGTCTTCGCTGCCGGGATCAAGGGCATACTGCACGTTGCATTCGCCGACAATCCCTACATTGCGCACGATCTCAATCGAAAGCTGACGGAGCTTATGGTATTCGCGGTTGGTAAGCGTCTGCGACGGGGCAACCACGATGCTTTCACCGGTATGGATGCCCAGCGGGTCGAAATTCTCCATGTTGCAAACCGTGATGCAGTTGTCGTAACGGTCGCGGACAACCTCGTATTCCACCTCTTTCCAGCCTTTGAGCGATTCCTCCACCAAAATCTGGGAGGAATAGGAAAATGCCTTCACGGCCAGTTTCGTCAGTTCCTCTTTATTATTACAGAAACCCGACCCCTGTCCGCCCAGAGTGAAAGCAGCCCTGACGATGATGGGGAAACCGAGTGTTTCGGAGGCTTTCAGAGCATCCTCTATCGTAGTGACGGCAATGCTCCTCGGCGTTTTGATGTTGATATGGCGGAGGTTTTCGGCGAATATTTCACGATCTTCGGTATCAATAATGGATTGTATCGGCGTGCCAAGCACTTCGACGCCGTATTTTTCCAGTACGCCGGTTTTATAAAGTTCGATGCCGCAATTCAACGCCGTTTGTCCGCCAAACGAGAGCAGGATGCCTTCGGGGCGCTCTTTTCTGATGACTTTCTCAATAAAGAAAGGCGTCACCGGCAGGAAATAGATATGATCGGCGACCCCTTCACTGGTTTGCACGGTGGCGATATTCGGGTTGATGAGCACGGTTTCGATCCCTTCTTCACGCAATGCTTTCAGCGCCTGCGATCCGCTGTAATCAAATTCGCCCGCCTCTCCGATCTTGAGGGCGCCTGAGCCAAGGATAAGGACTTTTTTCATTTTCAGGTATTTGTTTCAACCACTTAGACACTCAGATCACATAGAGTCACTTAGGAAAATTCTTTTCCGGAAGGTCATTAAGGCATAGTTCTCTAAGGATCTTAAAATTTTATTTTTCAGGTAAAAGGGCAAATTTCTCAGTCACCAAAGGAATCAACTGGCTGACAATATTTTCCGAATGAAAGTTAATCAGCAAACCCTTTGGTTTATTCGCCAATCTCAGGTAGGATAAAAGTTGAGCCTGATAAAGCGGGATCAGGTTATCCACAGCCTTCAGTTCAACGATTATCAAATCCTCGACCAGAAAATCGAGTCTGAATTTACCGCCTAAATCTTTCCCCTTATAACTGACGGGAACCCAAACCTGCGATTCAAATTTCAGATTCCAGTTTCGCATTTCATCCTTCATACAGTTGTGATATACTGACTCCAGTAATCCTGGTCCTAAAGTTTTATGCACCTCAATAGCACAACCGACAATTGTGTATGAAATTTCATTGACCAGTTTTTTAGTTATAATAGCCATTCCGGATATTTACGCTAATAGACTTCTATTACTCTTAGTGACACTTTGCGATAATTTCAGACTCAACCTAATTTATTATCTTTTACGATGCCAATTTTTAGTCTATAAAATCTGTTCATCCATCCTATACTACACACTTAAAACGTGCTGTTCCTTTCAGGTCCTCAACAATCTCAGTGTATCTGTGTGCCCTAAGTGTCTAAGTGGTTCTATTTGTTGTTGATCATACCCAGGAACTCATCAAAAAGATATTCTGTATCGGTGGGGCCGCTGGAAGCTTCGGGGTGGAACTGGACGGAAAAGATCTTTTTCTTTTTGTTTCGCAACCCTTCATTGGTGCCATCGTTGAGGTTGATGAAGAAAGGTTCCCATTCATCGGAAAGCGTGTTCTGATCAATGGCAAAGCCGTGGTTCTGGGATGTGATGAATGCCCGGTTGCTGCCGCAAAGCAACACCGGCTGGTTATGGCTCCGGTGGCCGTATTTTAGCTTGTAGGTTTCGGCTCCCGACGCCAGGGCCAGCAACTGGTTCCCAAGACAGATACCAAAAATTGGCGTATCCTGTTTTATCGACGCTGACAAATGCCGGATGGTGGCTTCACACATCCTGGGATTGCCGGGGCCGTTGCTGATGAAAAGCCCGTCATATTCCACGCCCGAATAATCGTAATCCCAGGGAACGCGGATGACCGTCGTGCCGCGTCTGACGAAGTGTCTGATGATGTTGTATTTCACGCCGCAATCAATCAGCAGGATCCTGGTCCGGCCTTCGCCGTATGTAATCACTTCCCTGCAGCTTACGGTATCGACAAGGTTCTGTTGGTTGGGATCGATGAAATCAATGTCATCATCTCCGAAAACGATCTTGCCCAACATGGCGCCTTTTTCCCGGATGATCTTGGTCAGCGCACGGGTATCGATGCCATACAGCCCCGGAATTTTATATTCTTTCAGCCAGTTGCCGAGGCTTTGGGCGGCGCTCCAGTGGCTGTACTGTTCCGAGTAATCGGAAACGATGAGCGCTGTTACCTGTATCCGTTCCGACTCGAAGAAATCGGGCAGCCCGTTGGTCAGTCTGATGCCCGGAACACCGTAATTGCCGATCAGCGGATATGTAGCAACCAGGATTTGCCCGGCGTAAGAAGGGTCGGTCAGGCTTTCGGGGTAACCGGTCATCGAGGTGTTGAAAACCACTTCGCCGGCCACAGACCGTTCATCTCCGAAGGATTTTCCCGTAAAAACGGTGCCGTCTTCCAGCATTAATCGTGCTGACATAGGATGGTTCATCATATACTATTTAAAGATAATTCATAAATCGCAACTTATCACAGGGTTACAGGCATTTTTACACAAATTGGGATCGCCGTCGCGGACAGCAATCCCAAAAAATGGATTCAAAAACAAACTGATCTATACGGTGCAAAAATTGCGCGGTAACAGCCTGCCTTCCCGGCTAATTATTGCCGATAATCTGCAATAATTCATCGAGTTTAGGCGTGAGTATGATCTCGGTACGGCGGTTCTTCGCCTTGCTGGCTGCCGAGGTGTTGGGCTCAACAGGCAGATATTCGCTCCTTCCCGAAGCTATCAGGCGCTTCGGTTCTATATTGCTGTTCGCGGTAAGAATTTTCACGATGGCTGTCGCCCTCATGACGCTAAGATCCCAGTTGTCTTTCACCTGACCGGTACCATTGTAAGGAACATTATCGGTATGGCCCTCGATCATCACGCTGATATCGGGATTATCTTCAAGAACCCCTGCCAGGTTTTTCAAAGCCGCCACCCCGTCGGGGCTAACATCCCATTTGCCGGAAGCAAACAACAATTTTTCGTCCATCGAAACGTACACCTTTCCGTTTTTGGTATATACGGTAAGCCCTTTCCCTTCGAAACCGAGCAAGGCATCAGCTACCGCTTTACGCATGGCTTTGGTGATGGAATCGTTGCGGTTCAGCGCCGACTGGAGTTCCCGGAGGCTGAGGCTTTTGGCGTCGAGTTCGGCCTGAAGCTGTTTGAGGTTGTCCTCGCGGACGATAAGGTTATCCTGGGCATTTTTCAAATCGGCCATAATACGTTCGGTTTCCTCAAGGTTACCTTCGTTCTGCGCTTTGAGCATGGAAAATGACTGGTCCAGGTCGCTGTAGTCTCCCTGCAAAACACGGTAGGCAGAACCAAGACGGGCAGTATCGGATTTCAACTCCGTATTTTCATTTTTCAGTTTCCTGCCTTGTGCCGTCAGTTCATTCACTTCTGTCGTCAGCTCGTCAACCTGTGCTGTGAGTTTTGTATTCTCATCCTTGCAACGGGTTGCCAGCGAATTATACTTTTTGGTTGAAACACAGGAAGTGAATCCCGCCAAAAGGATCATTCCGGTCATTATCATGAGGCTTTTTCTGTACATATTGTCAATATTGGTATCGGAGTAAATATTCAGTCATTTATGGTTTTAATAACAGATACTGTTTTTATTTATTCATCCATTTCAAGCAGAACGGGACAATGGTCCGAATGGTTGGCCATTGACAGGATGGCGGCCCGTTTCAGCCGCTTTTCGAGCGATCGGGTTACCATGTTGTAATCGATACGCCAACCCAGGTTCCGTGGCCGCGCCCCCGCCCGGTAACTCCACCAGGTATAATGGTGCGGCTGGGTATTAAAGTAACGGAATGTGTCAATAAAACCATCTTCCAGGAAACCGGTCATCCATTCGCGTTCCTCGGGGAGAAAGCCGCTGCTTGCAGCATTTCGTACCGGATCATGGATATCAATGGGTTTGTGGCAAATGTTGAAATCGCCTGAAATCACAAGGTTCGGATGCGTTTCCCGCAAACGGGCCATATACTCCCTGAAATACGACAGCCACCGCATTTTAAAATCCTGCCTCTCCGGGCCCATCGTGCCCGACGGATGATAAACAGAGATCACCGAAATATCCCCCATATCAATCTGCATGAACCGCCCTTCCCCGTCATATTCCCGTTTCCCGATACCATAACAGATATTGCCGGGCTTGATTTTAGTCAGGATGCCTACGCCGCTGTATCCTTTCTTTTGAGCGGGGTGCCAATAATGATGATAGCCCATCTTCTCAATTTCCCCGGCAGGGATGTCGGCTTCCAGGGCTTTGATTTCCTGCAGACAGATAACATCGGGTGATGTATCGTGAATCCATCCCAGGAGGCCTTTATGGATGGCCGCACGAATGCCGTTCACGTTGTAGGTTACAATCTTCATCGCCCTTTTATCAGCAACGGCAAATATAATGTTAAAAAGATTGCTTCTCCGCCATGCTGAACAGCAAGTTATGAAAAGAAATCAACAATATGATGGCTAAGAGAGAGGATTGAAAACCCGTCACAAAAAAGCGCCGGATTCCAGGCTTTTCAGAAGCTTTCTTATTCATCAAAAATTTCACAGGTTCCCCTGCATATTCCTCCGCAGTTGTCGAGGCAGGGCTCGGTATGTATCATCACCACGGCGTTGGGAAGTTCCTTTTTGATACGCAGGGTTATATCATCGCAGACATCATGCGCCGCTTTCACGCTCATATCCTTGTTCACCACGAGGTGAAATTCGATGAAACGGTCGGCTCCCGCTTTGCGTGTCTTCAGTTTATGAAAGCTGAGCACGATGGGGTTCATCGACTCAATGATACTTCGGATTAGTTTTTCCTCTTCGTGGGGCAGGCTGGAATCGAGCAAGGCCATGATACTTTCGGAGGTAAGTTCCCAGGCTGCTTTCAGGATGAGGGCGGCTACGCCGAGGGCGATAACCGGGTCGACCCAGTGAAGGTTCAGTTCGGGGAAGAAATACCTGCCCAGGATATACAGCAGCAATCCGAGAGAAACCCCTGCCGAGGTCCATACATCCGTCCGCAGGTGCCAGCCGTCGGCCATGAGGGCAGCAGAATCGGTGGCGCGACCTACTTTAAACAGGCGGTTCGATATGATGAAGTTGGCAGTTGCCGATACCGCCATGACAATCACGCCCCATTGTACCGCCTCAACAGGCGCGGGATACATGAGTTTCTTCACGGCTTCGACGATGATCCATACAGCCGCAACGAAGATGAGGAAACCTTCAATCGCCGCTGACAGGTTTTCAAATTTACCATGACCGAAAGTGTGTTTTTCGTCAGCAGGCTTGCCCGATGCTTTAACGGCAAAGAGGGCAATGAGAGCAGCTACCAGGTCCACCGCCGAATGGATGGCTTCCGAAATCACCGAAACGGCGCCGATCATCAGGCCAACAGCCAGTTTAAAGACCACGAGAAGCGAATTTGATAATACAGAAAGCCTGGCTACCTGTCGTTTGCGTTGTTGCGATTTCATGAGCGATACTATTCGTTAATGAGCTATGAGCCTGATAAAATGCTGTACCTGAATCTTTTTGGTTTACCGGTTATGCAAAATTACGCAAAACCCGCTTTCTGCAAAAACCTTTACCGGATTCAAAAACGCCGCACGTAACGAATATTTTGAAAGCCAATGGTTTTTATTGAAGTAATCAGGAGACTATTTTTTACTTTTGAAGCATCATGTATAACAACCGGCTTTATCAGAAAATACACAGTTTCCGGCTCAGGCATATTTCACCGCGGACGTTCCTGGTGATACTGAGTGTGATAACCGGCGCTTTTGGCGGCCTGGCGGCCGTTATTCTTAAAAATGCGGTTCATTATCTTCATCTTCTGCTCACATCCGGCTTTAACATCAAAGAATTCAACCTTCTTTACCTCGCATATCCTTTCTTCGGGATTGTGATCACCTACCTGTTTGTCAAATATTGCGTCAAGGATAATATATCGCACGGCATCAGCAAGATATTACGTTCTATTTCGAAGGAACAATCCATTGTGAAGCCGCATAACATGTTCACGTCGATTATCGCCAGCACCTTTACGGTAGGTTTTGGCGGATCGGTCGGGCTTGAAGCGCCCATCGTGCTCACCGGATCGGCGCTGGGGTCGAACCTGGGGCGTATTATGAGGCTTGATTACAAGACCACGACATTGCTGGTTGGTTGCGGCGCAGCAGGCGCCATTGCGGGTATCTTTAACGCACCCATCGCCGCGGTGCTTTTCAGCCTCGAAGTGCTGATGCTCGATCTTACCATGGCGAGCCTTATCCCTTTACTGCTTTCGGCCGCTACCGGCACCACCCTGTCATATTTTCTTATGGGCCGCGGGTTCCTGTTCTCGTTTCATGTCGCCGATCCTTATAAACTGAATAACCTGCCGTTTTATATCCTGCTTGGCGTTTTTACCGGGATCACCTCGGTTTATTTTACCAAAGCCAATTTCTCGCTCGAATCGAGGTTTAAAGCCATTGGCAACAGTACCTTGCGGACGGTTACAGGCGGACTGATCACCAGCCTGCTGATATTCCTCTTTCCGCCTCTCTTCGGAGAAGGATATACCTCACTGAATGCTTTGCTTGAAGGCCACGGGAACAGCATTGTGGAAGGCAGCCTGTTTTATGGCATTCAGGGAAACACGCTGCTTTTCGCCGGATTCCTGTTGCTGCTCATTATCTTTAAAGTCATTGCTATGACGGCCACCAACGGTGGCGGCGGCGTCGGAGGTATTTTTGCCCCTTCCCTTTTTGTCGGAGGCGTTGCCGGTTACCTGATGGCCCTGGTTATCAACATCTTCCTTCCGGGCAGACTGCCGGTCGAAAATTTTACACTCGCCGGCATGGCGGGCGTCATGTCGGGGGTGATGCATGCTCCCCTTACCGCCATCTTCCTGATCGCCGAAATAACCGGCGGTTACCAGTTTTTTATACCCCTGATTTTCACCGCTATCGTTTCGTACCTCACCATCATGTACTTCGAGCCGCATAGCATCTATACCAAGCGGCTTGCCGAACTCGGCGAACTGATAACGCACCACAAGGATAAGGCTACACTCTCACGCATGACCATCGAAAACCTGATCGAAACAAACTTCCTGAAAGTAAGCCCCGAAGCCACCCTTGGCGAACTGGTGAAAATTGTTTCACAGTCGCAGCGTAACATCTTTCCGGTGGTAGATGGTGATAACAATTTCATGGGTGTGATCTTTATCAACGATATCCGCCATATAATTTTCAACCACGATCTCTACGACAACGTATATGTAAGCAACCTGATGTTCATGCCCGATACTTTTGTGAACCTTGACGCCACGATGGAAGACCTGGCCCAGAAGTTTCACGATACGGCGCATTACAATATTCCGGTACTCGACAAAGGGAAATATGTCGGTTTTGTATCGAGGGCCAACGTGTTTTCGGCTTACCGCAAACTGGTAAAAGAGTTTTCGGAAGAGTGACGTTCCCTTAAAATGGCGATGGCCTCTTCCACGGTCGCAACCGGCGCGAGGCAAGCCTGGCCGTAGCAAATATAGATCAGCGTCTTATTTTTGTTGAACCGTTCCCTGAAATAAGGGAGTTCCGACGGCTTTGAACTTCCGGCAATGAAAACGCCCGGCAGGAAGTATTTCCCGAATTCAGCCATATATTCTCCGGCCTTTTCCCCGCATGCTGCAAGGACACAGGCCGGCTGCGACCTTTCCATCGCCAGGGTGCACCAGTTGGCATATCCCAGCGGATATTCCTTTGCCCCGGCAATTGTCCGGGCCATCATCCGGTCAGCGGTATCGCACCAGGAGCTGTAATCCATAAAGGTTCCCAGAGTAAAAAGCAGCCCTGCCAGGATGGAATTGGAGGAAGGAATCGCGCCGTCATTGGTTTCAATGGTTCCGGCAAATAAACGGGATTTTTCGCCGGAGAAGAAAAACAGTCCGGAAGCCGGATCCTGAAAGTGTTCCAGGATAAAAGCGATAAGCCCGGAACATTCCCCGAGCCAATATTCATCCGAAGTTGCCTGGTAGAGCCTGAGCAGGGCGCCAGCCATAAAAGCGTGATCGTCGAGGAAGCCCTCAATACGGGCCCGGCTGTTTTTCCAGGAACGGAACAAACCACCTTCCGGGTTTTTCATATTATTGAGGATGAAGGCAGCCGCCTGGCAGGCTGTTTCGATATATTCCCTGTTTCCGAAAGCCATGCCGGCATCAGCATAAGCTTTGATCATCATGGCATTCCATGCCGTCAGCACTTTGTCGTCGGTGGCCGGACGGGGACGCCGGTTTCTGTATTTATGAAGGTCCCTCTTTACCCTGGCAACAAGCGCCGAAAGCTCATCCTGCGAAAGGAAGTGCCGTTGCGCAAAGAGGGCATCATTATGAGGCCTGAGCAGGATATTCCTTTCATGTTCCCACAGTCCTTCCTTTCCCACTCCAAAATATTCAGCCATCAGGCTGCTGTAGGGCCCGAGCGCTTCTTCAAATTCGGGATAAGTCCAGGTATAAAAAAGGCCTTCTTCCCCTTGGCTGTCGGCGTCCAGGGAGGAACAGAACACCCCTTCGGGCGAAGTCAGTTCGCGGCTGACAAACGCCAGCGTCTCATCGGCCACCTTCCTGAACCGTTCCTCTCCGGTTATTTTGAAGGCATCGCAGTAAAGGCTGACAAGGAGGGCATTATCATACAGCATCTTCTCGAAATGCGGCACTTTCCAGGCGGCATCCGTCGAATAACGGGCAAAACCGCCCCCGGCCTGGTCGTAAATTCCACCGGCAGCCATGCTGTGCAACGTTTTTAATGCCATTTGCAACGCATCACGGTTGCCGGTAAGCGCATGAAAATGCAGCAGCATCCCGGCAACCGAAGGCATGGGAAATTTGGGAGCATGGCCAAAGCCGCCGTTCAGGGAATCGAACCGGCTCTGCAGGTCCGTTAAAATAGTCTCAAAATCGGTTTTTGTAAATCCCGGGTGCTGCTGTTCCGGCGCGAAGAGCGATGACCCGGCCATTCCCCGGACAATCTCAGACGCCCGGGCTTCCGCATCGGCTAACCTGATTCTGAAGAATTCAGCAATCCGGATCAGGATTTCTTTCCATGGCCCGGGCCCGAAATACGTCCCTCCCCAGAACGGCCTGCCGTCGGGAAGGGCGAAACAGTTGAGCGGCCAGCCTCCCTGGCCCTGTATGAGCTGCACGGCATTCATGTAAACATGGTCGACGTCGGGTCGTTCCTCACGGTCAACTTTTACACAAACGAAGTTTTCGTTCATGATGCCGGCGATCCCGGCATCCTCGAACGACTCACGTTCCATCATATGGCACCAGTGGCAGGCCGAATACCCGATGCTGATCAGTACCGGGACATTCCTTCGCTTAGCTTCAGCAAAAGCTTCATCACCGTATGGGAACCAGTCTACGGGATTATGCGCGTGCTGCAACAGGTAAGGGCTGGTTTCACGGATGAGGCGGTTAGGCATGGGATAGGTTGTTATTGGCTGTTTTGAGTTCTGTGTTTTGAGTTCTGTGTTTTGGCTTTTAGCCTTTAGCCCTGCCATTCTCCCACAGCCTTGCGCAAGGCAGGTAAACTTTGCCTCTTGACCTTTTTCCTCGTTCCGTTCTCCTCTGCATGCCACCCGAAGGCTCGCGCAAGGCAGGTAAAGTTCTGTGTTTTGTGTTTGCGTTCAAATTTTACAATGCTACGAAAAAGTTGGCTACCTTTTACACTTGGTTGGCTATCAAAAAAGCAGAATGATTTGTAAATGGGGCTCACGCGTCAGGAGACGCGCGGGAACGGAGGCGCCAATCCTTGAATTGAAAAATATCATTGAGTGAATATAAAATCATTCATGCGAAAGATATTAACATGCACCAGGTGATGCCGCTTACTCAATATTTGCTATCGTTCACCAAAGATTTGCTACCGCTTACTAAATAGCCCTTTCAAGGAATGAAACAAATTTCTACATTAGTTAACTCTTATTTATAGAACCACTTAACAATGAATCCTATTTTCGAAACGCCAAAAGAAAGTCATGGTTATCTTAAAGTATCCATGATCAGAACGGGGATAGTCTTCTTCCTCCTTTTTGCGCTTTTCCATACAACAGGTATGTGGCCAGATTTTGAGAGCAACTTACTATTGCTCGGCGGTCTGGCAATAATATATCATTATGTTGTATATTTCGTCATGCGAAAAAGAGAAAAAAAAGATATAAGCAACGTTAAGTAATAAGTGGCTCGCGGCATCCGTGAGCCACTTATTTAAAATTTACATTCGATAATCTACAGGCAAATTCCTCCGCCGGCAATGGGAAATATGATTTTCCTAAAGTTGCGGAAAGCCGGTCTTGTATAAAAACATACAGGAACTATTAGCTCAAAGGCAGATTCTGTAAAAATTTAAACTGAAATTCCCTGACATTTTTTTCGGATAAAAGTAGAAAAAAATTACTTTTATCGGACGATTTATCATACTCGTCTGATAAAAAGACCGGTGCGTGAAGAAAAGAGGATTTAAGAGGCCGGCACAGACATCATGAATGAGCTTAATAATTTAATCCGTTTTATCAAATTACAATACTCCGTTAAAAAGTGAAATAAATGTTTGATATTCAGCAAAATAAATGAA
>DAONEP010000011.1:0-63223 GCA_035403165.1 Bacteroidales bacterium | reverse complement strand
AAAAATAGTATACAACGGAATGGTAAACATGAATAAGGATTTGATTAATTGACTTCTGTGCGTTTTTTTTGCTGCCATTTTAAAGGTCACGAAAGTTTCTGTTTAACCGGAGCCGGATTCCTAAATTTATAATTCCCGCCGGATGATCATGCGGTAATGGGCGATGTGAATCGCTGAAGCGGTTCAGGATAACCATCAGCCATTATTTTTTTGGCCGGCGTCGTTGATGTTTCCTTAACTTTGAACAGGGAAAGAAAAACGGTTATTTCCCGGATTCGTTTTCATAATAGTAAGATATGCAGCTTGTAAGCAATTACGAAAATTTATACAAAGCCCTTGGCGGGAAAGTCAGGATGGTAGCTGTTTCCAAAACAAAGCCTGTTGAAATGATCAGGGAGTTGTATGATGCGGGGCAAAGGGATTTCGGCGAAAACCGGGTTCAGGAACTTACCGCAAAAAGCGCTGTCCTTCCTGCCGACATTACCTGGCACTTTATCGGGCACCTTCAAACCAACAAGGTAAGGTTTATCGTTCCGTTTGTCGGGTACATCCATTCTGTTGACAGTCTGAAACTTTTATCTGAAATCAACCGGGAAGCCGCAAAGATCAACCGGGTGATCAATTGCCTGTTACAATTTCACATTGCAACCGAAGAAACAAAGTTCGGCTTATCGTTCGAAGAAGCGGCAGCATTGCTCAATAATCCGGATACCGCCAGGATGCAGAACGTAAGGATATGCGGCATAATGGGGATGGCTACATTTACCGATAATAAACAGCTCATCCGGAATGAATTCCGCCAGCTCAAATCCCATTTCGATAAGCTGAAAACATCACATTTTAACGACGATCCGGCTTTCCGGGAGATTTCGATGGGAATGTCGAATGATTATGAGATTGCCATTGAGGAAGGAAGCACCATGGTAAGGATAGGGTCGTTGATTTTCGGCGAAAGGTAGCTGCAGGATTACCTTTCGGCCCCGGTTCATTCCGGTTGTTCCCGAATAAAAACGGAGGCGGTGGCCTCCGTTTTTATTAAGGGGGTCCGACTTTTATTAAATGGCCCAATTCATCAGCAGGAACAAGTAATATACGGCGGCTGAGATAATCATCGAGACGGGTATCGTAAGAATCCAGGCCCAGAGAAGGTTGATGGTGACGCCCCAGCGTACGGCTGATAAGCGCTTTGTCATGCCAACGCCCATAATGGCGCCGGTAATAGTGTGGGTGGTACTCACCGGGATGCCGAAAGCTTCTGTCCCGAACAGTAAAAGAGCCCCGGCGCTTTCTGCAGCGACTCCTTCGAAGGGGGTGAGTTTGGTGATCTTGCTTCCCATGGTTTTTACGATTCTCCATCCTCCGAGCAGAGTTCCGCATCCAATGGCAGTATAACATCCGAGCACGATCCAGTGGGGTACGGCATGTATCTTGCCATTGACAAGGGTAATATGGGCCCAGTGAGGTATCTGTGAAGGATCAGCGCCATGAAAATAAACGATAAGCGTTGCCGCTAGGATGCCCATCACCTTTTGGGCATCGTTGCCGCCGTGTCCCAGGCTGAACAGGGCCGAAGTGAAAAGCTGGACCTTTTTAAATACTTTTTCCAGTTTATAGGGATTGGCCTTTCGCAAGATATTCAGCAGTGTGACGGATATGACATATGAAAAGAACATACCCAGAAAGGGGGCCAGGAAGATGAAAGCGGCTATTTTTACGATCACCCCGGTATGAACAATTCCCCAGCCGGCGTGGGCAACGGCGGCGCCGGCAAATCCCCCGACAAGGGTATGCGATGAACTTGAAGGAATGCCCAGGTACCAGGTCAGCAAATTCCAGATTATGGCTGCAATGATCCCGGCAAGAATCACGTATAGATCAATGGCGTTGGTATCGACAACTTTAGCGATTGTATCGGCAATATTCAGTTCGAAGATGGCATACGCAAGGAAATTGAAAAATGCCGCCCATATTACGGCCTGAAAAGGGGTGAGCACTTTGGTGGATACAATGGTGGCAATTGAGTTTGCCGCATCGTGAAAACCGTTGATGAAGTCGAATGAAAACGCGAGGACTATTATGATGATTAAAAGTGTAAAGCTCGGCATCCGCTTACTGATTAGTGATGTGTTGTTTGAAATCCGATGAGTTGCAGAGAATGAAAGGCAGCATTACGACATCTTAATCATGATGCCGGAGAAAACATCGCCGACATCATCACACTTATCAATGGCTTTTTCAAGGGAAGCAAGAATGTCGCGCTTTTTGATAAGGTCAATGGCATTCGTTTCATTCTCAAACAAATCTGCCAGAAATGCCTGGTAAATGTCATCTACTTCATTTTCTATTTCGCTGATCCTGATACATGAGTCTTTGTGCCGTGCAAGCCCGGCAACATCTTTCATGTCGCGGATCACATTAAGTATTTCCTTGTTGGCATCGTGAATAAGATCGGCGATGGTAACAAATTCAGGAGGGAAGGTGTGTAATTTGTAAAAATGGATGCGCTTGGATGTGGAATGGATAAAATCAACCACGCTGTCGAGCGTCGAAGCTAATTCATGAATATCTTCACGGTCAAACGGGGTGATAAAAGTGCTGTTAAGCTCATCCATCAGGTCACGCGTGATATTGTCACCGTTTTTTTCGGCTTTCTTGATGGCGACAATAAATTCTTCACGTTTTTGCATGTCGTTTTCACGGATAAGCTTTACCAGCAGTTCCGATGCTACCACCAGGTTTTCGCCTGCCTGTATAAACAACGGGAAAAACTTCTTGTCTTTCGGTACAAGGAAGCCAAAGATTCTGTCGAGTTTCATAATGATGGATGTAGAGGTGGATGAACAAAATGAATTGCGAAATTAATCACAATGCAGGATATATCGGCAGGGATGAATCAAGAATTTCTCAAACATAATCCAATTGAAGGACCAGAAATCACGCGAATGATTTCTGCGATTGAAAACCAGGGGAAATCCGGTGTTAACGACGGCCGGTCAAACCGCCGAGCAACCCCCTTATGAGGGTTCGGCCAATTTCCCTTCCGATGGTCGAGGTAACCGATCGCCCGACAGTTTTTGTCAGGTCGGTAAAAATATCCCCTTTCGAATGATTGCGTCTTTCTTCTGCCGCCGCTTCTTTCTCAGCTTTTGCCCTTTCTTTCTCAGCTTGTATCCTTTCTTTTTCAAGCCTTTCCTGTTCTTCTTCCATTCTTATTTGTTCCTGCTCTTTATTAATACGGGCCTGAAGTATTTCAAAAGCCGACTCCCGGTCTACTTCTTTTTCATATACGCCTGCAATCAATGAGCTGCGCATGATACGTGACCGTTCCTCGGGTGATACCGGCCCAATCTGGGCTTGGGGAGGAAGCACTTTTGCCCTCTCCACCGGTAAGGGAATGCCTTTTTCGTCCAGGAACGAAATCAACGCCTCTCCAACCCCCAGTTCGGTAATGACCTGCTCAACATTTACTTCCGGGTTTGGACGAAATGTTTCGGCTGCTGTGGCAACGGCTTTCTGGTCGCGGGGAGTGAAAGCCCTCAACGCATGCTGAACTTTGTTGCCGAGTTGTCCCAACACAACGTCGGGAACATCAATGGGGTTTTGTGTGCAGAAATAAATGCCGACGCCTTTTGAACGGATGAGTCTGACAACCTGTTCTATTTTATCGAGGAGCACCCTGGGCGCTTCATTAAACAGCAGGTGAGCTTCGTCAAAAAAGAAAACAAGCTTTGGTTTATCCAGGTCTCCGGCTTCAGGAAGCCTTTCATACAATTCGGAAAGGAGGTAGAGCAGGAGGGTGGAATAAGCGCGGGGCGACATCATGAGTTTGTCGGCGGCCAGAATGTTGATCTGTCCCAATCCGTTCGAATCGGTTTGAATGAAATCAAATATGTCGATGGCGGGTTCCCCGAAAAATTTATCGGCGCCCTGCTGTTCAAGGGTGATCAGTTCGCGCTGGATAGCCCCGATGCTCGCAACGGAAATGTTGCCGTATGCGGTTATGAACTGATCACGGTTATTTCCGACATACTCGCACATCTTCTTCAGATCCTTCATGTCGAGAAGAAGGAGGTTGTTATCGTCGGCGATTTTAAAAATTATGGTCAGAACGCTGCTCTGGATATCATTCAGGTTCATGAGCCGGCTCAGAAGAAGCGGTCCCATTTCCGATATCGTCGTGCGCAACGGGTGCCCCTGTTCACCGTACAAATCCCACAGGGCCACCGGAAATCCCCGGTGCATATAGCCCTGGAGCTGCAAAGCCTGAACCCTTTCAAGAATTTTGGGATTATCAACGCCGGTATTGCTTATGCCGGAAAGGTCTCCTTTTATATCAGCCATGAACACAGGCACGCCCTTCAGGCTGAATGCTTCAGCCAGCACCTGGAGGGTAACGGTCTTACCCGTTCCGGTAGCTCCGGCAATGAGGCCATGGCGGTTTGCCATTTTTGGGCTGATAAACAATTCCTTTAATGAGGCTGATTTGGCGATCAGCATGTTTCCTTCACTGGTCAGCATGATGTATGTTTTTTTCGGGAAAGTATCTTTTTACAAATATATAAAACCTATCATCCGGCAGATACCTTTACTGTTAAATTTCAGCAAAACGCCTGTTTTGACACACAAAAACGGATGTAAGGGCTGAAATTCTGATACTGGTTTCAGACGCAGGTTTTCCTGCCGACGATGCAGCGAAATAATGAAATTTTAACTCACTGGATTACTTTGGCGGGCCGGAAAAGGCGCAGCCAGGTTTATTGCCTGATGATAATATACTCACCGGTTTCCATTAACCGGATAATAGTTGAAGGCTTTGACTGGGAAAACGTTTCCTGTCGGTATTTAACAATGTAATCAACATTGCTGATGATATCCTTTGAAATATGGCTGAAAATTACGGGCGATTCCTCACCCGAAATATTCGCCGATGTAGATACAATAGGTTTCCCGAACCGGCTGATCAGGTTAATGCAAAATTCTTCTTTAACAATGCGGATTCCAATGGTCCCATCCCCGGCGATAACATTCGATGCCAGGTTTTTGGCATTGCTGTATATCACAGTTACAGGATTTTCGATGCATTTCAGTAAGTCGTAAGCTACATCCGGAATTTTATCAACATAGTTGTTCAGTTGTTCAAAAGAGTCGATCAGGATAATCAGGCTTTTTGATTCAATCCGTTGTTTGATGCGATATATTTTTTCAACCGCGTTATGGTTGGTGGCATCGCATCCCAGTCCCCAGATGGTGTCGGTAGGATACAAGATGACGCCTCCCGATTGGAGCGTTTTCAGGGCGTTTTCAATATCTTCTTGAAATTCAGGGTCTTTCATAAGGCTAAATTTGAGAGAAGTTGACGGGTATCGATTGAGGTTGCGCAGTTAAAATGATTTTCGGGACATTCCCGGTGACCATGAAGTCCGCAAGGACGGCATGCAAGGCTGAGCGGGGTTTCAACAATAAATGCGTTATCGCTGAGCGGGCCAAAGCCAAACTGAGGAACAGTGGAACAGAAAATTGCCGTGATATTTGCGTTCATGGCGGAGGCCAGGTGCATGGGGGATGAGTCGTTCACATAATTCATCAAGGCCCCTTTCATCAGGGCGGCGGATTGCAGCAGCGTCAGTTTACCGGCCAGGTTATAACAACGGTCTTTACCGGATTCGTTGATGATATTGTCGCAAAGATCTTTATCATCCCCTGATCCCAATAACATGACCCCGATCGTTGCCGGAAGTTCTTTGATGAATAAAACCCACCGGGAGGCAGGATACTGTTTGGTTAACCACAACGACGCAGGAGCAACACAAATATACCGGTCCGACGAATAGGCTTCAACGCATTTAATATCTGATGCCGTCGGATACAGGCGGGGCCTTGCCGGCAGGTTGTCGGTGAACGGCGCGATGAGAGCCTGGTTCCTGGCTACTTCATGAGCTCCGTCTTTTGCCGGGATGTGATGTTCAGCCTGATGGGTGAACCACCTCGAAAATGGATTCTTGTTGAACCCTGCTGTGTAGCTGGCTTTGGAAAGTACCGTAAATAAACCGGTCGAAGCAAACCGTTGCAGGTTGATGATGCGGTCGTAACGTATTTCCCGCACTTGTTTCAGCAATTTCCAAAGGTTCTGATACTTGTTTCCCGATTTATCCCAAACCAGCAGCTCGTTAATAAATGGATGTTCCCCGAAAAGGGCTTCATTTCCTTTTTTTACCATGAAATCGAGTGCGGCATCAGGGAAATGATGGTGCAGTTTCTCAAGCAATGCTGTTGCCAGGATGACATCGCCGATGGATGCAGTTTGTATGATCAGAAATCGGGGCAAGAAGGTTTGAGTTTAGGGCTGTAGTAAAAAAATCAGTTGGTTAAGCGATGTTGTATTCGCGGAGCGCTTCATTAAGCGATGTTTTTAAATCGGTAGAAGGCTTGCGTTTGCCGATGATAAGGGCGCAGGTGACGTTGTATCTGCCTGCCGGAAACTCTTTCTCAATGGAACCGGGGATGACCACCGACCTGGGTGGAACATAGCCTTTATATTCAACCGGTTCGCTGCCCGAAACATCGATGATCTTTGTTGAGCCGGTTATCACGACATTGGCCCCGAGAACAGCTTCGGACCCAATTCGCGCCCCTTCGACAATGATACAGCGGGATCCGATAAAACAATGGTCTTCGATGATGACCGGGGCTGCCTGGACAGGCTCAAGGACACCGCCGATTCCAACCCCGCCGCTCAGGTGAACGTTGGCGCCAATCTGGGCGCAACTTCCCACCGTAGCCCAGGTATCAACCATGGTGCCGGGTCCAATCCATGCGCCGATGTTAACATAAGAAGGCATCATGATAACCCCCGGAGAAATATATGCTCCGTAACGGGCTACGGCATGGGGAACAACCCGGATACCCAATGATTTATAACCATGCTTTAAAGGGATTTTATCATGAAATTCCAACGGCCCGGCTTCTATCGTCTCCATCTGCCGCAACGGAAAATACAGGATAACAGCTTTTTTAACCCAGTCGTTGACTTTCCAGGTATCCAACTCCGGATAGGCTACGCGAAGGCTGCCCTTATCGAGCATCTCAATGACGCTGTAAACTGCCTGTTGCGTTTCAGCGTTTTTCAACAGGCTCCTCTCAACCCAGGCGTTGTCAATCAGTGTTTTAAGTTCATTCATATCGGGGAAAATGTACTCCCTCAAAGATAGGCAAGAATTGTGCATGAAAAGATGTAAAATATGCTGTGATCAGTTGAAAACCTTGCAGGTTAACTTATCAGGCGAATTGATTTTCTGGGTAACTTTGCAGCAAAAATGAGATGGGCAGGGTAATAGCCATCGACTATGGACAAAAGCGGACGGGACTTGCAGCCACTGATGAGCTTCAAATGATCGCGTCGCCGCTTTGTACGGTCCCTACGGTAAAAGTGATGGATTTTCTCCGGGATTATATCCAAAGGGAAAAAGTTGATGTGCTGGTGGTGGGAGAAGCGGTTCAGATGAATGGTTCACCTTCCTCTTCCGCCGAATTTATCGAGCCTTTTGTCCGTCTTTTAAGCCGCACTTTCCCGGGAATTCCGGTCGAAAGGGTCGACGAGCGGTTTACCAGTAAAATGGCAAGCCGGACCATCCTGCATTCAGGAGCGAAGAAAAAGGAAAGGCAGGATAAGGGGCTGATTGACAGGGTAAGCGCAGCGATCATTCTGCAAAGCTACCTTGAAAGAAAAGGAATGGATTGATGAACTTTCCGGGATATTACCCCGTTTATGATAAAAACAAGGACGTTTAATTTATGATTTTACCGATTGTAGCATACGGACATCCTAACCTCCGTAAAATTTCACTGGATATTACTCCTGAGTATGAAGGACTGAACGAACTGATCGCCAACATGTATGAAACCATGTACTATTCCAGCGGAGTTGGTTTGGCGGCCCCCCAGGTAAACAGGCAGATAAGAATTTTTGTGATCGATGCAACGCCTTATGGCAAAGAACATCCTGAAGCGTCAACATTTAAAAAAGCTTTTATCAACCCGCGCATCGTCGGGGAAAAAGGAGAAGAATGGGCCTTTAATGAAGGATGCCTGAGTATCCCGGATATTCATGAAGACGTACTTCGTCCGGCCGATGTACACATTATTTATCGTGATGAAGAGTTTGTTGAACATGATGAATGGTATTCAGGCGTTATAGCCAGGGTTATTCAGCATGAATACGACCACCTGGAAGGAAAGTTATTTGTCGATAAAATTCATCCCCTTCGTAAGATGATGCTCAAGCGGAAATTGAATGACATTTCAAGGGGGAACATTGATGTTTCATACAAAATGATATTTCCCCAAAAGAAGAAATACTGATAAAACCTGTAAATAATATTGGTCAGAACAATGAAAAAAATCATTTCAGGAACATTTGCGATCCTGCTCATCTTGCTGTTCTCCTCGTGTGGCTCATCACCTGAAAAAATGTCGGCAAAAATCGCAAAACTTGAGAAGGAAGTTAAAGAGCAATCGCCTGCCGATACGGTAAAAATCAACGAACTGGTAGAGGCTTACAGTAAATACGCTTCAAAGTATCCGAAAGACACACTGGCCCCTGAGTATCTTTTCAGGGCCGGAGGAATGTGCCTGAGCTTCAATAAACCGTCAAAGGCAATTTCGCTGTTTCAGCAGGTTGAGAAAGATTATCCTTCTTTTTCAAGGGTTGGTGAATGCCTGTTCATGCAAGGCTTTATTTACGAAAACGCTCTCGGCGATTTTTCAAAAGCCGGTAGTATTTACCGGGAATTCATTGCCAAATATCCCGGGCATCCGCTTGCCGATGATGCCGAAATGTCGCTGAAATACCTGGGCCGGCCGGCCGAAGATATTGTACGCGATTTTGAAAAGAAGGAAGCCGACAGTGCTGCGGTAGTGCAGGAAAAGTAAATTGAACGGAAAGCCCCTGATTAACAGGGTTTATACTTATTCTGACGGTTACTTTACCGCGGGACTAAAGTCGTTCAGCAGCATGTTCCTTAATCCGGCAGCTTTTATATCGACCGAAAGCTGTCCATCCCTGCAATAGGATATATTTCCTGTTTGCTCCGAAACGATGATGGAAATGGCATCGGTGCGTTCCGAAACGCCCAGCGCCGCCCGGTGACGCAAGCCCAGATCATTTGGCAGGTCCGAACTGGAAGATACCGGGAGGATGCACCGTACCGCTTTAATACGGTTCAGCGAAATAACCATCGCCCCATCGTGCAGCGGGTTGTTCTTGTAGAAGATACTCTCGATCAAGGGGTCGGTAATCGTAGCATCTATGGCAACGCCGGTCTCCGTGAATTCGGTCAGGTCATTTTTTCGTGAGACTATAATAAGAGCGCCGGTTTTCGTCATAGCCATGCGCTGGCATGCCTGAACCACGGGGTCTATATCCGAAAGGTTCTCATCTTCCAGCTTTATCTTCCAGAAGAGAAACCGCGAACTTGTCTTTTTGAAAAATCCGGGAGAACCGATAGCCAGTAGAAACTTACGTATCTCGGGCTGGAAAACGACAATGAAAGCAATAAAACCCACGCTGATAAAAGCTCCCAGCAGGTCGCTCAGCAAATCCATTCCCAATGCTTTCACTACACGCCAAAGGGCGAAGATAGCGAGTATCCCCAGGAAAATATTGACGGCGGCAGTCCCTTTCAGAAGTTGGTACAACCAGTATAACAGAAGGGCTACCAACAGAATATCCACGATATCCAGGACCCGCACCGAGAGAAATGACAACATAAAATCAGTTTTACAACAACAAATGAATTGTGCAAATATACTTATTTACCGGCCTTCAGGTATTCGTTCACGATGCTTATGGTTTCCACAGCCTCTTTTACATCATGTACCCTTAAGATGTCAGCTCCTTTAAGCAAAGCCAGGGTATTCAGGATGCTTGTGCCGTTCAGCGCTTCGTTGGGCGATATGTTTAATAATTTATAAATCATTGATTTCCTTGAAACACCGACAAGCACCGGGCATCGAAGTTCAGCAAAGCGATGGAGGTTACGGAGCAGTTCGTAATTATGCTGAATGGTCTTTCCGAATCCGAACCCGGGATCGATAACAACTGAACCGACGCCCATTTCCTGAAGTTTTTGCAGTTTTGCCTGAAGGCTGTCGAAAACTTCACCTGCAACATCCCGGTATACCGGATTTACCTGCATAGTTGCCGGAGTTCCCTGCATGTGCATCAGCACGTAAGAAGCAGGCAATCCGGCCATCACGGCAAACATGTTTTCATCAAGGTCGCCGCCTGAAATATCGTTGATCATGTTGGCGCCACACGCAGCCGTTGCCCGGGCAACCGACGAACGAAAAGTATCGATGGAGAAAATAATCCGGCTGTAACGCTTCACAAGTTCATTCAGGACAGGTAGCAGCCTTTGCAGTTCTTCACTCTCGGTAACCTCGGGAGCGCCTGGCCTGGTTGAAACAGCGCCGATATCAATGATTTTGGCTCCTTCGGCAATCATCTGGTCAGCATGGGCCAGGCATGCGTCCAGGTTTTTATATTTTCCGCCATCGTAAAATGAATCGGGCGTGACATTTAGGATGCCCATAACTACCGGTTCCGACAGGTTAAGCAATTTATCGCCGCATTTCAGCGTTCTGGAATGTGGAAAAACCGTATTTTTAGGCTTCATTTCAAGCATATAAACATCTGTTTATGATCCACCACAAAGATATTGATTCTATGGCAGCTAGGACGTCGGAACAATTTGACGCCGTTATTGACTCCTGTCGCAGGATTTTCCTTGATAAGATGCATGATTATGGCACTGCCTGGCGAATTCTGCGTCCCTCTTCGCTCACCGATCAAATCTATATCAAAGCCAGCAGAATCCGCAGCCTACAGGAAAAAGGGCACAGCAGGGTAGGGGAAGGAATATGCCCGGAATTTATGGGGATTGTAAACTATTCGATCATGGCCCTGATTCAATTGGAACTGGGTTCATCGGAAGAAGCCCGTATGGAGTCTGAAAAGGTTGAAACACTGTATAATACCAATGCCGCCAAGGCCAAATCGCTGATGACGGATAAGAATCACGATTACGGGGAAGCCTGGCGCCAGATGCGGGTCAGTTCGTTAGCCGATATTATCCTGATGAAACTTCTCCGCATCAAGCAAATTGAAGATAACAACGGGGTTACCCTGATCAGCGAGGGCCTGGATGCAAACTACCTGGATATTATCAATTACTCCGTCTTTGCCCTGATTCAACTGAATGACCAAAAATAAACTGTTTGTTAATTAACGCTATTTTAAAATATGAAGATACTTGCCAACATCAGCCGACTGCTTACAGCTTGTGTTTTTCTGTTTTCCGGATTTGTTAAAGGTGTAGATCCGCTGGGATTTTCCTATAAAATCGAGGACTATTTTATTGCCTATCACATGGACTGGGCCATACCCCTCGCCTTAACTCTCGCCATCATGGCCTGCGCCCTCGAATTATCAATCGGCGTCATGCTGTTGCTGAAATTACGTATGAAACCGGCATCCTGGTTACTGTTGCTGATGATGTCGTTTTTCACGGTACTAACGTTTTTTGATGCCGTCTATAATCCGGTTCCCGATTGCGGCTGTTTCGGGGATGCCATTATACTTACAAACTGGCAGACTTTTTACAAGAACATTGTCCTTATAGTGCTTGCCATTATTGTATTCAGTTACAGGAAAAAGTTCAGCAACGGCTTTTCTCCCTCTGCCCAATGGATGATTACAGGGATAGTGGCAGCGCTGTTTATTTCATTTTCGGTATATTGTTACCGTCATCTTCCGGTGATTGACTTTACCGAATGGAAAAAAGGGCATAAACTGTATGCCGAAAATCCGGTTCCGGTGAAATATTTTGTGACATACCGGAATAATGCCACAGGGGAACAGAAAGAATTCCTGTCGCCGAATTATCCTTTTGACGACAGCACCTGGATGGCTCAATGGGTATTTGTTTCCCAGCGTGTTGAAGACCCGAATAAATACTATGGCAAGTCATTGGTTATAACCGATACGCTGGGGAATATCCTTACGGAAACTGTTACCAGGAATCCTGAATTTCAACTCATTGTGAATGCCTATGACCTTTCGTCCGCAAACAGCCAAGCCTTCAGCGCAATCGATAAATTTTGCCTCAAAGCAGCCGGTGACGGCGTGTCATCGGTAGCGCTGGTTGCCTCGGAGCCTGCGGATATTGTAAACTTTGTCCATAGGAACAAACTATCAATAGCGTTTTACCAGTCGGATGACATTGTTCTGAAAACCATGGTCCGCTCAAATCCAGGGATTATGTTACTCAGAAACGGAATCATCATTGACAAATGGAACTGGCGCGATTTACCCGATTACGAAAAGTTCAAAGCCGAATTTCTGACCCAAAAAGAACCGTCATAACACCTGGCCTTTTCTATGTTGCAATATACGCTCAAAAGACTGCTTTATGGCTTCCTGGTTTTACTGGGCGTTATTACGCTTATTTTCGTGCTTTTCAATACGCTGCCCGGCGATCCGGCCAGGATGATCCTGGGGCAACGCGCCGACCTTGCATCCGTTCAAGCCATCAACCGTGATCTCGGGCGCGATAAACCGCTGACGGTCCAGTATTTTAACTTTCTGAATGATATTTCCCCGATCTCAGTCCATAACTGTGCAAATTCCGGCAGTTACTGGTTTCTTGATCCGGAAAAATACGCATCAGCGATACCTTTGTTTAATATTGGCAACGCTCATTTACTGGTGTTGAAACAACCTTACCTCCGGCGTTCATACCAGAGCAAGCGACCTGTTTCTGAAATTCTTGCCGACGCTTTTGTTCCGACCATCATCCTGGCGACTGTCGCAATGCTGCTTGCTACACTGGCCGGATTGTTAATCGGCATCTTCAGCGCCCTGCACAAGGATACCTGGTTCGATAAGACAGCACTGTTGCTGTCGGTGCTCGGCATGTCGTTGCCGTCCTTCTTTGCCGCCATACTCATAGCGTGGATATTCGCCTTTGTTCTGTCGGATATTACCGGACTTAGCATGTTCGGCAGCCTATACAGTGTCGATGATTTCGGGAATGGGGAATATATCAGTCTAAAAAACCTGATACTGCCTGTTTTTACCTTAGCCATCAGGCCGTTGGCTATCATCACCGAGTTAACCAGAAGTTCGATGCTGGATGTCCTCGGGCAGGATTATATCCGCACTGCGCGCGCCAAAGGCCTCAGTGAACGAAAGATTATTGTCAGGCACGCGCTTAAAAATGCAATGAACCCGGTATTGACCGCTGTGTCAGGCTGGTTTGCATCGCTGATTGCAGGCGCAGTTTTTATCGAATATGTTTTCGATTGGAAAGGCATCGGCGTCGTCATTGTAGATGCCCTCGAAAAATTCGATTTCCCGGTTGTGATGGGCGCCGTTTTATTTATCAGCGTGTTCCTGGTCATCATCAACATCCTGGTCGACCTGGCATACGGGCTGCTTGATCCAAGGATCAAGTATTCATAATTGCTTAAAGATGAAATTAATAGATTGAATTAACTAATAAAATCATTGAACCATGAGAAACAAAATTGTAGCAGGTAACTGGAAGATGAACACGACGTTCCAGGAAGCCGAGGATCTGTTATACGAAATAACCGACCTGCTGAACGAACGCGGGAAAAATGATACGATGATCATCATCTGCCCGCCTTCCCCGTACCTGGAAATGGCCAGTGATATAGGCGTTGAAAACGACTTTTTTGTCGGGGCCCAGAATATCAACGACCATGAAAAAGGTGCATATACCGGTGAAATATCAGCACCGATGATTAGTTCGATGGGGATTACCCATGTCATACTTGGACATTCCGAGCGCAGAACATATTACGGAGAGACTGATGCTGTGATCAAAGCAAAAATTGACCTTGCCCTGGCGAACGACCTGGTTCCCATATATTGTTGCGGCGAAGTGCTGGCCGAGCGGCAAAAATCAAATCATTTTGAAGTGGTCCGCCAGCAAATAAGCGAAGCTTTATTTCACCTGGATGTGGATGTGATTTCTACGGTCATCATCGCCTACGAGCCGGTCTGGGCCATTGGAACAGGCGTAACGGCCACTCCCGCTCAGGCACAGGAAATGCATGCCTTTATCCGGGGCCTGATAGGTTCGAAATTTGGGGATGACGTGGCAGATAAAATCAATATTCTGTATGGCGGCAGTTGCAATGCCGGAAACGCCGCTGAACTCTTCTCACAGCCGGATGTTGATGGCGGCTTGATCGGCGGGGCTTCGCTCAAGGCCGGAGACTTTGTGACCATTGTAAATTCATTCAGCGAATAACAAGGAAGTCCTGATACGGTAAAAAACAGCATGTTATGGATTATTATGAATTTCGGTTCAGGCTGAAACCTGTTGATGACGCAGGCGATATGCTTGTCGCCATGTTAGGCGATATTGGCTTCGAGAGTTTCATCGAAGAGGATAACGTCCTGAAAGCCTATATTCCTGTCGCAGGGTATACGGAAGAATGTATCAGCAGCCTTTCAGGGGATCAGATCATCCGGTGGTTCGCCAGCTACGAAACAGAACTTATCAGGGACAGGGACTGGAATGCCCTTTGGGAAAGCGGGTACAGCCCGGTTGTGATTGACGACAAACTAATCATCAGGGCGCCGTTTCATCCGAAAAGGGATGAAATTCCCCTGGAAATCATTATTGAGCCGAAAATGTCGTTTGGCACCGCCCATCATGAGACAACGAGACTCATGCTCAGGTATATACTGGAGCTTGACATGGAGAATAAAAGCTTGCTTGACATGGGATGCGGCACAGCAGCGCTGGCCATTCTTGCACGCAAATCAGGCGCCAATCCGGTGACAGCTATCGATAACGACGAATGGGCCTATAACAATTCGATAGAGAATATCGCTAACAACAACATCACTGATATCGGGGTATACCTGGGAGATGCCGGTCTGCTGGAGAAAAAGCGCTATGACATAATCCTGGCCAATATTAACCGGAATATCCTGCTCCGGGACATTCCGGCATATTCAGCATGCCTTGATCCGGGAGGATTGTTGGTCATGAGTGGTTTTTATACCGGCGATCTGGATTCTGTTTCGCAACGCGCCCGCGAATCGGGGTTGGAACTATTGTCTGACCGTGAAGAAAACAAATGGGTAGCGGCTTGTTTTATCAAACGATGATCCTAAATTAATCGGAGATGAACCGGAAAAGGCTTTGTTGCGTTTTTATATTCCTGTTGACTGCGGGTTTTGTGGATGCCCAGGAGGAACCAGCGAAGACTTTTTCGGCAGATACATCGAAATTTGTCGGCGATCTTACGGCTTTTTTTGCCACCGTCGGGGAAGGCGATGCAAAAGAAGCGCGGGATGTATTATCGGATTTTACCTATCATTGGACTTCAAACCTGCTGACACCGGCGCAAAAAAAACAGGTTCAGTCGGTCTGCAACGCCATGCTTGAACAAAAGTTCAAGGTGGCCCCGCATTTTATAGAGTATCTGAAAAGCATCTCACTGATGGTAAGGCGGAATATCCCCGCAAAGGCTTTCGATACACATTATCTCAGCGTTAACTATTGCCTTGAGGGGAAAAACAGTGCACAAAATCTGGCGGCTTATCTCACCCAGACGAATCTGCTGCTCGCCGATTATGCATTCCGGCTGAATAACACAGAAGCATGGCGTATGAGGGATGCCCGCTTTGAATTTGATTTTGATACCGTGCCCGTATTCAGGTTCTCATCGGCAACATTAAGCTGCATCGTACGCGGCGACAGTACAAATATTTACGATACCAGGGGGCTCTATTTTCCCATTACACAGCAATGGTTAGGGAATGGAGGAAAAGTATACTGGGACCGCACAGGGCTTGGACGCGACAGCGTTTTTGCAGAACTTTCAACATACCGGATCAATCTTCGAACTACATCTTATTCGGCTGATACGGTATCTTTTGTGCACCGGGGCTATTTTGCCTATGCATTAGCCGGAAGGTTCGAAGAGAGGGTTATTACGGATGTAGCCCCTGAACGAGCTTCTTATCCCCGTTTTACGGCATATGCCGGTGACCTATACATTCACAACCTGTTCAGGAATATCGATTATGAAGGCGGATTTGCCATGGAAGGAGCAAGAGTATTGGGCGGTGGCGTAAATAAATCCACGGCGATAATCCACGTACAACGGAACAACCTTCCGTTCATTGAACTGAGATCCGGCGAATTTGTAATAAGGCCTGACCGCTTTGTGGCAAACAGGGCCAATGCAACGATTTTTATCGGCAATGATTCAATTTACCATCCCGGATTGTTGGTGAGGTACATCAAGTCCAATGATGAATTTGTTTTCACACGCATGGAGGAAGGCCTCTCGCAAAGCCCGTTTTTTAACAGCTATCACCTGGTTGATATGTATCCCGAAGCTATCTATTGGAAAATGGACGATGATAAACTCAGCCTGGAAGCGATACGGGGCCCCAGGAGCAAAGGCGATGCGCTTTTTGAATCGGCCGATTTCTTTTCACAATATCGGTACGACCGGATGCAGGGTATGGATGAAGTTAATCCGGCAAATCTGGTTTCAACCTATATCCGCAAGCATTCTACCGATCGTTTTTATGCCGATGAATATGCCGATTATATCAGGATGCCGCTGGAACAGGTGAGGGTACAGTTGATCAGGCTGGCCAATGCCGGTTTTATCATTTATGACATGGATAACGATTTCGTTACGGTTAAACCCCGTTTAAATGAATTCCTGGCAGCCCGCGGAGGGTTCAAGGATTACGATATCCTACAGTTCTATTCCACCGTTGAAAAAGGAAGTAATGCCATCCTTGACCTGAAGTCCCTTGACCTGACCCTGTATGGCGTCAGGCAGGTAATGCTCAGCGATTCCCAATATGTTTATGTCGTACCCCGCGATGGTAAAATCGTGATGAAAAAAAATCGTGATTTTACATTTACAGGGCGTGTTCATGCCGGTTTTTTCGAATTTTATTCCAACGAGTGTTCTTTTGATTATGACCATTTCCGCATGAACATTCCCAAGATCGATTCAATGGCGATGTATGTGTATGCCTGGCATCCTGATCTGAACGGTTACCAGCCGTTAATCCGGGTCAAAAATGTCATCTCGGATATGAGCGGCGACCTTCAGATCGATGATCCGGGAAACAAGTCGGGGAAAAAGTCATTGAAAAATTTCCCCGTTTTTGAGAGCAAGGATATCTCCTATGTTTATTTCGATAAAAAGAGCACGGTGCAGGGAGTTTACAAGCGTGATAAATTTTATTACAGTGTCGATCCATACATTATGGACAGCCTGAATCATTTACCGACGGCAAACCTGAAATTTGAAGGCCACCTGAATACCGGCGATATGTTCCCGGTTATTGACGAACCGCTCAGGGTACAGGAAGACTATTCGCTGGGGTTCATAAAAAAGCTACCGGCAGGCGGTTTGCCGGTCTATGCCGGCTCGGGGGTATACAGCGATACATTGAAGCTGAGTAACAACGGCTTGCGTGGATCGGGTAAGCTAACCTACCTGGCTTCGACTTCCGAATCACGCGATTTCCTCTTTACGCCTGATTCCACTTCTGCAACACTCAAGAATTTCAACCTGAAAGAAACAGTTGCTTCTGCCCGATATCCTCAAGTGGCTATCAGGGAATCAAGAGTGAAGTGGTTGCCCGGAAAAGATGTCATGACGGTTAGCAACCTGCCTGGCGACAGCATCAGCCTTTTCAACAACCACGCGTTGCTGTCCGGTTCGTTGGCGCTTACTCCGGAAGGGCTAAGAGGCCGGGGAAAAATGACCTTTGAAGATGCCCAGGTCAATTCAAACAGTTACGATTTCATTAACAATGCCTTCACTTCCGATACATCGGATTTCGCGCTGTACACCCCTGACCATAAATCGCAGGTGCTCAGTGTTCATGTCTTTCGCACCGATATCGATTTTGATAAACGTTTAGGACATTTTACGGCTTCCGGCAAGGGCTCCAGGATGGAATTCCCGGTCAATAAATATGTCAGCCTTGTTGATGGCTTTGATTGGATGATGGATAAGAAAGTATTGCAACTCCTGACCAAAACAACCTTTACCGAAGATGCTTATCACCGGATGAACAGGGATCAGTTGCTCAATATTCCATCCGGTGATGACAGGTTCATTTCAAGCGATTACGCACAGGATTCGTTGAGCTTTTTTGCCATGCGGGCAAATTATGACTTGACATCCAATGTTTTACAAGTTCTTGATGCAAGAATTATCAAGGTGGCCGATGCCGCCATTTTTCCTGTAAACGGAGAGGTGACCATTGGCAGGGATGGGGTGATGAATGAGCTGAAAGGCACAACCATCCTGGCCAATACCGATACAAAATACCATGAGTTGTATAATGCCGATGTCGTGATCAGTTCCAAAAACCATTACGGCGGAAAAGGCCTTTACGATTATGTTCCCGCCGACGGCGACCTTCAGACCCTGCAGATGAGCACTATCAACGTGAATTCGGAACGGCAAACCTATGCTACTGCCACGGTAACGGAAACCGACAATTTTAAATTGAGCAATCATTTTGGCTTCGAAGGCGATATCGAATTAAATGCGCCCGATAAAATGTTAAGCTTCCAGGGGACCTTCAATCTTGTGCATGAATGTGAAGCATTAGGCCATGAATGGATTAAAATAAATGCGAAGATCGATCCTGCGAATATCATGATTCCGGTCAGTAACGATATGGAAAACAGGGGAAACGGAAACCTCCGCACCTCAATACTGTATTCGTCAACCAAGCAGGGGCTGTTGCCGGCATTCTTCGAGAAGCCGCAGAACATCAACGACCAGGATATCATAGCGGCTACCGGATATCTCATATTCGATACGTTGAGAAGAGAGTACCGGATTGCTCCGAAAGAAAAACTGGAAGACGTTTCCAAACCTGGCAATATGCTGGCTTTCAATACAAATCAATGTATTCTTGAAGGAAGTGGCAAAATTAATCTGGTCGGGGATATGGGCCGTCTGACCATGAAATCAGCCGGCAAAGGCGCCTATTTTATGATTCCTGATTCAGCTACTTTCATGGTTACAACAGCCTTCGATTTCTTCTTTTCCGAAGAAGCGCTCAAGGTTTTCTCAACCGACCTGAAAATCGCCGATCTGAAAGGCATGGACGTTGCGGCGACTTCCTATAGTTTTCCCTTATATGAATTTCTGGATACCGCCATGGCTCAGAAACAGATGGCAGAGCTAACCTCTTACGGGCAATTCAGGAAATTCCCGGAAGAATTGAACCATACGCTGATGCTTTCAGAAATGAAACTGGCATGGAATCCGGAGCTGAGGTCATTTGTCGGGAAGGGACCGGTCGGTATTATGAGCCTGGGTAAAGAAATGGTAAACAAATATGTGGAATCGTACCTGGAAATCGGGAAACGCCGGACCGGCGATATGTTCACGTTCTATTTCGAACTCGAAGACCGGCATTGGTATTATTTCAGTTATGCCAATGGCATCATGCAGGCTATTTCATCCAATAAGGATTTTAATGATAAACTGGTCGGACTGGACGAAAAAGACCGCACGATTAAATCGGGTGACGGGCAACGAAGCTATCAGTTCATCGTTTCCAACAACGAAAAGAAAGGATCTTTCCTGCGTAAGATGAAACAGGCTTTCGGGGAATAGATGGAAGAAATATCCATCGGAATCCGAACCCCGTCATTTTACAGCAACAACCAGCCCGCAGGCTGCCGGGCCGGTTCTTATTTCATTTCGGGCGCAGTACATGTCGGATGCCCGCCCTCTGGTTTCCTGTTGAACGAACCGGGGAATTATCCGGACCAGGCCTGTTACCCGGATTTTTTATGCTAAGCAGGTGGGTTTGGGCCTAAAAGAGAGGAAGGGCCATTTTTACCTCCAGAAAAATAGTTACATTTGGCCATGATATCATATTTTCCGATTGTATCTGGAGCGGTTATCGCTTATCTGATGGGTTCGTTTTCCTCGTCGGTTTGGATCGGACGGGCATTTTTCAGTGTTGATGTTCGCGATGAAGGCAGTCATAATGCTGGCGCTACCAATACAATACGCGTCCTTGGCGTAAAAGCCGGAATAATTGTTTTACTGCTCGATGCCCTGAAAGGTTGGGGCGCCGTGGCGTTGTCTGCATTATTTGCCGGCAGTTTTTTTTCGGGTGAACGGCTGGTTTATTATAAAATTTTAGCAGGCCTGATGGCTGTTTTGGGGCATGTTTTCCCGGTATATACCGGATTCAGGGGAGGAAAAGGAGTTGCAACCCTGGTTGGAGTAGTTGTAGCGCTGTTTCCGAAAGTTTTCTGGATTGTCCTGGTATGGTTTTTTACCGTCTTTTTGGCAACCGGTTATGTCTCGCTGGCATCCGTTACCAGCGCCATTCTTCTGCCGTTTATCTCATTTTTCATTTTTCACGAAAAGTCAATGGCCATCATTGTATTGTCCATTCTGATAGCCGTATTTATCCCTGTTACACATCATAAAAATATCCGCAGGCT
The DNA here is from genome assembly GCA_035403165.1 of Bacteroidales bacterium. GTDB lineage: Bacteria > Bacteroidota > Bacteroidia > Bacteroidales > UBA4417 > UBA4417. Next base: position 42,659 of record DAONEP010000011.1, on the reverse strand, counting down.
GATCAGTGGAGAGGAGTCCAAACTGAAACTGTGGAAGAAAAAGCCGTGAGAAGAAGCTAAAACCGGGAACCGGACCGGTGAAGCATGAGTGAAGACATTCAGCATTTAAACAGGCTGCATACCGGCAAGTATAAAGCAGACAAGCTTTTAACCGCTATCGCCAACCATGATTCTTTTCTTCCTGTTGATTACCTGTTGAAAAATCGTTGAGGGGTGCTTTCATTTCTCGTTTAAGATTCATACTTTTACCTGTGTAACAAAGATCGTTTTAATTAATTGAAATAAAATAGGTTATGAAATTTATAATCAATAGCCAGACCTTGTTGAGGAAGCTTCAGTCGCTGAGCGGCGTGCTCAACAGCAGTAATACACTTCCGATCCTCGATGACTTCATGTTCGAACTTACGGATACTGCATTAAACATTACTGCCACAGACCTTGAAACAACAATGGTCATTTCACTGGAGCCGTCTATGCTGGAAGAGCCCGGAAGCATAACCATTCCGGCAAAACTGCTGCTCGACTTCCTGAAATACCTGCCTGATGTTCCGCTCACTTTTTCCATCGACCTGGCATTACAGGCTGTTGAAATTGTTTCAAGCGACGGGAAATATCATCTTACCGGCCATAATGCCGAGGATTATCCCAAACTGCCGGAACTTACGGAAACCGCCAGGATTGAGATGCCATCCGATCTTCTTGCTGCCGGGATTAACAAAACCGTCTTCGCTACCGGAAACGATGAACTGCGTCCGGCGATGGGGGGCGTTTTCTTTGAGCTGACTCCCGATTACCTTACTTTTGTTGCTACCGATGCGCATAAACTGGTTCGTTACCGCCGCACCGATGCCAAAGCCGAAGATTCGGCCAGTTTCATAGTGCCGCGCAAACCGCTGAACGTATTGAAAAACCTCCTGGCTACTGATATTGCCCAGGTGACGGTGGAATATAACGTTACGAATGCCGCCTTCGAATTCCAGAATGTCAGGCTTTATTGCAGACTGATTGAAGGCAAATACCCGGCTTATGAAGCTGTTATTCCGCGCGACAACCAAAACCATCTCACCGTTGACCGCCAGGTTTTCATTAACGCCGTGAAGCGCCTTTCGCCTTTTGCAAATCAAAGCACACATCAGATCCGTCTTAGAATCAGCGGCCAGGAGCTGGTAATGACAGCCGAGGATATTGACTATTCAAACGAAGGGTCTGAACGTCTGAACTGCACTTATGACGGAGAGGATATGGAAATTGGCTTCAACTCGAAGTTTGTGCTCGATATGGTGACAAACCTCGAATCCGATGAGATTTGCTTTAATCTGGCAGGCCCTACACGTGCCGGAATAATCCTTCCTGTTAACAATGAAAACAAGGACGAAGATATCCTGATGCTTGTTATGCCTGTTATGCTGGCTCAGGGCTGATCCCGTTATAAGTTCTCAAAGAGAAAGCCGGTGATATCCGGCTTTTTCTTTATGTGCCTTTCAGGAATCAGGGAAGCCGGAGAATGCTTCCCAGGCGCCACATCTTTTAACCTTTAGGTGTCCATGATTTCGCCGAGTTCCATCCAGCGCAGGGTCTTTTCTTCGATCAGTTGTTCCAGTTCGCCATACCGTACCGATAATTCCTGTAAAACGGTAGATTCCGCCTGGCCGCCATTCAATGCTGCCAGCACTTCCGACTTTTCCTTTTCTAACCGGCTGATCTCGTCTTCAAGCGTTCCGAACTCCAGTTTTTGTTTATAGGTGGGTTTATTTGAAGCCTTTTTTTCTTTTTCCGGATGGACCTCCGCTTCCCGTAGCTGGTTCCTGGCCTGTTGCTGTTTCTTTAGTTCATGGATCCGATAACGATAATAAGCCGTATAATTGCCATAGAAATCTTTGATCCGGCCTTCTGTTTCGAAAACAAAAACATGATCGCATAACTTATCGAGCAGGAAACGGTCGTGAGATACAATAAGCAGGCACCCCGGGAAATCGCCGAGGAATTCTTCGAGTACCTGGAGGGTGAAAATGTCAAGGTCGTTGGTAGGTTCGTCAAGGATCAGGAAATTTGGGTTCCGCATCAATTGCAGCAACAGGTACAAACGGCGTTTCTCTCCTCCGCTCAGGGCGCTGAAATAAGCATGCTGAACCGCATATGAAAAATTAAACTGATAAAGGAATTGCGCAGCCGACAGGCTCCCTTTTTTCATTACGATCTCCTCGGCTACATCTTTCACGATATCGATAACGCGTTTATCCTCGACGGGTTGCAACCCCTCCTGGGTGTAATATGCCGTCACCACGGTCTGACCTGTAACCACACTGCCTTTATCGGGCCGCATGTTTCCGCTGATGATGTTGAGCAGCGTTGATTTTCCGGCGCCGTTCAAACCTACCACCCCGATTTTTTCCCCTCTTTTAAAGATATAGGAGAAGTCGTCGATGATAGTGTTATCGCCGAACTTCTTACAGATATTATTTACTTCAATGATTTTTCCGCCAAGCGGATTAGCATTAACGTTGAATTTTATCGTTTTTTCTTCCGGCTTCCGGCTTACTTTCTCTTTCAATTCGTCGAACGCTTCGATGCGGGCTCTGCTCTTTGTTCCCCGGGCCTTCGGCATTCTCCTGATCCATTCGAGTTCGGTCCTGTACAGGTTGGTGTTCTTTTCGAGTCCCTGCTCCTCGGCCGACTGCCTTAGAGCTTTCTTCTCCAGGTAGTAGGAATAATTGCCCTTGTATTGCCATAAAGAATCCTGCTCCAGTTCTACGATTGAGTCGCAGACATTATCCAGGAAATACCTGTCGTGCGTAATCAGGAAGAGGGTGAGCGATTCGCGCGAAAGATATTCTTCGAGCCATTCGATCATTTCAAAATCAAGATGGTTGGTGGGCTCATCCATGAGCAGAAGGTCAGGGGTGCCGATAAGGGCGCCGGCCAGCGCAATCTTTTTTATTTGTCCGCCTGAATGGTCCCCGGCCGGTTTGGAGAGGTCACTGATCCCGAAACGTCCTAAAATTTCACGGACTTTGGACTCATAATCCCAGGCCTGTAAGGCATCCATCCTGGCCATACCGGCGTCAAGGGCGCGCTGATGGGCTTCACTGTGTTCATGCCTGAACCTCTCAAGGGCTTCCTCATAATCATGGATGGCATTCATGAATTCGTTATCGCCGGTAAACAGGATATCAAGCACACTTTTCGAAGCTTCATACTGCGGATTCTGTCTCAGGTAGGCAACGCGTGTATCGCGGCGGATCGTAACGCGGCCTTCATCGGCAGCATCCTGGCCTGCAATGATGTTCATCAGCGTGGTCTTACCGGTTCCGTTCCTGGCAATAAGGGCGATTTTCTGCCCTTTGCTGATGCCAAGGCTTATATCATGAAAAAGAACTTTTTCGCCAAAACTCTTTGAAAGATGCTCAACCTGTAGAATATTCATGAAATGCCCGGAGTGTTTAGAGTGTAATATTTCAGGCGCAAAATTAGGGTTTTAATTGCAGGCATAAAAAAAGCTTCCCGAAGGAAGCTTTTTAAGGTAGTGCAATGTATTACTTATATAAGCTTGACATTGATAGCCTTTTTTCCGCGACGGTCTTCCACGATATCGTAGGAAACTTTGTCGTTGTCGTTGATGCGGTCTGTAACACCAGTAACGTGTACAAAAACCTCTGAGCCGGTTTCATCGTCTACGATAAAGCCAAAGCCCTTTTGCTGATTGAAAAATTTTACTTTTCCGGTTGACATAATATTGTAATTATTATTTGCGGCAAAGGTAAGAATAAATGATTCGATTTTTAACTCTGCATAAAATTTTTATCGATTTATGTATAGATGTACTCTTAAAATTTCATCAATTGTATGTGCTATTTAGCTATAAAACCAATTATATCAATTAGTTATACAATTTATCAGGGATTAGAAATTTAGTATAAAATTTGCGTATTCAGAAAAAATCAGCCTGACAAACCGGCTTTTTACCTCGAAACACACTGTTTTTTATTGACAAGGGTCATGATATTGTTACAGATATAAAGCGCAGCTATACCAATCTGGCCCCTGACAACAAATGAAAAGGTTGTCTCAAAAGAGGATATTTCAATCCTTACACCTGTCAATGTTCCTCATGATTTAATCCGGACGATAAATCCCGGATTCTGATTGCAAGGCAGGCTTTTGAGACAACCCTGGGAAATAATGGATAATATTTGTGAGCAGATCGGATTACAAGGCAGGACCTGCCGCAACCAAACGTTTACCTTCCTCGTTATCGGTGTATTTGGCAAAGTTATCGATAAAGCGTTTGGCAAGATCGGCAGCTTTTTCATTCCATAACTCCGGCGTGGCATAGGTGTTACGCGGATCGAGAACATGGGTGTTAACGCCGTTCAGTTCTCCGGGAATTTCAAGGTTAAAGTAAGGCAGAATATGAGTTTCGGCCTTATCGATGGAACCGTCGAGGATGGCATCAATAATTGCACGCGTATCCTTGATTGAGATACGTTTGCCGGTTCCATTCCAACCGGTATTAACCAGGTATGCTTTTGCATTTACCTTTTCCATGCGTTTCACCAGTTCAACGGCGTATTTGGTAGGATGCAGCGTGAGGAAAGCGTTGCCGAAACAAGCCGAAAATGTAGGTTGTGGAGTGGTGACGCCACGTTCGGTGCCGGCCAGTTTTGCGGTAAAGCCCGAAAGGAAGTGGTATTTGGTCTGATCGGCTGTTAATTTGGCGACCGGCGGTAATACTCCGAATGCATCAGCAGTAAGGAAAATCACCTTGGTGGCATGTCCGCCTTTCGAGACCGGCTTTACGATGTTATCAATGTGATAGATGGGATAGGAGACACGGGTGTTCTCGGTCTTGGAAGCATCTGCAAAATCAGGCGCACCGTCAGGTTTCACAACTACGTTTTCGAGAAGCGCATTGCGGCGGATGGCGTGAAAAATATCAGGTTCATTTTCTTCACTCAGGTTTATACACTTGGCATAACAGCCGCCTTCGAAATTAAAAACTCCGTCATCATCCCATCCATGTTCGTCATCGCCGATCAACTGACGTTTAGGGTCGGTAGAAAGGGTCGTTTTCCCGGTTCCTGATAAGCCGAAGAAAATAGCTACATCACCGTTTTTACCCATGTTGGCCGAACAATGCATTGAAGCAATTCCCTTCAGCGGCAGGAAGTAGTTCATCATGGAAAATATTCCCTTTTTCATCTCTCCGCCGTACCATGAACCGCCAATGAAAGCCATCCGCTCAGTAAGGTTGAATGCGATGAAATTCTCCGAATTCAGGCCTTGCTCTTTCCAGTCCGGGTTAACAGTTTTTGACCCGTTCAGGACTACGAAATCCGGCTTGAAATTGAGTAGTTCTTCTTCTGTGGGACGAATGAACATATTCTTGACAAAATGCGCCTGCCAGGCCACTTCCATGATGAAACGCACGTTGAGCCTTGTATCGTGGTTCGCTCCGCAATAGGCATCCACTACATATAATTTTTTACGGGCAAACTGGCGGGTGACGACTTCGTGCAGGTGTTTCCAGATTTCAGGGGATAATGGTTTGTTGTCATTTTTTCCGACAGTCGACCACCATACTGTATTTTCGCTGGTGGCATCCCTGACGATGTATTTATCTTTGGGAGAACGACCGGTAAAGATGCCGGTATCCACATTCACGGCATCAAGGGTGGTAAGTGTTCCCCGTTCAAATCCTTTTAATTCAGGGGCGGTTTCGTGTTTAAAGAGCTCTTCATAGGAGAGGTTGTAGTAAACTTCGTTTACATCTCTGATTCCATATTGATTCAAATCAATTTCGAACCCGGGCATGTTGATTGCTTTTGCCATTTCTGATAAGGTTGTTATATAATTGGTTTAAAAAGAATATATTATGTATGTCATAACAAGCATATGAGCATACGGGGTTAGTTGAATCAAAATTATTAATTTATATGGGATGAAACTTCTTTTCGGAATATTTCATCAGTTATTACAGACAGTTTATCAACAGAGCAACGCCTGAAGCCTGAATATGAGCTTTGAATATAAAAAGTACCATGCAAAAAGATTCAAATAATTTGCTATTCCGTTTCGAAAAAAAGGAACAGAGAATCAGCCTTGATATAATCCCGTTCATGTTTCTTTTAAAGCAGGTCAATCGGTTTAGTTTTTAAACAGGGCCGTCCTGAAAAATGAAGCCGGCAAATTTTGGTATAAGGTGGCGCATGAACGGGCCGGCAGGCTTAATGCGGGACTTTTATCAGCATCTTTCCTAAACCAAAGGATTCTGTCACTCAGGGCTCAACCCACAAAACAGAATTGCCTGTTCCCTGTGAGTTTTCCTCCCACGCATCGTTATCCGGATCGAGAAGCCAGGTGCCGTCAACAATAAATTTATAGGTGTATTTTCCCGGTTTGAGGTACGTTGAAAAGGTCCAGTAGCCATCCTGCTTTGTCATTTGGTAATTATCAGTCTGCCAGCCGTTAAAGCTTCCGGTAACAATTACATTCTGAGCATCGGAGAAATGTTTAAGCCTGAATGTGTAGTTTGGCTCCAGTACAAAATATGAGTTGATATAATCGCCGGTTCCGGTAGTATGAGGATTGGCAGGATCGGGCATCCATCTTCCGTCCACAATGAATTTATATTCGAAATAGCCCCGGCCCATGACATACGGCAATTTCCATCCGCCGGGAACTTTGTTCATCCTGAGTTCACCGGGATTCCACCCGTTGAAGCTCCCGGCCAGAAAAACCTGTTGTGCTGAATCATAGCCGTTTAAACTAAAAATCACTGTGTCGCCGATCCCGAGAAATGAATTCCGGTTTCCGCCAATGTCTTGACGAACGTTGGTATCGGCCGGATCGGTCATCCAATGGCCATCCACGATGAATTTATAGGCATAGGTACCTTCCTCAAGGTATATCGGGAGTTCCCATCCTCCGGGTATCCGGTTCATCTTAAGTTGCCTTTTTTGCCAGTTGTTGAAACTTCCGGTTACGATAACGTTTCGTGCATCCGTGTAACCATCGAGCCTGAAGGTATGGTTGTAACAATACATAACCGAATTATAACCTCCCTGACCATCATGCTCCTTAAGTTTGTTAAACGGATCGTGTATCCATTGCCCGTCAGGAATATATTTATAAAGGTGTTTCCCGGCTGCAAGCCTGAGGTCAGCCTCCCAACCCGCGCCTGTTTTTTTCATCGGAAGCATTGTCGTACTCCAGTTATTAAAAGACCCCGAAAAATAAACCTGGTTTTTCTCCTGGTATCCCGGCAGAAAAAAACGGGTTGTATCGTTTTTGAATTGTATGGCCGAATTAGTCCGAAACTGGTTGATGCCGAATTTTTTTCGGGAGGGCAGAAAGGAATTTAATAAAGGGTTCATGATCAGGTTGTCATCAAGCAGCAGGACATCCTCCGGCCCCGCAATCGATGGCTGCTTCCCGTCAATAAACGGTTTTGATATTATTGCAACCTCCTCGTTAACCTGCTCCACCGTCCAGGTAAGACTGTCAGCACTAAGAATCTTTCCTGCGAAAGCCTGTTCAATCAAAGTGCTGTCAAGGTTGTACAACAGCGAAATCTCCTTCTTTCTCGCATCCGACCAGCGTTTGTCGAGACGTATGTACATCCGGTCGCTGTTCACGTAACAAATGTTGCCGGATTTGTCCTGGGCTATGCCATGGATGACTGTCATCAGGAAAAGGATGAGAGCAATTGCCGGATAGCGTTTTTTCATGGTTATCTCACCTCCATAAATTGAAGCTTATTTCTCCTTTGCGGAAATTGAAACAAAAAATCCCTTCATACCAGAAGTCGTAACCGAGCATTCCGTCAATGGGAAAGCCATAGCTGTCACTCATATACTCAAGGTTTGTCACAATGGTTTCCATTTTTCCGAACCGGTGGTCTGCAAATTTGAATTCGTTCATCGTGCCGTATAGCACCTCGACTTTTCCGGCGCCGGCGCCCTGTAAGGTTGAACGACGGCTGATCTGGACTGTGCTGAGGACTTTCTTCGGCAGGTGACTGCCGATCACATTGGTTTCAGCCCCCGTATCAAGACAAAAGCTTAATACCTTGTTTCCGATTTCTCCCTGTATCAGTAATATGTTTTTTCTGATATCCATCTTCCGGGTAAAATCAAATTTTCCGTCAAATGCCTTAATGTCAAGACGATTTCCGGATTTGTCCGTGCGGTTCAGCATCAACTGGTTATTTCTTGCATCAAAGATTACTTCGAAGTCGTCGATCATGTTTAACCCGAACAGCCCGAGAATTTTAACACCCCTTCGGTTTTCAATATGGCCGAGATCAGCGAGGTCGGCTTCGATGTTTTCGTAATGCATTCCCGAAATTTCAATTCTGTTGACCATGATCCGGTAAACCTTACCGGATAAACCGACGATGCTGCCGCCGGATGATGGTTTCTCGTAACTGACGTATTTCCGGAAGTAGGTTTTATTAAGGACCAGCCCTGTTGCTCCGGTATCGAAGACAAAATTACCAGACTGGTCGTCAATCCGGGCTTCGATGAGGAACAGACGTCCGGCGCGTTTTAATGGAATAGTCAGTGAGAGGAAATCACCCAGAGGGTCATCATCAGGGTATAGAAATGCCGTGTGAGGCGCTGTGTCACCGGGGATAGTTCCCGAAAGAGGAATATTTGCCTGACAGTTGAATGCCAGCAGGATCAGGGTCAGCAACGGGGAATAAACGACTGTCGGATAAGCTTTCCTGTAATGAAACGGGAGTATCATATCGGTAATATGTTTATACGAAGTTATAACAAATTGATTTATAAAACAGTAAAAAATAGTGTTGGCATTACACAATTGTCCTGAATACTGTATGCTCCGGTTTGTCCTGATTCCGGGATAAAAAAGAGGCCATCCTTAATAAGGGATGGCCTCAGAAATTATATAGCCGGATACTTGCTATTTAGCCATGGCTTCTTTAATAGCAGCCTGGGCAGCAGCAAGGCGGGCGATAGGAACGCGGAAAGGGGAGCAACTTACATAGTTCATCCCAACCCTGTGGCAGAATTCAACGGATGAAGGTTCGCCTCCATGTTCACCGCAGATACCTACTTTCAGGTTCGGGCGTGTTGAGCGTCCTTTTTCGGTACCCATTCTTACCAACTGGCCGACGCCTTCCTGGTCAAGAACCTGGAACGGGTCGTTCTTCAGGATATTTTTATCGAGGTAAACCGGGAGGAATTTGCCGGCGTCATCGCGTGAATAACCAAAAGTCATCTGGGTAAGGTCGTTGGTCCCGAAGGAGAAAAATTCGGCCACTTCAGCGATCTGGTCGGCAGTAAGGGCGGCCCGGGGAATTTCGATCATGGTGCCGGCAAGATAGTCGATCCTGTCATTGCGTTCGGCAAACAGCTTTTCGGCAGTTTTGCGAACAATGTCGATCTGCATTTCCAGCTCTTTTTTCGTGCCTGCCAGCGGGATCATGATTTCGGGTTTTGCTTCGATGCCGCGGGCTTTCAGGTTAAGGGCGGCTTCGAGGATGGCGCGCACCTGCATTTCGGTGATTTCAGGATAGGTATTTCCTAAACGGCATCCCCGGTGACCCAGCATGGGGTTCATTTCATGCAGCGAGTCAACTTTTTTCTTTACATCCTCAGCAGAAATTCCCATTTCGGCAGCCATTTCAGCTTGGTTGGCTTCTTCGTGGGGAACGAATTCATGCAATGGAGGATCAAGGGTGCGAACCGTAACAGGAAGTCCCTGCATGGCTTCAAATATACCTTCGAAGTCTTCGCGCTGAATGGGGAGCAGTTTGTCCAGAGCTTTACGACGCCCTTCTTCATTGTCGGCGAGGATCATCTCGCGCATGGCTTTGATCTTGGCTCCTTCAAAGAACATGTGCTCGGTGCGGCAAAGTCCGATACCCTTGGCGCCAAAATTGCGTGCTACGCGGCTGTCGTGCGGCGTGTCGGCATTGGTGCGGACATGCATGCGCGAGTGTTTATCAGCCAGTTCCATCAGTTTGCCGAAATCGCCTGATAACGAAGCATCCTGTGATGCAACTTTACCATCATAAATTTCACCGGTTGAACCGTTCAGCGAAATGAAGTCGCCTTCATTGTAAAGCTTTCCGTTCATTTTCAGGGTGCGGCCCTTATAATCAACTTCTATAGCGCCGGCGCCGGATACACAGCATTTGCCCATGCCGCGGGCTACAACGGCTGCATGCGAAGTCATACCGCCGCGGGCAGTAAGAATGCCCATAGCAACGTTCATACCGCGAAGGTCTTCGGGGGATGTTTCAATACGGACAAGGATGGTCTTTTTACCCTGAGCAGCCCATGTTTCGGCGTCCTCGGCAAAGAAAACAATCTGACCGGTGGCAGCGCCCGGCGATGCGGGTAGTCCTTTGGCCATCACCTTGGCGCTTTTAATGGCAACGGGATCAAAAACAGGGTGAAGCAATTCATCGAGCTTGGCGGGTTCTACGCGGAGAATGGCTTCCTGCTCGCTGATTTTCCCCTGATGAAGCATATCCATGGCTATTTTAACCATAGCGCCGCCGGTGCGTTTTCCGTTTCGCGTCTGAAGCATCCACAGTTTACCATCCTGAATGGTGAACTCGATGTCCTGCATATCAGTATAATGATCTTCGAGATGTTGCTGAATGCCGTTAAGGTCGGCATATACATCAGGCATGGTTTCTTCAAGCGAAGGATATTGGTTTTTACGAATTTCTTCGCTTATGCCCTGCTGGGCAGCCCAACGTTTCGAACCTTCGATGGTGATCTGCTGCGGAGTGCGGATGCCGGCTACCACATCTTCACCCTGGGCGTTGATGAGGTACTCACCATTGAAAATATCTTCGCCTGTAGCGGCATCGCGCGTGAAAGCAACACCGGTAGCGGAATTGTTACCCATGTTTCCGAACACCATGGACTGTACGCTGACGGCTGTGCCCCATTCTTCCGGAATACCATTAAGCTTGCGGTAAAGAATGGCGCGGTCGTTCATCCAACTGTTGAAAACGGCTATGATGGCCCCCCAGAGTTGCTCCCAGGGATTGACAGGAAAATCATGCCCTGTCTTTTCTTTTACAACAGCTTTAAAGCGTTTTACCAATTCTTTGAGATCCCCGGTGCTGAGCTGTGTGTCTAACTGAACGCCTTTTTCTTCTTTCAGGTGATCAATAATTTCTTCAAAAGGATCATGATCCTGCTTGCTGGCAGGTTTCATGCCAAGGACAACATCACCGTACATTTGTACGAAACGACGGTAAGAGTCCCATGCAAAGCGGGGATTTCCTGTTTTAACGCCGACGGTTTCAACGGCTTCATCATTCAATCCGAGATTGAGGATGGTGTCCATCATACCGGGCATCGAAGCGCGGGCTCCTGAACGGACAGATACCAGCAGGGGATTTTTATTATCTCCGAATTTCGGGCCGGCCAGAGCATTTTCAACTTTTGTAATGGCTTCGTCAACCTGAGGCTTAATCATATCAACAACAGCATCATGTCCCAGCTTGAAGTAATTATTGCAGACTTCGGTAGTAATGGTAAATCCTGGAGGAACGGGTATGCCGATCAGGTTCATGTCGGCAAGGTTTGCGCCTTTGCCGCCGAGTAATTCTTTCATCTTTCCGTTGCCTTCAGCCTGTTTGCCGCCGAAGTAATAAACGTACTTTTTTGAAGTGTCGGTTGTCATAAAAGATGTTCTCCTTCTTTATTGTTTATTAATATTCTCAATGATTTACGCATTTCGTTTTAAGGGTGCAAAAGTACGAAACTTAGGGATTGAATTTTGAATGGAAAACAAGAAAATCAGATATCTGAATCTGCCCGCCATTTATCCATTTATCCATTCATCCGCTTTTACCCCAAATTTATGTGCTGATACAATGACAGGAAGCAAAATAAGGAGTCCTGCCACTGTACAAATGATGATCTCTGAAACACTAAACAACTTCTCTTGCAGTATAATACTGAAGGTGCAGATACAATAGGGAAGGGCCAGGAAAGAAGTTACTATCACCGGCACATATCTCCTTAAAATGATCCATTGGGCGATATGAAGGAACAGATGAATAAAAAATCCCATGAAAGCCGCTAACCACAAATAGGGAAACTCCAAACAGACTGACAAATAGGTTAATATGCATATCAGGAGGAACATAACGGAAACGGCCACGGTAAACGCCGTTGCCGACATTTTCTCAATATGCGGCAGAAATGGCCTGCTCAGAACCGGAAACCTGTCAGTCAGGAAGCTCTTGTTTTTTTTTATCCACGATGGAAAGAAAATGATTTCTTCGAAATCATGGATCATGAAAAATACTGGCAACAAAGTCATCAATACGGTGAAGCTGTTCATGTTTCAGTACCGGTTTGGTTAATGTTAATTCATCGGTTCTGTTTTGCGGCATGGCTGGTGATACTTCGCATCTCGTTGAGAATAATATCAAACAGATCATTGTTTTGCTGCAGGACGGCTGATTGACTCAGCAGATCTTCCGGAAGTTGAACCCACCGGGATGTTGGCAGATTCTGTCCCGATTTTTCAACCAGGGTCCTGGCTGCCAGCATATTCATTTCAAAATGGAACTGGAAGGCGAACACGTTTCTGCCCCAGCGAAAAGCCTGATTTTTTGTGGCTTCCGACGAGGCCATCAGGATTGCTCCGTCGGGGAGTTCAAACGTATCGTTATGCCAGTGCATAACCGTTAGTTGTTGCGGGAAATGACAGAAAACTTCGTCTTTGGCTGCGCTTGCATTGAATATAACAGGGAAAAAACCAATCTCAGGACTCGCGTTTGAGTAAACTTTGGCTCCCAGCGATGCAGCGATAAGCTGTGAACCAAGGCAAATACCAAACACTGTTTTTCCCAATTCAATGGCCTCCCGGATAAAACGTTTTTCATCGGACAGCCAGGGATACTTGTCCTCTTCATAAGCGCCCGGGGCCCCGCCCATGATGATTAACCAATCATAGGCGCTATGGGATGGGAACTGTGGACAGGGCCGGTCAAAGCGGGTACAGGAAGTTGCAATGCCGTTCTTTTCAGCCCAACGGCCAATATAGGCCAGGTCTTCAAAATCATCATGCTGGAAGTAATGGATGTGCATCGGAATTCAAATGTAGGAGTTTTATATGCAGGGACCGTTATGTTAAAAGAGGAAATTGAAGTTCCAGACTATGCGTCCTGTATGCCGTTCCGGAATCGGGAGGCAGTCCGACGCTATCAGGGACGGCAACCGCGCTTCCTTTTTGCATCTTTCATTTAGCCATCCATCACCGGCCTCAGTACGGATGAGTTTCCCTATTCCGGATTATACGAGTTTCGGCTTCAGGAATTTTCCGGTATAGGACTTTTCGCAGCAGGCCAGTTGTTCCGGAGTGCCTTCAAAAAGGATATAGCCACCCTTATCCCCGCCTTCGGGACCGAGATCAATCACCCAGTCGGCGCTCTTGATGATTTCCGGGTTATGCTCAATCACGATAACCGTGTGCCCTTTGGCAACAAGCGCGTTTAAGGCTATCAGCAGCTTGTGGATGTCATGAAAGTGAAGGCCGGTTGTCGGTTCATCAAAAATAAAAAGGGTAGGAACATCGCTCTCGCCTTTGGTAAGGAACGAGGCCAGTTTGATGCGCTGGGCTTCACCTCCCGAGAAAGTATCACTCGATTGTCCTAACTCCAGATATCCAAGACCTACATCAGCCAGAGGTTTGAGTTTGGCTGCAATTCGCTGGCAGGTGTGATTCTTGGCTGAGTGCCTCTCGAAAAATTCCACCGCCTGTTCGATGGTAAGATCCAGTATATCGGCAATGGACAATCCGTCAAATTTGATATCCAGCGCTTCATCCTTGTATCGTTTGCCTTTACAGGCATCGCAGGTGAGGTGTATATCTGCCATAAACTGCATCTCGACAGTCACAATGCCTTCGCCTTCACATTCTTCACATCGCCCGCCTTCGATGTTGAATGAGAAATATCCGGGCTTATACCCCCTTGTTTTTGCCAGCGGCTGATCGGCAAAAAGGGTGCGGATGTCATCAAAAGCTTTGACATAAGTGGCCGGGTTTGACCTTGAGGAACGGCCAATTGGGTTCTGGTCAATCAGTTCGACGGCAGCAATACGGGAATAGTCGCCTTCCAGCCTGTCGAATTTGCCGGTGCGTTCTCCGTAACCGCCATATATTTTTTTCAGCGCCGGAAATAATACCCTTTTAACCAGGGATGTCTTGCCGGATCCGCTCACACCTGTAATCACGGTTATAACCTTGAGCGGGAACCGGGCATTAATATTCTTCAGGTTATTTTCCCGAACGCCGCGCAGTTCAATAAAATCGTGCCATTGGCGGCGAGATGCAGGTATTTCAATCTTCAGTTTTCCTGAAAGATACTTCCCGGTAAGGCTGTTTTCAAAATGCGTAATCTCGTCATAACTTCCCTGGAATATCAGTTCGCCGCCGTGATTTCCGGCCAGCGGGCCAATATCAATAACCTGGTCGGCGGCTTTAATGATCTCTTCTTCATGTTCAACCACGATCACCGTATTCCCGAGGTCTCTCAGCCCTTTAAGAACGCCGATCAGCAGGTGTGTGTCCCGGGGATGCAGTCCGATGCTGGGTTCATCCAGTATATACATGGAACCAACCAGGCTGCTGCCGAGAGAAGTTGCCAGGTTGATACGTTGTGATTCGCCTCCTGAAAGGGTATTTGAGAGCCTGTTCAGCGTCAGGTAAGGGAGGCCGACATTATTCAGAAAGCGCAGGCGCTGTTTTATTTCCACCAGGATCCGGCCGGCAACGCTTTTCTCATATTCAGATAGTTCAAGGTTCTCAAAGAAATTCAAGGATTCTGAAACCGGCATCAATACGAGCTCGGTAACAGATTTACCGTTGATTTTTACAAAATTGGCATCCTTCCTTAGCCGGGTTCCCCTGCATTCGGGGCAAACCGTTTTACCCCGGTATCGCGCAAGCATTACCCTGTATTGTATTTTATAGGTGTTACTTTCTACCATCGCAAAGAAGTCGCGGATACCGCCGAAATACCGGTTACCTGTCCATAAAAGTTCCCGCTGCTCTTCCGAAAGATTATAGTAGGGGGTATGCACCGGGAAATCGAAATGATGGGCGTTACGGATGAGCTCATGCTTCCATTCGCTCATTTTTTCGCCTTTCCAGCAGGCAATGGCATCATCGTAAATCGAAAGGCTTTTATCAGGGACCACAAGGTCTTCGTCAATGCCGATAATACTGCCAAATCCTTCACAGGTTTTACAGGCGCCGTATGGATTGTTAAAACTGAAAAGGTGCAATGATGGTTCTTCGAAAGTAATCCCATCCAGTTCGAACCTGTTTGAAAACTCCCTTGTATTCACGTTCCCTTCAACGCTGTACCTGACTGAGCATGCGCCGTTGCCCTCATAAAATGCAGTTTGTACCGAGTCGGCAATCCTGGCAGGCAGATCGGCATCCGAAAAATCAATGGTAAAACGGTCTATCAGCAACTGAAGGCTTTCTTCTGCAAGGTTTTTCGGATTATCAAGAATGTCTTCGATTTTAATAATCTCCCCGTTCGAAACGATACGCGAAAATCCCTGCTGCATAATGATGGTCAGATGCTCTTTCAGGGTACGTCCGTTCTTCCTTAACAAGGGGCTGAAGATCATAACAACGGCTCCTTCTGATAACGACAGCGCGAAATCAACCACGTCGGTGACGGAATCGCGTTTGACAAGGTTACCCGAAACAGGCGAATAGGTTTTCCCGATACGTGCATACAATAGTTTGATGTACTCATATATTTCGGTTGAGGTTCCTACCGTCGACCGGGGATTTCGGGTATTCACCTTTTGCTCTATCGCAATGGCTGGTGCGATGCCCCTGATATAATCAACTTCGGGCTTGCTCATGCGCCCCATGAATTGCCGGGCATAGGCGCTCAAACTCTCGATATAGCGGCGTTGGCCGTCGGCATACAGCGTATCGAAAGCCAGGGATGATTTTCCCGATCCTGACAAACCCGTAATGACGGCGAGTGTATTTCTCGGTATGGCAACCGAAAGGTTTTTCAGGTTATTAACCCGGGCACCTTTAATGATGATGTACTTTCGGGGATCAAGTTGATCTATATCGGAGTATTCCATTGAAACGGGTACAAGAGAAATAATACCGGCAAGTTGCGCGTTCCTGAAAAAAACTTTGCGGTATTTATATCACATTTTTAAACAAAACCTATTAATTATCAGGGTTGTAAAAGTAGTTTTCAACAAGGTCCGGTTAAAAAATTTTGAAATGGACTTAAGTTTTTGAAAATATTGCTTTATATTTGCCCTGCCGGAACAAAATTACTAACAATTCCCTTCCGAAAAATAAAAAGTTAATCAACACAGAATCAAATTAATAGGAGATAAACTATCGACAGATCTATACGCTTTTAAACTCACATAAGTACTCAACTAATTCAAAGAGGAATCATGGAAACCCCTTTCATTAGTGACCAGGAGTTGATAGGCGAATATCTGTCAGGCAATCATGCCAGTTTAGAGATTCTGATCAACCGGCACAAACAGAAAGTTTACTCGTACATCTTACTTGTCGTAAAAGACAGGTCGCTTGCTGATGATATATTCCAGGATGCCTTTATCAAGGTCATTAATACCTTGCGGACCGGCACCTATAAGGAAGAAGGCAAGTTCATCCAATGGGTGATGCGTATCTCGCACAACCTGATCATCGATCATTACAGGAAATCGAAACGAATTCCCACGGTGGAAAATACCGGCGAGGACGGTGATATTTTCGATCACCTCTATATTGCCGATGATTCCGTGGAAGACAGGATGATCATGGACCAGATACACCAGGATGTCCGCAGTCTCATTGAATACCTGCCCGAAGAGCAGCGTGAAGTGCTCATGATGCGGCATTATGCCGATATGAGTTTCAAGGAAATCGCTGAACAAACGGACGTCAGTATCAACACGGCTCTTGGGCGTATGAGATATGCCCTGATCAACCTGCGGAAACTCATTGAAAAGAAAGAACTTATCCTGACAACATAAATTTTATGGTTCCATAAAATATCGGGGAACGACTTCCGTTATAACACCATAAAGGAAGTTAAACACAACCCCGTTTTATGGTAAAAACATCTACAATTGAAACAGTTATTTCGAAACATAAGGTAGCCGGGAAGGCGCACAGAGCGTCAGCAACCATGCCTTCGGATGAATCAGTTCAGTTTTTGCTCAGTTATTCAAGGGCGCTGCAGGTTTTCGGAAATAACATTACAGGTCAGGCTTATGTGATCCTGAATTAAAAAGTGTTGACAATTGAACTTCCCCGACGTGCAGCCGGGGATTTTTTTTGCCCCTTAACGGCTAATCGGCTATTTTTACATTTCAAATTCTTTTATGTCGGATAATTACACCACGAAAGAGAGATACCGGCGGTTTATTGAATATTTCTCCGAACATATGCCGGTGGCCGAAACCGAGCTGCATTACGCTGACCCATATCAATTGTTGGTTGCGGTGATCTTGTCGGCCCAATGCACCGATAAGCGTGTAAATATGCTCACCCCGGACTTTTTCAAAAAATTCCCGGATGCAGGGACCCTTGCCCTGGCGTCCACCGAAGATGTTTTTGAACTGATAAAAAGTTGTTCGTATCCTAACAACAAGACCAAAAACCTTATTGGCATGGCCCGGTCTCTGACGGAAAATTTCAAAGGAATTGTGCCGTCCGATATTGAGGAGTTGCAGAAACTGCCGGGAGTCGGACGGAAAACAGCCAATGTTGTGGCATCGGTGGTATTCAATAAACCTGCCATGGCAGTAGACACACATGTTTTCAGGGTGGCAGCCCGCATCGGTTTGACGAAAAATGCCAAAACGCCATTGGCTGCTGAAATGCAGCTTGTAAAACATATTCCGGAGAATTTAATTCCTAAATCGCATCACTGGCTGATCCTTCACGGGCGATATGTCTGTAACGCCCGAAAACCTAAATGCGGGGAGTGCGGACTAAATGGATTTTGTAAGTATTTTGAGACGTTTGGGGCCTCCCTGCAGGACAAATGACGGTCGGCGCCTGAGTAGGCACAATACAACGATTGATCCGGCAATGCAAATGGACCGGCAGCAATGAACAGAATGGCCATAATATTGTTATCTTCGTATTAATATTTAATGATTTTATAATGACACACTTAAAAGCAGGCGACAAAGCCCCGGTTTTCTCCGGTACCGATCAGGCAGGCAACCCTATTGATTCCGGCTCTTTCGCCGGTAAAAAGATAGTCCTTTACTTTTATCCAAAAGATAATACCCCCGGTTGTACCGCTGAAGCTTGCAACCTTCGCGATAACCACGAGGATTTATTGCAGAAAGGCTATACAGTGATTGGCGTTAGCCCGGATAACCTTCAATCGCACCTGAAATTTTCAGAAAAATATCAGTTGCCCTTCCCCCTTATTCCTGATCCGGATAAAAAGATTATCAGTGCATTCGGCGTCTGGGGGCCGAAAAAATTTATGGGAAAAAGTTTTGACGGGGTACACCGGACAACCTTTGTTATTGATGAATATGGCTTCATTGAAAAGATTATCGAACAGGTTAATACAAAAAATCATAGTTCGCAGATAATTTGATTTTCCTGAACATAAAGGAATTGAAATGGCATATACTTCCCGGATTCTTAGAGTATTATCCGGTTTGTTGATAAAAAAGAATAAAACAGGAAAAGGCTAAGGTTCTTGTTGATCCAATCTGCCTATATTTGTATGAATCCATTTTTAAAATCAGATTTCGATGAATAAAGACGAAAAGAACGAAAAGCTCAGCGCCCTTAAACTCACCTTAGATAAACTCGAAAAAACATACGGCAAAGGCACTGTCATGAAATTAGGCGATAGTGCTGTTGAAGAAATTCCGGCAATTTCAACAGGTTCTATCGGGCTCGACATAGCCCTTGGTGTGGGAGGCCTGCCCAAAGGCCGCGTCGTTGAAATATACGGGCCTGAATCTTCGGGTAAAACCACCCTGGCGCTGCATGTCATTGCAGAATCGCAGAAAACGGGCGGTATTGCAGCTTTTATTGACGCCGAACATGCTTTCGACCGTTTCTACGCCCAGAAACTTGGCGTGGATATCGAAAACCTCCTGGTTTCGCAACCTGATAACGGTGAACAGGCGCTGGAAATCGCCGATAATCTGATCCGTTCTGGCGCTATCGATGTTATTGTGATCGATTCTGTGGCCGCCCTAACGCCCAAAAGCGAGATAGAAGGGGAGATGGGCGATTCAAAAATGGGATTGCAGGCCAGGCTGATGTCGCAGGCATTGCGCAAGCTGACCAGCACCATCAGCAAAACAGGTTGCTGCTGCATCTTTATAAACCAGTTGCGTGAAAAAATCGGCATCATGTTTGGGAACCCTGAAACAACAACGGGAGGAAACGCGCTGAAGTTTTATGCCTCTGTGCGCCTCGATATCCGTAAACAAACGCAGATCAAGGACGGTGATAGCGCGATAGGTAACCGTGTAAAGGTGAAAGTTGTAAAAAACAAGGTCGCGCCTCCCTTCCGCTTTGCCGAATTCGACATCATTTTCGGTGAAGGCATCTCACGCTATGGTGAACTGGTTGACCTTGCCGTAGAGAAGAATATCATTAAGAAGAGCGGATCCTGGTTCAGCTATGGCGATACCAAATTAGGACAAGGACGCGATGCCATTAAAAAACTGCTGGCCGACAATCCGGAATTATCAGAAGAAGTTGAGAAACTGGTCAGGGAATCTTATAAAACCAACTAACCCGGATCAACAACTTAACAAGCTTTGACTCCTTTTTTCATTTTTGAAAAGAGGAGTTCTTATTTTTGCACTTTCAAAACAAATGAATATGCGCCATATCCTAACATTCAGCTCCCTGTTGATAATTCTTACTTTCACCCTCTCGTGCAAGCACGCTGGGAATTCAGATGCCGACAACAAAGGGTCTGATCCTGTGCTCCTGGATCTGAATGCTAAAATTGAAAAAGAACCGAAGAATGCTGACCTGTATCAGCAACGGGCAGTCTATTTTATGCAGCATGAAAAATTAAACGATGCCCTGACTGATATCGATAAAGCCATTGAGATCAACCCGAAAAATCCTGCATATTTTTTGAGCCTGTCGGATATCTATATTATGATGGGCAAACCCCAGCAAGGCCTTGAATCGATTGAGAAGGCAATAACGCTTAATGATAAAAATGTGGAAGCATATCTCAGGAAAGCAAGGTTGTACATGATCATGAAAGATTATGAACATTGTGCCGAAAGTGTTGAAAAAGTGTTCAGCATTGATCCGCAGAATGCCGATGCCTTCTACCTGAAAGGGTATGTGCTGGGAGAATATGGCGATACCACCAAGGCGATCGATGCCTATCGCAAGGCTGTGCAATCCAATCAGTTACATTATGATGCCCTCATGCAACTCGGGTCTATATTCGTGAAAAAAGACCCTGTAATGGCCATCGGATATTTCGAAAATGCGCTGAAGGCAAAACCGAAATCCATGGAAGCGCTTTATAATCTTGCCATGATGTACCAGGAAAATGATAAACCTGATCAAGCTATCAGGCTATATGGAGATATGCTGAAAATAGATCCCAAAAACAGATTTGCGTTATATAATTCAGGGTATGTTTATCTGGTATACCTGAATAATTACACTAAGGCAATTGATTACTTCTCAAGAGCCTTTCAAGCCGATTCCACTTATGCTGATGCCCTGTTCAACAGGGGATATGCGTATGAACTTTCGGGCGATTTCACAAGAGCAAGGACGGATTACAATAAAGTGCTTAAAATAAGTGCCAATTACCCGAAAGCCATCGAAGGTTTAAACCGCCTCGATACTCATGGCCGGTAAATGCATTATTTTGCTTTTCTTTCCTTTGATAATGCTTTTATCTCTTCCCTAAATCTACCGGCATCGCAGTTGCTGCAAAGGCTATTGCACGAATTACCGGTAATGCTTTTGCCTTTCTTTATTAAAGACCGGTATAGGGCTAATAATGTATAACCGGCAGAAGCAGCCAGAATCAGATAGGTAATTATTGTCTGGTATTCCATCATGCGGAAGTTACTGTGCCATCTGAATAATAAACATCCCGGATAACGCTTTTGTTCGGTAAGAAATTCCGGATTCCATTTCAGCCCGGGCATCACAGGTTACTCAATAACCCGTTTAAAGGAGGAAAATAGTGTTTAACGGAGAGAAAAACCATAAAAGCCGAAATGGCGACAAAGATAAACGCCCACACCATGGCAGGAATGCCGGTAATCTTATGAAGATTTGTCGCATCGCCGGCTTTCTTCTTATTGTTGTACGTAATGGCCAACAATATCAGCGACGAGATTAATGAATCCGTTAACACGATCAGCGAGAAAAATGCAGCGGCTATATAAATAGCCGTCTGGTTATCGAAATAAATCAGGAGGATATTAAGCAAGGCAAATGATCCGGCCCAACAGAATCCGTATGTATTTCTGATGGATAAAATCATAAGAATCATCACAATGCTCAGCATGACGAACAGGATATATATAGCTTCCTGGTTTTGTATCAGGTACATGAGCATATATCCCGCGATGGCCGAAACCGGATATCCGGCAAAAGCGATCAGAAATTGCGAAAACCTGCTTTTTGATTTGGTGGTTATAGAACCGGAAGTGTCGGCAAAGAGGTTTATAGAAATGACCTGTCCGCTCACAATCAGGGTAATGAAAGCATGTCCGGCTTCGTGTATCATGGTATTTACAATGCGGAAATACTTGCCTATTACCGGTATGCGGGTCAGCACCAGGGCGATTGCCAGCAATATATAGAACAGTAACGTTCTGTTATTTAAAAAGCTGCTCAGAATATCCTTCATGTTCAGATGATCAAACTCCCAATCCGGGAAATCACTAACGAAACAAAGTAAGCTAAAATTGTTGTATAAGTGATAATAAACAAGGCCCATTTCCAGCTTCCCGATTCACGGCTGATCGCTGTCACAACACCGATGCATGGAAAATAGATCAGTATGAAAATCATAAAAGTCAACGCAACCAAAGGAGTAAACACCGGCGAGCCTTCCTTTTCTCCGTTCATATATACCTGACTTCTTAATTTGGCTATCAATGATTGATCGTTGTTATTACTGTCCCCGGTCTGATAAAGTATGCCTAAAGAACCGACCACTACTTCCTTAGCCGAAATGCCCGTAAGCAGGGCAACGCTCATTTTCCAATCAAATCCCAGGGGGCGCATAACAGGTTCAATAAATCGTCCAAGCTTCCCGATGTAAGAGTTTTGTTGCTGTTCGGCTTTCATGACCGAAAGGATGGTCTTTTTCTCGGATGTTTCTTGTTTGCTCAGCTTATTAATAGCCTGAA
Organism: Bacteroidales bacterium; assembly: GCA_035403165.1. GTDB lineage: Bacteria > Bacteroidota > Bacteroidia > Bacteroidales > UBA4417 > UBA4417. Next base: position 20,256 of record DAONEP010000011.1, on the reverse strand, counting down.
TGTTTCCGTCCATCGATTCTTTTAACCCGTCATATTTTGCAGTGATCAAACCGAGCTGTCTGTTGTAATAATCCTGATTTTTAACCTTTTGCGGGAAATAGCCCAGGGCCCATATAATAATGGATGCCACCATAATGACTCCGGCAATCTTGCGAAGGTATTGCCCGGCCCTGTGCCACATATGCTTGATGATGCTGCGGAAAGTTGGCAGGCGGTAGGGCGGAAGTTCCATGACAAAAGGAACATCCTTCTGCCGGAAGATCGTTTTCCTGAAAAGCAGAGCCGAAAAAACTGCAAGCATGATTCCCAGGCCATAAATTGCAAAAAGAATTGAACCCTGGTATCGGGTGAAGAAGGCGCTGATAAAAAGGATATACACCGGAAGCCGGGCGCTGCACGACATGAATGGATTGATGAGCATTGTGATAAGCCGGTCCCGTTTGCTTTCGATGATCCTTGTAGAGAGAACTGCCGGCACATTGCATCCGAAGCCCATCACCAAAGGAATGAATGATTTTCCGTGAAGGCCAATCTTATGCATTACCTTATCCATGATAAATACGGCACGGGCCATATAACCGGTATCTTCCATTAATGAGATGAAAAGGTACAACAATACAATGTTTGGCAGGAAGATCAATACGCCACCAACTCCTCCGATGATGCCCTGGGTCAGCAGATCTTTCAGCATTCCCGGCGGCATCGCCGTTTGCACAGCCGACGATATCCATTCCACGCCGACTTCGATCCAGTTCATCGGATATTGGCCTATCTTGAAAGTGCCGTAAAAGGTAGCCCACATGATAAATATAAAGATCGGGATGCCCCAGAATTTATGGGTGATAATTGTATCAATCAGATCACTCTTGCTTCGTCTGTGTTCCGGATTTTCCCTGAAAGTCTCTGCCATGGCGCCGGCAATAAAACCATATTTGGCATCGGTAATCAGGCTTTCGGTATCCTCTCCGAAGTCAAGTTCCAGTTTCGAAACTTCCCGCTGGCTCGTTTGAATAATCTCCTCACGGTTGCTGAAAGATGAAATATAATCCCTGATAGACTGGTCTTTCTCGAGCAGTTTAATGGATAAAAACCTTGAAGAAACTTTGTCGAGGAACTCCCGGTTGCCGGGAATCCAAATCTTATCCTGAATTGCCGAGATTGCTCTTTCAATCGAATTTCCGTAATTAATATGGATGTGCCGTGAAAATTTATCGAGCCCTTCATGCACTTCAATGATCTTGAGAAACAGATCTTCAATTCCTTTGCCCCGTGACGCGACGGTGGGAATGAAAGGAATTCCGAGCATGTTGCCAAGATGAACATAATCAAGTTTATTACCGCTTTGCTGCAACTCATCGAACATATTCAATGCTACGATAAGCCTGATATCCATATCGATCAACTGTGTCGTAAGGAATAAATTCCGTTCCAGGTTTGAGGCATCAATCACATTTACGACTACATCCGGCATTTTTTCGTAAATAAAATCACGGACGAAAAGTTCTTCCGGGCTGTATGCGGTAATGGAATATGTCCCCGGCAGGTCGGTGATAACAAACTCATAATCCTTAAATCTGAACCTGCTTTCGCGGGCGTCAACGGTAACGCCGGAATAATTGCCAACCCTGTCGTTTGCACCGGATGCGTAGTTATAGAGTGTCGTCTTACCCGAATTGGGATTGCCTACCAGGGCAACATGGATTGTTTTTCCGGTGAGTTGCTCCGGAAGGGGCTCATCCGTAGCAGAAATAAAAGTGCCGGAATAAGCAGCCCGGGGAATCGATGCGTCATGGCTGACTTCTATCAGTTTTGCCTCACTGTTCCGGAGCGAGACATTATACCCCATGATATTGTATTCCGTCGGATCCTGTAAAGGCGCCTTTTTTATAACTGTGACCTCTTTGCCGACAACAAAGCCCATCTCTGTAATGCGCTTTCTGAATGCCCCGCGGCCTTTAACTTTTTGTATGAAAGCCGTATCCCCAACATTTAATTCAAACAGTGTCACTCCGAAATTCTTATTTAGATCAAATAAACATTACAAAATTAACAATTCTTCAGTATACACAGATTAATTATCAGAAAAAAAATGGCATCAAGGAATTACCAATCAAATTCCTTGTTTTCAGCGACTTCCGGATATCTTCGTGAATGTAAAACCTGCAGGGCCAGTAAAATTCTAAACCCCCAGTGGGAATAGAACAACCTTTTAATTTCAAAAACAGCATTATCAAAAGCAAGTTGGGTTGGCTTGGTAAGCAAAAACGCAAAGTCTTTCATGTCCTGGTACACATCTGTCAGAATTTCGGCAAGGCTCCCGGTAACAATATCTTCGGGATGGTCAATGTTTTCTATATATGAAAAAGAATCCTGATCCGCCAGTTTTGCCCGGATCGAATTAAAGATATTTTCCCATTCTTCTTCCGTAACAAAACGCTCATTTCCGGCGTTATCGGGTTCATCCGTCTCGGGGAACAACAAGCCTTTGGTATAGAGCAGGGAACAGAGCTTATGAATCAGGGAAAGAAAATCATTTTTATCGATGTTACCGATGTTTTCCAGGGTCCGAAAATACTCTGTTGCAAGAGTTAATAATTCAGCGGCCTGCCTTTCCAGGGCCGTTTTTTCATCATTTTCATTCATGGTATAAGATGTGGAAAATGTAAAAGTACAAAAGAGCTCTGATTCCGGAAGGCCGCAGCCCAATTTCCCGAAAATGAAAAAGGCCGCCTGAACGACAGCCTCCTCCTTATGATTCGGTACAAAAGGATTACATGCGTTTTTCCTTAATACGTGCTTTCTTACCTTTCAGTCCACGGAGGTAGAAGATCCGGGCCCTGCGGACAGCGCCTCTTTTGTTAACTTCAATTTTATCGATGTTGGGTGAACATACGGGGAAAATTCTTTCTACGCCAACCGTGCCCGAAACTTTACGAACAGTAAATGTTTCATTTAATTCATGACCCGAACGTTGCAGGACAACTCCCTGATATTGCTGGATACGTTCTTTATCGCCTTCCTTGATTTTGTAGTGAACCGTAACAGTGTCACCGGCTTTGAAAGCGGGATGGCTCGTTTCATGGAGGAAGTGTTTTTCAACGTATGTAATTAATTCCTTCTTGCTCATTATTTTACGTATTTAATAGGCGGGTTCGTCAAAAATGAGTGCAAAAATACGGCTTTTTTTCAATACCAAACAAATTCGCTTGTTAATTTTCTACAGGCTTTTGTTAATAACTCAGGCTGGTTCAGTACGGAACTGGTTTTTCAGGAATAAGTACTTTTGCAGCGAACTGATTCAATAGGTTGATGCCCGAAAAATCTCTATTTGCTTAATAATGACCCGATTATGGATTTGTCATTCATCCTGAATAACCTTGGCGAAGATATAGGAAACGGCTCTTCACCGGTAACCCCTCCCATTTATCAGACAAGCAATTTTTATTTCAAAACAGTTGAGGACTTCAGGCAGGCGATTCTGTCAGAGCGCGACCACCTGATATACACCAGGGGTAATAATCCAACCATCGATTTATTACGTATCAAAATGGCAGCCCTTGAAGGTGCCGAAGATGCCCTTGTATTTGCAAGCGGAATGGCCGCAATTTCATCTGCCATCCTGGCGATGGTGAAAACCGGGGATCATGTGATCAGCGTTCAGCATCCCTATTCATGGACCGATACCCTGATGAATTCAAACATCTTCCCGAAATTCGGCATTGAAGCAACAATGGTGGATGGTACGGATGCAAGAAATATTGAGCAGGCTATAAAACCGAATACCAGTCTCATTTATCTTGAAAGTCCCAATTCATGGACCTTCGATATACAGAATCTGGGTGAAATCGGTGTCTTGGCTAAAAAGCACGGTATCATCACCATCATCGACAATAGTTACAGTACCCCGCTGTACCAGCAACCCTTAAAAAATGGCATTGACCTGGTTGTGCATACGGCCAGTAAATATCTTGGCGGACATAGTGATGTGGTTGCCGGCATTTGTTGCGGTTCCAGGGAATTGATCGACAAAATATTCCACAACGAGTTTTGTACGCTGGGAGGAATCATCTCGCCTTTCAATGCATGGTTGCTCCTGCGCGGATTACGCACCCTGCAGGTTCGTATGGAACATATCAGCAGAACGGCAGGGGAGGTGATCGCCTTTCTGCAAGACAGCGGCATTGTTGAAAAAATTTACTATCCTTTTCTTGAAGGGAATCCTGGGATGCAAACAGCTAAAAATCAGATGACTAAGGCATCCGGGCTATTTAGCATCGTTTTAAAAACCAGGAGTACTGCTGCTATCGAAGAATTTTGCAACAGCTTGACTTACTGGCGTATGGCGGTGTCATGGGGCGGTTTTGAATCGCTTATCATTCCTTCATGTACTTTTGTCAGACCCGGCTTATATTCAAATTTGCCCGATAATATGATACGATTTTCGGTGGGCCTCGAAACGGCAGACGCTCTCATCGGGGATCTTGAAAAGAACCTTCATTTGCTCCGATAAAAAAAACGCACCCTGAGCGGATGCATTTTAACGGGAAAGTCCAAAGAAAGCCCTTCTTATTTTATATCCGGGGCATTTTCTTCAGCAGTGTCCTTAGCTTCGCCGGTACTGGTTCCTGCGTTTCCTCCCTGATCATCAGGTTGTGCCTGAGCAGGAGCAGCGGTTTCTTTTACATCCTCGGCAGAAGCTTTTGAAGCGCTACGAACTTTTAGCTCAAGGTCGTCCACGAACTTTTCAGCCTTTTCCTCAATTTTATCGAGCGTTCCCTCGGCTTTTTCAACGATGTCGTCTTTAATTTCCTTTGCTTTAACCGTAGCTTGTTGCGCTTTTTCGGCAACGTTTTCTACAACATCGTCAATTTTATCGGCGGTTTTTTCTTTTAAGTCCTCAAACTTTTCAGCACCTACCTGCTTCGAAGTTTTAAATAGTTTTTTTAAAGAATCTTTAAGTCCCATGGCATTAAGATTTTAGATTTTTGTAAAGATATAAAAGAAATGTGACGATGGTATTTTTCTAGGATTCTTTTTTTGCTTTTCACAATGATTTATTCGCTGATGAGTCCGGGCCGTCTTTCTTTGGTCCTTGTTACGGCCTGTTCCATCTGCCATTTCCGGATTTCTTTCTCATTGCCCGAGAGAAGAATTTCAGGCACTTTCCAGCCATGGTAATCGGCCGGACGGGTATAAACAGGAGCAGAAAGCAGGTTATCCTGAAATGAATCGCTCAATGCCGAAGTTTCATCATTCAGTACACCTGGAATGAGCCTGATAACGGCATCTGATATAACGGCTGCTGCAAGTTCACCGCCCGAGAGGACATAATCGCCGATGGAGATTTCAGAAGTGATCAGGTGTTCGCGAATCCTTTCGTCAATACCCTTATAATGGCCGCATAACAGGATAATATTTTCTTTAAGTGACAGGTTGTTGGCTATTTTCTGATCGAATTGCTTTCCATCAGGAGTCAGGAATATGATCTCATCATAGTTCCGCCGCTCTTTTAAGGCTTCAATGCAATCGGCAATAGGCTGGATCATCATAACCATGCCTGCTTCACCTCCAAAAGCATAGTCATCAACATTTCTGTGCCTGCTTTTTGAATAATCGCGGATATTATGTATGTGAATTTCAGCCAGACCTTTTGCAATCGCTCTTTTCACGATAGAATGATCAAACGGTCCGGAAAAGATCTCAGGAAAGATGGTGAGTATATCTATGCGCATGATGTGACGGTTCGGTTGCAAATGTAAATAAGATTTTGCATAGCCTTTTTGCTAAAACGTTCATAGGATTGACTCAATTATTATTTTTGTAATAACCAATATTACGTACCATGCGTTTGTTTACCATCACATTGGCCCTGCTTTTAGCTGCCATCAGCGTTTTTTCGCAATCTTCAGATAAAGAAATATTTGTTGTCACCTTCTCGGACAAAGGCCCTGATATACTAAAATCTATACTTGCACCTGAAAATTATCTTTCGGAGAAAGCCATTTCCCGGAGGCAGAAACATGCAGTTTCGTTTGATGAATCGGATTTGCCTTTGTATCAGGAATATGTGAGCCAGGTTCTTTCAACGGGAGTTAATGTGCTTTCACGTTCCAGGTGGTTAAATTGCATCGTTGTTGAAGGGACAAAAGATGTACAAGGGAAACTTAACAAGATTCCGGGAGTGAAAAATGTTACAATTTTAAAGACTTCAGGACCGCCTGATCATAAGAATTTCGATAAAAAATCGATAGTTGCTTTAAAGGAATATAACGTAAAAGGGTTGCAGAAAAAAGCTAACGGTTCCGATGTTTATAATTACGGAGCGGCAGAGAACCAGATATCGATGATCAAAGGTCAGTATCTTCATAACCTGAACTATTGCGGGCAAGGCATGACGATTGCCGTTCTTGATAACGGTTTCAACAGGGTGGATATCTTATCTGCTTTTGATAGTCTATGGATTAATAATCAAATCCTTGGAACTAAAGATTTCGTAACGCCGGGGGCAAATGTCTTCGATCCGGATGCCGGTTCGCACGGAACAATGGTTTTATCGACCATGGCATCCAACATTCCGGGAACCATAGTAGGCACAGCCCCCAAAGCCGACTACTGGCTGATCCATACAGAAGACAATGCAGGCGAATCATATATCGAAGAGTATTATTGGGTAAGCGGCGCCGAATTTGCCGATAGTGTTGGCGCTGATGTGATCAATTCATCACTGGGCTACACCACTTTTCCCAATTCCCCGGCATATGACCATACCTATGCCGATATGGATGGGAACACCTGCGTTTCAACTATCGGAGCCGATATGGCCGTAAAAAAAGGAATTCTGGTTGTAAACAGCGCCGGCAACTCCGGCGAAAATTACGATCCGTGGCAGTATATTGGTGCACCGGCTGACGGTGATAGTGTTTTTACCATCGGAGCGGTTGATGGAACCGGTATCCGGGCTTCATTCAGTTCTAAAGGCCCGACTTATGACGGTCGGATTAAACCGGATATTGCGGCGCAGGGGCTTGATGATGCAGTCTTTTTCTGGGATAACGGAACCCAGCAAGGGAAAATTTATTACGGCAGCGGCACCTCTTTTTCCTCTCCCATTATTGCAGGAATGTCAGCATGCCTTTGGCAATCAGTGCCTGATAAAAGCAATATGGAGATTATCCAGTGCCTTCGTGCCACGGCAAGTAATTCTCAAATGCCCGATACACTGGTCGGCTGGGGGATACCCGATTATGAACAGGCCCGTCTCCAGCTTTCCTTAGGAACACCGGAATTACCAGCCAGGCCGGGTTTAAAAGTATTTCCCAATCCATTCAGCCTGTCATTCACCGCCATCTTACCGGAAGCCCTGGAAGGCAGGATTGTGGCTGAGATCATCAGCCCGGATGGTAAAATTATGATAAGCCGCCACCTTGATTCCTCATTCCCGATACAGTCATTATATATGAATGATTTGACAGGCCTTAAAGCAGGGATTTATATTTTACGTGTTATTGATAAGAACAATGTTTTCACTTCAACCTGTATCAGGTATTAGTTTTTGATGTCTCTTTTCCATCCGGCACCTGAAAGGAGGCCGTGATGGTTATATTCAAAAACCATTTCATGTCTTTTTACTTGTTCATGGAATCATTTCATGAATAACCGGTTTGTGCTTCTTTTTAAACGGAGGAGAATTGAATAATTCCTGCACCTGCTAAGGATCAGTATAAATTTTCGATTCTCAGGAAGTATTTATGATTTCATTTTGGACTAAAAAAATTGTCAGACAATGTATTAACGGCTTTTATTGACGATCGAATGTTGAATAACCAAACAGAATTAAGTACGGCGTCGTCCTTTTAATAAAATAGGAGTGAGGTTTGAATAATAAAATGCCAGATCGAGGTAATTTAAAAGATTACAAAAGTAAACCCAATGAGATTACATAAGGAAACTAATAATAACTACAAACGTATACTGGTAATTCTGAAATGTAAACCATGCTGAAATTCAATTGTATTTACAAATGTATTTTATCAATACAAGTATACATTTATATCCTACCCTGCAAAAAGCCTTTATTTAATGAATGCTTTGTTATAAGTAAAAGATAACCAGCGCATATCTTAATTTATTTAAAGTAATAATGAAAAGAACATCCTTCGCAACCTAGCATCGGAAATATTTTTACATATAATTATATTTAAATGATATTTAGTCTGTTAAAACAGTTTATTTTAGTCATAAATTTAATATTCAACAGGAAGGGTTAACATTATAAATATTTATTTCATGAGTGAATGAGAAATGTGAATCTGATTACTTACATTTGTAGTGTAATAATTTTAATGTATACACCGGTATGAAAGAAAGAATCCAGCTATTGATTAAGGCGAAAAATTTCACAGCCGCTCAGTTTGCTGATGAGATCGGTGTGCAGAAATCAGGGGTTTCTCACATCATATCCGGACGCAATAATCCCAGCCTGGATTTTGTACAGAAGATTCTGACGCGTTTCCCGGAAGTCAGCACCGATTGGCTATTATTTGGCCGGGGGCCTATGATGCTCAGCGATGTTCCGGCCACTTTTTCATTACCGCCGGTTGCTGTTCCGGCATCTTCTTCGGGCAAGTTAGCGGATTTGTTTTCACAGGATATTGCTCCGGTTGAGGTGTCTGTTAAGCCTGTTAAAGTCCCGGAAAAACTAATTACAGATTCTGTTCCTGTATATAAGACTGCTATTGATGAACCTGGCGAAAAAGAGTCAGGAAAACCTCAGGAAAACATCACCATTCCTGTTCCAAAGGATGTTAAAAATCAGGAACAGGCGAAAGTGGTCACTAAAATTATCGTTCTGTACGATGATAAGACTTTCTCGGAATATCATCCAGAAGATTAAAATCTTTCGATCCGGGAGAAAAAGAAATCGCTTTCAATCACAGCATTTGTATCACAATCGGAGCCATGGACGGCGTTTTGCTGAATGGAGACGCCATATAACTTTCGGATGCTCCCTTCCGGCGCCACCAACGGATCGGTAGGGCCGATTAGCATACGGAAATCGTCCACAGCATTCTCTTTTTCCAGAATACATGCCACAATAGGTCCTGAAGACATAAATTCCACCAATCCATCAAAAAATGGTTTTCCTCGGTGAACCGAATAAAAGGTTTCAGCCTGCATCCGGCTGATTTGTGTGTACTTCATAGCCTTTATAGAAAACCCGTTCTGAGTGAATATAGTAAGGATAGGGCCGATTTTACCAGCGGATGCGGCATCCGGCTTTATCATGCTAAATGTAATATTTCCAGCCATTTCAATCAGGATTTGGATGAGCGAAAGGTAATAATTTTATTGCATTTTCGATTGATGCGGCCAACAATTCGGGATTAATTGGTAATTTTGTAACGGATTAGAAGTAAACCCGTTAACTATTACCCCTATTGAATTTCCCAGAACAAACAATTTCAAAGCTGAAAGATATTCTGTCCATGCCACAGAATATTCTGATCACGACACATTATAATCCTGATGGTGATGCAATTGGAGCATCCCTGGCACTCTATCACTTTTTAGTGAAACAAGGTCACCAGGTCGATATAATTGTTCCCAACGAACTTCCATCATTTCTAACCTGGATGCCTGGAAATGAAAAGTTGCTGATTTACAAGCAGAAAGATGATATTGCGCACGATATAATTGAAAATGCCGGTGTGATTTTTTGCATCGATTTCAATGCCCTGAACCGTGTAAAATATTATTCGGATCAGCTTGCAGCAGCAAAAGGATTTAAAATACTGATTGATCATCATTTAGAGCCTTCAGATGAATTCGACCTGACGATTTCGCAGATCAAAGTATCTTCAACATCTGAATTGCTGTACCAGTTGATACAGGAAACCGGTTATGGTGATTGTGTGGATTTGCCGGTAGCCGAGTGTATATTTGTCGGAATCATGACAGATACCGGTTCATTCAGTTATTCCTGCGAAAAACCGGATACTTTCCGGATTACTTCGGAACTCATCAGGATTGGCGTTAAAGTTGAAAAAATCCACAGGCTTGTGTATGATACCTATTCTGAGAGCCGGATGCGATTGCTGGGTCATTGCCTGAGTCAGCGTATGAAAGTGATTCCCGGGTTGAGTACGGCTTATATCTGGCTCAGCAAAGAGGATTTGGAAGCCTTTGATTATCAGCCGGGAGATACGGAAGGGGTGGTAAATTATGCTTTAAGCATCGAAAATATTGTTCTTGCCGCCTTGTTTACCGAACGCGATGACAGGATCAGAATCTCTTTACGGTCGAAAGGACAATTCTCGGTAAACGATTTTGCGCGGAAAAATTTTATGGGAGGGGGGCACCGCAATGCTGCCGGAGGAGATTCTTTTCTCAGTCTGGAAGAAACAATGACAAAATTTGAATCCCTGCTTGAAGGATACCGTGATGAGTTAATGAACAACCGGAAATCTTAACCGAAGTTTTTCATGATGAAAAAGATATATTTCCTTGCCTTTCTGTTCCTTTTGTCTGGTTGTGGTCAAAAAGAGGGAAACCGGCCTGAGAAATCAGATGCTGCCGATTTAAATGAAACGCTTATCAAGGCAAATAAGCAAGTGGTACTCTCCGAAGACCAGCAGATAGATGATTTACTGGAGCGTTACGGATGGAATATGACAGAGACCGGTACCGGATTACGGTATTTGATTTATAAACGCGGAAACGGGCCGTCGGCTCAAAAAGGTCAACAGGCCACGATCCGATATAACCTCAGACTGATTTCAGGAGATATCGTTTATTCCTCGGATGATCTTGGGCCGAAACAATTCACTATCGGAAGCGGTGGCGTGGAGAGCGGACTGGAAGAGGCAATTTTGCTCATGCACCTGGGTGATCAAGCTAAAGTTGTCATACCTTCGTACCTTGCTTTCGGGCTGATCGGCGATCAGGACAGAATACCGCCGAAATCGACCTTAATCTATGATATAGAATTAATAAAATTAACAAATAACTAATTACCAATACATTCACAACTCAACTTCTCATGAAAAAGATTCTTTTAGTGATCCCGGTAGCCTTGCTGCTTACTCTCGTACTTTCCTCGTGCGGTAAACATGCCGGTTACAAAAAAACTGACAGTGGCCTTTATTATAAGTTCTATACACAGAATGAGGACTCAGTAAAGGCTGATACCTCTAAGATAGCCACACTGCTCATCAGTTACCGGACTACTGTCAACGGAAAAGACTCTGTGATTTTTGATTCAAAAACCAGGAACGTTCCGTTTGAAATCAAGTTGATGAAACCGGTATATCCCGGTGATATTTTTGAAGCTCTCAGTATGATGCATAAAGGCGACAGCGCCTCGTTCATCCTGAATGCAGGCGACTTCTTTCTGAAAACAGCCCAGGCGCCCCAGGTTCCTGAAGGTATAGACAGCACGGCAGACATGATATTCAATATCAGGATGCTAAAAGTACAGACCATGGAAGAATACCAGATGGATAAGGCACAGCAACTGACCCGGCAAAAAGACAATGCTGCAAAATCATTACAGGACTATCTGACAAAAAACAATGTTACAACGGCTCCTACGGCTTCAGGTGTTTATATCATTCATCAGAAACCAGCAACAGGTCGTGCCATCAAGAAAGGTGACTTTGTCAAAATCCATTTTTCTGTTACGCTGATCGATGGGAAAAAACTGTTTTCCACTCATGACAATGGTACCCCTATGACATTTGAATTTGGACAACCTTTTGATACAAAAGGATTTGATGAAGGAATCGGGGCCGTGAAAGAAGGTGAAACGGCACGTTTCATCGTACCTGGTGAAATGGCTTTCGGTGAACAGGGGCGTCGTTCGATGAATGGTGAAGAACTCATTGCTCCTTATGCCACTATTATCTATGATGTTGAAGTACTCGATGTAAGCACCAAGGCAGAGCATGAAAAACAGGTAGCAGAAGAAACTGCCGCTAAGAAAAAGGCTGCCGACCTTGCCAAAAACAATGAACCTTCGCTCATAAAAAAGTACGTGGCTGATAATAAGATTACTGTAAAACCCACCGCTTCAGGCTTATACTATATTGAGAGAGTGAAAGGAAAAGGGAAAAAGGCTGAAAAAGGTATGAAAGTTCAGATGAACTATACCGGACGTTTGCTCGACGGTACCAAATTCGACTCCAACCTCGACCGCAAACCGTTAAAACCTTTTGAATTCACCTTAGGCCAGCAAGAAGTGATCCCAGGTTGGGATGAAGGTGTTGCCTTGATGAATGAAGGCGGGAAAGCTACTTTTATTATTCCTTCGAAATTAGCATACGGCGAACGTGAAATGGGCGGCAAAATCAAAGCCTATTCCCCGCTCGTATTTGAAGTAGAACTTGTTAAGGTTCTTGGTAAATAAGTATTAGAAACTGAAAAAAGAAGGCTGTTTCCTGTCATGGAAACAGCCTTCTTTTTTATAGAAAGAGATGCACCGGAATTTACAAGGTTGGTTATTTTCTCTTTTCTAAAAGATCTTTATACGAGAGCATTTCATCGCGTAACCGCGCAGCCTCTATAAAATCAAGTTCTTTGGCTGCTTTTTCCATTGCCCTGCGCGTCTGGTCCAGCATCTTTTTTAATTGTTCTGTCGGCATATAGTGTATTACGGGATCGGCTGCAACGTCAATCTTGTCATTTTCAATGTAGGCAGCAGCCTGCGGTTTGGCTTTCGCATCAGCAACCGTTGTCTGGCCCATAATCTGTTCGGCGCTTTTTATTATGGCTGTAGGAGTGATGTTATGTTTCTGGTTGTAAGCCATCTGTTTTTCACGGCGGCGGGCCGTTTCTTCCATCGCCCGGCGCATGGAATCTGTAATCTTATCGGCATAAAAAATCACTTTTGCATTCAGATTGCGGGCGGCACGGCCAGCCGTCTGGGTAAGGGACCGCTCCGACCGCAGGAAACCTTCTTTATCGGCATCAAGGATTGCTACGAGGGATACTTCCGGCAAATCAAGGCCTTCGCGAAGCAGGTTGACACCAACCAGTACATCAAACGCTCCCATACGAAGGTCACGAAGAATATCAATACGATCGAGGGTGTCAACATCACTGTGAATATACTGGCAACGGATTCCAAGTCTTGTAAGGTACTTGGTCAGTTCTTCCGCCATTCTTTTGGTCAGGGTTGTCACCAGCGTGCGTTCGCCTTTCTGAATTCTTTGCTCTACTTCGTCAAGTAAATCATCCATCTGGTTCAGGCTGGGTTTCACTTCAATGAGCGGATCCAGCAAACCTGTCGGACGGATAAGCTGTTCCACTACAACGCCTTGACTTTGTTGAAGTTCATAATCGGCCGGGGTTGCGCTGACATAAATAACCTGCGGGTACATCGATTCAAATTCTTCAAATTTCAGCGGACGGTTATCCATTGCTGAAGGCAGCCGGAACCCGTATTCCACCAGGGTTTGTTTCCGTGACCGGTCGCCGCCGTACATGGCCCTGATTTGCGGAACCGTAACATGGCTTTCATCAATTACCAGCAGGAAATCATCCGGAAAATAGTCAAGAAGGCAGAAAGGCCTGGCTCCCGGCATTCTTCCGTCGAAATAGCGGGAATAGTTTTCAATTCCTGAACAATAACCGAGCTCCCTGAGCATTTCTACATCGTAGGTAACACGGTCTTCAAGCCTTTTTGCTTCCAGGTTCCTGTTGAGCGATTTAAAATATTCAACCTGCTTTACCATATCCGATTGAATATCCCAGAGCGCATCCTTCATTTTATCTTTGGAAGTCACAAAAATATTGGCCGGAAAAAGCACAAGACCGGGTACAGATTCAATCATTTTTCCGTTCAACGGATCAAAAGAATGGATGCTTTCTATCTCGTCGCCGAAGAAGATCACCCTGTAGGAAACATCAGTATAAGCAGGAAAAATATCGACGGTATCGCCTTTTACCCTGAATTTGCCGCGGGTAAAATCAATTTCAGTCCTGGAGTAAAGGGCATCAACCAGGGCATACAACAGTTTATTCCGGCTCAAATGATTTCCCACTTCAATCCGGATTACATTCTTTGTGAAATCATCCGGGTTACCGATACCGTAAATACAGGACACCGATGACACGACGATGACATCACGGCGGCCCGACATCAACGACGATGACGCGCTTAGCCTGAGCTTTTCTATTTCCTCATTGATGGAAAGGTCTTTCTCAATATAGGTATTTGTGACGGGTATGAAAGCTTCGGGCTGGTAGTAATCGTAATAGGAGACGAAATATTCGACGGCATTTTCGGGGAAAAACTGCTTGAATTCCCCGTACAGTTGGGCTGCAAGGGTCTTATTATGGCTTAAAATAAGTGTAGGACGATTTATTTCATTGATGACATTGGCAATCGTAAATGTTTTTCCTGATCCCGTGACGCCAAGAAGTACCTGTGAGGCATCGCCTTCATTCAATCCGGCAACCAGTTGTCGGATTGCTTCCGGTTGATCGCCGGTTGGAACATATTCCGATGTTAGCTTGAAATTCATATGAAGCTTCTCTTTTGTAAAACCGGCACTAATCCGGATGCGAACCGGGTTTTATGCGGGCCATGATAGGGTAGTGGTCAGAATATGGTTTTCCGATCACATAAAAATCATTCACTGAAATGGATTTGCTGGTAAGAATATAGTCTATTCTCAGGAAAGGAAGCACTTCGGCATAAGTTTGACCGATTCCATTTCCAGCCATCACAAATGCATCATTCAGGCTCCGGGTCAGTTTTTGATATGCATAGGATACAGGAGTGTCATTAATATCCCCGCAAAAAACAACAGGGTAAGGAGAAGAATTTATGATTTCCTCCAGGGCCGGTATTTGTTTTGACCGTCGTGCAAATGCTGATTTTATCTTTCGCAGGATAATCCTTGAACCTTTGTTGTAATCCTTATTCGGATCATTCAGCGAATTCCATTCAGTTACAAGGCTGAAATCCTCTTTGCCTAATCGAACGGATTCCAGGTGGGCATTCAATACCCGGATGGTATCGCTATGCACTATAATATCGTTGACAATGCAAAAGTTCACATCGCTGTTTTCAAATAAAATCTTATGTGAATGAAGGATAGGATATTTGCTGAATGTGGCCAGACCTACCGGCAGGTCCTTTTTTTCCGACTCAATAAATGCAGCAAAGCCATATTTCGTATTGATCGCTTTCGTGATGGTATCGGCATAATCGGCTTTTAGCCCTTTGCCGGAATAATACTCCTGAATACAGAGAATATCAGGTGATTCGGTTTTGATCAGGTCAAAAATCGCCTTACGCATTTCCCTATGGGTGTTTCCTTTCCATCCATACAGATTAAACAACCTGACATTATACGACATCACTTTAATATCTTCTGAATCACCGGTTTTATCATGATGGTTGCCGATACTGAAAAAGGATATCAGGTAACTGTATCCCAACAGGATAGCGATCAGGGAAATCAGGAAATATCTTTTAAGGTAAACAAGCCAGAAAAGAATGAAGAATATATTAATGATCAGAATGACCGGGTAAAATAAACCGAAAAATGCAAGAGGCCAGAACGTTTCAGGAGATATATACCTTGACAGATATGCCAGCAGCAGAAACAAAACAACGATCCAGTTCAGAAAGAGGGTTAACCCAGTTCCAAACGAACGCTTTTTTTTGTTCGATTTCTGTGATTCCAAATGCATGAATCTGCGAACTTTTTGTGCTTACAGGGCTGATTAATTATTTTCTACTTGTTTTAAACAGAAATTCTTTTTCTTCTTTCGACAATGTTGAATAACCCGATTTGGCTATTTTATCCAGTATCTCATCTATTTTTTTCTGGTCGGTAGCTCTTCGTGCATTGTATTCTTCGTCGCTCAAGGGACGACCTGAAGTATGAACCTTCCGGAATTTTACCTTTTTCATCCGGGCCGTTCCTCTGTGTTGACCCTGAATGCGTTTGAATTCCAAAAGCCTGGCAGGATCAATGTTTTTTCGCAACAACAGCATATAGGTGAATCCCCACAAAGCGCCTCCCAGGTGGGCAAAATGTCCGCCGGCGTTACCCGAACGGATCATCAGGATATCCGTCACGATCATGGCTATTGCAATGTATTTGATTTTGACCTGGCCTATCAGAAACAGATTCACGGTATAATCGGGCACCATAAACGAAATCATAATCACGATGGCCAGTACTGATGCTGATGCTCCTAGTGCCAATGCCTGGCCCAGACTCTGCTGAAAAACGGGGAAAAAATTAAAAGCTGCCATAAACACGATGCCCCCGGCGATTCCCCCCAACAGGTATGCAGTGAGCAACTGTTTGTTATTCAGGAATTCGAGAAATATTTTACCGAACCAATAAAGCCATAACATATTGAAAACCAGGTGCCAAAAATCAACATGCAGGAACATGTAGGTGATAATTGTCCAGGGTCTGGAGATAAAGCTCTCCGCCAGGGCTGGCACGGCAAGCCAGTTGAGGATCCCATCAATCCATAAAGATTCGGTATCGTTTCCGGGAACCTTAAATAGAAAGGCCACAATACGGCCAATGTAAATTGCCAGCCACACCGCGATGTTGATTAACAGCAGCCTGGGCAATATGCTGTCGCTTCTGAAGAATCCCTTAATACGGTCAGCCGGAGGTTGTGTTGTATACATAAGTTAGGTTACTGGTTTAAAGCGGGATCTATTGCCAGTATTTATTTCTCTTTTTTCGTTCAAGGTGTCGCCAATACAACAGAAGCAGCAATCCGAATATCATTCCGCCAAGGTGGGCAAAATGGGCAACATTGTCTCCTGGCCTCCAGACGCCTGAAAAAAGTTCAATGGCTCCGTATAAAATAACGAACCATTTAGCTTTCATCGGAAAGAAGAAGTAAATATAAATCATTGAGTTGGGGAACATCATCCCGAAAGCGAGCAATAATCCGAAGATAGCTCCGGATGCACCGACAACAACCGGCTGATTCAGAAAGTGTTCTTTGTACACCGAAACAAAATTTACAGCGCCCTGTAATGCATTGACGTTGTGAGGATTTTGAAGCAGCACATTGTAATCATGCTGGAACTGCTGAAACTGGGTCCAGACATCTCCCGAATACTCGTCCAAGACAAACCGGTGGGATGACACGAATGCATTCAGAGATTCGAAGCCCGGGTTCGCGATAAAGCTATTCATGGCTGACAATACAGGGGTAATCTGGAAAAAATAAATCAGGTAGTGCACCAAAGCGGCACCGATTCCGGTGACAAAATAAAAAATCAGAAAACGCTTTCCGCCCCATACATTCTCCAACGCACTGCCAAACATCCATAACGCAAACATGTTAAAAAAGATATGCGTAAAAGATCCGTGCATGAACATATACGTTACAAACTGGTAAGGCTGGAACTGCTGCGAAGCAAAATAATGAAGGCCCAGCAATTCGGTCAGGTCAATGTTACTGGTTCTGCCCAGTGTAATAGTAGCCAGGAAAAACAGGATATTGATAATGATAAGGTTTTTAACAACCGGGGGCAACACCCTGAAACCTGTCGGACTATATTGTTCGTAACTCATAGCGATACATGTTTATGACTGTAACAGTTTTTCTATCTCCTGGATCGGGAGCATTTTAACAATCCTGCTTCCGTCGGCTGCTACTTCAGGAGCCTGGCAAGCAAAAAGTTCATCCACAATCGATTGCATTTCCTGCGCTTTTAGCG
Organism: Bacteroidales bacterium; assembly: GCA_035403165.1. GTDB lineage: Bacteria > Bacteroidota > Bacteroidia > Bacteroidales > UBA4417 > UBA4417. The sequence continues at coordinate 2,546 of DAONEP010000011.1, read as the reverse complement.
CCCTGTTAAATTTTAAAGCTATGTTTCTTGCTACCAGAGCTGCAACAGCAGGTTGCCGTCCGGAAGAAAGAATGGGCTTATTGTTTTTATAATTTTCAAGCAAACTTTCAAGCAATCCCTCAGGAGGAACAGGTTGGGATGAAACAGGGATGCTGTTTAACACAAATGATCCATTCCCTAAACTGCTGATTTCAAATCCTAATGAGTCAAGCTCTTCAAGCAATTCTTCAAGAATCATGGCGTCTCCCGGCGACAAATGAACTGTTTGCGGAAAAAGGCAGCGTTGTTTATCGCCATGCCCATGATGAACGGCTATCATTAACTTTTCATACTCGATGCGTTCAATCGCCTTTTGCTGGTCAATAACCATAAGTCCTGAACGTATTACAGCAACGATATAACGGTTGTGAACCTGTAAAAGTTTTGAGGCGGGTTCATCAGCAGTATCCTGGATATTGAATAAACCTGATACGGGCTGACCTGGTTCAATTTGGTTTGATCCGACTGGTTTACTCTGGGGGATGTCTGCCGGACGGTTGATATCATAGAGTTTTTCCCAGCCTTCGCGGTTGGCACTCATTCCAGAAGTATAGGAAGGCCTGGGATTATGGAATGGATTATAATCAGGGTTTACAGTGATTGAAGGTGGCTTGGGCTGGTAGTTTTTAGGCATCTGGATATTAAAGCTTTGTTCCGTTTCAAAATCCAGGGTCGGGGCAATGCTGAACATTCCGAGGGAATGTTTTACCGCCGATCTTACGGCTGTATATACCAGTTGCCCGTATTGGAAATTTACCTCCGTTTTTGTCGGGTGGATATTCACATCTAGATGTTGCGGATTCACTTCCAGATTAAGGAAGTAGGTTGGAAAGGAAGAATCCGGGATCAGCTCCTGATAAGCCTGTTCTATTGCATGATTCAGGTAAGGGTGTCTGATAAACCTTCCATTGGCAAAGAAATACTGCTCTCCTTTTGTCTTGCGTGCCATTTCAGGTTTCCCGATGTACCCGTCAATATTAACATGTTCTGACTTCAATTCCACCGGTACAAGCTTTTCATTCATGGATGTGCCGAAAATATTGACAATCCGTTGTTTAAAGTTGGTTCTATTCAGTTGGAAAACCAATTTATCATTATGGTGAAGCGACATCTCGATGTCCGGATGCACCAGAGCCACCCGCTGAAATTCTTCAATAATATGACGGAACTCAATAACATCCGATTTCAGGAAATTCCGCCTTGCCGGCACATTAAAAAAAAGGTTTTTAACGGCGATTGAAGTTCCGGTTGAACAGGCGGTTTCTTCCTGCATTTTAACCTTCGATCCTTCGATAATGAGAAGAGTGCCAATATCTTCATCCTTTTTCCGGGTTTTCATTTCAACCTGGGCGATTGCGGCGATTGAAGCAAGCGCTTCACCCCTGAAGCCCAGGGTCCGGATTGAAAAAAGATCAGTTGCCGATTTGATTTTGGAAGTAGCATGACGTTCGAAACTCATCCTTGCATCAGTGGACGACATACCGCTGCCATTGTCTACTACCTGTAAAAGACTTTTTCCGGCGTCTTTCGCGATAACACGGATAATGGATGCGCCCGCATCAATGGCATTTTCAAGCAACTCTTTTACAGCAGAAGCCGGACGCTGTATTACCTCGCCGGCGGCAATCTGGTTTGCGACTGAATCGGGCAACAACCTGATAATATCGGGCATCTATGATCTTATTGAATTAAAATAAACGTACAATGAAAGTAATTACTATCCGGATCAGATGAATGGGAAAAACAAGACTTTACATAAAAAAAACAAGGTATAGCAACATCAGCAAGATGGCTATTGCTATCAACAGACTTTTCAGGCTTTTATTTTTTTTGGGGATAGTCTTTCTTCTTTTCCAGGTTTCATCCATTTGCTTCCGCAGCTTGCTGGCACTGTCTTCCGGAGCATTTTCACGAATTTTCCTGAGTTTTTGTTCAAATTCATCCTCTTGTTTATCGTAAAACAGGGGCCTGTAATTAAACTGCCTCGGTTTGGGTGTTTTAAAGCCTATGAATCCCATCGTTATACCGTATTTGTGCTCATTGTACTTTTGAACTGCATCTGCATGTCTAATTGCAAAGTTACCTCAAATTTATTATGTATGTTTGTGCATGTTAACTAAAATCCTTCCGGGTATCCTTTTCCTTAAAGAAAGAACGTGAAATACAATGGATAATCTTGAAAAACTAATTGTGGTAGGCGACAAAGTACTCATCAAACCAAAGGTAATGAACAGCCGGACAAAAGGTGGCCTGTTTTTGCCTCCCGGATATGCTGAAAAAGAAGAATTGCAAACTGGGTATATTGTTAAAGTAGGTCCGGGCTATCCTATACCTTATGTCATGGAAGATGATGATGAGCCATGGAAGCGGCATGGTGAAGAAAAGGTACGGTATATTCCCCTTCAGGCCAGGGTGGGCGACAGGGCTATCTTTCTTCAGAAAGGAGCCATAGAGATTGTTTATGATAATGAAAAATATTACATAGTCCCGCAACATTCCATCATGCT
>DAONEP010000010.1:0-63933 GCA_035403165.1 Bacteroidales bacterium | reverse complement strand
TTGATGAAAAGTACTTTTTTCTTTAGTCTGTTCAGCCCCTTCGGGGCTGTGCCTGATGTGAGGGGCTTACTTCAGTGATGGTTATCACCCGCTCTTATTGAAATTTAGCCCCTTCGGGGCTGTGCCTGCTGTGAGGGGCATACATCAGTGCAGGTTATCGCCCGCTCTTATTGAAATTTAGCCCCTTCGGGGCTATGTCTGCTGTGAGGGGCTTACTTCAGAGAGGGTTATCGCCTGCCCTTATTGAAATTTAGCCCCTTCGGGGCTGTGCCTGCTGTGAGGGGCATACATCAGTGCTGGTGATTGACCGCTCTAATTGAAATTTAGCCCCTTCGGGGCTGTGCCTGCTGTGAGGGGCATACATCAGTGCTGGTGATTGACCGCTCTAATTGAAATTTAGCCCCTTCGGGGCTGTGCCTGATGTGAGGGGCTTACTTCAGTGATGGTTATCACCCGCTCTTATTGAAATTTAGCCCCTTCGGGGCTGTGTCTGCTGTGAGGGGCATACTTCAGAGAGGGTTATCGCCTGCCCTTATTGAAATTTAGCCCCTTCGGGGCTGGTTTTTCAACAACTGAACTTGTGGATTCCGGCGAGATGTTCGGGCTGGCGGTAGTTCAGCCCCTTCGGGGCTGATTTATCAATATCCTATTTCACTTGCCGGCCAGATTTTCGGGCTGAACTCATCTTCTGTTTCAATTTTGCCCTGTACCATCCTGCTACCTCGTATTTGCTCTTCGGCAGATAAAAGTAACAGTGGCTTTTTATTATGAACCGGAGTGCTTTTTTCCTAATTTAGGGTCATGATTGATAAACCTTATGCCATTCTGAGCATTCCGCTTCTGTGCCTTGTTCTTTATTTCGCATCGTTGCTGATGGTTTACCTGGGCATAATATCGCGCATTACACACCGGAAATACTGGAATGTTCTGTTATTGGCCGCCTTCCTGGGAGCTGCCGGCCTCGGTTTCCTTCTGGCCCTGCAGGTTAATCTTAAATTCGACCTGCCGGCAGCAGCTACTTTCCTGATCTGTCATGTAGACTTCGGTATCGGGTTATTGGTCATTGCCTCGCTGCATCTTTCTTGGCATTTGAAATATTTTCTTGAAATTATAAAACCCCGCTCACGGGTTCAGAAATCCAAACAAAAAGGAATAGCCCAAATTACGGATGATCAAAAGGATCCTTTTGATAAGCGCCAATCAGGGGAAAAAACAATTTTTCTGTTGCTTCCATTCAGCCTCGGGCTGACAGCCATGGCATCGCAGATCATTCTGTTGCGTGAGTTTCTGGCTGTTTTTAACGGCAACGAACTTGAAATCGGAGTAATCCTTGCCAACTGGATGCTTCTTACCGGGCTGGGAGCGTGGCTTGGAAAATTCGTTCACCATGAGAAAAGACAGACCAGCAGAATCGCTTTCACTCTCCTGGCTTTGTCAATCCTGGCGCCGGTTACTCTGTTTATTCTTGATTCTATGCGAAATGTCGTTTTTACGACAGGCAGTATGGCCGGAATATACAACGTTTTTCTTATGTCGGTATTTCTCCTGGCGCCGTTTTGTCTTCTGTCAGGTTCCCTTTTTACAAGATTGTCATCAATTATGACTTTTCATTCGAAGGACCCTGCCACTGGGTTGGTCTATTCCTGGGAGAACATCGGCAGTGTGACCGGAGGGGCTCTTTTTAACTTCATTCTGGTCTTTTTCCTGAAACCATTCCAGGCCCTTACCGTTATTGTTATTGTGAATGCCTTGATCCTCGGCTGGTTCCTGTTTAAAGAAAGACAAAAATCACTGTTGCCGGGTATAGCTGTTATTTCAATAGTCTTTGTTGCCCTGGTACTCAGCGTAAATCCGGATACTGTTACCCGGAAATTTCTTTTCCCCGGGCAGAAAATCCTGACTTACAGGGATACTCCTTTTGGGAATATGGTCGTAACGGAAAGCGGGGGACAGAAAAATGTATATGAAAATAACACGTTGCTGTATACAACGAATAATGTAATCACCAATGAGGAAACGGTTCATTACGCGATGCTTCAGCGAAAAAATCCGGTGAATGTGCTGCTGATCGGTGGCGGTTTTTCAGGCATAGTAGGCGAAATTCTGAAATATCCAATCAAAGATCTCGATAACATTGAAATGAATCCCTGGCTGGCACAGGTAGCCGGCACATTATCGGAAATGCCGGAAGATGACAGGCTTAAAGTAGTACTAAGCGATCCGCGCTCGTTCACTGACCGGCTTGTTAAAAGAGAGGCTACCCATAATAACGGAGCAGGAAGTTCCAGATATGATGTTATCCTGCTCAATCTACCGGATCCGTCGACCTTGCAGCTAAACCGTTTTTATTCGGTTGAATTCATGACCATTCTAAAACCGCTGTTACGGAAAGGCGGAGTCGTTTCGCTCAGCCTGATGGCAACGGCAGATTATATGGGCTATAGTTCGAAACGGGCGCATCTGATCATGTATGCCACCCTGAAAAAGGTGTTTAAAAATGTACTGGTGGTTCCGGGCGACAGGGATTATTTCCTGGGTTCTGACAGCGTTCTCAGGATTGATATGGCCTCCCTCCAGACTGAAAGAGGCGTTGAAACAGATTACGTTAACCCGTATTATCTTGAGGATGAGTCGTTACAGCAGCGCAGCCGGACTATTATGCAGGATTTGCAGCCAGGAGCTCCGATAAACCGCGATTTTAAACCGCTTGCCTATCAAAGCCAGGTAAAATACTGTCTGGATTATTTCGGACATGACCTGGGTTACCTGCCCCTGTTGCTCCTATTGTTATTACTCCCGGTGCTATTCCGGTCCGATAGTACTACAGTCGGGCTGTTTACAGCAGGTTTCGCGGCATCGGCTTCCGAAGTCATCATATTGCTTGCTTTCCAGGTTATTTATGGATATATATTCCTGGCTGCGGGCATGATCATTACGGTTTTCATGCTGGGACTGGCGCTGGGCGCTGCTTACGCACGAAAGTATTTCAGAATTGTATCCAGCATATTTCTTGTCAGACTGCAATTTGCCATGGCCATTTGTATACTGGTAATCCTTGTTGCCATAATCGGATTCCATCGGTTTCATTCTACTACAGTGGCCATACATGCAGGTTTCGCGATATTAACGTTGATGCTATCCATCCTGACGGGAATGATTTTCCAGGTTGCCGCTGTTGTCAAACAGGGCGAAGTCCGGTCAGTTGCCGGCTCGCTTTACAGCGCCGATCTGCTTGGCTCAGCCATTGGGGCATTAATCGTGAGCACCTGGCTGATGCCTATGCTGGGGTTGTCCGGGACGCTGATGGCAATCTCGGGTGCTTGCCTGCTTTCTGTATTAATAATGGCATTAAAAAGGAAGAGAGCAGGATAATTGGATCGTTGGTAGCAAGTTTCAGAGCTTTCGTTAGTTTGTGGAAAATAACGATAATTTGTTCGAAGCCCTGTCCTGAAAAATTTTTGCAGGCACAGATTACGATCCGGCATGATGTAAATTTGTATCTGATAATTTCATAGATGGATAAACGGGCATTCTTAAAATCGGGTCTGGCTGTTTTAGGCTGTGCAGCATGCGGACTGAACCACCGGCAGGTGTCGGCCCTAAGCTTAGATAGAGAATTGCCGGCGGCAGCAAACGGATTGTGGAAATGGAGCCGTGAAGCATACCATTACAGGATTACCGACAGGGGTGTTCAGTGTACCAATTGTCCCAACGAATGTACACTGAAACGCAAGGAAACAAGCAAATGCCGCAATCGTATCAACATAGGCGATAAGTTGTACAGCATTGCATACGGAAATCCGTGCGCCGTTCATATAGATCCTATCGAAAAAAAGCCGTTTTTTCATTTTTTTCCTACCTCACAGGCATTCTCTATTGCAACAGCCGGATGCAATTTTTCCTGTCTCAATTGCCAGAATTGGGAAATCTCGCAGAAAAGCCCCAAAGAGACCTCCAATTATGACCTTATGCCTGCAAAAGTGGTTGACGAATGCCTGAAAAAAAAGTGCCGGATTATTGCCTATACGTATGCAGAGCCTACGGTGTTTTATGAATATGTGTATGATACTGCCGTGATTGCCCGCAGGCAAGGGTTAAAAAATGTTTATAAATCGAATGGCTACATCAATGAGAAGCCACTTCGGATGCTTTGTAAATACCTCGATGCAGCCAATATTGACCTGAAAGGATTTTCGGAAAACACTTATCAGAAACTAAATTCGGGGAAACTTGCGCCGGTGCTGCGTACCTTGAAGATCCTTCAGGAGGAAGGCGTCTGGCTTGAGATCACAAACCTTATTGTCCCGACCTGGACTGATAATCCTGATATTATCAGGAGTATGTGCAACTGGCTGGTGAAAAACGGCCTTGATGACTGTCCGTTGCATTTCAGCCGGTTCACACCCCTGTATAAATTGACTCAGTTGCCTCCAACACCGGTTTCGATTCTGCAGAAAGCCCGCGAAATAGCTCTCTCGGAAGGAATGAATTACGTTTATGTGGGAAATCTTCCGGGCACTGACATGGAGAATACCAGGTGCCCAAAATGTAAAAAATTACTGGTTATAAGGAAGGGTTTTATGGTTGTCACTAATTATATCGTGAACGGAGCCTGCAAGTTTTGCGGCCAGAAAATACCAGGAAGATGGAGCTGATCTTTTATTGAAATTGCAATGATGAAAGTATTATCTGTTTTCAGGGATTTCATTTCCTTCTTTTATCCCGACACCTGTTATGCCTGCGGGAATTCACTGTTCAGGCACGAAAAAGTGCTGTGCACCAATTGTCTTCAGCACCTTCCGAAAACAAATTATCACCTGCATCCCGGCAACCCGCTCGACAGGGTTTTCTGGGGAAGGGTAAGGGTTGAACAGGCTACCGCGCTTTACTATTTCAGCAAGGGCGGAAACGTACAGCACCTGATACACCAGTTGAAATACAAAGGCAAAAAAGAGGTTGGCATTTACCTTGGAAAACTACTCGGAAATGAACTGAAAGAATTGCCTGCCTATCATGATATCAGCGCTGTACTGCCAGTTCCCCTTCATCCGCGGAAACAGCGGAAACGCGGTTACAATCAGAGTGAACAGTTTGCCATCGGATTATCCGAAGCTATGGGAATCAGGATGGAAGCCGGGTCGTTCATCCGGAAAGTGGCTACCGAAACGCAGACAAAAAAATCCCGCCTGGCACGATGGGAAAATGTAAAAGAAATATTTGCCGTAACCGATTCTTCCAGACTGGAAGGTCGCCATCTATTACTGGTTGATGATGTGGTAACAACCGGAGCCACTATTGAATCATGTGCCAACGTTTTGCTGGCTTTGCCCGGCGTTAAGGTAAGTGTTGCGTCAATCGCCTTTGCTCATGAATAGGAATTATAACTTGCAGCCCAGGACGGTCGTCTTCTTGAAGTGTTTTACCTTCCCTTCGGAATCGAAAATATCAATATAGATGATATATCTTCCGGCCAGGGCTAGGGTGCGGTCATCGGTGAAGCCATCCCAGGTAAACGCTCCGTTAGTCCCGCAGAGTTCATTGTTTACCAGTCTTCGTACCAGCCGTCCGGTTGCATCATACACACTAACGCGGGCATTGTTGCCGGATTGTTCAAATGTATAAGAGATGGTCAGATAATCATCTTTGCCATCATTATCAGGTGAAAATACACTTGGTGAAAGAGAGATTTCATTCCCGGACTGGGCGACTTGCCCGTATTGTGAATTCTGATAAGCAGGGGTCGCATACCCGACTGTTTCAGATGCCGAATGCCAATTGGATAAAATGCTTGACGGCTGTTCAGGATTGATGCGTTCAAGCGAAACGCCTTCGGTGCCGGTCAGCAGCGGGTAATGCATCTTGTCGCTGTAAATCATTCGGTCGATTATTTCGCCTGTTCCCAGGGCCAGTGCGATGGCACCTTCATCATCGTTCATCGAAGGCAGACCGCTAACCTGGATAAAGCCGCCGGGATTCGTAGTTAAGTAACAAGCTTTTACTGCCGCTGTATCCGTGGTAACTGCATAATATTCGCCCGGAAAAATCAGCCTTGATTCCTGACAGATGCGGGAAATGTCCGATAATCCGAGCGTGACAGTATCATACCCGGCCAGCGTCAACCATTGTAAATCGAAGACATTGGCTGAGCGGTTGTAAATCTCTACAAAATCAGTACAGGATGGTGCAGGATTAAAAAGCACCTCATTGATTATTAATTCATTGGCTTTTGTTGCGGAAGGAATGGCGAACTTTGCCATAGCTGTTCCTGAAATCATGTTTCCGGCGCAATCGGTAAACGAACCTTCAATGGTCAGCGTATAAATGGTTCCTTGTACAATAGGATTGGCAAGCAGCATGGTGATTTTTCTGTAATCAGGGCCTGAAAGCGTTACGGATGCCGGGTTGCCGATTCCCTGGTCAATAATGCAATTCGACGGGTCCAGCAGGGTGGTGCTGTCCATGGGTTCCGAAAACCACACGGGGATATGCCAAGGGTCATCAACTCCGATCCTTTGGATGACAGGACGGGTATTGTCAGAATTAGAAGCGTTGGCATTGTTCATCTTTCCGGGAGTGCCGCCCGAAGCATCGTTTGAGGCAATCCAGTTAGCCGCTTCGCCGCAGGGATTCAACGGGTCAATCTGCTCCAGCGACCAGCCTCCTTCTTTTTTATAATCGTTCCGGTACCAGTCTTCGGTAAAGGATATGGAATGAATGACGTGCCGGTCTTTGTCGAACAATGTTATTTCAGTTCCCGTATTTACAATGGTAAAGCCGGAGAATCCGATGAAAGGCCCGTATCCTGTGAGCGATGGCTCCGACGAGTTAGCTGCCAGTATCACAAAACCACCGGCAGGAAGCGTATAAGCCGGAAAATCCTTTTCGCTGCTTCCGACCCGGATCATCCATCCTTCCAGGTTTACCGGGAAAGTGCTCCGGTTGTATAGTTCAATATATTCCGATTCCGGCAGTCCTGTCGGGGGATCAGGATCGGCCATGATTTCATTGATCAGAACGTCAAACAATTTAACCTGGTGCCAACTCACAGGTACGTCCAGCGCAACAATCTCATTCCCGGAAAGGTCTTTAATCCCTTCAATGGTAAGGTGATAAGTAATGTCGCTTGTAAGCTCCGGACTAAACAGCAGATGCACCAGTGTAAGATCCTGGGCGTCGCGTAACACAATGGCGGGGTGGCCGATACCATGGTCCAGCGTATAATTGGCAACATCCTGGCCAGTAATAAGGTCGATGCTCTCCGAAAACCGCAGGTCAAGGGCGTTAGAGGTAAGCAAGCTGGCCGATAACAACCCGGGCGGGGTTTTATCAATAATAACGGTTCCGGCGTAAAAATCATCAAAATAAAATTTTGTGCTGTTGCTGCTGGTGTATTTGCAATAGATGCCCAACCACGATGCCGAAGTATAGGTATCATCGGTAGCTGTTGCCTCCGGGTGATAAGCATTTCCTCCCGAAGGATCGGCAAAGATGCTCCAGTTGCCTGAATTGTCGCGGATTACGCGAATACGTAAGGTAAATGCAGTGGCCAGCAGGCCCGGGGTGCCGCGACAAAGAGAAGTATGGATATTCCCTGATTGTTTGATCAGTTCAATGGCATCGTCCGAACCGGATTCCCCCAGTTTCAGGTAGTATCCGTTCAGGTTCGATTTCAGGTCCTGCTGGTCCGATACCAGGTATATCCGCGCATTATTATTGTCGGAAGGGCTGAAGGCAAGCCTGACTTTAAAGTTCCACTCCATCGAGTCCGCCATCGGGCAGGCCGTGGCAAGCGCCGAAATGTTGTCGCCCGAAGAATTCAATTGCAATTCAAAGGATGTGTTTACCTTGAAACTGGCTATATCTCCCGTCCATGAAGGGCTGGACGTAAAATCGCCATCTGAGAAATCGTCAATTACCTGAGCCTGAACCCTGCAGGAAAGTAATAACAGAATAATCGTAAAATGTTTTTTTTTCATATAAAAAATGCTTTTCGCTGCCCGAATGTAAATATAGTATTTTTGCAGTCCGATTGAAAACATAATTTTAGAAGATGAAAATAGCCATTGTCGGAGCTACCGGGTTGGTTGGCAGCGTTATGATGAAAGTGCTGGAAGAAGCACGTTATCTGTCTTTCGATAAAATTTCGGAAGTAATACCTGTCGCATCGGAGCGCTCACTGGGAAAGGTTTTGCATTTCAACAGCATGCCTTACCCTGTCGTTAGTATTACCGAAGCCATTGAACAGCATCCTGAAATAGCCATCTTTTCAGCCGGGGCTGCCGTATCGCGCGAATTTGCACCCCAGTTTGCCGCTGCCGGTACTACCGTTATCGACAATAGTTCGGCCTGGAGAATGAATGCCGATATTCCGCTGATTGTACCTGAGATTAACGCCGAGATACTTACCCCTTCACATAAGATTATTGCAAACCCGAATTGTTCAACTATACAGATGGCGCTTACCCTGGCTCCTTTACACAAGGCATTTACCATTAAACGTGTTGTGGTTTCCACCTATCAATCGGTTACCGGAACAGGGCAAAAAGCAGTCGTACAACTGAATAATGAACGGGCTGGTATCAGCGGCGAGCGCGTTTACCCGCATCCTATCGATATGAACCTGTTCCCTCATGGCGGAACATTCGAAAGCAACGGGTATACTTCCGAAGAGATTAAACTCCTGAACGAAACCCGTAAAATTCTTGGCGACAATTCGATCAATGTTACGGCAACCGTTGTAAGAGTGCCGGTGACCGGCGGCCATTCCGAAGCCGTTAATATTGAATTCGTCAATGATTTTGATCTCAAGGCAGTGTTCAGCCTGTTGTCGAAAACAAAGGGGATCGTGGTACAGGATGATCCGGAGAAGTCAATATATCCGATGCCTTTATATGCCGAAGGTCGCGATGAGGTATTTGTCGGGAGGATCCGTCGTGACGAGTCACAGCCAAAATCTCTGAATCTCTGGATTGTATCCGATAACCTGCGGAAGGGAGCTGCTACCAACGCGGTTCAGATTGCTGCATACCTGGCAGAGCATGAACTTGTATAACTAAAGTCAGTCATTCACGCCGAATCCTAAGACGAGCCAGCGCCTCCATCGTAAACAGTCCCAGTGCGTATTTATCATTCCATATCCGAATTTGCTTCAGCCACAAAGCCTGTGGCAACGGTTGGCGTATTCGACGGGGTTCACCGGGGGCATATGGAAATTATCAATCACCTTGTGGCATCTGCAAAACGTCTGCAGACCGAATCGGTTATTGTGACTTTTGAACCCCACCCGCGCCTTGTTCTAGATACCTATCAGCAGGTAAAACTGCTCCAGACGCTGGACGAAAAACTTGAAAGGTTTGAACTCGCCGGAGTGGATGCTGCAGTAATCATTCCATTTGATAAATCTTTTGCCGGAACCGATCCGCAACAATTTATCAGGTTTGTCCTTATCGATTCGCTGCATGTGCAAAAGATTATCACCGGTCACGACCACATGTTTGGCCGTAACCGTGAAGGTGATTATGCCCTGCTGGTTGAGATAGGGGCAGCCTCGGGAGTTGAAATAGAGCAGGTGAAGGCGGTAAGTTATTGCGGTGAGGAAGTCAGTTCAACCTCCATCAGGAAGGCGCTTGCCGCCGGCAACGTGAAACTGGCCGGTTGCATGCTGGGATATCCGTATTCGTTCAGCGGCAAGGTATACCGGGGCAACCAGATCGGCAAACTGATCCACTTCCCTACCGCCAATATTGAACCCGATTCGCCCTATAAAATAATCCCGGCAAACGGCGTTTATGCTTCGCTGGTGGAATGGAACGGGAAACGGTTCAAGGGAATGAGCAACATCGGGACGCGGCCAACCATTAATGCGAATCACCTGACTATCGAGGTAAATATTTTTGATTTTGATACTGAAATTTACTTCGAAAAAATTTCGCTGTCGTTTATTGAAAGAATACGTGATGAAAGGAAATTCGGAGGGCTGGAGCAATTGCAGCATCAGTTGTCGCTGGATAAGGAAGTGGCGATGCAACTTCTCGAAGAAACCTTCTGAGGCCGGGAAGAAAATTGCCGGATCGGGTTTAGATGGGCCCGAAATCAACCATGATTTCATTTTTTAAGCCGACTCCCTGATTTTCATCACTGGTTTAAAACTGATTGTTTGCGGGCTGATGGCTGCTGAAGGGTTGTTGAGGCGCTGGAGCAACAGTCTTACAGCCGCCCTTCCCATTTCGTATCCTTTTTGCACCACTGTGGTTAGTTCAGGATGAATGATAGTGGCATTGGGCCCATCGCCAAAACCTACAACAGCTATGTCGTCCGGAACGCTGAACCCGGCCTTCTGCAGCACCTGGATTACGGCAATGGCGGTGCTGTCGTTCACAGCGAAAATTCCGTCAATATGGGGCGCAAGGTCAATAAGGTGGTTTTTCAGGGCCATTACTTCTTCCGGGGTATCACATTTCAAAGTAAACTCATTCCTGAATGCAAGGCCTTTGCTTTTAAGCGCTTCGCAATATCCGTCAAACCGGCCTTTCCCGATGAGAAGATGCTGGGGAGCCGCAAGATGCAGGATGTTTTTACAGCCCCTTTTAATCAGATGCTCCGTTGCAATACGCCCTCCATGGAAATCATCGGTGAGGATACGGTCCGTTTCAACTTCGGGACAAACACGGTCGAAAAAGACAATGGGCAACCCTGATGCAAAAGCTTCGATAAAGGGATCGAAAGACTGTGTGGTTTTGCTCAGCGATACCAGTATCCCATCAACCCTGTGATCGATAAGCGTTTGCAGGTTAATGGCTTCACGATGCTGGTTTTCGTTACTCTGGCAGATAATAAGGTTATATCCTTCTTTGTAAGCCAGTTCCTCCATGCCGCTGATCACCGATGAAAAAAAGTGATGCACAATAGCCGGTATGATGAGCCCGATGGTATATGACTTCTGCCGTCGAAGACTTAGAGCCAGCACATTGGGGCGATAATTACCCTGTTCAGCATAAGCCTGTATCATGAGTTTAGTCTCGGGGCTGATGTCAGGATGATCCTTCAGCGCCCTGGAAACCGTGGATACCGAAACGCCGAGGTTCCGTGCTATATCTTTAATGGTAAGGGGAGCAGATTTGGGCATATTTTGAAAATTTCTGGTGTGAGTGCTTCCGTGAAAACTGGGGGAGGTGTTTTTATTTGCCGGGGAACGTGTAAGGGTAATTCATATAGTCGATTACCGGCAAGGTATTGCCGCTGAAATCAAAAAATGTGGCATTTTCCCATGATGAGCCCGATCCCCACAGGTCTTTCATCTGCGAGGTAATCCAGGCAGGTTCCCAGTAAATGACGCCGATACCTCCGCCATCAATCACTTCCTGGGTTAAGGTTTTCATGAAATCAAGCTGGCCCTGTTGCGTGAAAGGGTATCCCGAAACGGGCGTCTGGCCGCCAAGCAGGTTGGTATAATTATCGTTTCCGTCTGCCGTCCAGGGATATGCCGTCTCGAAAACCATAACCTGCTTGCCGTATTTTTCCCTGACGCGTCCGGTTACGTAACTGATATTTGAGAGTTTTATACCGGTATGCCACAAAGGGTAATAGGAAAAGCCGATGATATCATAATCGCTAACTCCGCCTGTTGTGGTAATGTTATCCAGCCACCATTCCACGTTTGAAGGATCAGCGATATGGAGCGCTACCAGAACTTCATTTGTGTTCCCTACGGAAACATCGCGAACGGCATTTATAGCGCTGTTAATAACCCCGCCCAGTTCGGCCCAGTGTCCCTGACAGGCATTCAGATTTGGAAAGTCTGCATCGGCACCGGAATAACACATGCCGCAATTGATCTCGTTACCGATCTGAACCATGTAAGGCATTAGACTTTCATTTTTCAGATATGACAGTACTCTGAAAGTATAGTTATATACTGAATCTTTCAGTACATCCAGGCTCGTGATACCGGCCCATGCCGCCGGAACCTCCTGGGCGCCTGCATCAGCCCAGGTATCGGAATAATGGAAATCGAGGCAAACTTTCATCCCGTTCTGTTTTGCCCGAAACATACTTTTTTCAACATCGGCCAGGTCGTTGTAAAGTTGATGCCCTTCTGCCCCATACACTTCCTTTGTCCATTGAGGATTATGCCAGAGACGCAGCCGGACAAGGTTGGCGCCATGGCTGTGTAATATGCTGTAAGGATCACCTGCCACTGACGAATCTGCGAAAACGCCTCCGTGATCTTCAACCTGGTTAACCACCGACAGGTCGCATCCCATGCAAAACTGACCGATGGTATAATATACAGGTTGCCTGTTATTCCGGGGGGCAGACGTGTCCTTTTTCTCGCATCCCACCATCAGGAAGAGCAAAGGTAATATCAGGATCAGCCGCAACGGGGAATTCCGATTGCCTTTGGGGACGAACAATTTCGGAATAGTAGCCATATTTTAAAATCGGATTGCCGGATTTTCGATGGTCACGTTATTATTATCAAAGATAATGATTTCAGCTATGATTATAACCGGATTCGATCCGGTAAAACCGAAATGGGAATCTTCGTCATATTATTCAAGGAAAGCCATTTTTCGTTGTTTCTCTTCCTTTTAAAGGCAACAACGGGTTATAAGGAAATCTCAACACTGATGTTGATCGATATATTTTAAAAAATAGTTGATTTTGCCTCATTAATGGATATAACTTTATAGGAAGAATCGAAATATTGATCAGCCCACATGATGAAATTAACCATTTAAAAAGGAACAGTTTTGAATCGTAAGCATTCAGCAATGATTGAAATTATGGCTTTATAAATTAAAGAAAGGCCTTAAAAAGATTATTGCAAACGTTTGCGGAAACGGTTTCGTAAAAAAAATGACGAAATAACCTCTAAATCAGCATATAGGATGAACCAAATATGAAAAGTTTCTTTAGATTTGAGTCAGGAATAATCGCCCGGAATAATTCTTCTTTCATGTACATGAAAACTGGCCATAAAGGGAGAAAATTAATTTGTTTCATAAATCATCATCTAAAACACCATAATCAACATTACTAATCATTTTTTAACCAATGTTTAACTACTCAAAACCAGTTCTATGAAGAAACAATCTCAACTCTTGCGGGTACTGTTGCTTCTCCTTTCCTGGGCTGTCACAACGATAGCAATGGCCCAGGAAGTGAAAATATCAGGAAAGGTGACCGATGCATCCGACAATTCGACCTTGCCGGGAGTATCCATTCTTGTTAAAGGGACAACTACAGGAACCGTTACTGACCTGGACGGCAGATTTGCCCTCACGGTAAGACCGGATGCTACCCTGGTGCTCTCGTTCATAGGGTTCACTACACAGGAAGTAGCAGTTGGCTCACAACGCATTTTTAACATTGCACTACAACCGGCTGTCACCGGCCTCAGCGAGGTCGTGGTCATTGGTTACGGTCAGGTGAGGAAGGGCGATGCTACCGGCGCCCTTACTGCCCTCGGTGACAAAGATTTCAACAAAGGGGCTATTTCTTCGCCGCAGCAATTACTCGTCGGTAAAGTAGCTGGCGTCACGGTTACCACTGCAGGCGGTGCCCCTGGTGGCGACGCGACCATTCGTATCAGGGGAGGTTCTTCGTTGCGGGCCAGCAATGAACCCCTCGTCATTATCGACGGCGTCCCTGTGGAAAAAGGTAAAAACTTTGACGGAACCAGCACTATCTCAGGCGTTCGTAGCCCGTTGAGCATGGTCAATCCTAACGACATTGAAACTTTTACCGTACTCAAAGATGCCTCGGCAACGGCTATTTACGGCTCCCGCGCTTCGAATGGCGTAATCCTGATTACAACGAAAAAAGGGAAAGCAGGAGATAAATTGCATGTTGAATACTCAGGCAACCTGACGTATTCCACTATTCCCAAAGTGATTGACGTTCTCAGTGCAGATGATTTCATCAAACTGGAAAACGAAAAGTATCCAAATTTCACTTCCTTGCTGGGTGATGCTAAAACTGACTGGCAAAAGGAAATTTATCAGAATGCCTTCAGTACCGACCATGATGTTAGCGTTACCGGTCAGTTTCATGAAATGCCTTTCCGCGTTTCGGCCGGTTATATGTGGCAGGATGGTATCCTGAAAACCGATAATATGAAAAGGACCACGATGGGAATTAGCCTGAATCCCAGTCTCCTCGACGATCACCTGAAAGTTAACATGAATGGTAAATGGATGATTGTCCACAACAGGTTTGCCGATAATGCCGCCATTAACCAGGCCATCCAGTTCGATCCTACCCACCCGGTTACTGCTGTTAATGAAAACGGCGGATACTGGGCCTGGCTGCAAACCAATGGAGAACCTGTTGACCAGGCTACCGATAATCCTGTGGCTACCCTTATGTTAAAAAACGATCAGGCCGATGCCCTCCGTTTTGTCGGGAATATGCAGTTTGATTACAAATTCCATTTTCTGCCTGATCTAAGGGCAAATATGAACATAGGTTACGACTATTCAGGCAGCGATGGAACTGTTTATGTGCCCAAATATGCAACCCTGAATTATAACGACGGCGGTATTGACCGTGTTTATGACCAGACTAAAGAAAATTCTGTATTCGATTTCTACCTCAACTATGTTAAAGATGTGAAATCGATCTACAGCAAATTCGATGTGATGGGCGGTTATTCCTGGCAACATTTCTATTCCTGGATCAACACCTATCATAATAATGTTGATCACACCGCACCCAAAACGGAAATTGATGCCAACGAATATTTCCTCGTTTCTTTCTTCGGACGTTTCAACTATACCCTTCTGGACAGGTATCTGCTTACCTTCACCTGCCGTGATGACGGGTCGTCAAGGTTTTCGAAGGACAACCGCTGGGGCTTATTCCCTTCGGCAGCGCTGGCATGGAAGATTAATGAAGAATCCTTCCTCAAAGATGTAAAACAAGTTTCTCAACTGAAACTCCGGGTTGGATGGGGCCTTACAGGTCAGCAGGATATTTCCGACAATGCCTATCCTTATATTCCGGTGTATACCACCAGCGACGTCTGGACCAGTTATCTGTTGGGGAACACTTTCTATTACACGCTGCGTCCCGAAGAGTATGATGCCAACATCAAATGGGAAGAAACGGAGACGCGGAACATCGGTCTCGACTTTGGTTTCTTCAACGACCGGATCACGGGATCGGTTGAATACTATGAGCGTTATACTACAGACCTTATTAACCGGATAACCTTCCCGGCTGGCTCCAATCTGTCGAACTATGTGACCACCAATATCGGCGATATGGAAAACAAAGGCTGGGAATTCAGCCTCGTAGGCCGTCCGGTGACCAGTGAAAAACTGAACTGGGAAATTGGCGCCAACCTAACCATCAACAAGAATGAGATCACCAAACTTACGACCGTTGACGATCCGAACTATACCGGAGTTCTGGTCGGAAATATACAAGGCGGCGTGGGAAATACCGTTCAGGTGCATAGTGTCGGATATCCCATGTTCTCATACTATGTTTATAAACAGGTTTACGACCAGGACGGAAAGCCTATTCAAGGCCTGTACGCCGATCTGAACAACGACGGTATTATCAACGATAATGACCGGTACCGCTATAAGAGCCCTAATGCTGATTATGTAATCGGTATTTCCTCGAAGCTGACTTATAAAAAGTTTGATTTGTCGTTTTCCGGACATGCCAATATCGGAAATTATGTTTACGACAATGTAAACTCCGAAAACGGCGTTTACGAGCGCCTGTACCGTTCCGAAGGGCCGTACCTGTCGAATATCACCTCCTCGGTGTTCGATGTGGACTTTACATCACCGCAGTACCTGTCGGATTACTTTATCAAAAATGCATCCTTCTTTAAGATGGATTACATCACCCTTACTTACATGGTTGGCAACCTGTATAAGAATACAGCCAATATGACGCTTTCGTTTACCGTGAACAATGTATTCACCATTACGAAATACAAGGGTATTGATCCTGAAATTTTCGACGGACTTGATAAACAGATTTATCCCAGGCCCAGAATATTTGCGCTCGGTGTAAACGTATTATTCTAACATTTAAAACCTCTGAGAAAATGAAAAGAATACTCCATATAACACTCTTCATGGCCGGGATCGCCTTGCTTATGGTATCCTGTATAAAAGATCTGGATACACTGCCCATTGACCCCGATGTTATTTCTGCCGAAGATGTTTACAAGGATCCTGCTTCCTATAAGATGGTTCTGGCCAAGTTGTATTCAGGCCTGGCAGTTACCGGGCAGGTAGGAGCAGCCGGAAACCCTGACATCGAAGGCATTGACGAAGGTTTCGGTGAATACCTGCGCGCTTTCTGGTACCACCAGGAACTTACCACCGATGAAGCCGTGATTGGCTGGAACGACCAGACCATCAAGGATTTCCATTTTCAGAAATGGGGATCAAGCGACGTGTTTGTAGCGGCAATGTACTCCCGCATTTTTGCCCAGATTGCATTTTGCAATGAATTTCTCCGCCAGACCACCGACGCCAAACTCGATGAACGCGGCGTTACCGGAAGCCTGCGCAGCGATGTGGCCTTATACCGCGCCGAAGCAAGGTTCCTTAGGGCGCTGAGTTACTATCATGCGGTTGATCTTTTTGCAAATACTCCTTTCGTCACCGAAAACGACCCTGTAGGGAAATTCTTCCCGGAACAGAAAACCCGTGCCGATCTGTATGGCTTTGTTGAAAGCGAACTGCTCGACATTCAATCGCAGTTGAAAGATCCCGGCGCCAATGAATACGGCCGTGCCGATAAAGCTGCCGCCTGGACGCTCCTGGCTAAATTGTACCTGAATGCCGAAGTGTACATCGGAACTCCTAAATATACCGAATGTATCACCTATGCTTCCAAGGTTATCAATGCAGGATATTCCCTTGAACCGGAATATGAAAACCTTTTCAAGGCTGATAACCAGAAAAGCAATGAAATTATCTTCCCTATCGTATTCGACGGCTTGAGAACGCGGACCTGGGGCGGAACCACATTCATCGTTCATGCTGCTGTTGGCGGAAGCATGGTCCCTGCCGATTTCGGAATCGGAGGCGGT
Source organism: Bacteroidales bacterium (assembly GCA_035403165.1). GTDB lineage: Bacteria > Bacteroidota > Bacteroidia > Bacteroidales > UBA4417 > UBA4417. The sequence continues at coordinate 46,868 of DAONEP010000010.1, read as the reverse complement.
TGGGGCGGTATCCGGACTACCAGCGCCCTGGTTGATAAATTTGAAGGTTCCGTTTTCCCGAAGTCTTTGCGTAAGGGAATAAAAAATGCTTACCCGGTATTAAACTGCCCCGGAAGCTACCAGGGCTGGAACCCTGCTGATCCCAATACTGTCCTGGCTTCGGTAAACAGCGACAATAAATATGAAGGTTACCTCTATTTTAAAGATGCCGGCACACAATTCAAATTTGCCCTGGGATCCTGGGATACCAACTGGGGCGACACCGGTGCTGACGGTACGCTTGAACCGGGGGGTGACAATATTCAGGTTGCCGATGCCGGTTACTATAAAGTAAATGTTGACCTTAACGCGTTGACATATACCATTATAAAGACCGATTGGGGCATTATAGGATCGGCTACCTCCGGAGGTTGGGGCTCGGATCAGAACATGACCTACGTTCCCGACGAAAATAACAACCAGGCTGGCATCTGGACTGCCACTGTCGACCTTGTTCAGGGTGAGATAAAATTCCGGGCCAATGACGGCTGGGATATCAATTACGGGGATAACGGCAATAATGGTACGCTCGAAGCCGGCGGGGACAATATCCCGGTTGCTGAACCCGGTTCCTATGTTATCACCATGAAACTTGGCGCCCCGGATTACACCTATACGGTGACCCGTCAGAGCATCGACAAACGCGCCATGTTCTGGACCGATGGACAAAGTTTGGTAATCAAGGATATTTCGGACTTTACCAACGGTTACGCCATCACAAAATGGAAGAATGTCACCAGCACGGGTGCCGCAGGATCGGATAATACTTATGTGGATACCGATTTCCCGTTATTCAGGCTGGCTGATGTTTACCTGATGTATGCCGAAGCCGTATTGCGCGGAGGCAGCGGTGGTGATGCCGGAACGGCTCTTGATCTCGTCAATGCAATCCGTACCAGGGCTTACGGGGATACTCACGGCAATATTACTGCCGGTGAGCTTACCCTCGATTTCATCCTTGATGAACGTGCCCGTGAACTCTATTGGGAATGCACCCGTCGTACCGACCTTGTCCGTTTTGGCAGGTTCAGTTCCGGCGATTATGTTTGGCCCTGGAAGGGTGGTATCGCCGAAGGAATCGAAACAGATAAACATTTCAACATCTTCCCGATTCCGTCTTCCGATATGACGGCCAATCCGAATATCAAAAATCAAAACCCGGGCTATTAAAATTAAAATACCAGGACCTATGAAAAACAAAATCTGGATATTACTCACAATAATCGGATTAACAACCTTAATCTCCTGTGAGAAAGATGAAACAAAAATCCTCCTGTCGGCCTCCCCAACCGCTCCGACCCTTTCATTGCCATCGGACAATATTGTCCTGAAGAGGACCGAAGCATCAGATACACTCTCTTTCACAGGGGCTCTGGCCGAGTATGGTTTTGTTGCTGCCGAATCATACAAACTTGAGGTGATTTCCGCAACAGGGAGTTTTGACTCTCCTACTGTTGTCGCAACTACCACAAATGCTAACAGCTTCAAGGTTACCGTCGGCGATTTCAATGCCAAGATGCTCTCCGTACCATTGAATGCAGACGAAAGTGCCACGATAAAAGTCAGGGTGACATCTTACGGGTTGCCGGGTGTTGATGACCTGCATTCACCGGAACTGACCATGACGGTGACTCCTTATGGATATCCCAAACTGGTGTTGTCGACGACGCCGAGCCAGAATATTTATTCTCAGCTTGGCGATGGCAACTATACCGGTTTTGCCAAGCTGCCGGCCGGTACGCCTTTTACCATGACCGATCCTGATGCCGGCAAAGTTTATGGCGGTTCCGGCGGTGTTCTGGTTGAAAACGGTGACAGCTTCAGCGTTTCAACCGAAGGCTGGTATAAAATTTCCGCCAGCACTGTCAACATGGATTACACTATAAAATCGTTCATGATAGGGTTGGTGGGTTCGGCCACGCCTAACGGATGGAATGCCCCTGACCTGAAAATGGACTACAATGCAACCGGCAACTATTGGTATATTACTACCGACCTTGTTGCCGGAGAAGTGAAATTCAGAATGAACGATGCCTGGGATTGGAACCTGGGAGGTACTGAAAGCAGCCTGTCGCAGGGCGGTGCAAATCTCCCTATTTCCGAGGCCGGCAACTACACTATTAAGTTGTACCTTAGCGCCAACGAACAATCAGGAAGTTGCACCATCGTTAAAAACTGATTTTGAATTCATTACACCAGGGCTGAAACCGCTGGTTTCAGCCCTTTTTTTTCAAAAAGACGGTTTTTAAACCGCCGGTTTCCTTCCTTGTCTTTAAAAGTTGTTTCATAATTTCTTATGGAAGCGGTTTGTGATGTTCTCACTCAATACTGGAACAGGCTGTATCCCGGAGTTTCAACAGCTATTCTGAATAATTTCCTGCATTCGGCAGATGCATACCGCGAATGCGGGAAAAATGAAAAGCCGGAAACCGACTGGTACAAAGATGCCATTGTATATTCGGTTTATGTCGACCTTTTTAACAATGATTTCCAGGGGCTTATTGATAAACTGGATTACATTCAGGAGCTTGGCGTCAATTGCCTCTGGCTCCTCCCGGTCCTTGACTCTCCCATGCGCGATGCCGGCTTCGATATCAGCGACTATTACAACATCCGGCAGGACCTGGCCGGTAACAGTCCTTTGGGGCGGACCGGGGTTTTTGACCTTTTTCTGACGGAAGCGCATCATCGGGGTATCAGGGTGATTTTCGACATTGCCCTGAACCATATTTCCGACCAGCATCCCTGGTTTACCGAAGCATCGAAAGGGCCGGATAATCCGTATCGTCAGTTCTTTATCTGGAACAGTAGCCCTGATAAGTATAAAGATGCGCGTATCATTTTTAAAGGAATTGAAAATTCGAACTGGGAAAAATGTGGCGAGGAGTACTTTTTCCACCGGTTCTTCAACTTCCAGCCCGATCTGAATTATAAAAACCCGGAAGTTCTGCTGGCCATGTGCCGGCACCTGCTTTACTGGCAAAACCGTGGCGTCGACGGATTCAGGGCCGATGCTATCCCTTACATCTGGAAAGAAGAAGGCACTGCCTGTGAAAACCATCCGCTTACTCACGTTGTGGTTAAATTTTTCAGGGCTGTCCTGGATTATATTAAACCGGGAACGCTTTTACTCGCCGAAGCGTGCCAGCAACCTTATAAGGTTGTACAATACCTGGGCGACGGTGACGAATGTCATGCCGCTTATCACTTCCCCCTGATGCCGCGCATCTTTAAAGCCATTGCCATGCAAAACGGCAAGCCGGTCGAGGAAATTCTTGGCCCGGCTGTAACGCCCGAACTGCCTCCTTCAGGACAATGGTTTACTTTTCTGCGTTGCCATGATGAACTGAGCCTTGAACTCGTGTATGTTACTGAGGAAGAACGGAAATTTATCCATGAAAACTACTGTTATAATCCGAAATGGGATTTCCGGCTGGGCGAAGGAATTGCAGCGCGCCTTTCGGAACTGATGCAGCGCAATCCCCGGAAAATACACCTTGCCTATTCCATCATGCTTACCTTGCCCGGAACACCTGTGATTTATTATGGTGATGAATATGGCAAACTTAACGACGAAGAGTACTATGCTGAAATGATAAAACTTGCCGGTAAAGATGATACCCGCTTCCTGGCCCGTGGCAAAATCGACTGGGGAAAACTGGAAACACAACTCAACGATAGCAACAGTTTTATCAGCCGGGTGTATTATCCCACAAAACAAATGCTCGGCGTCCGCCGTCACTTTAAAGCTTTCGGCAGAGGGACCCTCCGGTTTATCGAAATGAAAGATACAATATCCGGGAACATGCTGGCGTTCTACCGGCAGTACGGCGACGAAAAGCTTTTCATCATCCACAACATGACAAACCTTGCATTGCCGCTCAGTTTGCCGGAAGATGCCGCCAGCGGGAAAGATCTTTTTGGCAAACCCTTATCCGGCGAAATTGAGCCGCTTGGCTTCAGGTGGATTACGATAGAAAGTTAGGGGATACGAATATCGGGCTTCTGAATACCGAAGCTGAAAAAGTCAACATATTTCCGCCGTCTCGAACTTACAACTTATCAAACAGGCTTGCCGATGCAGCCGGCGCACTTTTCAACTCATAAAACCACAATGCCAACCCCGAAATTTGAATCCGTCATTTTTGACCTTGATGGCGTTATAACGAAGACAGCCCTGGTACACGGACATGCCTGGAAACAGATGTTCGACGAATACCTTAAAAGCCGTCAACAACGATTTGGCGAGCCATTCAGTGAGTTTACCCATGCGAATGATTACCTTCCCTACATCGATGGTAAACCCCGTTATGACGGTGTAAAATCATTCCTTCAGTCAAGAAAAATAGAAATCCCTTTCGGCGATCCGTCGGATGAACCGGGAAAGGAGACGGTTTGCGGCCTTGGAAACAGGAAAAACGTTGCTTTTAACGAGGTGCTCGAACGCGAAGGAGTGGAAGTGTACGATTCCACTGTAAAACTCATGCACACCCTTCTTGAAAACAACATCCATGTCGGAGTTGCCTCTTCGAGTAAAAACTGTTACACCGTGCTTAAAGCCGCCAGGCTTCTGGAACTTATTGAAACCCGTGTCGACGGGGTGGTTTCTTCCGAACTTGGATTGAAAGGCAAACCGGAACCCGACATTTTCGTAACGGCATGCAACAATTTGTTTTGCAGCCCCTCGCGCAGCGTTGTGATTGAGGATGCCGTATCGGGTGTTGCAGCAGGACGGAAAGGAAATTTCGGGCTTGTTATCGGCATTGCCCGCGAAAACAACCCCGCCGAACTTTATGCAAACGGCGCCGACATTGTGGTGAGCGATCTGGAAGAAATCGAAATAGAAGATATCGATGACTGGTTCGGGGAGGGCCTGGCCAGTGATAACTGGAGTATTACCTACCACACCTGCGAACCTGAAAAGGAAAAAACACGCGAAACTTTGCTGACTGTCGGCAACGGATACCTGGGTACGCGGGGCGCCATGGAAGAATCCTCCGCCGGCAATGTGCATTACCCCGGAACCTATATTGCCGGGCTCTATAACAGGCTGATTACTCCCGTTGCGGGGAAAAATATTGAAAACGAAGATTTTGTAAATATCCCCAACTGGCTTCCGGTCAACTTCAGGATCGGTAACGGTAAATGGACAAATGCTGATGACGATGAGATCACTTACATTAAACGTCGCCTTGATTTTCGAAACGGTTTGTTCACCCGGCATCTCGAAATCCGGGACGAATTTGGCAACGAAACGCTGATCATCAGCGACAGGTTTGCTTCCATGAGCGACAGGCATCTTGCAGCCTTGCGCTATACCATCATTCCGCTCAATTATTCAGACAGGTTGACTGTCCGGACCGGTATAAACGGAGATATCATCAACGATGGGGTCGAAAGGTATAAGAGCCTGAATCAAAAACATTTAAAACCAGTTGAACAAAGAGCAGAAGGCAATATCCAGCAACTGCTGGTCGAAACCGTACAATCGGGAGTGAAGATAGCCGTATCGTCGGTTTGCCGGTTTTATGCCGGTCCTGCTCCCCAAAACCACCATCTGAATCCTGAGATACAGCCCGGTATGGTGTCCGGTGAAACTTCCTTTGACGTTGAAGCCGGGAACCTCTATACCCTGGTAAAAAAGGTTGCCGTATATACATCAAAAAAGGATGACGTTACCGACCCGATGGCCGAATCGCACAAAGCGGTGACCAATGCACCTGATTTTGAATCGCTTCTGGAAGAAAGCACAAATGCCTGGGCCCGAATCTGGGATAAAATTGATCTGAAAATCACGGGAGACCGTTTTTCGCAGAAGCTGATCCGGTTGCACCTGTATCACCTGATGGTTTCCATGTCGCCCAACAACCGTAAGATTGATGCTGGCATCACGGCACGCGGGTTGCACGGCGAAGCTTACCGGGGCCATGTTTTCTGGGATGAACTTTTTATCCTTCCTTTGTACGATCTGCAGCAGCCCGAAGTGGCCCGGGCCATGCTGATGTATCGCTATAACCGGCTTGGCAAAGCCCGGGCTTATGCCGAAGAGCACGGTTACAGGGGGGCGATGTTCCCGTGGCAAAGCGGTTCCGATGGCAGGGAAGAAACGCAGGTGATACACCTCAATCCGCTGAACGGCGAATGGGACCCGGATCATAGCTCCCTGCAGCGGCATATCTCGCTGGCAATCGCCTATAACATCTGGCAATACTATTCCATCACGCTGGATGCTGATTTCATGAGGCGATACGGGGCAGAAATGTATTTCGAAATATGCCGGTTCTGGGAAAGAAAATCAGAATGGAATGAAAAATCAGGCCGTTACGATATCAGAAAAGTGATGGGCCCTGATGAATTCCATGAACAATATCCCGGATCGGCTGAAGGTGGTCTTACCAATAATGCATACACCAACCTCATGGCAGCCTGGATGTTCTCGAAAACCGGAGAAATTCTTGCAGCCATCGGTGAGGAGGGAACAGCATCAGTAAAAACCGCCATAGGATTAAAAGATCAAGAACTGAAACACTGGGATGATATTTCTCAAAAGCTGGTAATACCCATTAATGAAGATGGGATTATTGCCCAGTACGAAGGTTATTTCGATCTGAAAGAACTGGACTGGGATTTCTATAAGTCGAAATATGGGAATATCTACCGTATGGACCGCATCCTGAAATCGGAAGGTTTGTCGCCCGATGCTTTCAAAGTCTCGAAACAGGCCGATGCGCTGATGACTTTCTATAATCTGGATAAAGAAACGGTTGACAGGTTATTTTCAAGGCTCGGGTATTCGCTGCCTGCGGATTATCTCCAACGGAACCTTGAATATTATTTCAGGAGGACATCCCACGGTTCCACCCTCAGCAAGGTTGTTCACTCGAAACTGGCAGCGCTGGCGGGTAATCATGCCTTGAGCCGGGAATTGTACAACGACGCCCTGGCAAGCGATTATACCGATATTCAGGGCGGGACGACGGCCGAAGGCATTCATGCCGGGGTAATGGCCGGTACCGTACTCATCGCCATCACGGCCTATGCCGGAATAAATTTCGGCGGTGAAATTCTTAAGATATCTCCTGCCTTGCCTGAAACCTGGGAAATGATGGAATTCGGATTTGTTTTCAGGGGGGTGGCATATCGTTTCAGGGTTTGTCACGATAGCATTACCATCGACACCGATAAGGAAGCCGAAATAGAACTTAAGGGTAAAAAGTATGAATTGTGGAAAGATATACCCACCACCTTTGGCCTGAAATCGAAGGATGCCATTAGTAAATAGCCCCAAACGACAGGCGATGAACTGCCGGCCGGAAGCCCTCCGGTTTAACCCTTAAACGTTACACTTTTAAATCTTTACCTATGTTGGGAGATGTGCTGTTAATCACCGAAAAACACCGGAAAGCCGGAGAAATCATCATAGAGAAAATCCTTTCCGGGCGCAAGCCTAAAATGATCATCGGGATTTCCGGCGAGTCAGGATCAGGAAAGTCCGAACTGGCACATGTGATTTCGAAAGGCTTGCGTAGCTATGGCATTTTTGCCAAACCGTTGCATATCGATAATTATTACAGAATTCTGCCTTTGCTGCGCACCGAATGGCGCAAGCAGCACGGGATTGAGAACGTGGTCGGTTACGGGGAATACGACTGGGATACCATTTACCGGAATATTCAGGAATTCAGGGAAGGAAAAATATCTACCGGCCCCTGTGTGGATCTGGTTACCGAACAAGTTGACCAGCTTACCACCGATTATTCCGCCATCGATATGCTTGTGATTGACGGCCTGTACGCCATTAAAACCGAAGACGTTGATCTGCGCATTTTCATTGAACTCACCTACCATGAAACAAAAAAAGCACAGGTTGTCCGCGGCAAGGAACCGCAAAACGAGTACCGTATGGCTGTTCTTGAAAAGGAACACCAGATGGTGCAGGCGCTGAAACCGATGGCCGATGTGCTCATCGGGATGGACTATGAAGTGAAGGCGGTGAAAGGCTGATTTGTTTATTAATCCGGAGAAAAGAAGATGGATTGGATACGCTGAAAAGTTACTGTCCAAAGTGATTTTTAAAAGGTTTCAATCAGATTCCTGAACTGAAAACTTGATAGTTGAGAACCCCGCTCTGGCACGATGTAGCAAATTTTCAACTGGCTGTCATGATAGATCCGGGCCAAAATGAAACCTGACTTTTAGCCGGAACAGTGCCGGTAAACTTGATTTTTTTAATTCTTCAGGGCAACAGAAATGGTTTCGGAAACTCGGCATGTAAGCATGCCGGTAAGATGAGGAACGATATGCATATTGCTCAATTATGTCGTAAATTTGTGATACCGGGTTTCCGGAATAACAGTCAGGCCGCCATGGAACGCTGGGTGCAATCTCTCAGGGAAAAGGCCTCAACATCAAAAATCCCGGATTCCGCGAACGTCGTACCGGAAAGCTTGTAATTGGAGTTACCGGGCTCCTGACTAGGAAAAATTTCTCTTACTGCATTAACGGTTATCCCATTTCCACCCGTGTAATCGCATATAGCCGGTTACATGCCGGTGGATGCAACGGAAATTCTGCTTCATGATGCGTTCCTGAGTCGGATTGGAGAATACAACGCTGCAGAATTGCCTTCCCTTCCGTGAATTCCGGAACGCCGGGATTTACATAACCTGATGGGTAATATCGCGGAACGGCTTTTACTCAGCCGGAGAAATATTCCGCCTTTAAGCCCGACCCTTCGCCTGAAACGGGGCGCTGTGGTTTTCTGTTCAAAGGGGAGCCACTGGCTTCTCCCGGTCTGCCGGCATCCGCAATTGCCTGTTTTATATCATCCTCCGGCAGTTGTATGGCTTTTATCATAATAACAGCAGGATTATCCTTAAACTAAACAAAAGAGCTATTAAAGGTCTCCGGGCAGCGGTAACAATCCCGGATGAAATATTTGAACCTCTTCCGGATTAAAATCAATGCACCAGTCATAATCTAAAATGTGAAACCGATGGAAAATTGCCGCATACTACTGGTTGAAGACCGTCAGGCAGATATAGGCCTGATAAAGCACCAGATTGAAAATGTCCTTGAATCATATCAGGTGAATTCGGTAAATTCAAAGAATGATTTTGTGCGTCAGTTGAATGAATTAAATCCGCACCTGGTCATCTGTTCCCTTGACGCTGCTTCGGTGGATCCGGTTTCCATAGTGCGGATTACCCGGATCAAATCCAGGATTACACCGGTAATAATCCTTTACAAGGCGATGAAGGAAAACCTCCTTACTGAATGCATGGAAGCAGGGGCAACAAATCATTGCAGCAAAAAACAGTTAAACCGGCTGAGCCAGGTCATCGCCTCTGCATTAGGAAATGAAATATGGGGCGAAACTGCCGCTTATGCCAAAAGGAACACGGCATCGGCGAATGTCGCGGGAATTCCGACAGGGAGAGAAACATTTTTCACAACCCTGTTCAATAATATACCCGATATATATTTTCAAACCGACATGATGGGCGACCTTTATGACATCAGTCCTTCAATTGCCAGCTACCTTAAGTATGAAAAAAGCGAGCTTATCGGGAATTCGGTATTTACTCTATACTGGGATGCCCGGGACAGGGAATCATTGATCCAGTCGCTGGTGAAACACGGCGAAATGCGCGATTTTAAGATCAGGTTCCGGACAAAGACCGGTGAAATGAAACACGGATCCATTTATGCGCGTTTGTTGTATAATGCTTCCGGCCAGCCTGATCTTATCGTCGGAACCATCAGGGATACGACAGGCGCGGTTGAAGCTGCAAATTCTCTCCGATGGAATGAAGAAATGTACCGCAGCATATTCGACAACCAGGATACGTCCATATTGCTCATCGATCTTCAGGAGCAAAAAATTGTGACGGCAAACCTTGCTGCAACAAAGCTCTATGGATGGAGTACAGAAGAATTTTTAAAAATAAATCCGAGGGAATTGTTCAATATTACGCCGCACGAACTGGCTAACCTCACCGAAAGTGTTAAAACTACAGGGAACCTCCATTATGAAACCTGGCATAAATGCAAGAACGGAACAACGAAAAATGTAGAAGTCACTACTGGTAAAGTCATAATAATGGGTAAGAATTACCTGTGGACGGCAGTCCGGGATGTAAATTCTATGAAAACGATTGACCAGCAGGCACAGTGGATGACCATTATGGCTGAAAACAGTCCGGTCGGACTCCTGGTAGCCAACCCTTTGGGAGATATTGAGTATATAAACCAGAAATATTCCGCTGTTACCGGTTTAAGCCTTGCCGATGTCATTGGTAAAAATCTTTGGTTCAGGTATTATGCAAATAATTCCGGCAACACATTCACCGAAATCTGGAATATGGTTCAATCAGGGCAGTCATGGTCGGGGGAATGCTCCACCACCGGTGAGAATGGCCAGCCGGCCTGGGAAAATGTTCATATTGTCCCTATAAACAACAAACACGGGCAACTCATTCATATTGTGGTAAGTAACGAAAATATCGATGAATGGCATAAAACGATGGATGAACTTACTTCGGCAAAAGTCAGGGCTGAGATCACCGACAAGATGAAAACAGGATTTATCAATAACATTTCAGATGAAATCCGGAGCCCGCTCACCGGCATTATCGGATTTACCGAGATGTTGCAGAATCCCGATTTCTCAGATGAAACCAAGATGAATTTTATGGATATCGTTTCGAAGAGCAGCCTGAACCTGTTGAATACCATTAACAGCTACCTGGATATTTCAATGATCCTGTCAGGCAAAGGTACCATTCATAAAAAGCATTGCACAGTCGGCACCCTTTTGGAAAAGGTGAAAAAGGAAATGAAGGGCGTTTGTGAAGCCGGAGGTATTACCCTGAATATTATACAACCGGCAGCTCCTGATGCTATCGTTTTGAATACCAATCCGGAAATTCTGCACAAAATTTTCACCCACCTGGTGAATAATGCAGTTAAGTTCACCCAAGAAGGTTCCATTGATGTCGGATTCAGGTTGAGTAAAAACATGCCGGGATTTTTTGTAGCCGATACCGGTACGGGTATGGACAGCGATCAGGTAAATTCAATCAACGATTATTTCAACCTGGCCGATACCACGGCGCCCTATGACTTTACAGGCGGGAATATCGGATTATCTATTGTTCACGGCCTGGTAACCATTCTTGAAGGGAAAATTCATTTAGAATCAACACCGGGCAAAGGCTCGCGGTTTTATTTTACTTTGCCGGCCGGAGCGATGGCTACTGCTGTAGTATCGGAAAAAGCGCCCCCGGCAAAGATTCCGGTTAAAGAGAACCCGGTTATTCTTGTGGCCGAAGATAATGACTTCAACTATATGTATATCGAAGCAGTCCTTAACAATGCCGGGTACAGGGTAATAAGGGCTGTCAATGGCCTCGAAGCGGTGGAAATCTGCCATTCGAATCCCGAAGTAAGCCTGGTATTAATGGATCTGAACATGCCGCTGATGGACGGCAGGGAAGCAATCAGGCAAATCAAGGGTTTCCTGCCTGATTTACCGGTTATTGTCCTGACGGCTTATGTTTCGTTTACGAGTGAAGAGGATGCTTTCCTGAGCGGATGCCAGGAATTCCTCAAAAAACCGATTAATCGCGATGACCTTCTGATCAGTGTTGAAAATACGGTTCACAACAGGATGAATTAACCCTTGCCGAATCCAAATACCGGCTTGCTTTCATATTAATTGTTTCCTGTTTGACTTCCCGGTGTTTCCCGGATTAAAACTTCGGGTGAGCCGTTGCACAGCAGGAGCCGGATTGACGAATTTAAAGTTTAATCTCGTCCTGATTCCTGTTGAAGAAATGATATTCCAGGAGATGTTGTGCCGTAACCGGCATCAGCCTGATCCATTTTTTATAAGTAAGGAACCATTTCCACTGAATGGAACGGAATAGTCCGCCCTGTCGCAGGTAGGCGTACAAATATGGGTGAACAGTGACTTTCAGATACTGCTCGTTCTGGTCCTGCAGCAAATAGCGGATGTTGTTTTCGATATAATCGGGAATGATAATGCTGGGTTTGATTTCACCGGTCCCTTCACAGGCAGGGCATTTTTCCAGTACCTGAACTGTGGTTTCGGGACGAACACGTTGACGGGTGATTTGTACCAGCCCGAACTTGCTTGGCGGCAGGATGCTGTGCTTGGCATGATCCTTGGCCATTTCGTCTTTCAGCTTCTGGTAAAGCGTACGTCGGTTGCGCCCGTCGTGCATATCAATGAAGTCGATAACGATGATGCCGCCCATATCGCGAAGGCGCAGTTGCCGGGCAATCTCTATGGCGGCTTCAATGTTCACGGCAAGTGCATTCTCCTCCTGGCTTATCTCGCTGTTAACTTTGTGCCCGCTGTTCACATCAATCACATGAAGGGCTTCGGTGTGTTCAATAATCAGATAAACCCCGCTCTTAATGGTGATGACCTTTCCGAAGGAATTTTTTATCTGTTTTTCGACGCCGAAAGTTTCAAATACGGGTATTTTGCCCTTGTACAGTTTTACGATATCAACCTGGTCGGGGGCGATGGTGCGGATGTAGTTGCGTACTTCCTCATAAAGGACGCTGTCGTCAACATGAATATTGTTGAACGAATCACTGAGCATATCGCGGAGGATGGCCGATGTGCGATCCAGTTCACTGAGTATTTTCTGGGGAGGTTTGGCGGATGGCAGCTTAGCGGCAATGGATTCCCATCTTTGAACCAGGCTGTTAAGGTCGTTGTCGAGGTCAATGACTTTTTTGTTCTCAGCAACCGTCCGGATGATAACGCCGTAATTTTTCGGCCTGATGCTCATGATGAGCCTTTTCAGCCGGTTGCGTTCTTCGGCGCTTTTAATCTTCTGCGATATTGAGATGCGGTTCGAAAAGGGGACCAGCACCAGGTACCGTCCCGCAAATGAAATTTCGGAAGAGATACGGGGGCCTTTTGTTGAAATGGGCTCTTTGGCAATCTGAACCAGAATCTGTTGGTTTGAAGAAAGCACCTGACCGATTTTTCCGGTCTTTTCGATGTCGGGAGCCGTTTCAAATTCGCTCATAGACAAGTGTGCCGTGTTGCCTGACATACCCATCCTGGTAAATTTTATAAGCGAATTGATCTGCGGACCGAGATCGAGGTAATGCAGGAAGGCATCTTTTTCGTAGCCTACATCTACAAACGCGGCATTGAGCCCGGGCATAATTTTCTTGACCCTTCCCAGGTAAACATCTCCTACCGCAAAATTGTTGTTTGTTTTTTCCTTATTAAGTTCTACCAGAACCTTATCCTCGAGTAAGGCAATGTTCACTTCATTCGGGCCGGCATTAATTATCAGTTCCTTATTCACCGGGGATAGTCTTGGAGTAAAAGCCGATTCATGGCCTCAAAGTTAATAATAAATTGCTGTCGATGTCAGATGTTATTGACAGAAATAAAAATTTCATCACACGAAATAATGATCCATTTCATGTGATGAAATTCATTGGTTGAATGGAGAATTATTTCTTCTTATGTCTGTTCTTGCGCAAGCGTTTTTTACGCTTGTGCGTCGACATTTTATGGCGTTTTCTCTTTTTTCCGCTTGGCATGATATGTGATTTTTAAATGAATTTTTGTTATTTTACTTTTACTTTTACTTCATTCACAAAAACCTTAGCTGGTTTAAACGAAGGGATATTGTGTGCGGGGATAATGATCGTTGTGTTTTTCGAAATGTTCCTACCGGTTTTTTCAGCCCTTTTCTTTACGATGAAGCTTCCAAAGCCCCTCAGATACACGTTCTCACCGTGTGCCATTGCATCCTTTATTGCATCCATAAATGCTTCAACTGTCTGTTGCACAGCCAATTTCTCAATGTTGGTCTTGTTTGCAATTTCAGCTACGATTTCTGCTTTTGTCATTGCTACGTATGGTTTAATGAATTGATACTAAATTTTTTATACGGGCTGCAAATATAGGAACTTTTTGTTTTACCAACTAAATACGAAATAAATTTTCAAAATATTGTCCTCAACCGGCTTATCTCCAGGCCTCTTAATATTTCCATACCCAACCGTGGCGGATGGCCTGAAATTCAATTTCAGGAACCGGGAATTGCTGTATTTTTGAAGCCATGAACAGGGGGCTGGCTGATATATTTTTAGAATGGTATGCCGATAACAGGCGCGACCTGCCCTGGCGATCTTCCCGCGATCCATATCTGGTGTGGCTTTCGGAAATCATTCTGCAGCAAACGCGCGTCAGCCAAGGCCTGTCCTATTATAACCGCTTTGCCGGGGAATATCCTACGGTTTTTCATCTGGCGCGGGCTTCTGAACCCGAAGTCTTAAAATGCTGGCAGGGATTGGGTTATTATTCACGCGCCCGCAACCTGTATAAAACATCAAAACTGGTGGTGGAAAAATACCTTGGCCAATTTCCCTCCACCTCGGCCGAACTTGTAAAACTGCCCGGAATTGGCAAATATACGGCTGCGGCCATCGCCTCAATTGCTTTCGGTGAAGCTGTACCGGTTATAGACGGCAATGTGATAAGGGTAATTTCAAGATTATTCGGCGTAACCGGGGATGCCAGGTCGCCTTCCGTGTACCACCTGATTAATGATACCATGAAAGAGCTGATGGGCAATCACCCGCCGGGGCTCTTCAACCAGGCTGTGATGGAATTTGGCGCGCTGCAATGCACACCGCTTTCGCCGGGCTGCCGGGAATGCCCGTTGCAGTTACATTGTTATGCTTTCGACCGGCAAATGGTTGAGCAATTACCTGTGAAACCATCAAAACCAGTCGTAAGCATACGCTATTTCAACTATCTGGTTATTACCTTCACAGGAAATGGCGTCGAAACGATCTTACTGAACAAACGCACCGGCAGGGATATATGGCATAATCTGTATGATTTTCCCTCTGTTGAAAACGACCGGCTGATCAATCCGAAAGAGTTGGCTGCATCGGCAGAAGCCCGTGAATTGCTTGGTAATGACTGGACGCTGCTGCATGTTGCCGGTCCGGTTGCACATCTCCTCACCCATAGAAAGATCATAGCCCGTTTTTTCAGGATTCATGCAGATTACGAAACCCCATCCATGAAACGGTACCGGTATGTCAGGATACAGGACATCCGCGAATTGCCACTTCCGCGCCTGATAGAAAAATATGTCGGCAACCATTTTCCTGATTAATATGGCAATGGCAGGTAATATTGCAGTCCCGGGGCCATGGCCTGTATGATCATCCTCTTTTGTATCTTTGTAAAGCTTATCAATTTGAACCCATAACGTGGATTACCTTTTTACCGGTTATTCAAATTTGCTTTTCCTGATACTGATGATTCAGCCTTCCGGAGTACAGGAAGTGCTGAATATCATCGTGTTGGCAGCTTTGCTGATTGCGCTGCTAATGTGCTCGGCCCTGATGTCGGGCAGCGAAATAGCCTTTTTCTCCCTGTCACAGTCACAACTAAATGAACTGCAATCAAAGAAGGGGACTATCAACCAATTGATTATCAAACTGCTCAACCGGCCAAAGCGCCTGCTGGCCACTATCCTCATTGCCAATAACTTTGTTAATGTGGCCATTGTAATGATTTCGACCTATTTCACGGGAAAATTTCTCGATTTCTCCGCTTTTCCTGTTTTGGGCTTTATCATTCAGGTTGTTGTAATTACTTCGCTTATCCTGCTGGTAGGAGAAATGCTCCCTAAGGTATATGCTACCATGAACCCTGTCCGCCTGGCCAAATTTATGGCCAGGCCCCTGGCATTCACCGTCCGCTTGTTTCATCCGCTGAGTGTCCTGCTGATAGGTTCAACGAATATTATCGATAAAAGGATTGAACGTAAAAAGTATCCGATCAGCATGGAAGAGTTGTCGGATGCCATTGATATAACTGCTGACGGGGCAACCGACGAAGACGACCGGAAAATCCTGAAAAGCATTACCCGTTTCGGGGATATTACAGTACGCGAGATCATGCGGCCCCGCATTGATGTTACCGCGCTTGAAATTTCAGAACCCTTCAGCCAGGTTAAAAAAGTAATTGTTGAATCAGGCTATTCAAGAATTCCGACCTATGATGAAACGCCGGATAAGGTAACCGGAGTGTTGTATATCAAGGATCTGTTGCCGCATATTGCACGTGACGACGATTTCGGCTGGACCAAACTGGTAAGAAATGCATTCTTCGTCCCCGAAAACAAACCCATTGACGACCTGCTTGAAGAATTCCAGGCAAAGAAAATACATCTGGCCGTTGTGGTTGACGAATATGGCGGAACTTCAGGAATAGTCACTATGGAAGATATTATTGAAGAAATTGTGGGTGAAATCAGCGATGAATTCGATTCGGAGAGTGACGAACCGGGATACACCAGGATTGATGATCACAATTTTATCTTTGATGGTAAAACCCAATTAAACGATTTCTGTAAAATACTGGAAATCAGTGACAGGGTTTTTGAAGAAGCCAAAGGCGAAAGCGACACGCTTGCGGGATTATTGCTGGAATTATTTGGTAAAATTCCCCGGACTAACGAACGGATAACTTACGGAAATTTCACTTTCAGGATTGAAGCAGCCGATAAAAGAAGGATAAAAAGGGTGAGAGTGACCCTCAGTGAACCGGATGCCGGGGAAGAGTAGGCCAACAGTGAAAAAGGAAGAGTTCAGGAATGCAGCATCCTGAATCCGGATGCCCGAAAACAATAGCCAACAGCACACAACACCGCCCGCCAGACCTGGTCCTGTGGTTGGCGCTGAAATCAAACCATTGAATAACAATTAACAGCAATTGCCATATGTTACGCCTTAAGAGCAAGTTTATGATATTATTCCCCTGCGCCGTTATATTAACGGTACTCATTTCGTGTTCCGGGGATTATTCTCCTAAACCCAGGGGCTATTTCCGTATTGCCCTTCCAGAGAAAAAGTACACCCTTCTCGATTCCATCTATCCCTACACTTTTGAATATCCCGTCTATGCCCGAATCCATCCCGATGAGATGTCGCCCAAAGAAATATATTGGATCAATATTGATTATCCTCAGTTTAAGGGGACAATTCATATCAGTTACCGCACTATCGAAAATAACCTTCAGCAACTAACAGAGGATTCACGGTCATTAGTCCTCAAACACATTCCAAAATCAAGCGGGATTTTTCAAAAAGAGATCCGGGATAAAGAGAATAACGTTTATGGGGTCTGTTATGAAATAAGCGGGGTAGGTGCAGCATCGCCCTACCAGTTTTACCTCACCGACAGCACCCGGAATTTCCTCCGGGGAGCATTGTATTTCACTACGGTTCCGAATAATGATTCCCTGTCGCCGGTCATTGACTTCGTTAAACAGGATATTGCCCATCTGATCAGCACTTTCAGGTGGAAGAACCGAGCCTCATCCGGGGTGAAATAGTAAATAAACAAACGATTCTTCTGTTTTGTAATTCCGGCATTTTATCCTTTGCATGCCGGATTATTTTTTTTTCTTAGCTTTGGCTACTAATAAACAAATCACTATGAAACATATTCTTCTGGTGCTGGCAGCGCTTTGGGTCCCGTGCTTTCTCTTTGCAACGGATGGGAACTATTCAAGAGTGAAAATTTTTTTTGGCGACCATGATCAACGGGCGCTTTATCAGGCCGGAATTGAGGTTCAGGTCATCGGTAAGAATGGAGACTGGGCTATAGCTGAGTTGTCGGACGAAGAACTGGCCAGGGTTTCACAGTTGGGATTTTCCTGCGAGGTCCTCATTCCCGATTTGGAAGCCTGGTATGCCGACCGGTACGTGCATCCCGAAAATTATGAAACAACAGAAACGGATAGGGCGGTCTCTGAGGAATGGCCTGTTCCGGCAAATTTCCAACTGGGCAGTTGCGGCGGATTTTCGACCATTGACCAGATGCTTGAACAACTGGATGAGATGCACACCCTTTATCCCGGACTGATCACGGCCAGGATGGCTGTCAGCGACACCTCTGCTACCTGCAATGGCCAGGTGATGTATTATGTAAAAATAAGCGACAATCCGGGCATTGACGAGGAAGAACCGGAAGTGCTGTATACCGGCATGCATCATGCCCGTGAGCCGATTGCCATGCAACACCTGCTTTTTTATATGTGGTACCTGCTCGAGAACTATGATTCCGACCCGATGATCAAAGCGTTGGTAGATACCACCGAAATGTATTTTATCCCGGTTGTGAACGTAGACGGTTATGCCTATAATATTTCTTCCAATCCCGGAGGCGGAGGTATGTGGCGCAAGAACCGCCGCCTGAATCAGGATGGAAGTTTTGGCATTGATATAAACCGTAATTACGGGTACATGTGGGGGAATGACAATCAGGGATCATCGCCTGATCCGGGCAATGAATGCTTCCGCGGCACAGCAGCATTCTCGGAACCGGAAACGCGGATGATCAAATACTTCTGCGAAGCACATGATTTTGGTATTGCAATTAACTATCATTCATATGCCAACAAATTTCTCTATGCTTGGGGATACACGGAAGACGTTACCCCGGATGAATCCCTCTTCAATAATCTCTCCCGAATCATGACGGAAGAGAACAACTTCATTTACGGCCCGAGCAGTACTACGATCTATATTACAAACGGAGGTTCCGACGACTGGATGTATGGAGAGCAAAGCACCAAAAACAAAATGCTGGCCTGGACACCGGAAGTAGGAGGCGACAACGATGGTTTCTGGCCCATGCAGTCGCGTATCATCCCGCTGTGCCAGATCAATATGCTGCAAAGCCTTCGCGCCGCGCAGTTAGTTGGTAACTATGCCATCGTTAAAGATAATTCGCCGGTGTTTGTCAGTAAACCTTCAGGATATTTCAGTTTCAACATCAAAAGATATGGCCTTACCAATGGCAATTTTACCGTGACGGTTGCGCCTTTAGGCAGTTCCATAGCATCTGTCGGCGATGCTAAGATATTCACCGGCATGCAGTTGCTGCAATCCATCGACGATTCTATCGCCTATACGCTTGATCCGTTGATTATGTCAGGCGATACCATCAGGTATGCCCTGATCCTTGATAACGGTTCCTTCTCCATAGCCGATACAATAGAGAAATTTTACGGGATGCCGGTTGCAATTGTGAACGACAGCCTTAATACTACCGGTAACTGGACTGGCCAATGGGCATTGACTTCCCTGAAATATGTTTCTCCTTCCAAATCGATGACCGATTCACCTTCGGGAAATTACTCCAACAATGCCAACCGCAGTACAACCACTATAGTACCGGTATCCTTGCAGAATGCTATGTTTGCCATGCTTGAATTTGAGGCGCAGTGGAACCTCGAAGCAGGATACGACTATGTACAGGTAAAAGCCTCAACCGATGATGGCCTAACATGGATTCCGCTTACCGGCCAATATACCCGTCCGGGTACGATAAACCAGGCGGCAGGCGAACCTCTCTATGACGGCATTCAGTCGGAATGGGTAAAAGAAACCATTTACCTGAACGATTTTCTTGATCAAAATGTATTATTCCGGTTTACCCTCCGGTCGGATGGGGGCGTTCAAGCCGACGGCTATTATTTCGACGATTTTAAAGTAAGCATCCTGCTTGATCCCACTAAAGTTGAAGACAAGGATGAAGCTGTAGCCGGCGGGTTGGGAACCCCGTTTCCTAATCCTGCCGACCAGGAAGTCAATATACCTTATGTTATTCCGGAAAGATGTGAAGCGCAAATCCTGGTTTATTCGCAGCTCGGATCGCTGATGTCGTCATTGCCGGCAAATTCATGTACGGGAATTTGCAAAGTCAACGTACATGGCTGGCCAAAAGGGGTTTACCTCGTCAAACTTGAAAGCGCGGATTTTCCGGCAACGGTTAAAAAATTAATTGTTGATTAGCTTTGCTCTTTGTCCGGAAGAGGAGAGTTTCCGGGTTTTTGAATGATTTACCCGGCAAGCAGGAGGTCTACTCTACGATTGCTGCCGGTTTTGCCTGCATATCCTTCATTCGGTAAACGAAGAAATAATATGCCGCTTTGCCGCATCTTGTCACCGTTATGGTGTCGGGATCAGAAGTGTGGCTGAAGTATAAAGGTTTTAACGCTGCCGGCGGACGAAAATCTCGGCTGGAAGTGATGTACCAGGCATCGGTGTTCAGTTTAAAACCGCCGTGAAGGGTATTTGTCCAGGCATACTGGTGGATGGAATTTAACGGGCCGGCGGCCAGCAAAAATCGTTTTGAAGGCCGGGCGGCATAGTATTCCAGATTAGCGGCCGGGAACCAACGGTAGCTTATGATGGGAGCCCCTGCAGGCATCAGGCCGGATTTTTCATATTTCCCTGATAATTCCGTGAATTCTTTACCCAGCGTGCGCCATCCCGTTAATTCAAGGGAAATATCGTCTGCGCCTTTTTCCGGATATGAATCGCTGCCGGCAGGCCACGGAATGATGCCGGTAGTAATCTGTATAAGGCTTACGGTAAGAACAACACCGGCTGCTGCCAATGAAGTTTTTATGGCTTTCGGGAAAAGATTTTCATGTAACGAGCGAAGCCAGAAGGCTGTAACCGGGATCAGGCTCACGTATCCGGGCCCGGACCAATGCGGCAGGGTGCTCCTGAACAGGGAAACGATCCAGAAAACAAGGATCAGCGGCAGGCCTGACCATAATAGCAGCCTTACACCGTCATTTCTTCTGCGTGCCGGCATCCTGAGTATGGCGATCAGCGCCAGGATGAACAATATCACATTTACCGGGTTGGAATAGAGCATCTCGCCTCCCAGTTCCGTAACGAAGGAGTTGAAATTGATCAGATGTTCGGAAAGAGCGATACGCTGGCTGTGAAACGAAAAACTGATAAAGGAGTTATCGGCGTTCCAAAGGATGACAGGTGCGAAAAGAAGGAGGATTAGGATATTTGCAGCATAGAACTGCCAGGCGGCGAGCCATCTGCGGTTTTTTACAAGGATAAAAATCATCATTCCCAGCCACAGGAAAGCTGTCGAATATTTTGAAAGCATTCCGGCGCCAAGCAAAATTCCGGTGAGAAGCATCTTCCGTCGGCTTCCGGTGGTGAGCAGATGATCGGGGAGCACATCCGTCATGAGCCTCAGGGCAGCAAGCCAGAAAACAGTTTGCGGAGTGTCCGGGAGTATAAATGTTCCCGTGATGATAAATCCGTAAACGGAAGCCGTGTATAGCAATGCGGCGTACCAGCCGGTAAGCTCGTCCTTCAGCTTCCTGCCGAGGCTGAAGATCAGCAAGGTGTTAAGGGTTCCTGCAACGATGGATGCCAGCCTGACGAAAAATTCCTGGTTCAGGGTCAGGTTAGCAGTGAAAAACCTGATAAGCCATGCCACCATCGGGGGATGGTCGAAATAGCTCAAAGAAGGATAAAGGGCATAAGTCCAGTAATACACTTCATCGTTGCCCAGAGCAAAGGATGCTGCGAGCACAGCCCTTATCGCCGCCGAAAACGCCAGCAACAGGAGGATGTATCGTTTTATTTTTTTTGAGTCCGGCATTTAATACAAGTTGCATCATTTCCGGCAACTTCCGTAATATTAAGATTTTCGCTTTTCCTTACGCCATTTTATAATTCTGGCCGATAGCCAGATAAATGTCAAAGCCACTAACGAAAGGCCAATCCTCGATAACCAGGTTCCCGTTTGGTTTATTTCTGCCTGAGGCATGGGAGGTTTTTTGCCATCCTTGCTGCGGAGCACAGGATTTAAAAAATACTGGAGCCCTTCGTGGCTGCTCCTTGTAGGGAACAGGATTACCGCCCTTACATAGCTATCGTCTTCCTGTAAAGCATAAAAGGCCTTCCGGATACCGCCTTTTTTTTTCAATAATCTGCCGTGCTGGCCGTAAAAGCGGACTTCATAAGCTGTTGAATCGATGGTCAGGCTAAGGGTATCGTTCTTCACATCAAAGGTTGTGATGACAGGTAAATGGTTGATCTTCTCCGATTTTTCAGTCAGACTTTCCCCTTTATCTCCCTGGTAATAAACCCCGTAAGCTTTGCCGGATTTCAGGGCGCTGAGGATATCGGACCGACTGTTTGAAGGTGAGTTAATAACGAGGAAGCGCCGCCCGATTTCATCCGGAACCGAAATGTCGTGCATATCGTCGTCGGCAAAGATAAACGCAGGCCTCCCGGCCGAAAGCGCTGAATCCCAGTGAGGAATAGAGTTGCGGTAACCGTTCAGGACTTCTATACCGTCATATCCCGTTAGCCGGGTGAAATCTTCGGGCATGTATCCCTTGAAAAATGACGGATGATTGATGGAGAGTATATCTGTGGTTGGCCTCAGCCTGTTGAGGATGTATTGTTTATGATGAATATTCTGGCCGTAAGGGAGGTCATACCATACTACCTTTTTTGCCCCCAGGCAGAGATGGTGGTTTTTATAGATGCCGTATCCATGTTCATAAGCCGGGATATAGAAGGCTTTGTCGCTGTATAAAGCATTTATTTTCTGGTAGTTGCTGATGGCGATACTGCCAAAGCCAATTTTTTTATAGGTATCGTACACCTCATGGTCTCTGGTATCGGCGCCGTTCGTCAGTCCGCCCCAAGCCCGGGAATGCATGTGAAAATTGGCAGGAAGCCATTGCGCGCTGTCCATCCCCTGATAAGGATTATACCAAAAACTCCCTTTGAAAGCCTCTGAAGCAGGAAAATCATACCTTGCCGGTTCGATGTAATTAAAAAGAGGCAGAAGCAGAATTGTTAATAGAAGAAGCAGGGAATATTTCAGCAGCAACCGGAATGCTCTGAGAATGCGTCGGAAAACGTACAATGGGAAGGATTTGAGTTAAACAATGGGTGTTTTTCTACCGGACAAAGATAGTTAAGAATGCCGGATATTAAATACGGAACGGTTTCCACAGCCCCCTGAGGAACATGCTCACACGGGAAAGAAATGATGAACAATGTATTTTCATACTTTTGAAGGATCATATAAACAACCTGTATCCCGACATGTCCAGAAGGCTCAAGATTCCGCACACTTACGTCATCGTATTTATCATTATTGTTATTGCCGCCGTTTTTACATGGTTTGTGCCGGGAGGCGCATTCGACCGCGAAACCATAACCACGGCTTCAGGGACAAAAGAAGTGATCAGGACCAACTCGTTCCATTATGTTGAATCAGCCCCTCAGACCTGGCAGATATTTTCAGCTTTCTATAAAGGATTTGTCCGCTCACCGAAAATAATCGTATTCATCCTGATCCTGGGCGGCGCTTTCTGGATACTGAACGAGAGCAAGGCCATCGACATGGGAGTATACGCTTTCCTGAAGAAAAGCGACAAACTGAACCGGTACAGGTTTATACGGTTTCTGGGCGTTAACAATATTATCATTACGGTTGTGATGCTCATGTTTAGCTTTTTCGGGGCTGTTTTCGGTATGAGCGAGGAGACCATCGCTTTTGTAATCATTTTTGTGCCCATGGCTATTTCGATGGGGTATGATTCCATTGTTGGGGTTTGTATGTGTTTTATCGGGGCCGGCATTGGTTTTGCAGGCTGCCTGATGAATCCGTTCACGCTGGGAATTGCCCAGGAAATTTCAGGGCTTCAGCTCTTTTCGGGACTTGAATACCGTTTCGTCATCTGGATGGTTATCAATATTGTGGGGATAAGTTATGTATTGTGGTATGCCGGCCGGGTAAAGAAAAACCCGGCCAGGTCTGTTGTTTACAAGGAGGACAGTTACTGGCGCGAACATCATACCGGGGCCGACATGCAGGTTTCCGTCAAATCCCTTCCTTCAACCTGGGTTGCTTTTGCCGGTGTGTTAGCCGCCATTATGGTTTCGGCCTTCATCTGGCCGATGAACGAAATCAGGCTGGGGGCCAATTCATTCCTGTTCCCGGCGCTTCCCCTGCTGGCAGCCTTGTTTGCTGTTACCGGTTTCTTGGCTGCACGCAGATCGGTTCAGGCGTTTGTCCTTGACATACTCATTTTTACCATTCTGTTCCTGGTTGTAGGGGTTACAGGTTTTGAATGGGGCCTGCTGGAACTGGCAGCCCTGTTTTTTGCCATGGCCCTGGTGGCAGGCATTGCCATGGGCAAGGATGCCAACGAGATCACCCGTTCGTTCGTAGCCGGTGCCAGGGATATTATGTCGGCAGCGCTGGTCGTGGGACTGGCCGGCGGAATTATCGTCGTTCTGGAAGATGGCAGGATTATCGACACAATCCTGTACGGAATCTCAAGAGCCATCGAAGGAACAGGCAAGATTACAACGCTTTCGCTGATGTATGTCTTCCAGTCGGGCCTCAACATGATCATTACTTCCGGCACCGCGAAAGCGGCCCTTATCATGCCCATCCTGAGGGACATATCCGAAATGGTGAACCTCTCAAAACAGGCTACCGTTACGGCGTTTCATATCGGTGACGGGTTTACAAACCTTATTACGCCTACTTCCGGCGTGCTGATCGGCGTCCTTGAAGTGGCAAGAATACCCTTTAACAAATGGTTTAGCTGGGCCTGGAAGCTGATATTGATCCTTGTTATCCTTGGCTGGATATTACTAATCCCGACCGTTACCATGAACCTCAACGGATTTTAACCAGGAATCCGGAACGAGATAGAAGCGCCTGTCATGTACTATTTTAATGACCGACAGGAAACCCAATACCTTGGTATGAGAAAAGGAGGACCTTAATCCTGGGGGTCGTCATTTTCCGGATTTGGCTGTGGCCGAAGGTTTGCTCTCCGTCCCTGATGAATGCACCGTTTTGATGAAATAGGAGTACGTCTCCGGCTTTCCCTCAATCTTATCCACATAATGCGTATTTCCGGGCTTTAAGGTTGCAATGAGCTCGGCTTCTTTGTTTTCCGATTGCCTGAAAAGTTTGATCTGAGTAAAACCTTCATACATTACCTCGGCCCATTCAATCATGATGGCCGGTTTACCGATCCATATTTCTTTTGCTTTGATATAATCGGGCGGTATGGGGGAGTCCTTGGCCAGCGAAATAATGATACGGGCAGCGCCGGGACTCATCATTTCTTCCTTATCGCGGCTCTGAACGATGTATGAATAAATATATCCGGGTTTTGTAAGGGTATCCGACCAGGTATTGATACCGACGGTAACCGGACTTGAACTGATATGTCCTTCCGCCTGACCATTGTCCGGGAAATTTTTCATCTCCCGGCGGGTAAGTTTATAACCGGTTATCGAGGAATCGGCTGAACCAGCTTCCTGCCACAGCAGGTTTATCTTGTTATCGGCCACTGATCCGCGGATAAATGCCGGATCGGCAGGCGGCGTATTGATAAGGGGCTTTGCCGTAGCTTTTTCCGATAATTCGCTGACGCCTGCATCCTTCGCTTCGGAACGCACCTGATAACAGTAATTATGCCGTCCCGAAAGATTTTCGGAGGAATCGGTATATTCAATGGTTTGTTTTCCGTTTAACGGTATCAGTTGCGTGATGGCGATCATCTGTTCCGAAAGCCCGTCATTCCTGAAAATACGCACTCCGTCAGCTTTGTCATCATTCACGTCAACCGTCAACTTAACGCCTCCCTTTACAGCTTCCGCCGTAACCTTTGGAGCGCCCGGTTTCGAAGCCAGACTGGCCGTATACCATGCTTTCTCACTCGTAATGAACCGCTTCCCGGTAGTGTCGTATGCTTTTAGATAATAGTAATAAGTATGGCCGGGCCAGGCATTAACATCGCAATACACGGTGTCGGCCGAAGGTACCCTTGTGTATTCCCTGAATCCTTTGTCTTTATTCTCGCTGCGGTAGATAATAAAGTTTTTGATTTGTTTTGGCGCATTATAAAACCATGACACACGGATGCCGTATTTGTCGGGGATGCGGCCGGCTTTTACCTTATTGATCTTTGAATTTGTGAACCTGTCGGGACCGGTTTTTAATATTTCGGATGCTGCACCGGCATTTCCGAAAGGATCGAACGGAACGATGAAGAATTGCTCGGCTTTTATGGCTCCCGGAACAGAATCGGTGAACGTGTAATAACTTGTATCATTCACGCTGTTTCTGGACGTCCAGCCGCTGATGGCAATATTCTTCCCGTTTTCGAAACGAAAAGGCTGAAACAGGGGCGCAGGATTGTTCCCCGCCGAATACCACCGGATATAGTTGAGATGAGCCGTCCTTGAACTTTCATCAACCATGATGGGATCGAATTTCGCCGTGTGGGGCATCGAAACGGCATTTGTGATCACCGAGGAAACCACCTTGCGGGCTGTATCCACTTCAGAAATGCGGTACCGGAATTTGCCATTCACAGCATGGTCATCATAATACATCACACCCAAAGCCATACGGACAGGGTAGTTCTTCCAGCCCGTCAGCGAATCGACAGTCCCTGTCGCAAGGGCTTTCTTAAATAATTGTTCGAGTTTTGCCGATGCAGGCAACGGCTGATCGGGAAATATCTTTTTCGTGTCGTTAACCTTATCCAGGAACTGCTGGAAGGTAGCCGGTGTTCTCAGTACACCGATCTTAACCCAGACGCTGTCAGGCCCCGTCCGTTCCACCTGGTAGGCATATATGACCTGTCCTGTGGGTATCTTATCTCCTGTAAAAATAAACACGCCTTTCGGGCCCGGCCATGCCATATCCTGTTGCTGGGCGGATATCCTGTTATTGACTGCCATCAGGATGACAGCAACGCTGAACAGTTTGATGATGAGGGTTCGCATTCTTTCGTAAATGTTAGTGCGGCAAAGATATGGAAAGCTTGGATAGCCTGAATAATGAATATTCCTCTGCCAGGGCTGCGTTTCCGAAACAGGAAATCAACCCGCTATCGCCCCCGACAGAGGTTTTTAAAGGCATTGACTTCCGCCTTACCGAAGCTTGATACGGCTTTTTTCTGATCCTCACTTCACCGCGCTCACCGGCTGTATAGCCGTCTCATAAATATGAATGATCGAATAATCGTGCACGCTCAGTTTTATCCATCCCAGGCGCGGCTTGCCGTCCGTAATTATTTTAAACCCGATATAAACGGGGACATCATCAGGCATGGTGCAACAATTATCATTATACACCCCCATGCTTGTGATGACGAGGCTGTCGCTCTGGAAACCTGTCATCCATGGCGTGGTGTAAGGGCTGCTTGCAAGGGTATATGAACCACTTTCAAATAAATCGTATGTTGCAACAGAATCACCTCCTATGTTGTAAACTATATGGTTTATCTCCCGCACTTCGGTGATGGAATCGCCCGGCAGATAAGTGTTGCATTCGAAAGTGCGGACGGTTTGGATGATCATCCGGCCATTATCGTATACCGTATCGCAGGTTTCTTTCATTGTTATAGTGTCGGACTTATGGCGGTTGCGAAGCATGACATTTGAATGCAGGCACTTAATATACGATGCCGGTATCGGAGCAGTGCCGGCAAGGCCTTCGATTGAACTGACCAACCTGATATCGGCTATGCTATCACCGTCAATATCCAATTCAGCCGATTCGTCGGTGTGGTAATATCCCTGAAGAACAAGATCCCATGGAGTGAGAATCAGGCTGTCGGAATTACTCCCGAAAATAAGGACCGAATCACTGGTTTTATTGATAATGATGTCTTTAGTTACATCGCCGGAATCGGACGATTTTTCGCAAGAATAAAAACTTGCCATAGCCATAAAGGCGAAAACGGCAAGTAACGGGATTGAAGTTTTCATGGCTTGATATTTAAAGGTTAAATAAAGAAGAATTAAAATCAGGTTAAACTTTCCCTTTTAATCTGTTGACTGTCATCCTTTACTGAAAGAGCTTCATTTCCTGACGGTTTTACCTGTCTGCAAATCAGGGACGGTTTTATAAACGAGATGATCCGTTAATGCCTGATCAGCAACTTTTGTGTGATGCGCTCTCCGTCGCTTAATCCAAACCGGACCAAATAGGCCCCTGACGGAAATCCTTTTATATCCAGCGTTATTTCCTGCTTTCCGTTTGTATCAATTTTTTTAAGTTCTTTTCCGGCAATATTAAACAGGCTCAGGGTCTTGCATCTTTCCGGCAGGATAATATTTACCCATTTGTCGGAAGGATTCGGATAGAGAAGAGGGACTTCAGCCGTGTTTTCTTTCATGCCGACGCAGATGCATTCGCTGTCGGTGTTCGAGGAGGACGATTCTCCCTGGCTGAAGAACGAAGTGACATAGTACTCATAGCAATTGGTTTCCAGGTTCGGCAGGTTTTCGTCAATGTAGAGGGTATCGCCGGAAACTGTTGATGCAAGGAGCGACCACAATCCTGAACCTGGCCCCGGGCCAGGATTGGGAGAATAGAAAGCCCGGCGGTAAATGTTATAGCCCAGCAATTCAGCCGGAGCAATTGTTGCAACCTCTTCGCTGCTGCCGGGCTCAAAGAAACCGGCATTGTTGCCCTGTCGCCCTGCAGCGTAACTTCCTGCGGCTGGTGGCTGCCATTGCAGCAAGATATCGTCTCCATCGTTCCCATATGGCGAAGCTGTGAGATTGGCAGGTGCAACACCGGTCAGCTCGGCTTTTACGGAGATATTATCCGTTTCCCACCAGGAAATATTGGATGTATTTTCGCCTTCGGCCACGAACCTGATCATGAATATGCGATTCTTCGCCTGCTGGCTGATGAGCAGCCGTTCCTGCGCAAGGTCAAGGTTTTCGCTGTTCACATACTCCTTCACCCTCGTCCAGCCGTCAGCGCCGAAAACTTCAACCGCCAGTTTTTCCGTTGAAGAGGCGGCCACCTTCTGCAGCTTCAGGTCGTAATACAGATAAATGTCATATGGCATCACGGTGTCGGTGAGCAGGGCGTTGATCCAGTGACTTTGCAGGGCGCTGGAATAGCCTGACAGATTGGGTTCTGAAACAAACCGTGCTGCCGGTGACGGGCTGTCGCCGGTTCCGGCAATCACCCAGTTTTGCCCAGGCGTCCACAGGTTCGTTTCAAACAATCCTGAGCCCCAGTCTTCACTAAAAGGGATGTCATTCCCCAGCGTAATATCAATACATACCTCTTCCGTTATGGCCGATTCCCCGAATTGACCCGGAAAACCCATGCAACTCAGATCATATTTAGCCGAAACCGCCAGGCATTCTGTGGTGGGGCTGGCGGATGGGATGGTATATGATAGATTTTCAGCCGGGATTTCACCTATGAGGTTTCCGAAATTATAGATCATAAATGAAACCGGATCGCAGGCCGTACATGACGTATCCGGCATTTGCCAGGAGAAAGTTGCCGTACCGATACCGACTGATGCTGTTGCCGAAGCTGTCAGATTTTGTGGCGGGGGTAAATAACTGCTCGTAAATATGAAAGTATCGGCTTCGCCGATTCCGGTGCAGTATACGCCTGCTACTGCGGCAGTATAACTCTGACCGGTGTTGAGGCAGGCAGGCGAAAAATCCCAGTACAACTCCTGGGTTTGTCCCTGCAAGGTGCCGTCAAGGTACACTGCATAACCCTGCAATACCGAAGTGTCGGCGATGCTGCCGGGCGGATCAAACTGAGGAGGCTCCCAGGTTGCCAGTAGCGTTGCCCCGTCAACCGAAAGGTTCTCAGGCTTTGCCGGATTCACCTGGAGAATTATCTCCATGGTAGAATGTGACTGAATGTTGTAGAAAACGTTGTACGTTTCAAATCCAGGGCTTGTGATACTCATCTCATAAACTCCCTTGATAATATCCGAAAATGAGGCTATACCTCCCGTATCGGTCTGTTGCACCAGCGTGTCAAAGGGATACTCACCACCCGCCAGGGTTACCGTAGCCCCCTGCAGCGGCATCGTATTGCATTCCGAAAGCACGGTGACGCTGACGTCGGCATACAATTTATGGGCAACCGGTTCCGTGAAACGCCATTCTGAAGCTGAACCATCAGAATAAATGCCACGAATGCCATATGCATACCATCCGGCTGGCAGACAAATCCAGGTTGTACCGCCTTCAAGGAAGGATGTATCAATCAGATCGTTGGCTAATAGAATATCTGTTCCGTATTGCGGACCAGCAAGCGGATCGATAACAGGTGCTCTGCAGAGCATATAATGAGACAAACCTTCCAACGCATCATTGTTGCCGGCTGGCGATGCATCATCGTTGCCGGATGATTTTAATCCGTCCGTCATACCGGAACCGCTATTCCGGGCAAGAGCCTTACCGCTGTAAGGCGGCACAGGTTCGTCCACAATGGCATGGATCATAAAATCCTGAACGGTGGAAAGCATCCATGGCTCGCCGGCCGTCATATTGCGGGTATAACTCCTGCCGGCATCAGGATCTGTTTCGTCAACGCCCAACGTTATGCAGCTAGCACTATCGCACTGGTGCAGAATGCTCAGGTAATAATCACCGGAAGAGATGGTTGCATTCAGCCCGTTTACCGTGATCCAGCCATCGGGGGCGAATACCGTTGTACAACTAACCGAATCGAGAAGGGTTCCGGGTAAGCCTCCGGCTCCGTCGTCATCGTAAACAGCCACGGTAAACGGCAGCCCGTCATATGGTATGGAACCGAGATAGAACTGTCCTCCTGTCAGGGTTGCCGGATAGTCATCGGGGGTAAACCTCACCGCATTGATCCTGCAAATGCTGTCCCAGGTAAAGTAATTTTCGGCATTGGCGTCGTCATAGAGCAGCAGTTGAGGACCGGCAGGCTTGCACCAGGTAATCTGGCAGGCCGAATCCCCGTTGATCACTTCAGCATATGCACACGCCGGACGGTAGGGATAGAAATGCAGCGAATCGTTGTAAATTACAGTAGTGTCGCGTATAATTGTCAGAGGAGCTACTATTGTATCGTAACCAGGCCGTGTAAATTTCACTTCGTAAGGCCCTTCCATCAGGCTGAGGGAATAATGCCCCGAATCGTCGGTCATGGTGATGTTCTGTAAAGCCTTCACCATTATACCCGGTAAAGGAACATGTGTAACATAGTCTATTAATGAGCCCTGCAGTTCGCCATATCCCAGCACATGCATTTCAGCAGGAATATTGATTGCCGGATTTACAGTATCATTGGTGGAAAGCAGCAGGGTATCGTAATAAACGCCATAAGCAGCATAATTGCCGGTTGCCGACGTGGTAATATTTACAGAGACTGTATCACCCGGTTCAATCATTCCTGAAACAGGATAAATATCAGTGACAAAGGAAGGCTTTCTGATACATACCGTGTAATCTTCCACTTCGCCATAATCAGTAGTTCCACAGGGAGATAAGGTGCCTCCGTATTGCGTTCTTAACCTCATGGTTGTAACGCCTAAAGAGGCATCAGCAGGAATAGTAATGACGCCGGTTGCCGGTAAATACCCTGAAAGCTGGGTTAACTCATCCTCATCAAAGGTGCTGCTATGGTCAAAATCGATCCATACCCCGGTGACATCCTGGCTATAAGAAGGAGGGCCGAGAGTAACCGTAACGGGATAGGACATCCCCGTATTAAGATGAGTGTAAACAGAGGTGTAATTGCCATAGCCCGTGCAGCCGCTGCTGTTTGTAATCGAGTTAATGGCGACAGTACTGATAAATTCATCGCACCCGCCCGAGGCTGAACAGTATGTGTACGGACTCACGACCGGGTTGGGCTCAAAATAGTTTGGAAACATGAAATTGAGCGCAGTATCTCCATTGTTGATCAGATAAAGAGGCTGGTTATTGTCAAGTCCTGTCCAGACTGTATCCACCAAAGAGGTCGGTGCCCAATAGATGGAAGGTGCTAAAGGCAGCCTGCTGAAATTGGCATTGGCGGCCTGCACTCCTGCGGCGCCCGGAGTACTGCCGCTTTTTTGTGCCAGGCTACCGTAAGAAATTGCAAACGAAAAAACACCTAGGAAAAGCAGAAAAGGTAAAATACGCTTCATAATATCGGAATTTTAAAATGATTAAATAATCTGGTTACAAATATGACAATTTAAACGGAAGATACCACTATTCGGTTGATAAATATCTAGTAAAAGAAAAGGCCGCCCGGGGGCAGCCTTTTATCTGTATAGGAAGGAGTATCGGTATGAAAAGGCGCCAGCCTTCTGATAACCGGTACTTCCTGCAGCAGGATTATTTCAATACGCCGAGTTCTTTACCCACTTTCGTGAAGGCGGCAACGCATTTGTCAAGGTGTGCGTGTTCGTGAGCGGCTGAAATCTGGACGCGGATACGTGCCTGGCCTTTGGGAACAACCGGGTAATAGAAACCGGTTACATAAATACCTTCGTCAAGCAGTTTTGCTGCCATTTCCTGGCTCAGTTTGGCATCGTACAGCATAACGGCGCAAATAGCACTCTGGGTTGGTTTGATATCGAAACCGGCAGCCATCATCTTTTTAACAAAGTAAGCCGTGTTTTCGTGAAGCTTATCCTGAAGTTCGTTGGTTTCGCTCATCATTTCAACCATTCTGATACCGGCTGCTGCTACCAGCGGAGGAACTGAATTGCTGAACAGATAAGGACGTGAACGCTGGCGAAGCATAGCAATCACTTCTTTTTTACCGGTTGTAAATCCGCCGATAGCGCCGCCGAAGGATTTGCCGAGAGTTCCGGTAAGGATTTCGATCTTGCCTCTCAAGTTGAATTGTTCGGTTACACCACGACCGGTACGACCAACAACTCCTGCGGAATGGCTTTCGTCAACCATTACCATGGCATCATATTTATTGGCTAATTCGTAAATCTTGTCGAGAGGGGCAACA
This sequence comes from Bacteroidales bacterium, assembly GCA_035403165.1. Taxonomy (GTDB): domain Bacteria; phylum Bacteroidota; class Bacteroidia; order Bacteroidales; family UBA4417; genus UBA4417. The sequence goes on along the minus strand of DAONEP010000010.1, from coordinate 14,158 downwards.
TTGCCGTCCATACTGAAAACGCCGTCGGTAACAACAAGGCGGAAACGCTGGGCCTGGGCAGCCTGAAGTTGTTTTTCGAGGTCTGCCATATCGGCGTTGGCATAACGATAGCGAACAGCCTTGCAGAGACGAACGCCATCGATGATGGATGCATGGTTGAGTGAATCGCTGATGATGGCATCCTGTTCTCCGAGCAATGGTTCAAATACTCCGCCATTGGCATCGAAACAGGCAGCGTACAGAATCGTATCTTCTGTTCCGAAAAATTCAGAGATCTTACGCTCCAGTTCTTTGTGAAGGTCGGAAGTACCGCAGATAAACCTTACCGATGACATTCCATATCCGTGGCTGTCAAGAGCTTTTTTTGCAGCGGCGATGAGTTTGGGATTGTTGCTGAGTCCAAGGTAGTTGTTGGCACAGAAATTCAGCACGGTAGCACCTGTGTTGATTTTGATTTCGGCACCCTGTGGCGACACAATGATGCGTTCATTCTTAAACAGGCCGGCTTCTTCGATGCCGGTGAGTTCTTTCTGGAGGAAAGACTGAAAATTTTCGTACATAATTATCTGTATTTTAAGATGTTAGGTAGAATTATTGTTCTTAATTTAACAATGTGCAAAGATATAAATCTTGTAAAAACGTACAGTTGTTTTTGATATTATTTCAGTATTAAAATCTGTTAATTTATCTGTTATCGCCGCTTTGCCTTTGACCGGTGAAAATCAGGGCGAAAGGCCGGAGGAAATTTGCGCCGAATATCATCTTTGACTTGGTTAATTTTCATTATTTTTGCCACTGCATTGTTAATCGAATAACAAATAAATCAATCTTATTCATGAAAAATATTCTCGTAATCGGGGCAGTCGGACAGATCGGATCGGAACTGACCCTGGAACTCCGCAAACGTTATGGCAACAGCAATGTGGTTGCCGGCTTCCGTGCAACAAAACCCACCGGTGAACTGCTCGAATCGGGACCAGCAGAAGTGGCTGATGCCACCAATGCACAACAGGTGGCTGATGTTGTGAAGAAATATAAGATCGACACCATCTATAACCTGGCAGCTATACTTTCGGCAGTAGGTGAATCCAAACCGCTTATGGCCTGGCACGTGGGGATTGGCGGATTAATGAACTGCCTTGAAGTGGCCCGCGAAAACGGTTGTGCCGTTTTTACCCCCAGCTCGATCGGCGCCTTCGGTGGCGGTACACCCCTTGACAACACGCCCCAGGATACCATCCAACGTCCGCAAACCATGTACGGCATCACCAAAGTAACCGGCGAACTGCTGAGCGACTACTATTTCAGGAAATTCGGCGTTGATACCCGTTCGGTCCGTTTCCCCGGCATCATCAGCAACGTTACTCTCCCCGGTGGCGGAACTACCGATTACGCCGTGGAGATCTATTATGAAGCCGTTAAAACAGGCAAATATACCTGCCCGCTGAAAGCCGGTACATTCCTCGACATGATGTACATGCCCGACGCCCTGAATGCAGCTATAGACCTGATGGAAGCCGATCCTTCGAAACTGAAGCACCGCAATTCATTCAACGTCACCGCTATGAGCTTTGACCCGGAAATTATTTCGGCTGAAATTAAAAAACATATTCCCGCATTTGCCATGGAATATCAGGTTGAGCCTGTTAAACAATCCATTGCCAATTCATGGCCCAATAAAATGGACGACAGTTGCGCCCGCGAAGAGTGGGGATGGACTCCTGAATGGAACCTCGAAAAAATGACCATCGATATGCTGAAGGCTATTCGTGAAAAGAAAGCCAAAGGATTGATCTAGAATAAAATATAACATCTCTAATAAGGGCGCGGGCTACCGTAGCCCTTTTTTTTGCAATTTTGCATTCTCAAACAGCCCATAAATGAAGATTGCTGCACTGGTTTCAGGCGGAGTCGACAGTTCTGTTATGCTTCATCTGTTGAAGGAACAGGGCTTTGAACCTACCATCTTCTACATCCGGATAGGGATGAAGGAGGACGAGCATTTTCTTGATTGCTCCTCGGAAGAGGACATCGAACTTACCTCCTGGCTGGCTAACCATTACGGGCTGAAAATGGAAGTCGTTCCGTTGCACAAGGAGTACTGGGATAATGTGATGGCTTATGCCCTGGATGCCGTTAAAAAAGGGCTGACGCCAAACCCGGATGTGATGTGCAACCGGCTGATCAAATTCGGAGAGTTTGAAAAGCAGTGGGGCAGGGACTTCGATAAAATTGCTACCGGCCACTATGCAACTACCATCGAATCCGACGGGGTTACCTGGCTGGGGACGGCCATCGATCCCGTGAAAGACCAGACCGATTTCCTGGCGCAGATTACCTATGAGCAACTGAGCAAACTGATGTTCCCGGTCGGAAATATGATGAAGAGCGAAGTTCGCGCTATTGCCCGCAGTCAGCATATGCCCAGCGCCCACCGCCGCGACAGTCAGGGAATATGTTTCCTGGGGAAAGTGAATTATGTTGATTTCCTCAGGAGATACATCGGGGAAAAAGAAGGACCGATCATAGAACTGGAAACCGGGAAAATTCTCGGCAAACACAAGGGATTCTGGTTTCATACCATAGGCCAGCGAAAAGGCCTGGGCCTGAGCCAGGGACCGTGGTTCGTGGTGAAAAAGGATACGGATCAGAACATTATCTATGTATCGAACGGCTATGATCCGCTGGCTCAGTATGGTTCTGAAATCCGCCTGGCCGATTTCCATTTTATCACCAAAAATCCCTGGCCCGGTCTGATCCAGCCACAGCGGATAACTTTCAAGATCCGCCATACGCCTGATTTTACTGCGGGTACCCTTCAACAGGATGGCAGGCACCTGGTTATCAAATCCTCTGTTCCGGTTTCCGGTATCGCCTGCGGCCAGTTTGGAGTGGTTTATGATGAAGAACACCGCATTTGCCTTGGCAGCGGAGTGATCGACTAACGTGAAAAAATTAACAGATCTATAGAAAATGAAAAGGATGCGGACACTGCCGTTTTTTTTACTTTTCAGCCTGCTTCTGGCATGCAAACCGGGCGGGAAGTACGAACTGAAAAATACCTTTACGAATGATACCTGGGACAGGTTCAACAAGTTGCTGTTCGAGATGCCGAAAGAACTCAAGCCGGGGAGTTACGATATTTCGCTGGTGCTGAAACATACCGACGGCCTGGAGTGCGATGAGTTTCCCGTTTACGTTATCCTGGATACGCCTTCGGGTGAAGAACGGATGAACGAAGTCCCGCTTAAAATCAGGGATAAGGAAAAGTTTTGTGGCGCCAGCAAAGACGGATACTATACGATTACGCAGAAATTATGGGAAGGCATCGAAATTTCGGATACCGGAGCCTGCACCATCTCTGTCGAAAACCTGAACCCCAAGTTCCAGACGCCCGGAATTCATGAAGTAGCCGTTATCATGGAGAAAAAATCTGAATCCCGTTAAGCCTGCCATCTTTTTCCTGATCGCCTGCCAGGCAGGGTATTATCCTTACCGGGGGAACCTGGCTTCGTTTCCGCCTATAAAACGAGGACTTTTTTTATTGTGACAGCGCTCCCGGCTTCAATAACCAGGATGTTCAGTCCTTTATGCAAAGGCTGCCAGGTGATTTCCATCTGGTTGCAGAAGGTTCCGTTAAAAAGGGTGCCGGTAAACCTGCCGGTCATATCGAAGGAACGAATGATACATCTTTTCATACCCGGGGCTGCAACCCTGATTGTCGTCTGCTCAATCACGGGATTTGGAGCTATATCGACGGTTACATCCGCTACCTGTTTCCCGGAAATGCCCCAGGGATTGTTTATGCGTTTTGAAAGATAAAGTTTGTACTCACCGGCGGCAAGGGTTATAGCTGAATCTGCATTTGACACAACGATGGAGTCGCCGGTCATATAATCGTACCAGGTTCCGGTATGGTAAAAACCAGGGGAGATGTTTCCCTGTTTAACATCGAAATTGCCCAGCACTACTGCCTGCATTTCTTCATTACGAAGTTTTATCTTTTTCATGGCGCCGCTTACGTCCAGCGAAAAGTCAGTTGTCCTGAACAACGGGTTGGTGGTTTTCAGTTTAATAAGGCTGATGTAATCATAAAGGAGCAGGAGCCGGTTGTGCTGATCCGGGTAATCCCACCTTGGAGGTTTTGGGGTTAGCCGGTCGTTGACAGATCCAGAAGGCCAGTTGATGGAATAGTCATAACTCTGTTCACCGAATTGCCAGACCATTTTAGGACCGGGAACCGTGAAAAAGAAAGTGGCGGCCAGTCCGGCGCGTTTCAGCGCTGTAACCGTATCCCTTATATTATAGGCAGAAGAAACGTAGCCTTCCGAAATGCACCGGTACATCAGCCTTTCTTCGTCATGGCTTTCCATATACCCGACCAGGTTAGGCTTGAACCATCCGTGAGAAACATAGGAAATGCCTGGAAAATTTCCTGCTGCAACACTGCCGGCTGCTGCACTGCCGTATTGTCCCGAATAATTTCCCCACAGCATCATCCCCCTGGCGGCCAGCACCGATTCTTCATCGTTGTCGGCAAAGTGTTCCAGGATCATGTATGCCTCAGGTTTAACAGCCTGAAGGGTGTCGTGGTAAGCAGTAAGGATGCTGATGCGCGAGGCATCGTAATGGCCCCAGATGCCGACATCGGTAGTATAATTCTGCGTAAAACCCTTTGAAAGATCGAAACGGAAGCCGTCGACGTTGTATCTGGTGAGCCAGTGCCTCATCACCCGGCTGATGTAGTATTTCGAATCAGCCGACTCGTGATTCATATCATAACCTACATTGTAAGGATGCTTGGCCACCGGATTATAGAAGGGGCTGTTTGTGGCCGGACGGTTGTTAGCCTTGTCCCAGTAAAGCATCACATAAGGCGATGTGCCGAAAGCATGGTTGAAGACCACATCCATGATCACGGCGATGCCATTGCTGTGGCAGGAATCGATAAGTTCCCTGAATTTGTTTTCCGGACCGTAATATTTATCCACCGCGCAATAATAATTCGGATTGTAGCCCCAACTGCTGTTGCCTTCAAATTCGCTGACAGGCATAAATTCTATGGCGTTGATCCCCAACTGTTTCAGATAGGTGAGGGTGTCGATGACCGACTGAAAGGTATGTTGGGAAGTAAAATCCCGGATCAGCAATTCATAGATCACCAGGTCGGTAGCGAGGGGGGGAGTAAAGGATATGTTTTTCCATTCATACCCGGGTTTTTGGGTTTGCAGCACAGTGGCTATTCCCGTGGTTTTTCCCGTGGGATAGGCAAGCATATCCGGGTAGGTTGAGTCATCGATGTAGGAATCGTTCCAGGGATCGCTCACTTTTTCCGCATAAGGGTCGCCGATGCGTATGTTCCCGTCGACAAGGTACTGGAATATATATTCTTTACCAGGAACCAGCCCGTCAATCTGTATCCAGAAGCGGTTGCCGTCGGGCGTTTGTTTCATATAGGAGAGTTCGTCGGGGAGCCAGTTGTTGAAATCGCCGATAACAAAAGCGTATTCCTTCATAGGAGCGTACAGGCAAAGCACCGCTGAAGTGCTGTCGATGTAATTGATGCCTTCGGTCACACCTTCGGGCAATTCCGCAACCGGTACCGGGCCGCGGACGTAATAGTAGAACGAATCGGCAACCACGGCTGTATCGTTCACGGCCCGGGCTTTTACCAGAACCCGGCTGTACGCATCAGGAGTAATGTTATAAACCAGCGAGTCGGCCGTGGTGGCTGCTACCCTTGTCCCGTCGACGAACAGAAAAGTGCTGTCGGCAAAAGAAGAGGCCACCTTCACGGTAAACGTTTCATTAAGCTGGACAAAGACGAGATCTTCATCGGGAGAGGTGATCTTGATGCTTAATGCAGCCGGGTAAACATCATAGAAAATGTCGCCTCCCGAAGCCGTTTTTCCTTCAAGGTAAGAGCCGTTCACTTTTGTGCCGCTTCGGAATACGAAAGCCAGTTGCAGAATCTGTTCTGCGGAAGGCACGCCGTAATAATCCCGGATGGTCGGGCCAATGTTCAGTTGCCATTTGTCGTTTCCCAGCGGAATAAGTTTGCAGTCGGGAATGTTGACGCCCCAGTCGGCTTTTACATATCGCCAGTTAGACGGACCGGTGCTCAGGTTCGTGAGAACGCCGGTATGGGCGTAAACGTCGCCGGTGTAACCCTTGAGGCCCTGGTTCCCCTGTGCAGCGTCGAAAACCACCGTCACCGCATCCTGGTCGGCAGGCAGCGGAGGCGTAACTGTAATAAGCTGGGCCGAAGCGCCGTTGATTGAGATGCCGGCAGCCAGTAATAAAACGGTCAGGTATCTGGACATGGCTAATTTTGAATTGGTTAATACAAATTTAAAATATTTTGGCCCGGATAATAAAAAACGGATCATATGTGATTCAACATAAAAATTGGTATCGGGAAAAATTGTCAATTCGCTTGAAATTATACATTTGTAAGTTGATTTTAGTGTTTTACGATTTATACTCACTCCCATGGCAAAACGTCCCCGCCTTTCCTTTTGGCAAATCTGGAACATGAGTTTCGGGTTTCTGGGAATACAGTTCGGCCTTGCATTGCAGAATGCCAATGTAAGCCGCATTTTTGAAACCCTTGGCGCAAAACTCGAAAGTATTCCCATTTTATGGGTAGCCGCCCCGCTTACCGGACTCATCGTGCAGCCTATCATCGGCCATATGAGCGATAATACCTGGAACCGTTTTGGCCGGCGGCGTCCCTATTTCATGACCGGGGCCATCCTGGCCTCCTGCGCGTTGTTGTTCATGCCGAATTCGCCCGTTTTGTGGGTTGCAGCGGGAACCCTCTGGATCATGGATGCTTCCATCAACATTTCGATGGAACCCTTCCGTGCCTTCGTAGGCGATATGCTGCCGGGCGACCAGCGTACGGCCGGTTTTGCCATGCAGAGCTTCTTTATCGGAACAGGAGCCGTGGTGGCTTCCGCATTGCCATATGTACTTACAAACTGGATGGGCGTGGCCAATACGGCTCCGGAAGGGCAGATTCCCCTTTCGGTAAAATATGCTTTCTACATTGGCGGCATCGTATTACTCCTCGCTGTAATATGGACGGTTGTCAGTACCAGGGAATATTCGCCGGCCCAACTCGAAGAATTTGAAAAAGAGGAACATCCGGAACGTTTCGGCGAGTCGGAAACCCGTACCGACGAAGCGCTTTTGCCGGCCGGTACTTTTCTGCGCAGGGCTTCCATCTGGCTGCCGGCGGGCATCATCGCCTGTTTCGCCATATGGTACACCAACCTGGCTGCGGAAATCTATATCCTAGGCGGCGGCATTACCGCGTTCGGGCTCATGGAACTTTTATCAGGACTTATGGTGAAGCAGGGGAGACATGAGAACGGCTTTATTACCATAACCAACGATTTGAACAGGATGCCGAAGACCATGGCCCAACTGGCAGTGGTGCAGTTTTTTACCTGGTTTGCCATGTTTGCCTTGTGGATATATTCTACCCCGGCAATAACCTCCCACATATACGGAACCAGCGATACCACCTCGGAATTGTTCAATACCGGCGCAAACTGGGTGGGAATATGTTTCGGAGCGTACAGCCTTGTTGCGGCGTTGGTGGCTTTTTTGCTGCCTGTGGCTGCAAAATTCACCAGCCGGAAAATTACCCATGCCATTTCGCTGGTTTGCGGAGGCCTTGGACTTGCCTCCATTTTCCTGGTTAAAAACCCTGATTTACTGATCCTTTCAATGGCCGGCATCGGGATAGCCTGGGCCAGCATCCTCTCAATACCCTATGCCATCCTTACCGGTTCGCTCCCCCAAAACAAAATGGGAACCTATATGGGTATTTTCAACTTCTTTATTGTGATCCCCCAGTTATTGGCTGCCAGCATCCTGGGTTTCTGCGTGAAAAGCCTCTTCGGCGGTGAAGCCATTTATGCGCTGGTGCTGGGAGGCGCTTCGATGATCGTTGCAGCCGTTATGGTATTGTTTGTCGAGGATAAGTGATCAGTGTTCCGGTAGTACCCTGAACAGTCCCTGCCCGGTTCTGCCGTTGCATAATGCTTTTCGGGGCTATTGCCGGGCTGTGGGCGCAGAACCGCCCCGAAACCGTTCCTGTTTTTATAAAAATGCGTTAAAGGATATGCGTATTATAAAGATGTGCGTATATTTGGGAAATTTCACAGATAAACGAAATCAAAAGAACTTATTTGGATTAAGCAGGTATTGGTGAAATTTCAGTAGCCCGCTCGTTTCTCTTGTACTTATAAATATTATGAACACTGTTATGAGATATTGCCTGTTGCCGGCAATTGGATTTTTGTTGAGCTCCTGTGCTACCCTGATTCATCAGCGGACAGTTAATGTAAAGGTGTATTCCGATACCGATTCGGTTGAAATATCTGTCGGTAATGATACGGCAAGATGGTACAGTACGCCTGCATGGATCAATGTTGAACGTTCACGGAATGATTTACATATAATTGCACGAAAAGACAGTATTCAAAAACAAATCAATGTAAAAAGCAAATTGTCCACTGCATTCTGGCTGGGTAATATGCTTTCCGGAACGGGGATTATCGGGTACGCCGTTGATTTTACGAATCCAAGAAGATTTATATATCCACCCAATATTACAATTGATTTTAAGTCCGACAGCGCTTCGGCCGGGAACTACCAGGAGCGCCTAACGCCGGAGAAGGGCCGTTTAGTCTATAAAATTTCAATTCCGGAAGGGAATCATTATTATCTGGATAAAAGGAACGGATATGGCAATCATTTTGGCTTTTTGGGAATTTCCGGCGGGCTGGATTATTACTTTTCTGATAAATACTGTCTGAATATGGACCTGGGCACGTTGACGGATTTCACGGTGCCATATCCTGCTCCTGTTGATTTTGCGGGCAGTTATCAACGGGCTTATGCTGTTTACGGCGACATTCAGCTTGGAAGCGATTGTCAAAGGTTTCATTATGATGTTGGTCTACAATACACAAAGACATCGTATAGTGAAAGAGAAGTAGTTGAAAAGTTCCCGGTCGGCATTGACATCGTGAAATATTCAAAAACCCAAAACAAGATAGGGTATGCATTTTCAACATACTACAGGATTTCTAATGGTTTTAACCTGGGATTGAATTATTACCCGTCGTTCTTAGCCTGGGATAACTCCGGATTTAAAATGCATTATGCCCATCTGATATTTTTTGAGTTAAATTTCAGAATAGAAGCATTCAGGCCAGGGGAGAATTAAACACTTGCCGATAAGCAGGAAGATGAGCGGCCTGCGTGCCTGTCCCGTCTTCCGGGAGGTCCGGCGATGATTAGCTTGCGCTGAGCCCGTCCTTCGTCCCCGGTTCCCGGTTGAACCGCATTCCAGTGTTGGCGTCCTTTTTCTGCCGGTTTCCGGCGGGGAAAGAATGGGAAAAGTGGTAAGTTTGTGGTGATAAGTAATAGTTGTAAACCATTTAATGACTATGAAAACTATTTCTCTACTTTTAGCAGGATTGATTTTTTCTCTCAGTATTTATTCTCAGAATAGTATAAAAATTGGGAAACTTTATAATCAAAGAGAGTATGAAAAAGTTATAGAATTAGGATTAAAGGAGTTAAAAAGTTTTCCGAGCCATCCACTCTTAAACATGTGGGTGGGTAGGGCCTATACGGATATAAAGCAATTTGAAAAAGCGATTCCATTCCTTAAAAAAGGCACTGTAATAAATAATAATCTTGACTGGGTTCAAGCCTGGAGTTATGGCTATCTCGGGATTTGTTACTACGTTACAGATGAGTATAAGAAATCAAAGGAATCTATTGTAGCTTGTATTAAACTTAATGCAACAGAGAACGCCAGCAAATTTGCACAGAATCGCTTGGAGTCGTGGCAAATGACGAGTTTTTATGACGATTGGGAAATTATTGAATCCGAAAATATTAGGTTTCATTTTCAAGAATCTAAAAATATTCCGGATAAGGAATTATATATGAAAGATAGAGAAAAGGCGTATGTGGAAATAAACAGATTTTTTAATGCAAAACCATACAAAAAGATAGACTTTTTTGTTTGGGACGACCCGAAGCAAGCGAAAAGAGTCCTGGGGCAAGAGTTGGGTTTCGCCAATTCTACTTTATGTGTTATTAACTCTAGAAACAATCAAACACTAGGACATGAAATTGCCCACATATTAGTTGCCTTTGGAATTCATCCTATCATAATAACACGACTGATTAGCGAAGGCATCGCCACTTACTTCGACCAAACGAACAGGGATAGAATGAAAAGAGCCAGAAAATCTTTGGCTGGTAAGGATGTAAAAATAATTGTTTTATGGGAAAATCCTATAAGCTATCCTGAGGAATTTAACTACACAGTAGGGGCAGCGCTGATAGCATTTCTTTTTGAAAAGGGTACTGATGAACAAATGAAGAGCTTGTTAAAAGATCAAACTGTTACCTCTGCAAGAAACATATACCAAAATTTTGACAGTTTGATTAAGGAATTTACCATAAAATTAGAACAATAAACGGTTTACAATAAGTAAGAATATGAATGGCATGCAAGCCCTTTGCTGTGGCCGGGAACCCGGTAATGATTAGCTTACGCTGAGTTCGTCCTTTGTCCTCGGTTCCCGGTTGAACCGCACTGCGGTGTTGTCGGCATACTTTTTCAACCGGTTTCCGGTGGGGAAAGAATTATAAAAGTGGTATGTGTGTGATGATATTTACTGGTTACCGCCAAGTGTGCGACAACCACATAGTTAGCAGTTAAAAATAGAATAAAAATTGACTTGGTAATATCTGACGTTTGACCGGATTTTGATAAATTTATACCTTGAATTTTAGCAAATGAAGTCTGACGAAATTAGAAATTTATTTTCCCAATTTGAAGCTGCTGCCTTAGAGTTGGATAGTGTTGAGTGTTGGAGTGCAAGAGAATTACAAAATCTATTAGGATACAGCAAATGGGAGAACTTTGAGAAAGTAATCCGAAAAGCAAAGGATGCTTGCATAAATGCAGGAGAATTAACAGAAAACCATTTTCCTGACATCAGGAAAATGGTAGAGATTGGCTCTATGACTGAAAGACCCATAGAGGACATTGCTTTAACTCGCTACGCTTGTTATTTAATTGCTCAAAATGGAGATAGCAGAAAAGAAGAAATTGCATTTGCTCAAAACTATTTTGCAGTTCAAACTCGTAGATCAGAATTAGTTGAACAACGAATTTTGGAATTTGAACGGGTTAAAGCTCGTGAAAAATTAAGCCAAACTGAAAAACAACTTTCAGGTATTCTTTATGAGCGTGGAATAGACAATCAGGGTTTTGCAATAATCAGGAGCAAAGGCGACCAGGCATTATTCAGATTAAATACTCAAATGCTTAAACGTAAAATGGGTGTACCGGAAAGTCGGCCGGTTGCTGATTTTCTTCCAACAATCAGTATAAAAGCGAAAGACTTAGCAGCTGAAATGACCGGACTGAATGTCCAAAGCAAAGACTTAGAAGGACAAATAAAGATTGAAAAAGAACATATTGATAACAACCTTGCTGTTAGGAATATGCTTACTCAAAGAGGAATTGTACCGGAAAACCTTCCTCCTGCTGAAGATGTAAAGAAACTTCAACGAAAACTTAATGGTGATGAGAAAAAGCTATTGAAAGCTCCTAAAAAGAAAAAATAGCGGCAGATTAAAAACGCCAGGCGGTAATAAACAGGAATTTGAGCGGAGTGCAATCCCTGCCCCGTTTTCGGGAGCCCGGCGATGATTAGCTTACGCTGAGCTCGTCCTTCGTCCCCGGTTCCCGGTTGAACTGCATTGCGGCGCTGCCGGCGTCCTTTTTCAACCGGCTTCCGGCGGGGAAAGAATGGGAAAAGTGGTAAGTTTGTGTTGATATATACCAGTTAGTGGCGATTTTAACAAAATGACATCAATTACAGACATCATGAGAAGACTTTTACTCATATTAATCTGTCTTTATTGTCAGACAATATATGGACAGTTTGGAATTATTGCAGACAAAGATGGTTTTGTAAATGTTAGAAACTCTCCAGATATTTCTAACAATATTATTGACACCTTGACTAACGGACAAATTGTATTTTGCTTGGAAGCAGAAGGAGAGTGGCGTCCAACTGACTATGATTTTAGTAGACAAAGAAAAAGTGGATATATACATAATTCAAGAGTGAAATTTATTGAAGACTTTGATAAAATTCCCTACGACAATTTAACCGATTCCACACTAAGATTTAGAATGGATTCTACAAGACTTATCGTTACCAAGAAAAGATTCAATCCCAGGAACGTTATTTTGCAATACCACAAAGGAGACGATTCAAAAAACGAAATGAGTTACCTGGAAAAAATAAATGGCAAAGAAATTTGGGGGACGGACGGGACTATGCCTATAAATCAATATGGACAAATTACTTTGATTTTTGGAAAAGAAAGAGTGAATCTTCCAATTGACAATTTGTTTGAACCAAATTTAGATAACACAAAAGTCAATTTTGATAGGGAAAATAAAACGATTTATATCTCAGCTTCGAACAGTGACGGTGCGGGGGGATATGAAGTCTTATGGATAATAGAGAATGGCAAATTTAAAGAAAGAATAACAACCGTAGGATTTTAAAAAACAGCCGCTAATTAACAGGAATATGAGCGGTGTGTGATGCCTGTCCCGGAACAGGAGCCCGGCGATGATTAGCTTACGCTGAGCTCGTCCTTCGTCCTCGGTTCCCGGTTGAACCGCACCGCGGTGTTGCCGGCATCCTTTTTTAACCGGTTTCCGGCAGGGAAAGAATGGGAAAAGTGGTATGTTTGTGTTGATATATACTGGTTATGGTGCATAATAGAGGAAAACGAAAAACATCGTAAACTTGGAATATAGTAACTTTTAAGTTACCTTTGTATCGAGGTTTGACTTCATGGACAAAATCCGGGAAATAATAGCTTATAAAAACTACTTTGAGGACTTTTTGGCTGAACAACCCACCAAAGTTCAGGACAAGATATTCAGGATTTTAGAGGCTATCGAAACGCTGGAGAGAATTCCGACCTCTTACTTAAAGTTAATTACCGGGACAAAAGGACTTTACGAGGCACGGATTCAATCAGGCTCAGACATTTGGCGTGTTTTCTGCTTCTTCGACAGCGGGAAACTGGTTATCCTTCTAAACGGTTTTCAGAAAAAGGCACAAAAAACACCCCGACAGGAAATTACAAAGGCAGAAAAATTAATGAACGAGTATTATGAAAACAAAAAACAGCAATAGCGAAATCTCAACCTGGTCGGAAATTAAAGACCGTATTTACGGAAAAACAGGTACCGAACGACGCGACAATCTTGAGAGAGAGTCCGAATCGTTTAAAATTGGACTTTTGCTTAAAAAAGCCCGCGAATCCCGACACATGACACAGGAAGAATTGGGACAAATTATTGACAAAAAGAGAGAATACATCTCCCGGGTTGAGAATAATGGCAGCAATATAACACTGAGTACTCTTTTCGACATTGTTGAAAAAGGACTTGGAGGGAAAGTAAATATATCAATAGAATTCTGACAGATAATCAAATATGCACCATGACAGGCGGCACATGAAAACAATACAATGACTATGACAAAACGTTATGAATCGGATATAGAAGCCATTATTGCAAGACGTTATGACAACGGAGATGATTTATGGGCTACTCCTGACAGACGGATTTACAAAGGGGCTCCGTTCTCAACTATTGAGAGTGTGTTGATGCTTGCAGAGCTGGAATCAACTCCGACTGCCATAATGAAGGAAGCGGGCGAATTGATGCTGGGTTTATGGAGAAAAGACGGACGATTTCAAATAGCGCCTAAAACTGCAATCTATCCTTGTCATACGGCAAATGTTGCAAGAGTTTTGTGCCGTTTGGGTTATGAAGCGGATGAGAGACTTTTAAAAACTTTCGATCATCTTCTTAAGATTCAGCACACCGATGGGGGCTGGCGTTGTAATGCTTTGAAGTTCGGCAGGGGAGAGGAAACATTTTTTTCAAATCCCGGAACGACTTTAGCTGTTTTAGATGCATTCAGATATACAAAATGGCTGAATAAAGATAAACGTTTAGACAGAGCTGTTGAATCTTTGCTTAAACATTGGGAAACGCGCAAACCTCTTGGACCTT
>DAONEP010000009.1:0-67734 GCA_035403165.1 Bacteroidales bacterium | reverse complement strand
GAGCTTGCCACTGAACGCTATCAGGAGATATTGGATAATCTGGGATAGCAAATGCCTGTGAATATTATCCGGATGAAAATACAAAAACCACGAAATGCTAATAAACAGGAATTTGAACAGCGTACAAGCCGGCTTCGGGGACTCTTTGGTTATTAGCTTACGCTGAGCTCGTCCTTCGCCCTCGGTTCCCGATTCAACTAAATCTCCTGCCAAACTATGCACGTAAAGCCGGTTTCAATATTTTCCTGAAAATATTACAGGCAAAACGTATTATTTATTTTGGCCATCAGTCACGCTTAATATTCTTACCGGAAAGCCATGATTCCGGAGTTTATTGTGTAAGTTTGATGGGGCAAAAATTGCCTGCTTATGGCCGGCAAGGCCGTCCCGATGAACAACAGAATCCAATTTGTCAGGTAAAAATTCAGCAAGAATATGAAACTCAAATTCCTCGGCGCTGCCCGTGAGGTTACCGGCAGCAAACATCTCATTACCACTGAAAACGGGAAAAAGATCCTCCTCGATTGCGGAATGTTTCAGGGCAAAGGCCTCGAAACCGATGCCATGAACCGGAACCTGGGTTTCGACCCCGCCGAAATCGACCACATCATCCTTTCGCATGCCCACATCGATCATTCGGGGCTCATCCCTTATGTTTATAAGCTTGGTTTCAGGGGATCGGTGGTGTGCACCAACGCCACCCGCGACCTGTGCGCCATCATGCTTGCCGACAGCGGGCATATTCAGGAAGGTGATGTGAAGTGGTTCAATAAACGCCGGGTCGCCAAAGGCCTTACGCCCATCGAACCCATTTATACCGAAAAAGAAGCCCGTGAATGTATGGAGTTATTCATCGGGGTGGCCTATAACCGGAAATTCCGGATCGACGGACATACCCTGGTCAAGTTTACCAATACGGGCCATATGCTGGGCAGCAGCGTGGTGTCGCTCGAAATAACCGAAGGCGAAAAAGTTACCCGCATCGGTTACACGGGAGATATCGGAAGGCCGGTGAACAGGATTCTGAAACACCCCCAGCCTTTCCCGCAATGCGATTACCTGATCGCCGAATCAACTTACGGCGACCGTCTCCACCCCGCAATGCAGGATGCCGAAGCCGAATTGCTGCGCGTTATCCGTGAAACCTGCGTTGAAAAAGGCGGGAAACTGATCATCCCCTCGTTTGCCATTGGCCGTACCCAGGAAGTGGTGTATACGCTCAACAACTTCTTTAACGAAGGGCTGCTGCCAAAAATCAATATCTATGTCGACAGCCCCCTGGCCGTGAATGCCACCGAAATATTCAGGATGAACACCGACTGCCTGAACGAGGAAGTCCACGAGGTGATGAAGACCGACGCGGATCCGTTCGGTTTCGGATCGCTCTTTTACCTGAAGAGTCCCGAGGAGTCGAAGAAACTGAATTCCTACAAGAAACCCTGTGTCATTATCTCGGCATCGGGCATGATGGAAGCCGGACGGATCAAGCACCATCTGGCCAACAACATCGAAAATCCGAACAATACCATACTGGCCGTCGGATACTGTGCCCCGGTTACCCTGGGAGCCAGGATCCTGAATGGTGAGAACCCGGTTTCCATCTTCGGGGAAAAGCACCCGGTGAACGCGACCATCGAACGGATAGAAGCCTTTTCAGGCCACGGCGATTATAACGAGATGAGAAACTACCTTAAGTGCCAGGATGCCGGCCAGGTAAAAAAAGTATTCCTGGTACACGGCGATTATGAAGCGCAGCAGTTTTACCAGAAAAAACTCGAAGAAACGGGTTTTAAAAACATTATGATCCCGTCGTCCGGCACTGAAGTAAAACTCTGATTCCCCGGGTCATTTTTGGCCCGACTCGGTGGTAATTGTGTTTTTTATTTTGCATTCCTGCTTTTTTTATCGTACCTTTAAATAAAAAGAGCCAATGCCATGGAAAAGATTTCCGATTTCTGCGGCCGGGAATTGCAATGGATGCAACCCCGCATGACTGAACCTTATTTTGAACTGAAAGCCGCTGATGAAAAGGTGGCCTCTCTAAAATTCAAAAATGCGTTCGGATCATTCGCCGAAGGCACTTTTGCCGGGGGAATATGGACATTCAAGCGGCAGGGTTTCCTGAGTTCTGTTGTCACCATCAGGGAAAAAGGATATGAGAACAACCTTGCCGTTTACCGGAATAATACCTGGAGCGAAGGGGGAACCCTCGAAATACCGGACGGAGTAAAGTATAAAGTCAATTCCAATTACTGGAACGAGCAGTTTGAATACACCGGCGAGTCAGGCAATCTTTTGATTCAATGCACCAAGATCAGCGGTTTTAAGCTTCATGCCAGGCTGGAAATATTCCCTGATGCCTGCGAACTCGACAAATACCCCTGGATGCTGTTGCTGGGGTGGTATCTGGCTGTGATGTCGAGCCGTGAAGGCGAATTCATGGCCGGTCTGTTCTGAGAAGGATGAATGCCGTTTTATTATTGTTTCCGGCAGAGTGGGTTTTCTGATGGCGATGAGACTATAAGCCGTTTTAAACGATTATTCCGTTTTTTAATTAAATTTCCTTTGAACCGCTTTCTCAACCTGTTGATTTAGGTAACTTTGCACTTTATTTGGTGAAATGAACGAAAAACTGTACGTGTACAATACGCTTTCGAAGCAGAAAGAGTTGTTTGTCCCTATCAACCCGAACCATGCCGGCATGTATGTATGCGGCCCTACCGTTTACGGCGATCCGCACCTCGGCCATGCCCGCCCGGCCATTACCTTTGACCTGGTTTTCAGGTATCTGCAGCATCTGGGTTATAAAGTCCGGTATGTAAGGAACATTACGGATGTCGGCCACCTGGAAAATGATGCCGACGAAGGGGAAGATAAGATTGCAAAAAAAGCCCGCCTCGAAGAACTTGAACCCATGGAAGTGGTCCAGTATTACAGCGACCGTTACCATGAGTATATGGACCGCCTTAATGTTCGCAAACCCAGCATTGAACCCAGGGCTTCGGGCCACATCATCGAACAGATAAGCATGATCAGGAAGCTGGTCGACAGCGGATATGCATACGAGAGCAATGGTTCAGTTTATTTTGATGTTGAAAAGTACAACCAGACCGAAAAATACGGCATCCTTTCGGGACGGAAACTCGAAGACCTGCTGACCAACACCCGCGAGCTGGAAGGTCAGGATGAAAAGCGCAATCCTTTTGATTTTGCGTTGTGGAAAAAAGCGCAGCCGGAACATATTATGCGCTGGCCTTCGGAATGGAGCGACGGCTTCCCGGGATGGCACCTCGAATGCTCGGTTATGAGCACCAAGTACCTGGGCGAAACCTTCGACATTCACGGCGGCGGGATGGACCTGATGTTCCCCCATCATGAGGCCGAAATAGCGCAAAGTACGGCATGCAACCACAAGCAACCCGTGAAATACTGGATGCACAACAATATGATCACCATCAACGGCCAGAAGATGGGCAAATCGTTGGGCAACTTCATAACGCTGGAGGAGTTCTTCACCGGATCGCACGCGGCGCTCGAAAAGGCATACAGCCCCATGACCATCCGTTTTTTCATCCTGCAGGCCCATTACCGCAGCCAGCTTGATTTCAGCAACGAAGCCTTACAGGCTGCTGAAAAAGGTTTCGACCGGCTGATGAAAAGCATGGAAACACTCCGGCGGATTACTCCCCAAAACACTTCTGCCGTTGATATCCCCGGTCTGGAGAAACAATGCTATGACGCGATGAACGACGACTTCAACAGTCCGATCCTGATTGCCGGCCTGTTCGAAGGTGTCCGCATCATCAATTCGGCTTACGACGGGAAGGAAAACCTGACCGCCGATGATATCAAAGGGCTTGAGAAGATATTCAACACTTTTGTCATTGAAATCCTTGGCCTTCAGCCCCAGGTTGATGTCAATGCAGGAAGTAACGTTGTGGATGGCCTGATGGAACTGATCCTCGAAATCCGGAAAAACGCCCGTGCCAATAAGGATTGGGCTACCAGCGATAAAATACGCGACGACCTTGCCAGGATCAATATCACTGTAAAAGATACCAGGGACGGAGCGACCTGGAGCCTGGAATAACAGCCTGTTTTCCCCGTAACTTTCACCAAAACCGATAAAAACAATGAAACCCGTCAAAACACTGTCTGCCTTGCTGGTTATAACTTTATTGATCAGCAGTTGCGCCAACAAAACCGAAAAAATGGAAAAAGAACTTCGCTCATTTATTGCCCGCTACGATTCGGTAGTACAGCCGCTTCAAAAGGCTGCCTACCTGGCCTCGTGGGATGCCTCAATATCAGGCAAACCTGAAGATTTCAAAAAGTCGGAAGATCTCTCCATTGAACTTACCAAAGTTTACGCCAATAAGGATGATTTTGCCGTCCTGAAAAAGATCAAGGAATCAGGCGCTGTGAAGGATGAAATGCTGTCGCGCCAGCTTACCGTTCTTTATAATGCTTACCTGGGCGCTCAGGTTGATACAGCCAAACTCAACGCTGTTATTAAGCTGCAAAGCCAGATCGAACAGAAATATGGAAATTTCCGCGCCAACGTTAACGGAAAACAACTTACCGACAACGAAGTGGAAAATATCCTCAAGACTTCGGTTAACAATAAAGAGCTGCAACAGGCATGGGAAGGCCATAAAGCCATCGGGCCCGTGGTAGCCGATGACGTGAAGAAACTGGTTAAAATGCGTAATGAGATTGCCAAAGAACTGGGTTTCAATAATTACCATGAAATGAGCCTGAAACTCAGCGAACAGGATCCTGAAGAGATTTCAAAACTTTTTGATGAACTCGATAATCTTACCCGTGAATCGTTTGCCGGCCTGAAGGATGAAATTGATACCTACCTTGCTGCCAGGCTGAAAATAAAGAAAGAAGAACTGATGCCCTGGGATTACCAGAACCGTTTCTTCCAGGAAGCTCCGGCCATTTACAGCGTTGACCTGGATAAATATTACAAAGGGCAGAATATTGAAAAACTGACCACGGATTATTATGCCAGCCTCGGCCTTGACATTACCGGCATTGTTGCCAACAGCGATTTATACGAAAAACCGGGCAAGAACCAGCATGCTTTCTGTACCGACATTGATAACAAAGGCGACGTCAGGGTTTTATGCAACATCGTACCTAACTATAACTGGATGAATACCATGCTGCACGAGTTCGGCCATGCTGTTTATGATAAATATATTGATCAGCAGCTCCCGTTCACCCTGCGCAACCCGGCCCATACCTTTACCACCGAAGCTGTCGCCATGTTCTTCGGGCGAATGGCCAGCAACGCCAATTTCCTGGTTGATATGAAGCTTACCGATACCGCCGATGCACGCAAGGTTGCAGAAGAAAGTTTCAAGGTGCTTCGTCTGGAACAGCTTACCTTCAGCCGTTGGGCACAGGTGATGTACAGGTTTGAAAAATCGATGTATGAAAATCCCGATCAGGATTTAAACAAGTTGTGGTGGGATCTTGTTGAAAAATACCAGATGCTGAAACGCCCCGCCGGCCGCAACCAACCTGATTGGGCAAGCAAAATTCATATTGCCCTCTATCCCTGCTATTATCACAATTATCAGCTTGGAGAACTGCTGGCTTCGCAGTTTAATCATTATCTGGCCGCCAACGTCGCCAAGAGTGATAATATGCGCATGAGCTATTTCGGCCAGAAGGAAGTGGGGAAATTCTTCATCGAAAAAGTATTTGCCCCGGGGGCACAATATGAATGGAACGATATGATTGAAAAAGCTACCGGTGAAAAATTAACGCCGAAATACTATGCCGAGCAGTTTGTAAAATAACCGCCGGCCAACCATATTAAAAAACGGGAAGAAACCGATCTTCCCGTTTTTTTTTGTGTTCACAGCGACCGGGTTTACTACAGGAAGTTTTCATTCAGGAACTTCTGAAAATGTTCCTTGTATGCTTCTCCGACCGGGATATAGGTTTTACCGAAAACGATCCTGAAACGCTCAATGGTATCAACCCGGTTCAGGTTCACGATAAACGAACGGTGTACCCGCATAAACTGACTGGCCGGCAGCTTTTCCTCAAGGGTCTTTAATGAATTTATCGATAGTATCGGCCGGGCATCGGTCCGGAGAAAAATCTTGACATAGTCCTTCATGCCTTCGATGTACAGAACATCATCATAATTAATCCTGCGGATTTTGTACTCCGATTTCACGAAAAGGAACTCATCGTTTGTCTCCATCAGCGGGTAGGTCTTTTGCTCCAGTTCGATCAGGTTGCGGGCTTTATTCGCCGCGATCAGGAACTCATCATAGCCAAAAGGCTTCAGCAGGTAATCGACGGCCTGCAGCCTGAAACCTTCGAGGGCGAACTTCTCATAAGCCGTGGCAAATACTATTTTCGGGCCGTTTTGTAAATACCTTGCCAGGTCTGTCCCGATGAGGTCCGGCATCTGAATGTCCAGGAAAACGAGATCGGTTTCATGGCTTTCGATAAATTCGATAGCGCTGATCGGATTGTCGAATTCGCCGGCACATTCGAGGAACGGTGTTTGCCTGATGTAACCTGAAATCAGTTTCAGGGCCAGCGGTTCGTCATCAATAGCAATGGTCTGAATTTTCATGGCCTATGAAACAGGATTTATTTGCAATTCAACGATAAAGGCCGATCCGTCGCCGACGATCTTCAGTTCATGCTGACCGGGGTAAAGCAGCCTGAGCCTCTTTTTAACATTTTCCAGCCCTATGCCTGAAGCGCCTTCTGCCTGCACATTCCCCGGAAACAGGCTGTTGCTGCATTTGAAATTTATACAATCGTCCTTCACTCCCATTTCGATGTGAATAAACGAAAATGCCCGGTTGCTGATGCCATGTTTGAATGCGTTTTCAATGAAAGGCAGGAATAACAAGGGCGATATGCTGAGATCCGGAAAATCTTCGGGGAATTTTACCCGGAGGTCGACTTTCGGGCTGAGGCGGAGTTTCATCAGTTCGAGATATACTTTCATAAAATCTATCTCACGGCTTATGGGAACGCTTTCTTTATCCGTTTCATAAAGCAGGTAACGCATAAGCTTTGAAAGCCGGAGTATGGCTTTCTGGCCGTCGTCGACATTGGTTTGCACCAGCGAGTAAATATTGTTGAGCGTATTGAAAAAGAAATGAGGATTGATCTGGTTTTTCAGGAAAGCCAGTTCGGTGTTCAGTTGTTCCTTCTCAGCTTCTTTTCGCTGTTTTTCCTGTTCGATGTATAGGCCGGAAAAACTTAGGCCAAGACTTATGCCGGTAACCAGTAAAGCCGTAATAAAGAAATTATAGACCGGGAGATTCATCGGGGGAGTCGGCTTTTGTCCGGGAGGCGGCGCCGGGAATTGATTTCTCAGCCGGGGCTGTTGTATCATGGGCTGTTCCTGCCTGAAACCGGGGGCGGGAAAACGCATCGGCGGCTGTCGCCGGAATGTGCTGCTGACCAAAAAGGTTGTCAGCACGATGAGCGACAATGCCGCTGCCAGATACCATATTTTATGGTTCTGAAAAAACAGCTTCGGAATGATTACCAGGTAATTGATATAAAAAATGGCAGCGTATAAAAGCAGGTTCCGGTAATTATGAAGTAAGACGTCCGTGTCGGTTTTGTTGCCCGAAAGGTAGAAATATGTGGTCAGGATAAAGATAACAGACCACACGAACCCGTGTAACAGATAAGGAAGCAGCTTTTTACCCGGAAGGGGCATTTTTATATGCTTGATATCTTTCAGGTCAGCCATAAGCGGTTAAAAAACGAAGGAGTAACCTAACCCGATAACAAAATCAGTTTCAGGATCCGGGACGTTCATTTCGTGCTGTATCATGTACCAGGCATCGATACTGTGACGGTTATAGAATTTGTACTCCATTCCTGCTGTATAACGCATACAGTCGATAACCGGCGAGTCGTATTGTTTACCGACCGGTATGAACGCTTCGGTCGTCAGGTAAGGTTCAAATGCCTTGCCGGTATCGAAACCTAGTTTCAGGCGCGTACGTTCATAATTTTCGGGAATTTTGCCATCTTCCGAGGACAAAATATCGGTGTACTGTGATTGGTACCTCGCCCTGACCGATAAAATCAGGGGCATGAATTTATGACGGTAGCTCAGGTCGAAATAATAACGATGGCGCATACTGTAGGAATCGTCAATCCTTCGCTTGCTGATGAACCTGTAATTGGCAGAAACCTTCAAACCGGGGGTAATACTGTAACCTAAGCCGAGGTCGCTGAAAATGGTGCCGGCTTCGGTAATATTTTCATTCATCCTGAGTTCTTCTGCAAAATACAGCGAAAACTCCGGCGTAAGCTTTTTCTCGAGGTTCACACCCATCCATAATTGAGCATCGTTGGTTTGTGCCGAGAGATACCCGGGGATGAACGGTAAAAACAGGATCAACAGGAGAGCAAACCTATTATTCATAGTAGTACACCTTGATATCGGCTGTGTCGCGCAGAAAATTGATTTTACTGATCGTAACCCGGTGTATGTTTAGCCCGGTACGTTTTTCGAGGTCGCTGATGAGTTGCTGCCGTTTTTCAGGGACAATCAGTTCGATGTTTTCGTACCTCACATACTGGCTTGATTCCCTTTTAAAGATCCACCTGCATTCGAGCAGGGCGGCAAAGGCAATAACAAGGGCGTCAAGCACCGCCAGTTCATAATATTCCAGCCGTATTGCACCTACCAGTCCTAACGCTATCACGATGAAAAGGTAGGTCATATCCTTAATGGAGATACCTGCTGTCCGGTACCGCAGCATCGAAAACACCGCGAACAAGCCGAACGCGGCTCCCATCGAAATCTTGACCTCATTCAATACATAGGTCAGGACAAAGATGACAAGATTGAAAATCAGGAAGGTAAAGATATAATCCTGGTTTTTATAGGCCGGGTAGTACACCAGAAATATCAAAGCCAGCACGGCAGTAATATCAATTCCCAGGTTAATGAAAAACGACCAGTTGATCTGAATGATATCTTTATCTTTCTTCTTATCCGATTTTTTTGAACCGCCGTCGTCAACCTGGGTTTCGAAGGAAGTTTCAAACACTTGTGCCCTCATCCCTGCAGGAGCAGCAAACAGAAGGAAAAAGAACAGGATGATTGCAAACTTTGTGTGCGTCATGATACAAGTTTGTTAATGTTCAGTAAGGTTTCTTTGAATTGATTGTACTTTATTCCGTCATACATCGAAATTACGCCGATGCAGTATTTGCTAAGCCGTGCAGGATTCACATGAAGATGGTGAAGCCTTCTGATAAACGGCGACACTTCCGTTTTTCCCTGTTTTACCTCTGCGATCATAAGGCCATCGTACGATTTTTCAAGCTGGTCATGGATGAAGATCAGGTTGGTGTCGAGGGTAATCCGCTCATTCATTTTTTTGCTTACCAGGGTCATCCTCGAAAATTTCACGGTAAGCTTGGGGCTTAATTCATTTGCTGTATAAGGTGAATGCTTCAGCAACAATTTTTCTTTTTCGCCCGAGATCACAGGTTCATTGTCCGGCACCCTGATGCGGGTTTTGATGGTGCGCTTTTTATTGTCCTTAAACTTGATCTCGAAGTAATGCTGGTTCGACGTAACATAGGTCCTGATCCGAACCTTGTGCCTGTTCAGTTTGCCGTTGTGATGGTTTACGTATGCCGAAAACTGATCCGTATCGAAATAAGTGGTCAGATAAGGGTATAACCGCTGCCCGTCGGTTTCAAGGATATAATACTGATCCCCGAGATCGCTCAACACTTCAGGCAGTCTGTCCAGGTTAAAGATAAACTTGGTATCCACCCGGTTGAGCAGCTTAACGCTATCCATTTGCTCAAGCGAAATGGATTGAAAAGATGACAGGATATCTTCTTTTAATTTCATGGTTTCTTTTAAAAATAGGTGTAAACCCATTTTTTAGTGGTCTCTGTTTGTTTTGCTGTGTTAACGGTCGATCGTCCTGTTTTCAGGTTTTTGGAATCATAAGTGTAGGTCGACTTTTTGAGCACATCCCCTGAACCGTCGTAAGTAATCTCCGAATTTTTCTGACCTTTTGAATTATAGCTGCAGACTGTCTTTTTGATGAGCTTGTCGCCGCTGAATTCCTTTTCTTCCGTCACATTATTGAAAGCATCGTAGAGATAGGTAGTCATGATGGTTTTTCCTTTTGCGGCCTCGTAAACGGTTTCGGATGAAATGCGCTTATACTTGTCGAAAACCGTAATTTCCTTCAGCAGGATGGTTCCGCCTTCATCATATTCGATGTGAAGCGTTGTGTTCCCGTTTTTATCGTATTCTTCGTATAACGATTTGTAACTGACCGTTTTGCCGTCTTCTTTCTTTGCCGTCCACTCGGTTGAAGATTTTGCCCTGGCTGCCGTCAGCTCCTTTTTCGATTGCCCGTATCCCTGCACCATACAGAGACAGGTCAGCACAATGATTGCCGGGAATTTCATGATGATTATTTTTTAATAACGATATCGGGGAGCTCCACCACTTCATTGTTTTTCGAGATGGTTACATCGGTGATAACCGGTATATCGGCGCTGGAGGTACAGGTTGAATCTTTTGAATATACATAAATGTGATAGTCGCCTTTACGCAGGTATTTAAACTCAAATGCACCGTTATAAGAGGTTTTAACCCGGTCGCTGTATGAAAAATCATCGCCGTAAATAATGTAAACATCCTCATCCTGGGCGTAATACTCTTCCTGTAAATAAGTAAAACTGCTGTTATAATTTTTTACCCATACTTTTCCGCGGATCGAAGAAGTGCCTCCTTCCCCCGGGTCTTTTTCACAGGAAGCAGCTATACAGCCTATCAGCAGTACAAATGCCACATTCCTTATCGTGTTTTTAGCAGAAGTAATCATGGCTACAAGTTTTTAATGGTCCTTTTCGTTGCCGCTTTATTTTAGCGCGTGCAATAGTACTAAAATAAATGCCACCCTTCGCCCCTGAATTTCAGGCAACGCATTCATCCGGTGAATATTTCATCACAATTCAGGCACTCGAATTGCTCAAAGCGGGTAAATGTTCTCCCGATAGACCTGGATATTGAATTTAAGGAGGCAAACTTAGCACCGTCATTCCGAAACGGAAAATTAAATAGATAAATAAGCGGTTTTTAGGGTTATAGCATTGATTTTAAACGATGGCGATCAGGAACCGGCAGGCTGGCAATCCGGGTCCGGTTGTCTTATTCAGCCGGTGAAGGTTGGCCTGATGGCTACATGCTCAATGGCAACGGATGAAAGCCAGAATATGTTCTTCATATTCCCAGCGTGATCGGTTCATTCCTGTTCCGGGCCAGCCGCCGGAAAAATAACCGCACAGGCAGTAAAGTGGCCGGCAACGAAAACGAGCCAACCGGAATCCGGCGGGCTCGTATAGTTTACCTCAATGAAAAAACTGTGTCGGAATTAATTCAGGTTTACGACCGAAATTTTCCACCGATTATCGGCCTGCTTTTTAAACAGGAAGGTGTAATATCCTTTGGCATGACCGACTACCGAATCGTTTTGTACCCAATCGTTCGTGTATGAACCGCTGATGCATGCAATTTCACCTGACTTTTCTTCATTTTTATTGACTATAGCCAGGTTACGAAGCGATTTTGCCACCGGCCCTATCCACGCCTTTCTGAGAAGATTAATACCGGTCATCATGGTATCAGGCAAAATAACAACGGCGTCTGGGGTAAGACATGCGGCTATTTGTCCGGTATCGCCGGCATGCCAGGCCTCCATCCAGGGGGCCATCAAGGAATCCGTTTCCGGTATTGCGGCGCTTTTTTCCTGCTGGTTCATACATGCATTTGACAGGAACAATACCGGTAATATTAGTAAGAGGATGTTTGTTTTCATGGCGTGTATGATTGAAAGTCAACAGTGTACCTGACAATACTTTATTCGATTGAAAAAATGCTGATCTCGCTTCCATCGGATTGATAGAACATTTCGGCCCCGTCGCTGAAATGGGGATTGTCATAAAACAGCAGGGCTGCATCTCCCGTTCCGCGCACCTTCATTTTATCAAGATCAATTGAGGCAAAGGTTTTAAAATCGAGTTTTTCGGAATTGCCATCGGTAAAAATGGCGTAATCAGCATAATCATTATCGGCATTCATGTGGACACTGGCCGGATAAGCCGATACATTGGGCGTTTTCAGCACACCCTCGATGGTTGCAGTAAGGGGGTCAATCTTGATAATGCCTTTACTGCAGTTCAATATCATTTTTTGCTTCTCAGGGAAGTAGATGAGTTTCCAGGCTTTTCCGAGTTTTTCCTTTGATACGGGTATGCTTTTTATAACATTTCCGGTAGGAGGGTCGAGGATGAAGAAGTTTTCGTCGGTGGCACAATACAGTTTCCCGTCAATATATTCCACCCCGGCCAGGTATGAGAAGTTGTCCTTTGCTTTTTTGCCGGCCTGGTCCCCATTCCAGATTTCGGCGCCCGTCTTTGCATCGTATGCAATAAGGCCGTACTTATCCTTATCCAGGAACAGTCGCTTATAAACAGTTCGTGTCGAATTGCCGGTCCTTACCTCTTCGCGTACAATTTTAGAGGCCGGGCTGCCGTAAGCCAGCATTACAACGCCGTTGGTTACGAGGAGAGCCGGTATTTTCTGGGCATCGGGATACTTTTTCGTTTCCCAGACCAGTGTTCCGTTCTGGGCATCATAGCACCTCACGGTGTTTTTAACTTTATCAACCACGTATGCCTTTCCTTCGGATACGACAGGCAGCGGGGCAGGGAAAGGCGTAAGGGTGGTTTTGCTGAGCCCGTTCTTGGTTTCGCTCGACGAATAGTAAGCGGTCCAGAGCTTTTCTCCGGTATTGACATCAATAACGGTCAGACCGTCATTGGTCTTGAGCGCCGGATCATGGGTTACGAACAGCTTTCCGTCGGCGTAATTCATACGGATCATAGGCGTGTTATCTATCCAGTCGAAAACATAGCCGATGGTATATTTTTTTCGCCATAACTCCCTGTTGGTGCCTTCTTCATAAGCAATAAAGTTCATTTTCCATTTTGGGACGTCGGTTGGTTGTCCGCTTAGAGCGCCTAAAATTTCGAACACCCTGTTTGTTTCGCCCTGCAAAATAATGTACATGTTCTTTTCGGGGATGCCGATCATGGTTGCATGTTTACGGTCGGCCATGTACTTTTTCTGATCAAAATACGGATCGGTTTCCGTTACTTCCCTGCCTTCGCGGGTGGTAAGATAAATGCTTTCCTCCTTGCCGGTAATAATCTTCACAAGGTTATAATAATTCATGATGTAGCAATCAAACTGCTTTGCTTTGCCGGTAAGCTCAAAATTCTTACTCCAGATCACTTTACCGGTATAAACGTCAACGAAATCAACATTATCCCTGGCCGGGAGCAGAACGCCGTTGGTTTCGGCGTCAAAATAGTTTTCAAAACCTTCGGATAACTCGTACTTTCCATAATCGGAGACATATTTGTCGCTTTTCCAGAGCAGTTTGCCGGTTTTCCCGTCAAGGAAATATTTTTCAGCAATGCCTTTTTTAGTGTCCTCATCATAGAGCAGGATCACATTGGCATCTTTGTTCCAAAGCTGGTATTCAAATTTCTGGTTTGCAAAGTCGGTTTTAAAATTGATCTTCCAGCTAATTTTACCGGTGGCGCCGTCGAACATCAGCATATCGGTTTTGCTGGAGCAAAGGAAAAACCGGAAATCGCCGGTATGGGCATACATAAAATAGGAAGGCTTGAACGGCAGCTTCAGGCTATGCAACTCCCTGAACGAAGGCCCTCCTCCTGCCAGTACATTTCCGGAAAACCATAAGAGTAAAATCATAAACAGTCCGCGTGTGATAACTGATTGCATTGTTTTCATCATAAAATTTGTTTTTAGGTGATTATTGTCCTACTTATAAGCCCGATTTCTTGACATCGAATGCAAGATCAAAAGTATCAGGGGCCAAAATGCGGATCAATCCCCCTTTCGTGTGATTTTAACGGAGTTCGCTCCTGAATACAAACAATATCGGAACAGGATTCCCGCGCCGGGATCCCTGAAAGTGGACCGGAATTCAGGCTCCTGAATTTGTTGAAAAGTATTGGAGAAGGGAGGAGTGGCGGCTTCTGACCGGTGCCGGTCAGCTATTTATTGATGGAGCGCTAATGGTTGATACACTTCAGCAATACCTCGGTGCGGGTACGAACCTGCAGTTTCTGATATATTTTGTGAATATGGGTGCGGACGGTTTCGATATTGATGAACAATGCGTTGGCTATTTCCTTATACAGGTACCCTTTTGCCAGGTACGAGAGGATTTCCTCTTCGCGGGGAGTGAGATTGGCTTCCGGAAACTGCGTCAGGGCCGGTTTCATAAACGTCTGCACTACTTTACGGGCTATCTCGCCGGTCATGGGCGAACCACCGTTCACCAGGTCGGTGATGGCTTCCAGGAGTTTGGCAGGCGGCGTTTTTTTCAACAGGTAACCTGTGGCCCCAGCCGCCAGAGATTTATAGATTTCTTCCGTGTTATCGAAAACCGTCAGCATCATCACCTGTACTTCAGGATGAACACTTTTTATACATACCACACATTCTATTCCGTTCATTCCCGGCAGGTTAATATCCATCAGCACTACGTCGGGAATCTCCCCGGGAAGAATTTTCAGAGCTTCTTCGGCCGAAGGACAGGCCGCTATGCAATGATATCCCACGCTTCCATCGATCAGCATGCGCAATCCTTCCCGAACGGCTGCATCGTCTTCTACAATCAGGATTTTTATTTCCCTTTCCATTTTATTCTTTCATGGTTGTGCCGGCCGCAAAGATAACATGAGCAACTATCTGTTGCATCACACGTTAGTGTTATTCTGATGCCGGGTCCAGCTTTACCGTAAACCTGATCTCTGTTCCTTTGTCAGGCTCCGAAACCAGGGTATACGCTCCGCCTATTTCCAATATTCTTTTCTGCATGTTCACCAGTCCGTTTCCGGTTCCAAGCCTGTTGCCCGGATCGAAACCTTTGCCATTGTCGGTGATGCCGATTGATAAGGTGTTTTCCGCATACGAAAGGTTGAGTCGGACTGTTGTTGCGCCGGCATGTTTCACGATGTTGTGCAATGCTTCTTTCACCGTCAGGAAGCTGTTTCGCCGCGATTCCGATGTCATCGGGGCAGGCGGAATCTCGGCGGGGAAATTGAAAAGGCCGTCGATGCCGGCGGTTTCGAGGTACCCGGATGCATACTGCCTCAGGTGGGACGAAAAGCTGTCGAGTGTATCATTTTTGGGGTTCATTGCCCAGATGATTTCACTCATTTCATCCACCACATTGCCTGATATTTCGGATATCTGTCCGATAATTTTCATTGACTGGTCCGCTTCAGCCTGCCGGCTCTTCGCGAGTTCGCTCAGAATACTGATGCGGGTGAGGCTGGCGCCTATCTCGTCATGCATATCCTTGGCTATTCTGAGCCTTTCCTTGTTGACGGCATTTTGTTTTTCGAGATCATGCAACCGGTTTTTGAATCTTCTGTCCTGAAAACCCTTTACAATTAAAATGGTGACGAAGATTGTCAATACAGCCGACAAAATAAGAAACCACCTGGTCCTCCAGAAAGGAGGAGTAATGGTGAGCGTCAACAGGCATGTTGCTTTCGACTGGTTCCGGTAGGCATTGCTGCATTTCACAAAGAGCCTGTAATGGCCAGGCGGCAGATTCCGGTAAACAAATTCCGGGTTAACCGACATGTTACCCCATTCTTTCTGATACCCTTCGAGCAGAAACGAAAACGACTGCATCTCCGGATTTTCATAGTCATCGGTAAATACTCTTCCGCTGATATGAGGCGACTGCCAACTGAGCCGGATTTCCGGATTCTCGGGTGGTATGCCGCCTGAATATGCTGTGTCGGCGACAAAAAGCGAGATCAGGCGGACCCCGGGAGCGCGCATCTGCGGGCGGAAACCGGCCGGATCAAAGCCGTTCAGGCCATTTATGCCGCCGAAAAATATCCTGCCGTCCGTAGTTTTATGGCTCGCCTGGCCGTTGAATTCAAGCGACTGAAGGTTATTTCGGGCATTGAACCATATGATGGAATTTCTCTCCTGCGGAATGCATCCGATTCCCCTGTTACCGGTAAACCAGATACGGTTTAAGGCATCCGGCACCAGGGAATAGATCACTTCATTCTGCAATTCGGCCAGGGCCTTTAATTCCGGGAGTCTACGGCCCCGTATATCAAAACGGTCGATGCCTGTCTCCGTCGCCGACCAGATGCAATTATCAAGATAAAGAATATCGTTTACAGGTTTAAGGCTTATGCGGTTCTTTTTAATGAAAATCATCTGGCGGAAAAAACCGGCTGACGCTTTGCTGCGGTACAACCCAAAAGGAGTGGCTAACCAATAACATTCCGCAGCCTGAATGAATTTTCTGATGTTGCCGAATTCTTTTGAATCGAGCAAACGAGGCTTATCTTTCGGGGCATAAAGGTACAACTGGCATTCTGCATCCAGGGCAACCGTATCGGGAGTGACAAACAGAAAAGTTGCCGCGTTGGATGTGAATGGGTGCCGGTACGCCAAATTTCCAAGCGTATCAATCACGAACAGGCCCTGATCGGTCACAGCCCAGAGCCTGCTTTGCCGGTCGAAGGCCAGGTCGAAATAATAAAGGTTAGCCGGCAGGGCCGTATGGGCAAGGCGCGAAACTTTTGAGAAATCCTCTGATAATTTCCAAAGTCCGTTTCTGTATGTACCTGCCCACAGTTGCCCGTTGCGGCTTTCAATGGTGCGGGTAAAACCGGTTTTCGCCAGATTGAATTGCATCTTGCCGGGGGAGTAAACCAATACGCCGTCTCCGTCGGTTCCAAGCCAGAGGTTTCCCTGTTTATCCTCGAAAAATCCGATCACCGGGGATTGTATTGTATCGGTGTGTTTTCCCTGTCGTGTAATAAGCCTGATTTCTGATGTATGCTTGCCGGCCATTCGATAGACGGACTTTTTCCCTTTATCCGATATCCAGAAATTGCCATAACGGTCAATAAACATTTTCCCGTCCCTGACCCGGACAGTTTCCGAGAAAAGTTCCAGCCGTCCGGAAGGAAGGAAGGTGTAAATGTTTTTCCCCGAGAGAATATACGTTTTTCCATCCTTGCCGTTCGCGAGTCCCTGGCAGCCGTCCCTCATACCATGCCACCGGGACAGGAATTCGCCAGTGCGGTTTTTCCGGAAATTTTCAATGATGAGGAATCCTTTATCATTATAAACCAGCAGGTCTCCCGATGCAGTCTCAACCGCCTCTTCAGGGAAAAAATCCGCAGGAGGTTCCATCTTATCCCGATAGTTTAATCGTAGCCGGATTATTTGTTCTCCCTTAATACAACAGAGCTTTTTATCGGGAAGCCATATCAACGGATTCTTTTTGAAAGATATTTTAAGAATCCTGGGACAGTATCCAGGTTTCCTGTTGACTGATTTGAAAATGCCGTTTGAAGTATTGAAATTCAGGATAGAGGAATTGGTCGAAATTAAAAATTCGCCAGGCTTATTTTCAACAATTTCCCTCATGATGCTTTCCGAACCGCCTGCCGTGCCGGAGTATGGAACCTTGAACGAACGGAAACGCATGCCGTCAAAGCACTGAAGCCCGTCGCCGGTAACCATCCAGATGAGCCCGCGGCTGTCCTGCAGCACCTGGCTTATCATACTTTGTTTTAACCCCTGGTCAATTCCATAGGCCGTCACAAAAAGGCCACTGACGCCAGACGTTTTTTCAGCACAAGCCTGTTGGTGGCTCGTAAATAATAAAGTACAAGCTAAACATACGATTGAACAGAACAGCTTATATGGTTTCCCTGATTTCTTCATCTTATACCAGGAGGTAAAGATAAGAAACCCTTATAGTTAATAAAAACATTTACCCAAAAAGAAATTTTGAATATGGGAAACCCTCTAAGTAAGGTTGTTGGAAACTATGCCTGATCAATAATGACGGATGAATTTCCGAATGACGGGGAGAGAATATAAAAACCCAGGACAGCAGTTGGTGGATGCAGGATTCCGGAGAATGGATGGGTCAATATTCCCGGATAATTTTTTTCAATCAGACCGCTTTCACCAGGAAATAATTTTTCTTTCCTTTCTGGACAAGGATGTAACGATCGTTGAGCAGCATACCGGCATTGACAATCCTGTCTTCGGCTGCTTTTTCCTTGTTAAGCTGCACCCCGCCGTCTTTCAGCATCCGGCGGGCTTCGCCTTTACTGGGGAAGACCGATGTTTTTTCGGCCAGGAAATCGGCCATCCCGATGCCTTTTTCAAGATCGGCCCTGCTGATCTCAAACTGGGGAACGCCTTCAAATACGTTTAGCAATGTCCTTTCATCCAGATGTTTCAGGGTTTCGGTAGTGCCTTTGCCGAATAGAATTTCGGATGCTTCGACCGCCTGGTTATATTCATTTTCGCCATGAACCCTTACGGTGATATCTCTGGCAAGGGCTTTCTGAAGAATGCGCAGGTGCGGAGCCGCATCATGTTCTTTTTCCATGGCTTCTATTTCTTCTCGGCTGAAAAGGGTAAAAATCCGGATATACTTTTTCGAATCTTCGTCGCTGCAATTGAGCCAGAACTGGTAAAAAGCGTACGGAGAAGTCCTTTCCGGGTCGAGCCAGATGTTGCCTTTTTCCGTTTTTCCGAATTTCCCGCCATCGGCCTTGGTGATCAGCGGACAGGTAAGGGCAAAGGCTTCACCGCCCGATTTGCGCCGGATGAGTTCCGTGCCGGTGGTAATGTTGCCCCACTGGTCGCTGCCGCCCATCTGGAGCCGGCAGTTTTTGGTTTCATACAAGTGAAGGAAATCAAATCCCTGCACAAGCTGGTAGGTAAATTCGGTGAACGAAATGCCCGTTTCGAGGCGTTTCTGTACCGAATCCTTGGCCATCATGTAATTCACGGTAAGGTGTTTGCCTACTTCACGGAGGAATCCCAGGAACGAAAATTCCTTCATCCAGTCGTAGTTGTTTACCAGTTCGGCGGCATTGGGGGCTCCCGACTCAAAATCGAGGAAGTGCAGGAGCTGCTTTTTAATGCATTCCTGGTTATGACGAAGGGTTTCTTCCGACAGTAAATTGCGTTCTTCGCTCTTTCCCGACGGGTCGCCGATCATGCCGGTAGCGCCGCCTATCAGGGCTAGCGGGCGATGACCCGCTATCTGGAAATGTTTCAGCATCATTACTCCCACCAGGTGGCCGATATGCAAGGAATCGGCAGTGGGATCAATCCCGACGTATGCGGTTGCCATGCCCATGGAAAGCATCTCCCCGGTGCCGGGCATCATATCCTGGATCATTCCGCGCCAGCGAAGCTCTTCAACAAAATTCATAAGCGCCTTATTTTTCAGCAAAGTTAGAAAATATTCGGAAGTGTCCCGTTGTGACTGTCGCAGCGATCGACAATGCGTGGAAATCGTCCTTCAATTTTTATTTGTTTATTGCGATATTTGTAAGAAAATGAAAACAGGAAACCGCTAAACGGGTTATTCACAATAAGGGTTTCGAAAATCAGTCCCGGTTTCTTTCAATAATATTGGAAATATCAATAGATAATGGAAAAAGAGAATACCATCAGCTGCCCGAATTGCGGAGCCGAGATCAACGTAAGCGAAATACTTTATCACCAGGTTCAGGATCAGTTAAAAAAGGAGTTCGAGGCTAAAATAGCCGAGAAGGAGAAGGATATCCAAAAAAAATCGGCCTACCTGCAATCGGAATATGAAAAGCTTGTAAAGGACAAGGAGAACCTGCAGGCACAGGTTGATAAGGAAGTCAAGGTGAGACTAGGATCGGAAAAATCGAAACTCGAGGAGACCATCCGGTTGGAAGTCCGGAACGAAACTTCCGGACAGATTCAAACCCTGCAACAGGAACTTGAGCAAAAATCGAAACAGGTAAGCGAGTTCAACAAAGCGCTGGCCGAGATTGAGAAGCTCAAAAGGGAAAAGGAAGAACTGCGCGATGCGGTTGTCCTGGAAAAAGAAAAAGAGTTTTCGGAGAAGCTGAAAGATGAGAAGCTGAAGATAAAGCGCCAGACCGACGAAGAAGTGGCTTTGAAGATCAAAGAGCTGGAAAAGCAACTCGAAGACCAGAAACTTCTTGCCGAGGAGATGAGACGTAAAGCCGACCAGGGTTCCATGCAACTGCAGGGTGAAGTGCAGGAACTGGCCATCGAGGAAATACTCACTTCCCTGTTCCCGTTCGACCTGATCTCGGAAGTGGGCAAAGGCGTTAAAGGCGCCGATGTGATCCACAAGGTGAGAAACAAGCTGGGCGTGGACTGCGGTACCATTCTATACGAAAGCAAAAGGACAAAAGCTTTCAGCGCCGAGTGGGTCACCAAGCTGAAAGCCGACGCCCTGGGGACCAAAGCGGATATCTGCATCATCGTCACCGAGACCCTGCCCGACGGTATCGAGCGTATCGGACAGAAGGACGGCGTCTGGATATGTTCGTTCAACGATTTTAAAGGCCTGGTGCTGGTTTTGCGCGAAAGCCTGGTCAAGATCAATGAAGCCTATGCATCGCAAACCAACAAAGGCGAAAAGATGCAGATGCTGTACGATTACCTTACCAGCAACGAGTTCAAAATGCAGTTGGGCGCCATCATCGAAGGCTTCAGCGATTTGCAGAACAGCTATATCCAGGAAAAAAGGGCGATGGAACGCATCTGGAAACAACGTGAAAAGCAACTGGAGAAAGTGTTGTTGAATACCAATCATTTCATCGGTTCCATCCAGGGGATAGCGGGCAGTTCCATCCCCGGGCTGAAACAGATAGGCCCGTCCGACAACCTTTTCGAACTGGAGGAATAAGGATTTCTGCCTTAAATGATATCACCGGATAAATAGTTTCCGGCAGTAAATTCTGTTATCGGTTACTACTTTCACCAGGTAAACGCCCGGAACAAGAGGGCCGGTGCTGAATGAATGCAGGGCAGAAACCGTAAAATCCTGATCCATCACTTTTTTTCCGCCGAGGGTAAATAAGGAAATCTCTCCATGTTTTCCGAGACTATTTTTGGTTTCAATGGTAAGTTTTCCTCCAGAGCCGTCGGTATAAATTTTAATATCCTGACTTTCAGCGCTGTTAATCGCTGTGTTCAGATCCAGCGGGAATTCTGCCCGGAATAGTCCGCGGCCGTGGGAAGCGGCTAATACTGTATTGTCCGAAGTCCGCAGCGTCAGCATATCTACTCTCACATTAGCCATGCCCGTAGTTTGGGGTTGCCAGTAAACCTGGGCATCGTGCAGGTTGCTGGTCGACCACACGCCCAATTCGGTGGCGATAAGCGCCTGGCGGCTGTTTTGCGGGTGATAGATAGCCCATCGCACCGGCATATCGGGAAGGTTGCCTTCCACTTCGTTCCATTGTTCACCGCCGTCGTAAGTTTGCCATATCGAAGAAACCCCGTAATTGCTGAATGTTACCAGTAAGGTGTCTTCCGATCCGCCGATCGCGATGCACGAAATATTGGAAGCAGGGAATTCAGGACTGCCGATTTCGGTAGTTTGGGGTACCGCCTGTGCATTATTTACTTTAAACAGCCTGCCGCTCACCGTCCCCAGGAACAGTGTCGTGGATGACTCGTTAGAAAAGGGCGATATTTTTACATGTGAAAAGTAACCTTCGCAGAAGGTGCCAACATCAACGAAAACGCCGTTGCCGTTTTGAGGAATATCCGGAACGCGTAAAACCTGGTTGGCGTGTGTACCTACAAAATCCACCGCATTGGCGATCAGCAGGTTGTTGTTATTCTGGTAATCGGCCGGGTTGACGAACACGCCGCTCTGGTTGTCGATATTACTAACCCAGGTGCCATTCTGGAATACTGTGTACCGGTTGTAATAATAAGAAGTGAGGTATAGGTTTGGCTGGTCCTGGTCCCAGAAACAAAAAGCGCCGTCGCCACCGTCAATCATGTTGCTGATCGAAAGGGGAGAGCCGTTGTAAAGCAAGGTTCCGTTGTCCTGCAGCCCGCCGATATATTGGTCGGTTCCGGCTGTGGGATGGATGGCGCAGGTATAAAACTGTAATGTATTGTAATTGGAATTTTTTTGTTGAAAAACCGGAGGGCTGCCGTTAGCATTAGAAGTAAAGAAAATGCCACCGTCACTGCCGAAAAGCGCTGTGGATGACGAGCCGGGTTTATAGACCATGATATGCTGATCGGCATGGACATAGGTATCGCCGCCTCCGTAATACATCATAGCCCAGTCGCTGAGATGCTGCCAGTTGGTTCCGGAATTGGTGGAACGCCACACGTCAAGGCCGCCGGTATAAATAGTTTCCGGGTTGTTGGGATCAACGGTAATGGTAAGCGCGTGCCAGGCAAGGTTAGCCCAGTCGCCGCTGGTGGTCGGCTTGTTGAGTTGGTCCCAGGTTGCACCACCGTCGGTTGTTTTGATGATATATCTCCCGTAATAAACAGGGTGGCCGTTGGCATTCAGATAGCCGGCGCCGATGGCGGCATATACGATATCGCCGTTTGAAGGGGCAGGCGCAAGCATCACCCTGCCGGGTTTTTTATATTGCGGTTGGGCAATGATCAGGTTGCTGATATCGTCGTATACAATCCAGGAGCCGACAGTGCCGTTATCGGAGGATAGGATACAGGCGCCTCCTGCATCATTGAGGTTCTGCATGGTTCCTACGAAAATCCTGCCCGAGGGTGTGACGGCAATGTCGCTCACCGCATACGGAACATCAGAACCCGGGATCAGTGGCAGTACCTGTTGCCAGGTAGATCCGCCGTCGGCCGAACGATAAAGCCCGTCGGAAGGAAGCGATTGCTGATTGGCCCCGTGATAATATCCCGATGATACACCGGCATAAATTACTCCGGTGCCATTTTCGTTGCGCACTGCTATTTTTGTGATGTAGGCAAAATTGCTTGTCGAGGGAAGCAATTCCCATGTTGCGCCTCCATCGGCGGACTTCCAGATGCCAACCCCGCGGCCCGAGGATTCACGGTAGGTTATCAATGCTGTTTGTACCTCACCGGTTCCGGCATAAAATACCTGGGTATTCGCCGGATCGTAGGTTATACAGCTTATAGAAAGACTGCTCCAGAAATCATTGACTGGCGACCATTGCGATAACGGGGAAGTGACATTGTTGTTGTACCATAATCCGCCGGTAACTCCGCCGGCCCAGGCTTTGTTTTCAGCATTCGGGTCCCACATAATGGCCCGGGTGCGTCCTCCCATCTCACTCGAAGTTCCTGACCATTGCAACTGGTATCCGCCAGCTCTTGTCCGGCTGAGTTTTTGCAGTATCCGGTTGGCTTCGATAAGGCGTTCGGCCGGAACCCGCTTTTCTGCCGGATCGGCCGTCATAAAAAATTCCTGAAGGGCAGCCATATCGGGGCTGTCAGCTTCTTTTTCCTTTCCGGGCTCCTTCCCTGATTTCCCAATGGAAATTGCGGCTGTTTCCCGGAGGTATCTCTCGTATTTCTTCCTGGCACGCTCAGGGCTTCTGTTAACAAGCACGGCTGTTAAAAAGAATCCGGCCGTAAGAAACGCTGCAATGGCAATCACCATCGTCTTTCTTGAAAAGATATCTGATCTCATCGGGAAGTGTTTTTGCCAATAAAGATCGTAAAATCAGGGACATCATCCATATAGGGCAGCAATATAATTGATTACCTGAGAAGATTTTTATCTGGCCGGCCTGTCCTGTTTGCCGGCGGAGAAATATCAATGTGCACTATGAACGTCAAAGGACTATCATTTTTTAATTTGTAAAATTTCATGGTTCGGGGATATTGTTCAGGCTATGGTTACAGATGCCGGCAAACATTGTTGTACCGGGTCGGCAGTTTAAACTGAGATTTATTTTTACATGGATTTAATTATGGATAATATTGATATATTTGTTCTAATATTAGTGGAATAGCTTAATTTCATCGTTCTCTAATAATATTTATGAATGAAGAAATTGAAAAGTATCCATAATGTGAACAGGAGTTGCCGAAAATCCTTTAAAGAGTAGGATAAATTAAATTTAAGTTCAATGAAAAAAGTATTGATTTCGTTAACGGCAATTGCCATTGCTGTTTTTTCATCTGTTAACGCGTATTCTCAAAGCAGTTTTTCCTTTCATGTGGGACCGGCATTCCCGATTTCTGATTTCGGAAATGATGATGTCGACGATGACGATGCCGGTGGGGCAAATGTAGGGCTAAACGTTGGCGGGAAATATATCTATCCGCTGAATAATAATGGTTTAGGTCTTTTTATCGGGGCCGATCTTAACTATAACGGTTTAAAAGGCAGTGTGAAGGATTATATTGAAGATGAGTATCGTTACCTCGGAGTCGATGACGAGGATATTTCATATTACAAGTTTATAAACGTTCCGGTTACTGCCGGGTTAAGCGGCACCTATTCCGGCAATGGACAAGTATCCGTGTTTGGTGAAGTTGGCATAGGAGTTGATTTCCTGAAGATTACAGATCTGACTATTGAAGTTAATAATAAAGATATGGTAACAAACTTTGATATGTCTGCGCAACTGGCATATGTAATCGGCGGAGGCGTTTGGATCAATGATAAAGTCGGTATCGGGTTACATTACAACAACCTGGGGAAACATGAGATTAACGGAGAAATGAAATATTCCGGATATACTGAAGATCTGGAAAGCAGTGATTTAAAAGTCGGTCTGGTTACGCTGACACTCGGAGTCAAACTTTAAACTATACCGGCAATTAACAGCTCTGTGCCCTGCAGATTTTGAAGGGAACCAGAAAAAAACGGTTGCGGGCGGGTGTCGGAAGACACCCGCCCGCAACCGTTATAGCGACAGAAATTTTATATTGCCCAAAACCGGGAAATTCGCTCAAACCGGAACTGCATGAAAGATCAGAATGTTGGGTTTCCCACACCCGCCGTCATTTTTCCGCCCGGGGAAAGTCTCCGGTTCAACAACTCCCGTTTCTTTTTAGCCTCCCGGCGCCGGATTTCAGAATTCTCAGGAGGCTTACGGGCATTAGTTTCCTGTTTCCAGAAGGTCGGTGCTGAACGAAGCAGAGATAACCATCTCTCCACTTGTGTTGTAGCCTTGATCCACACCTTTAAATTTAATGGTCCCTTTCACTTTTGTATCGCTTAACTCTGTAATCACAACCTTATATTCCGGGCTGGCTACCGTAGATACAAATGCCCTTGCCGTATAATACGAGTTTGGCTGCAAAATTCTGTAATAGCAGCACGCATATTCGTCGGGGAAGGGATATGAAAACGGACTGGCAATTGGGTATTCCTTGGTTGTGATGTTAGGGGCGTTTACATACATATCAAAACAAGTCTTGTTCAACTCGGTGATAATGCTGAGATGCTGTCGGCCGGAGACTGTCTGGAGAGTAGCTTTGGTGATGGTGTAAACGGAATCCTTTCCATCAAAATTTGCTTTCCATTGGTTTTCACGAGCCGGTTCATCGCTGTCCTTGCTGCAGGAACAGATAAAGCCGAACGCAGCAAGCAGGGGGATCATCAGGAATAATCTTTTCATATCAGTTAAGTTTTAAAGTTCATAATTTGCCTGATTATTCACGCAGACATTGCTTATTAATTTAATTTTATTGCATTGGTTACCGTGAATGTCAGGCATCAATAAAGTAGCATCAGGGAAGTCGCAAAATTGGGCAACCATCCCATGAGTGTCAATCACACTTTCGTGTGATTTTTGAGATCATAAAATTTTGGATAGAAGTTAGAGAAGGATTACTTCCAATCTTTACAACTTGTCTGATGATCCATCATGAAGCTATTGTGGCATGCGCTTACCGCTTTCATGTCGCAAATTCACCGGTTGGCGCGCTTCCTGAAGCATGTCTGAATTAACTTTCTTCCTTGAAGAAAAGCTGGTAAAAGTGCATCCCCGTTTCCTCATCATAGCCTTTTATAATTTTCTGATGATCGCCGTGTACGTATATATGGAAGTTCCTGTCCAGTTTAATCACGCTCCTGAATACCCTTGACTGCTTTTTGACTGCCGCCTCCGATATGGAAAAATTATCATTCAGTTCAATATCCCTTTCCTGCTCAAATTTTGATTTATAGGATTTGAAACTGTCGATAACTTCCGGTTCAGCCAGCACTTCACTGGCAAATTCATCCATTTCAAAGCTGTCTTTTTCCCTGAAAAACTTCACCGACCGGTTGAGCAGTTCGGCCTGGTCGGCCCTGGTCATTTCAAATTGTTCGGGTAGCTTTTCAACCACGAAGCTTTTTGTGAGGCTGAGGAGGTTTTTGGTCTGGAAAAAGCCATCGTTCCTGGGACGCACATGCAGGAAACGATCGGTCCAGTATTGGGCGTCGTTGCCTTTGCCGGTATTATCCACCACGCTTACCAGGTATCCTTTTTCCTTTTCGGAATTGAAAATCAGGCAGCCTTTGTCCAGCCTGTTGATGTTGATGCCGGTTTCTGCATCAATGGTAAAGCCGTCCTGCTCCTGGTAAACTTTCAGGAAAGTATCCTTGTTTTCCGACTTGAACAAGCCGACAGCATCAACGGTCTCGCCTTCGATGATGCAATCGCTGAAGTACACAACGTAAAACTCACCGCCCTTGATTTTCGGATGAACGGACTGTTCGTACAGGTGCTTTGCCAGGTTAACGGATTGTTCATGCAGGCAACCCGGATCCTCAAAAATGGCCGAAACGTAGGTGTAAACTTCGTTTAAGCAGATATCCGATTCGTGATAAAGGTTGTAGTATTCACAATCCCTGAACGAAGTCAGGAAATAGTTCTGAAGACAATCCTTTAATTCTCCGGTCAATTCCAGTTCGTTACCGGAAAAACGGACTCCTTCATCTCCCGACTTGTTCCCGACAAATTGTACGAAGAGCCTGTTTATGGAAGAGGATGAAAAATCGTGCATGATTACTTTTTTGGCGTTGCTTTTCCGGACGTTTCCCTGTGTTATATTTTATGATAGCTGGAATAAGGTACTCGTTATCCGCAGATCTGCTTTATAATAAGGTGCGGGCCGGACCATTCTTTACCCGTTAACATCGCTGCCTGCTTCTTTCCGCAACAGTTCCTTGAACTGTTCAATCTCGTAAGCATCAGCCAGCCGGTACGGCCCGATGCGGGTCCGGCATAATGCCGAAAGATAGGCGCCGCTGCCCAGCGCCTGGCCAAAATCGCGGGCCAGGGCGCGGATATAGGTTCCTTTGCTGCACACAATCCTGAAGTCAACTTCGGGCATGGCCAGCCGGGTGATCTCAAATTCCCTCACGTTTACGCTGCGGGGCTGCAACTCGAGGTCGGCCCCCTTTCGCGCCGATTTGTATGCCCGTTTCCCGTTGATCTTGATGGCGGAAAAGATGGGTGGAACCTGCATGATATCGCCCGTGAGGCTGCTCACAACATCGGCGATCATGCCGTCGGTGATATGTTCTGTGGGAAAAACCTGGTCAACGGGCTTTTCGAGGTCAAACGAAGCAGTGGAGGCGCCCAGCACAAAAGTGCCGGTGTATTCCTTTTCAAGCCCCATAAACTCTTCGATACGCTTGGTAGCTTTACCAGTGCAAAGTATCATCAGCCCGGTGGCAAGAGGGTCGAGGGTGCCGGCATGGCCGATCTTCACTTTCGGCATCGCCAGTTCCTTTTTGAAAAACGACCGCAAAGCGCCGATCACATCAAAGGATGTCCAGCGGTAAGGTTTGTTTACCAGGATAATTTCACCGGTCTCAAAATCGAAAGCCATTATACCACCGACAGATTAAAGCCTGCCAGCAGAAGGCCGATAATGATCACTCCGACAATGATGCGGTAGTAACCGAACAGCTTAAAACCGTGATCGGTCAGGAATTTGATGAAGACTTTTATGGCTGCCATAGCAACCAGGAACCCGACAATATTCCCGAGGGCAAGCAGCCGGATATTGTACGATGTCAAAATCTGGGGCGCATCCTGAAAAGTATCCCACAGGCTTTTGGCAAAAGCACCTGCCAGGGTGGGTACTGCAAGGAAAAAGGAAAATTCGGCGGCAGCCTGCCGGGTGAGCTTCTGCTGCATCCCGCCGATAATGGTGGCGGCGCTCCGGCTCAACCCGGGGAAAATCACCGACAGTATCTGGAAGAGACCGATAATAAACGAATTACGATACGTCATCTGCTCTTCGGAACGGATGATGGGATTTTTGAACCAGTTGTCTACGAATAGGAGTATAATCCCTCCAAGGAACATCACCACGGCAATGAAGAGCGGTGATCCGAGCGCACGGTCGATATGCTCCTTGAGGAGGATACCGACAATGGCTGCCGGGATAAAAGCAACGATCAGCTTCAGGTAAAAGCTGAATTTTTTAAAATCAATGAATTTTTTCCAATACAGGACAATCACCGAGATAATCGTCCCGAATTGTATGTTTTCGATAAAGAGCTTTGTAAATGCTTCCTTTTCAATCCCCATGAATGAGGCGGTCAGCGCCATGTGTCCGGTAGACGAAATGGGAAGGAATTCGGTGATGCCTTCAACAATGGCTATAATGATTGCCTGTAACCAACTCATGCTATTCTTTTGGTTTCTTCATGATGGCAAAAAGTTCAACCACGAAACCCGAAAGAATCAGGATTGGGGACAGTGTCAGCCTTTTGAAATTAAACATATCATAGTTGAAGACGTTCGGGTCTTTTGATCCGCCGCCTATCATCAGAATGAATCCCAGCATAATCAGCAGTACGCCGATGCCCATGATAATATAGTTTTCACGTGTAAGGGCGAACTGGGGAGGCTTTTCGTCAAATTTCCGTTTAGCGGGGGTAGCCGGAACTACTTTTGTTTCTTTAGCCATTGAATTGTTATTTAACAGGTTATGA
Source organism: Bacteroidales bacterium (assembly GCA_035403165.1). Taxonomy (GTDB): domain Bacteria; phylum Bacteroidota; class Bacteroidia; order Bacteroidales; family UBA4417; genus UBA4417. The sequence goes on along the minus strand of DAONEP010000009.1, from coordinate 38,857 downwards.
AAATTCGGTTCATTGTTAGCTCATGTGAAGGCTGTCGGCTTTCATATGCAGGAATTTCCGAACGGCAAAATAGGTGGAAAGCCCTGAAAGAAACACGCCGATCATCACCAACAATCCATACATCACTGTGAAAGATCGCATGTCCTCAAGTTGTATCAGTTCGGGAATCCTCTGTCTGGCAATCCATAAAGTACCCATCAGGAATCCTATTGCCAGCAGCGAAGCGATGAGGCCATGCAACATGCTTCGCCGGATAAAAGGCCGGCGGATAAATGATTCCGTTGCTCCGACCAGTTGCATGCTCCTGATCAGGAAGCGCCGTGAATAGATCGAAAGCTTAATGGTATTGTTGATCAGGACAATGGCAATGATAATGAGCAACATGCTGAACCCGGTTATCACCATGCTGATTTTCCGGATGTTGTCGTTTACAACATCAATCATCGACTTCTGGTAAACGACTTCCTTAACCAGGGGATTGGACTTCAGTTGCTTTTCGATTTTTGAAATGCTGTCGTTATTGGTATATTCCGATTTCAACTGAAGGTCGATAGCTGCCGGCAACGGATTGAAATCAAGGAAATGGATAAAATCCTCGCCGAGATCCTCAGTAAGTTCTCTGGCTGCTTCCTCCCGGCTGATATATTGCGAAGAACGCACATACCGGGTACGGTCAAGCTTTTGTTTGTACGTCAGTATCATCGATTCACTGCTGTCTTCTTTCATCAGCAGCGAAATGCGGATATTTTCGCGGACATATTCCGAAAGTTTTTTCCCGTGAAGAATAATCAATCCGAGCAATCCAAGCATGAACAGTACCAGCATAATGCTGATAATACTCGTTACATACGAAGTGCGAAGCCTTCGCTGTCCAAAACTCTCGTTCGATTGTGAATTGGTCATCGGTGGCAACGAAAGTACAAAATTTTATAATCGGCTCATGAATACCAAACTGCGGCGTTTTCGTGTAAAGATGAAAAACGGTACTTTTGCACCCTCATTGTCAGCATGAAATCCGGTGAAACGCCTTCCCGGATTATGATAATTTAACAAGCCAACATACCTTTTAAGTTTTTAGTGCATGGATTATAACTTTCGCGAAGCCGAAAAAAAATGGCAGAAATATTGGGCCGATAATAAAATTTACAAATCGGAAATCGATCATTCGAAGCCGAAGTATTACGTCCTCGACATGTTTCCATACCCGTCGGGCGCCGGCCTTCATGTCGGTCATCCGTTGGGGTATATCGCCTCCGATATTTTTGCACGGTATAAAAGGCTGAAAGGTTATAATGTGCTGCATCCCATGGGCTACGATGCCTATGGGCTTCCGGCGGAACAGTATGCCATTCAAACGGGCACGCATCCTGCCGTCACTACCGAAAAGAATATCAACCGGTACCGCGAACAACTCGATAAGATCGGGTTTTCCTATGACTGGAGCCGGGAAGTGAGGACCAGCGACCCGAAATATTACAAATGGACTCAATGGACTTTTATAAAACTGTTCCATTCCTGGTTCGACCGGCAGGAAGACAAAGCCCGGCCTATAGAAACGCTGACCGGCATTTTTGAAACAGAAGGCAACCGGAATGTAAAGGCTGCGTGCAGCGACGGTACGCCCTTATTCTCGGCTCAGGAATGGGCTTCGTACGATGAAAAGCAGCAGCAGGAAATCCTGATGAAATACAGGCTGGCTTACCAGGCCGATACGGTCGTCAACTGGTGTCCTGCATTGGGCACTGTGTTAGCCAACGACGAAGTAAGCGAAGGCCATTCCGTCCGCGGCGGACATCCCGTGGAACGAAAAAAAATGAGGCAATGGCTGCTTCGTATCACCGCATATGCTGACCGTCTGCTAAAGGGTCTCGATACCGTTGACTGGAGCGAATCGCTCAAGGAAATCCAGCGCAACTGGATCGGCCGCAGCGAGGGTGGCAATATGAACTTTGCTGTTGAAAACAGCGATGCCGTCATAGAGGTGTTTACCACACGCCCGGATACTATTTTCGGGGCTACCTTCATGGTCCTTGCGCCGGAACATGAACTGGTTTCTGTTATTACAACACCGGAGCAGAAAGACAAGATCGATGCTTATGTTACCTGGGCCAAAAACCGTTCGGAACGTGAGCGCATGACCGAGGTGAAAAAGGTAAGCGGGGAATTTACGGGCGCTTATGCGCTGAATCCGTTCACGGGGACAAAAATCCCGGTGTGGATTGCCGATTATGTGCTGACGGGATACGGGACCGGCGCCATCATGGCTGTTCCGGCCCACGACAGCCGTGACTTTGCCTTTGCGCGGCATTTCAACCTTCCGATCATCCAGGTGGTGAATAAACCGGGACATGAGCCTTCCGATCCGTCGACGTGGGAAGAGTCCTATGACTCTCACGACGGTATCATGATCAACTCGGGATTTATCAGCGGCATGGAGGTGAACCAGGCTATCACGGAAGTCATTCGAAAAGCCGAAGAGATGAAAATAGGGACGGGTACGGTCAATTTCCGCCTCCGCGATGCCATTTTCAGCCGGCAGCGTTACTGGGGCGAGCCTTTCCCAGTGTATTACAGGGACGGTATGCCATACACCCTGCCCGAATCGCAGCTCCCGTTGCTGCTGCCCGAAGTGGATGCTTACCTGCCCACCGAAACCGGCGAACCTCCGCTGGCAAGGGCTAAAAACTGGGTGACCGCCGACGGCTGCCGCCTCGAAACCAACACCATGCCCGGATTTGCAGGATCGAGCGGTTATTACTTCAGGTATATGGACCCGACCAACGATACGGAATATTTCTCGGATGAAGCCGCCTCCTACTGGAAAAATGTCGACCTCTATATCGGCGGCGCCGAACACGCTACCGGCCACCTGATTTACAGCCGTTTCTGGAATAAATTTCTGTTCGACATGGGCCTGAGCAAGGTTGAAGAGCCTTATTCCAAGCTGATCAACCAGGGAATGATACAGGGACGATCCAGTTTTGTATATCGCATCATCGGCACCAATAAATTCGTTTCCTGCAACCTCCGCAACGAGTATCAAACCCAGGAGTTGCACGTCGACGTGAACCTGGTTGATAATGATGTTCTGGATACCGGATTATTCAGGAAATGGCGTCCTGACTTTGCCGACGCTGAATTCATCCTCGAAAACGGCAAATACATTTGCGGGTGGGAGATTGAGAAGATGTCGAAAAGCATGCACAACGTGGTCAATCCCGACGACCTGATTGAAAAGTACGGAGCCGACACCCTGCGGCTTTATGAAATGTTCCTTGGCCCGCTGGAACAGTCGAAACCCTGGGATACCAGCGGAGTGGAGGGCGTTTCGAGGTTTATCAGGAAATTCTGGAGGCTCTTCCACAACGAAAAGCTGGAATTCTCAGTTTCGGATGAAGCCCCGACAAAGGATGAGCTGAAGGTACTTCACAAAACCATCCTGAAAATTCAGGAAGATATCGAACGCTTTTCATTCAATACGGCGGTGAGCGCCTTTATGATCTGCACCAACGAACTTACCGACCTCAACTGCAACAAGCGGGCGGTTCTTGCCGACCTTGTTGTGCTGATCTCTCCTTATGCCCCCCATATTGCCGAAGAATTGTGGCATCTTTTAGGCAACACCGGCAGCGTATGCAATGCGAAATTCCCTGAATACAATGCCGCCTTTACCGTTGACAATTCATTCACCTACCCGGTATCCTTCAACGGAAAGACGCGTTTCATGCTTGAATTGCCATTGGATATGCCGGTTGCTGATATCGAAAAAGCGGTGCTTACAGCTCCGGAGTCGCAGAAATGGCTTGGCGGCAATCCGCCGCGAAAGGTCATCGTGGTCCCCCGTAAGATTGTGAATGTGGTAATCTGAATGACCGCTGGGTAAAAGGGTTATTGCGCCTCAGCCAATACCGCCGTGCCGTAGCAGATCACCTCGGTTACGCCGCTCATAATCTCAGTTGATTCGTAACGAATACCGATGACGGCATTTGCCCCCAGCACTTCGGCATGGACCATCATCTCCATATAAGCGTCGGCACGGGTTTTCTCACACAGTTCCGTCAGAAGCGAAATATTGCCTCCTACCAGCGTTTGCAAACCGGCTCCGATGGTGCCAAAAATAGATCGGGAACGTACAATGATGCCCCGTATCAATCCCAGGTTTTTCACGATAGTGTAACCCGGAATTTCGAAAGTGGTTGAAGTCATCTCCTGTTTCATGGATGTAGCAGTTATTGCTTTTGAATGGTATAAATATACCGGGTTTCCTTCGAAATAAGTATGCCTCGGAATTTTTACTGTTTACCAAGCAGGAAATCATTTGTTTAATTTCGCAAAAAATCAAAAACGATGCCCGATAACCGTAATAGTCAATATTTCAGCGGATTAATGCTGGCGGTGCTATGTTATACATGTTGGGGCATCTTCCCGGTTTACTGGAAATTGCTGAAAGAAGTACCCTCGGACCAGATTCTTGTTCACCGGATCGTATGGTCATTCATATTTCTTGGGATTTTGTTGGCTTTCCTCAGAAACAGGCAGGTTATCAGATACCTGAAGGATATCCGCATTGCCGGGCTTTTGCTGATGACAGGCCTGCTGGTCGGCAGCAACTGGGGCGTTTATATATATGCGGTGAACCATGACCGCATCGTGGATACAAGCCTTGGTTATTATATGAATCCTATGGTGAACGTATTGCTGGGAGTCATTTTCCTGAAGGAGCGGCTTAGCCGGATTCAGAAACTGGCAGTGCTGTTTGCTGTTGGTGGAATTGTATGGCTCACCCTTTATGTGGGAAGGTTACCCTGGATTTCTGTGTACCTGGCGCTATCGTTTGGCGCCTATGGGTTACTCCGCAAGAAAGCAAACCTGGAATCGCTTCCGGCCGTATTTATCGAAACCATGTTGCTTACCCCGCTGGCCATCGGATACCTGTTGTTTGCCGAATATCAGGGGACTGGCGCTTTTTTGCATGGGTCCTGGCTGATATCGGTATTGCTCATCATTGGCGGGCCTGTGACCGCCCTCCCGTTGTATTGGTTTGGCAAAGCAGCGACAAAGATACCGCTGTCGACGATCGGTTTTATCCAGTACCTTTCTCCAACCATCGCGTTGCTGATAGGGATCTTCGTTTACCGCGAACCTTTCCGGATACCCTATGTCGTTGCATTTGCCATGGTGTGGACGGGCCTGGCCCTGTATACGATCAGCATTTTGAGGGACTATCGCACACGGCGGCTATCGTGAATAACAGGCCTGGACAGCATCAAAAGTCTGACTGTCAGACGGCAGGGCTCAGGCTGTTTGGATACAGCTCCGGTTGTAACCCGGCCGTCTGAATATTACCCTCTTTTTTCTGACAGCCGTTTCTGCTGCGGTAAGTTCCTCCGTTACCGGGAACCAGCAGCCGATAGCCTGTACAGGTCAAATTTAAGTGTATTCAATGGTTCACGTCTGTATCCTGCGGCTGCAGGCAGGGTGTCCTTCTTTTCCAGGATAAAGTAATCAGGGCTTTCTACCGGCGACGGATCAACATTGATATCGTAGTATCGAAGCAGATATAGCTGCAGGGGCCAGTTTGCATATAGTGTTCTATTAATTCCCGCCGTTGAATGTTCCGGGATAACGCTTCCAAGCCGGTAAACATCGCTCAGAACCTCCTCGTCACGGCAGGTTTTGTTTATCTGCATGGCAGAAAAAACCAATATACCTGCAAGGAAAACCAACGTAATCAACCGGAAGGCCCTGAAACTCCCGGAAGCAGGATCTGATTTTTCCGTAAAATGAACCATGAAAGGGACTGATATGGCTGCCAGCCCCAGTGTAAAAAGCGGAAAAACAGGAACCAGGTAAAAACCTTTTTGCACCAGCGTGAACAACATAGGCAGCGAGCCTGCCAATCCCATAATAATGAACAGCAGGGCCTGTTTCCGGTAATTATTTCCGGGATTGTATTTACGAAATTTTCCGGTAAGGATCAGCCCGCCGGCGATAAGTAGCGCCGGGATCAGTTCAGTAAAAATTCTCCAGATTACATCGAACCGGTTACTGGTAGTTACTTCGCTTTCAATTCTTGAAAATACCCTTTCGAAGAGCCAGAATCTCAGACTTTCGGAAGCGCCGGGAATCAACAAAATAAGAGAAAAACCTGCCGCGACGATAGCGAGAAAAATTAGCCAGTAAAGCAACATTTTCCGCAAGGTGAAATCCTTGTGCAGCGCCTTATACACCGGTATGAAAGCCAGTGGAAACAGTCCGGGCAGCCCTTTTGACAACACTGCTGCCACGGTAAAAATTCCGGCAAGCAGAAGATTTGGAAGATAACGCCGGCTTTTTTCGACAGCCCGAAGCGAAAAATACACGGCAGCCAGGGTGAATATTCCCATGGTATTTTCCTGCATATTGTTCCGGTACGACCAGAAACAAACAGGCGTGATGATCCATAAAAGGACCGGAAACCATTCCGAATTCCTTATCTTTTCTTCCTTTCTGAATACAAACCGCCAGATCATGGCTATCAGCCAGGCTGTTATCAGAGCTGTCAGGAAGCTGTATATGCGCTCGGTGTACCTGCTGTCGCCGAGAGCCCTGAAAAACAAGGATTGAATTCCGAAAACCAGGGGCGGGTGTTCCAGGAACGCATGGTTGCCCTCTTTGTTCCACGTATTGCTGAGGTGCGGCTGCCAGAAAGTTCCCTGCCCGTGAGCCAGATTTTTCGAGACGCAGGCATACTGCAACCCGTCCATGAACATCCCGTCTTTCAGCAGCGCCGGAAGAATGAGGATAAGTATGATGCCGAATGTCAATACTCTGAACGGGAAATTTTGGCTTTTCAAACGGAAAAAAAATTATAGATAAGTTTATTAAACAAACTGTTCGAGAAGTTCTATCCGTTTCCGGACAGGCGGATGCGTTGCGAAGAGATTGTCCCACGAAAATCCGTGAGCCGAAGGTTTGGGATTTTCGATAAAGAGCTGGGCCACATCGCGGCTTTCAACAGCCTCAATAGCAGGATCATTTGCTATTTTGCGCAACGCCGAAGCCAGGGCATATGGCTTATGCGTCATGGCGGCTGAACCGGCATCGGCTAAATATTCGCGGGAGCGGGATACCCCAAAACGAAGAAGCATGGAAACCAGGTAGCAAATGGCTGTTAAAACCACTGCTATCAGAATGATCATACCTCCGTTTTTGCCGTTGCTTTTACTTCCCCTGCCGATAAAGCGAAAACTCCGGAAAGCCATTTCGGCAAGGAAGGAGAAAATACCTACGAAAATGATGGAGATAATCAGTAAACGCACGTCGCGGTTTCGGATATGACTTAATTCGTGAGCAATAACACTCTCCAGTTCTTCATCGTCAAGATTTTCGATGATGCCCCGCGATAAGGAAACGGCGTAGGTTGAATCGTTTATTCCGCTTGCAAAGGCGTTGAGCGAGTCATCTTCTATGACATATAGCCGCGGCATTTTCATGCCATTGGCAATGCAAAGGTTCTCAAGCAAGTTGTAAACCCGTTTATTTTCGCGCCTTTCAAGGGGCTTTGACCCGGTTGCCAGCCTGATCAGCGAGGATTGCGCAAACCAGGCTGCCAGGAACCAGATGGCCGTTCCGGCCAGTACATAGGGAACCGCAGCGATAAATGCGGCATTTGCGCCGGGAGCCCTGTGCCCGCTGGTGAAAAACAGGAAAATATAAACCATTGCCAGCAGCAATACCGGGAAGGCAATGAGCAACAGGACTGAATTCAGGTTGTTTTTCCGGATCTGGCCCTGGATTCCGATATATTCCATGAAATTCAGAACTTAATGGTGGGCGGTTCCTCCAATTGTCCGCGTTTTTCAGGGCCCGGATCAAATATGGTTTCACGTTTGAAACCGAAATTCGAGGCGATGATATTGGACGGAAATGTTTCGATGCCGGTATTGTATTCGGCAGTGGCAGCATTGAAAAAACGCCTGGCTGCTGCCAGTTTGTTCTCTATATCGCTGAGCTCTTCCTGTAACTGAAGGAAGTTTTGATTTGCCTTGAGGTCGGGATAATTTTCAACCGCGATCTTTAAGCCTTGCAATGCATTGCCAAGCGTTGTCTCTGCCTTTATTTTTTCGTCAATAGTGCCGGCCTGTATGGCGGCAGCGCGGGCTTCGGTGATACGGGTGAGCAGTTCCCGTTCATGGGCGGCATAACCTTTTACGGTCTCAACAAGTTGAGGCACAAGGTCATGGCGCTGGCGCAACTGGACGTCAATATCGGCAAAAGCATTTTCCCGCCTGTTGCGGAGCCGTATGATGCGGTTATACAGGCTGATAAGCCAAAGCACAAGAATTGCAGCAATAGCCAGAATTACAATTATTGCCATGATGATTTTCGTATTAAGGTGAATACAAATGTAATAATTTCCGGGCTGATCCGGAATCCTGCCTTAGCCCCGGTTGCAATTCAGGTAAATATTGTGAGGAATGCCGGGGAACCCGTTTAGCCGGGGAATTGGAAAACAGTTCACCGGAAGCATGATCAGATCACGTGCCGGATCATCATGACTGACAGAGAATATTGATAGCAGGATACCTCTCCCGGAAATGTCTCCATATCGGGCAAAGCCAATAAATCAGGTATGCGGTTGATGTCCCATTTGCCAGGATTGCCACTTTTTTCGAACTTATAAATTGAAAATTTGTCAATATGTTGAAGGAATCCTCAGATATTGATTCAGCTTATCTGGGAATCAAAAGAAAAATATTAATTTTGAACCGGGAATGAGTATGACTTTTTTTACTGAAAGTGATTGATTGTTGATGGGCTTACAGGTCTGCCGTCCCACTGCACTGCCTGCAATTGAGTATTAAATATTGTTGTTTTTATCAGTTTAACGGATACTTTCCATCTGAGTGGTGGGAAATTATGAGGATTTTACTATGGATACAAAAACCAACATCAACGGCATAAAATATACAGATGCGCTTTATGCAGATGAATATCCACCTCTGGTAGCCTATTTTTTAATTGATACCTCCGGTGTAGTCCTGGATTTTGATGCACAAACAGCCGCGATTCTGAATGTTCAGGGCCCTTCGTTCAAAGGCGTCAACCTGTTATTACAGGCGGGGGACAAAAGCTTTGTACATTCCCTGAACGAAGCGTTATCAGGGAAAACAACCTATCATAGCGGTCAGATATCGCTTGCCGGAAGAGAGCCGCGTAAAAATTTCGCCACCTACCTGAAACCGGTTTATTATCCATCCGACAAACTGATCGGCGTTGCCGGTTTTATTCACTATGCCAGGCCGGGCATCGTATCCCCTTTCGAGATGGGCAGGCAGGCCGGCTATCTGAACCTGATTGCGGAAAATACGCATGACATCATCTCCTTGCATTCCTTCGATGGTAAAATATTGTTTTTATCACCTTCCTTTGAGCAATTTACCGGAATACCTTATGACAAGGCGATGCAGGATAGCGCTGTATGGCCCGTTTATCCTGACGACAAGCAAATTGTTCTTGATGCCATTGCTGGGATGAAGGATGGCTCCTATCCTGTAAATATCGAGTACCGTTATATAAAATGCGATAAGAGTATCGGCTGGGCCGAGAGTAAATTCCAGATTATTAGCAACAGCGGCATGCATGATTGTGTAGCGGCGGTTACGCGCGATATAACGGCACGAAAGGCGGCAGAGGATGCGCTGATACGCAGCGAAATCAAATACCGGAACCTGATGCTGAACCTGCCGACCGGTGTGGTGCTCCTTAACCTGAACGGTAAAATTATAGAAGCCAACGATGCTTTTTTTAAAATAATCGGAAAGCCGTCATCGGAACTGGGTAACTTGCTGTCAATTAAAGAAATCAATCAAAAATACAACTGTAATGTCTCTGCGGAATTCAACCTTTGCATTTCCGAAAAAAAGCCGGTTGAAGGGCAGCAGGAATTGGCAACGCCTGGCAATATCAAGCGGCATATTGTCTATAGCCTGGTGCCCCTTACCGATCCATCGGGGAAGGTTTCGGCTGTAATGGGCAATATCCGCGACCATACCGACCTGATAACGGCCGAAGAAGAAAGCCGTCAGCAGGTTGAATTCCTGAACATTATCATCAATACCTTACAGGAGCCTTTCTTTGTTAAAGATGAGCATCACAAGTGGGTAATGATGAATGACGCCAATGTTGAGATGATCGGCCATCCGCGCGACTTCCTGATCGGGAAAACAGATTATGATATCTTTCCGAAAGAACAGGCCGATGTTTTTTGGAAAATGGATGATCTGGTCCTGGAAAATGGCGCTAACACCAACGAAGAGCAGATAACCTGGAGCACCGGGGAAATAAGGGATGCAATAACATCCAAATATCTCTACCACGATAAATTTGCCGGAAAAAAATTCATCGTCGGCAGTATCCACGACATCACCCACCTGAAAAAAGTTCAGGATACGCTTAAAAACAGCGAACAGAAATATCATGACCTTTTTCAGAATGCCAATGACCTGATCTTTACCATCGACCTGAAGGGAAATTTTACCGATGCCAATCAACGGGTGATAGACATCCTGGGAATGCCGTTGACGCAAGTGCTTGCAACATCTGTTTTCGATGTTGTAAAAAATATTGAGATCGGTCAATTTAAAGAGATCCTGAAAAAACTGTTAAAAGATAAATCGGTGCCGGCCTATGAAGTTGAGGTGCAGTCGGCCAGCGGATCGACCATTGTGCTTGAAGTCCGCAGCAGGCTGATGTATGATAACAATGATACACCTATCGGCATCACGGGGATCGGGCGGGATATTACGGATCAACTTACTTATAACCAAAGGCTCAATCAATACAACGATGAGCTGAAGGAGCTGAATAAGAGCAAGGACAAGATGTTTTCCATCATTGCCCATGACCTGAAAGATCCTTTTAACAGTTTACTGGGATTTTCCGATATCCTGCTTGAAGATTTCGATTCCCTGGACCGGGATGAAATGCGTGATTATATTAAAATAATCAACAATACTGCCAAGCATTCCCTGAACCTGCTCGAAAATTTACTTACCTGGTCGAGATTGCTCACCGGGCGTCTGCCCTTTACCCCTATGAAGCTGATGCTTGCCGATGAAGTGGAGACGGCAACGACCATTGTCAGCAGCCTTGCTTACCGAAAACGAATAACCGTAAACAACCGGGTGCCGTCCGATATGGCAGTGAATGCCGATCAGTACATGCTGCTTTCCATCCTTCATAATTTCCTGATGAATGCCATCAAATTCACGAATCCGGGGGGAGAGATAAATATTGCGGCAGAAATCGAAAGCCAGTCCTGTGGAGAGGATCCTGAAGTTTGTATCAGCATTACAGATAATGGTATTGGCATGACAGCGGATGAAATGAGTAAGTTGTTTAAAATCAACTTGCTGCATTCAACTACGGGCACACAGAACGAGAAAGGCACCGGCCTGGGATTGTTGCTCACCCGCGAAATGATTGAAAGGCATGGTGGCACCGTCCATGTAAAAAGTGAACCGGGCCGCGGATCGACATTTTCATTTACCCTTCCGGCCGATCTTTAACGCAGCCCTTCCGGTAATGATTGACCGGACTGCCGTTTTCATAAGATCGATTTTCGAAAAAGTATATTATGTTCCAAAATGGAATTTCGGGCAATTTAATGGAGAAATAATTAAAGGCCCTGAATTATTATTTAATTGAAAAAAATGGCATAAAGGGAAGACAATGAGGTGATTGGAAATTGTTAATAACTATTTTCGGCAGCATGGCATACTTTTTGACTAATACATTGCGCCATAATGTTAAACAAACTATTTTCAAAAGACCAGAGTCGGAATAATACCAAAGAAATTTTACGAAGCGAGAGAGTTTGAATTGAACTGTTTGAAAAGGGGAATAAATAGTTCGATGGCAAATAAAATGTTGTTAACAAATGGCTGAAAATTACTACAACATGACTATTTTTATCTCATCTACTCGCGTATGCAGATTCTGGGGAATTTAAACTCGGGGGAATCTGGCAGCATGGCACCGGATAGTGCAATTAGCGATTTCTCAGGAATAGTATCAGACTATTTTTGGGAACATTACTATGATGCCGCCGATGATTTCATTGCTGTTATCGATACCAGTTGCCGGTTTGTCAGAATGAACAGCCTTCTTTCTGAGAAAATTCAGCCATTTGGTATCGAAGCGGGAGGGATGTGCGAAATCTGCAGCCGCGAGAGCAAGGAATTCAAGCTCCAATGTCCGGTCTGGCAGGCGTTAAAAACCGGTAAAGAACATTCAGGCGAATTTGATGACTCCCGTTTGGGGAATATTTTTATCAGGGCGTTGCCATTCTTTGGCCCTGACAAATCGGTTTCAGGCGTGTTGATGGTAGCCAGCGACAGCAACAAGCGCGAAGTTTCACCAATTTCTACCGGCCTGTTGGGCCGCGATCCCCAATCCATCATCAATGCAATGCCGGAGGCAATTCTCATCTGCGATAACAGCGGGATGATACTTACAGCCTCTAACAAACTTCGCGAACTGTTTGTGCTCCCTGCAAACAAATCGCTTGATGGCAGCAACTTCCTGTCATTCCTGATGCCGGGATATATTGAATCTTCCCTGACGGATTTCCTGACGGTTGCGAATGGAACGAAAAATTTTATAAAGGGGAAATACAGGTTAAGGCGCACTACCAACGAAGGTTTCTGGGCCGAAGTGTTGTTTTCACCGCTGAAGGATTCAAGAAACGATCAGTCCGGGATGCTGATCGAAATCCGCGATATTTCCGACACGCTCCAGGCAGAGGAATCGCTGAACAAAAATTATATACGGCTTACCAGGCTTCATAAAACGTTTACCGGTTTCAGTCCCGATTCGGAAAAAAATATCCTGCAGCTCATTGCCCTTTACGGTGAATTGCTGGGCGCATCGGTATGTTCCTATTACCGGATCGCCAACGGACATTCCCAACTGGTTGCATTATGGGACTCTCCGCTGATTACCGGCGTGATGCCTGATACGGCTTATGCCGATATTGTGAAACAATACAGCAGCGGCAGGGAGAATTTCCTGGTTATAAACAAACCTTTTAACTTCAGTGATGCCGGATTCGGTTCTTTCATCGATGAAAACGGCATTACCATGATTGTTGTGAATCCCGTTCGGAACAACAATAAACTGGTAGGGCTGATATCGGCTTTCTTTACGCATCATTACACCCTCCGGAACGAGGATAAAGAGTTCTGCAATATAATAGCTTCGGCTACAGCCGTAGAAGAATCCCGGATATCAACGCAAAAAGCGCGCGAAGAAAGTGAGATGAATTACCGCGAGCTTTCCGACACCATATCCGATGCCATTTACGTGATGGATCCCGATGGGAAAGTGATTGACGTAAACCTTGGCGCTATCGGCAAATATGGTTACACACGTGAAGAACTTATCGGTTCAACACCCCGGATGATTTCAGCCGAAGGGCGTAATGACCTCGAACTGTTCAATGAATATCTGAAGAAGGCTTTTAAAGGTGAAACAATTAATTTTGAATGGTGGGGAAAGCGCAAGAATGGGGAAGTTTTTGCCAATGATGTGGTGCTGAACCGGTCCCGCTACTTCGGTCGCGATGTTGTGCTGGCCATCGGCCGGGATATCACCGAACGGAAGCAGGCCGAAGAAAAATTACAGCAATACAATGTTGAGCTCAGGGAAACCAATGCCAGTAAAGATAAATTCTTCAGCATCCTTGCCCATGACCTGAAAAATCCTTTTCAGGGATTGCTTGGGTTCATCGATCTGTTGGTGGAAGATATCGACGAACTTGAAAAGCAACAGGTAAAGGATTATCTGCAGAATATCCGCTCAGCCTCCTATCAAACATATTCCCTCCTTGAAAATCTATTGGAATGGTCGAGGATTCAAACCAAGAAAACCCCGTTCCTGCCTACCGTGTTTGAGCTCTCAGCCGAAATCGAAGAGATATTTTCGCTGCTTACCGGTAACGCCATGCGCAAGGGGATCAAACTTATCAGTGATGTTCCGGCCGGCGTATTCGTTGAAGCCGACAGAAATATGGCCCACTCCATCATCCAGAACCTGGTTTCGAATGCCATCAAGTTCTCGAATTCATATGGTAAAGTGACCGTTGAAAGTTCAATTGTAAACTCCCCCAATCCGGGAAAAGAGCCTGTTGACGGGCGCAAGTGGCTGTTGATCAGTGTGCTGGATAACGGCGTCGGCATTCCCGATGACATTATGGCCCAGTTGTTTAAACTGGATGGCCAGGTTTCGATGGTCGGCACGGCCAATGAACCGGGAACCGGACTGGGGCTGATCCTGTGTAAGGAAATGGTTGAGAAAAACGGGGGGAAAATCTGGGTCAACAGCGAATCCGGCAAAGGTTCGATCTTTTCATTCACCCTGCTGTATCATGAGTAGAACCGCCGTGTTTGCCGGGGCATTACGGCGACTCTGACGGCTTGCCTTTTTACAGACTGTCGCGGAAGTCTTTCTTCTTGGTGAGTTTCAGGTCCTGCAGCACGGATGATTTCACGTTAATGGCAAAGCTCCAGCTTTTTTGTGCGCCATAGGGAATCCAGTTAAAGCTCATTTCCCAGCAGTGCAGGTTACGATATATGGAAACCTGCGTCAGCGAAAAGTCTTTGTTCTTAAAATCGTAGCCGCTACGCAATGTCACTTTCCATTTCTGCGTGATGCTGACGTCGCCGTTAAAATCGATGGTCTGGTAAACGGTTTTTTTCTTTTCGCCGGTATACCTGTTGGCAAGAACGCCGGTGTAACGGAAGGTGTAGTTTATCCTTAAATTCCAGGGATTGTCCCAATCAATAAACTGTTCAGGGTTATTGCGGATGTATTCCATCTCGTCAGCCGTGCCTTTGCCTGTTTCCGTCTTCTTTTTCATCTTGTCGGATGACCTGAAATCATAACCGAGACTAAGGCTCCATGCTGAATTTTCGAAACGGAAGAGTTTACGGTTTACCTCCCACTCAAACTTGTTATAGGCTTGTTTGGTGACCGAGTCAACCGCATAAGGGCTCCACGAACTGCTGTAATTTACCTGGATCTTTTTAAATAACGTGGTGCGTCCCGAAATGTTCAGGTTCGACCATCGCATCGAATCTTTAGCCAGATCATAATTGGTGCTGAAATTGAGATTATCGATCAGCATTACCTTGGTTGTTCCGTTGACCGTATCTTTCTTTGACCTTACCTTCATTTCAAGGTTGTTCCCGAGTGCAAAGTTTATTGAGCCGGATTTTCCCCTGGGCGGAGAGCCATAGGGGCTGAAAGTGCTTTCCCCGAAGATGGAATATAATACTTCTTCCCCTTCAGCATCCTGATAAGTGCGGTAATAACCCAGTTTGCCGGTGGTGAAATCAGGCACAAAATTAAAACCTACCGATGGCCTGACAACATGGCGAATGGCCTTTACCGGCGATTTCTTTCCGAACTGGTACATGCCGTATAAAGTAGTACTGACCGATGAATTGAAGCTGTAATCGCGGGCAGCCCTGAATTCCGAAACGGTATCGGTTTGAACATGAGGGGCAATGGTATCGCCGGCTATGTAAGTGGTATCGCTGATATAGGATTTCCGGACCGTTTTAAAATACCACCTTTCATTATAATTGATGCCATTTGACCAGGTGAAATATTTCAGGATTTTGAATGACCCCTGAACCGGAATGCTGTGCTTCATGCCCATCATGAACCTGTCGAGCGACTGGCGGGTAAAAAGCGCTGTATCAACGGTGTTCAGATCGTTCCTGGCGTTCATATTGTAAGTAACGGTGATGCTTTCGTACCAGCGTGTCGGCCCTGTTGCCTGTTTCCGTTTGAAAGGATAGAACCGGTTCATGGTAAGCGCTACTTCGGGAAGCGACAGCGAAACCGATCCGTTTGTCGTATTCTGGCTGTGTCTGGCGCTGGCAGTGATATTGCCTATTTCACCAAGCTTGCGGGAATAAGAAATACTGGATGAAAAGGTGTTTGTCAGGTAATCGTTGACCGACAGGGGGTTGTTGTACCTGTTGTATTTACTTGACCCTGCTCGCACGCTGGCCGAAAAAACGCTGTTGGGGTTTGCTTTGGAATCCTGGCTGTGCGACCAGGTAACGAAAAAATCCTTGCTTGTGGCATAATCAGCAGAACCTTTCACCCCTGTGACATTCCTGGCATAGTTCAGGTTGAAGCTGCCGGAATACTTGTACCGCCTCTTATAGGTAAATGTCGGCTTAACAGCCCAACTGCCGCGTGAGTAGATATCGCCCAACAGCTTCAAGTCGAAATAGTCGTTCAGGCCGAAGTAATATCCCCCGTTTTCGAGAAAGAAACCGCGGTTGGCCGATTCGCCGTATTTGGGTATCACAATACCCGAGCTGCGCCCTTTTTTGCTTGGAAAAATACCGAAAGGCAGGACAAGAGGCAGCGGAACATCTTCAATACTCAGATAGGCGGGGCCCGTAACAATCTTATCGTCAGGGATAATACGGGCTTTCGAGTATTTAATGGCAAAATGAGGGTGATCGGTGTTTTCGCAGGTCGTATACCAACCCTGTTTTGAATTGGTGGAGCCATCGGCTAGTTTTTTCACCACGTTGCTTTGCAGGTAGCCTTCTCCTTCACGCGTTACGATATTCTGGATAATGCCTTTTTTCGTTTCAAAATTGTAAGTCAGCGTTTTGGATGTAAAGGAAAGGTTGCCCTGAGTAAATACCGGGGTTCCCACGGCAGCCCCCGTTGAATCGGTGGTGCCTTCGGCGTAAATGGAACTGTTGTTGAAATTGATAATGAATTTGTACGCATCTATTTTAATGTCACCGTACTCGATATGCGCATTGCCGATTAAATAGGCGAGTTTCTGTTTGAGGTCCAAGGTAATGCTGTCGGATGAAGAATACCTGATGATGTCCTCAATCATCTGTGGCTTTTTCTTCAGTGTATCTGGCCTGGAAAGCGTATCCTGCCGGCTTAGGGTATCAGGCGGGAGGCTGAAAGAAGAGTCATGGGTAACGGCCAGCGTATCCGGATTGCTGCCGGAGAAAAAAGATCCGGCTTCTGCAACGGTCGTTATCATGATAAAACCAATGGTTATCAACAGTGACAGGAACCGATGCATTTTTTGTAATTTAGGCACGTGCTGGATTTAACAATGTATTTTGGTGCTATCTTTGTTACATATCCGCAAAATAGTTTGTCCCTGAATCATCAGATAATTACATTTAATTAACCGACATGTATGATTCAAAGAAATTTAAACGTTGATATGTACGGATATAGTTCGCAATTGCGCCGCAAAACTAATTAAAATAAACGGATGACAGAAAAACACAGATCACCGGCCTTTCGTATAGTGCTGTTTTTGCTTTTGGCCAGTGCGGTGGCGTATGGACAAAAGGTGAGTACTGTTGTGATTGACGCAGGTCACGGAGGGCATGATACCGGGGCGCTCGGTAAAAATTCGCGCGAAAAGGATGTTGCACTGTCCATCGCACTCGAACTAAGGGATTACATCAGGCAAAACCTTCCCGGGGTTAAAGTTGTCCTTACCCGTGATAAGGATGTTTTCGTGGAATTGTACCGTCGTGCAAAAATTGCCAACGAGAGCAATGCCAATTTATTTATATCCATACATTGCAATTCAACAAAAACACAATCGGTTCAAGGTACTGAGACGTTTGTGATGGGGCTGGATAAAACCGGCGCAAACCTTACCGTGGCAAAAGCCGAAAATGCTGCAATCCTTCTTGAAGATGATTATGTTTCGCGGTACGACGGCTTCGATCCCGGCTCGCCGGAAGGCAATATTTTTTTCAGTATGATGCAGAATGCCTTTTTGAACAACAGCCTGGATTTTGCCGGGCGGGTTCAGGCCAACTTCCGCGACAGGGTTAAAATGAACGATCGTGGTGTAAAGCAGGCCGGTTTCCTGGTGTTGTACAAAACCGCTATGCCTTCAGTACTTATCGAATGCGGCTTTCTGAGCAATTCCTCGGATGAAAAATTCCTGCTTTCACCTAAAGGCCAAGCCCAGATTGCTTATGCCATATACAAGGCGCTGGCCGATTATAAAAACGGCGTTGAGAAAAACGGCGGTCCGCTGATAACCGCCCGGGATTCTACCCCGGTTCAACGGACTGTAAAAGAAAAAGAGGTTATGCCGGTGATTGCCGAAGAGGTGAAAACTACGGCTCCTGCCGTTGCCGGCAATGACAATGCCGGAACCCCGGTTTCTGCCGGAGAAGTGAGGTACAGGGTGCAATTTGCCTTATCGAAAACGCAGATGCCGCTGGATTCCCCTGAATTTAAAGGGATTGAAAATGTAAAAAGCTACTTTCACAACGGAATGTACAAATATACCGCCGGTGACAAACCCAGCCTCGAAGAAGCTATGCAACTACGCCGCTCGATGGTCGAAAAGGGATTCAAAGATGCTTTTGTGGTTCCCTTTTTAGATGAAAACCGGATTACCAATGAGGAGGCAAAGCGATTAACAGGTAATTTGAAGTAATTTTGTGATTCATTTCAATCAGGAACATGAAAATACGGCGCGATGTAAAAATTGGGGTATTCAGTGCAAGCGTTATCCTGCTTTTCTTTTTAGGGATCAATTTCATCAAGGGCAAGGATATGTTTCGCAAGCACCGGAAGTTTTATGCGCGTTATGAACACGTGGCAGGGCTTTCGTCGGCGGCTTCGGTTTCGGTGAACGGCCTTGATATCGGTAAAGTGAGCGATGTGCATTTTGCCGGCGATGCGTCGAACAATGTGATCGTTGAAATGAGTATTTATAATAACATTCAAATTCCGGAGAATTCGGTTGCCCGCATTTTTACCCCCGACATCCTGGGCACCAGGTCAATAGAAATCGTAATCGGCGATTCGCCCATAATGGCCGAAAACGGCGACACCCTGATTTCGGAGATGCAGGCTACCCTTTCGGAAGAGGTTAGTCAGCAGGTAGCTCCTTTAAAACGTAAAGCCGAGGGCCTGATGGGTTCTATCGATACCATGATCACGGTAGTTCGCAGCGTGCTGAATCTCGAAACCCGCGAAAATCTGAACGCTTCATTTCAGCATATCCGTCAGACCATTTTTGCCCTGGAACATACTACTTACAACCTCGATACCCTTGTTTACGGCCAGCGCACACGTCTCGAAAGGATATTTTACAATGTAGAGTCCATTTCGGAAAACCTTCGGCAGAATAATGATAAGATAACCAACATCATCGATAATTTCTCAGCCATCAGCGATACGGTTGCCAGGGCAAACCTGTCGAAAACACTGCTTGATCTGCAATATTCCGTGACAAGCGTTTCGATGGCCATGGAAAAAATCAACAATAGCGAAGGTTCAATGGGGCTGTTGCTGAATGACAAAAAGCTTTACAATGACCTGGAATCGGCGGGTAAAGAGCTCAACAGCCTGGTTACCGACATTAAACTGAACCCGCACCGTTACCTGAATTTCTCAGTGTTTCCCCCCGGCGGGAAAAGGATGAAGTATAAAGAACCCGAAGGCAAATAAGGCTTCGGCAGTATTCCGGTATATTATTTATTCAAATCCAAAGTCGAGATAATATTACATATCTGTGGAAATTAATCAGATAACAGAAAAGGTAATCGCATGCGCCATTGAAGTCCATAAGCGACTTGGCCCGGGATTATTAGAATCAGTTTATGAAGAATGTTTATCATATGAGTTGATGAGCGCCGGATTAGCAATTGAGAGGCAAGTTCCGGTACCGGTAGTCTATAAAGAGATAAAATTGGAATGTGGTTACAGAATAGATATTCTGGTTGAAAGAACTGTACTAATAGAGTTAAAAGCAATCGAAGCATTTGCTCCTGTTCATGAAGCACAAATTCTAACTTATATGAAATTTGCAAAAAAATCTATCGGATTGCTTATTAATTTTAATGTCACTTTACTTAAAGATGGGATTAAACGGTATAGATATTAACTCTTTGGTTCTCTGTGAAATCCTCAGTGAAGCTCTGTGTAACAAAAAAAATTAGCATAGAGAGACTCAGAAAATCCACTGAGTTTAACGTAGAAGGTTCAACCCTTGATCTGCATTATTTCCTGAAAATATCATTCCGGCCGGTTGGCCTGACAGCGTCGTACCAAACGAATCCTTTCAACATCTGATCGGCAGGGCTGATGTCTTTGTCGGGGAACAGGTTCCCGTCAGGCTTTTCAAAATAAGTGATGCGGTCAATTTTACTGTCGTTGTCCAGGTATATTCTCATGCGGCTGCCGGCCGCTTTGTTGATCCCGATCAGGTCGTTGTCATCTTCCCTTACGTAATAAATGGTTTCGGCATTCCCGTTCACGTCGATGCGGTACAGCTTGTTGTCCTGAAGGTAACCGGTCATGATCTTTCCTTTCACCTGGTTATAGGTCTGGCTTGAGTCGCGCGAGATTATAAATGCCGAAATATGCAGGTTTACCGACTTTACTTTATTTTTCCCGGTAACAATGCTGATGGTATCGGCTGTTATCTGGTTCTTTTCCGTCCACAGTATGGGGGCCCTGAACATGGTGATCAGTGAATCGGCAAAGCTGTAATGGAGAGAATCGCAGACGCCCTGGATATCGTGGCGGAAAAAACGGGTGTTATGATAGGCCATCAGTTCGCGGGATGTTTCTTCCACGGTATCGAAAACAGCCCTAAGCGTATCGGCATGAAGGAAAAGGGTGTCTTTTTCATCGCCCAGTCTGGCAACAGCGCTGTCGGTGACCATGGCAAACCCCTGTTTCCGGAAATATTCGGCATAATTGCCGGTTACTATCAGGTTCTGTGCGGTATCGGTAAGGATAATATGTTGCACGGCTTTGCCATTCTTCCCCACTTCGTTATAATACAGGCTGTCGCCGGTAAGCCGCCTGCCTTCGTCAACCAGCAGCGCATTCACGCTGAAGCACGATTGTCCTGTGATGGTCCGGTATTCTCCGTTTTCACAATAGAGGTAACTCTCTTTCCCGCGAATGATGGTGGGCCCTTCAAAATAGCAAATCCGCGACTGCGTGTTGTACTTCATCGTATCGCAGTTGATGGTATAATCCGGATTTTTCATCACCACATCTTCCTTGAAAAACATCATCTTGGTATCGGTGTGGTAATCCCCCTTTTTACTTGTGAGGGTATTATTTTTATTGACGACTTTCCCGCCCGAGTTGTAATACGCGATTTGCGAGTTCCTGTCGAAAATCAGGTAGTTGGTAGTCAGGGTCGTTTGGTTATCCACCAGTTTCACATCGTCGGATATCCTCGCGATGCGGGTGTTCCCGTCATAATGTAAAAATTTGCCGTACAGGTTCAGCGTATCGCTCGATTTAATGCGGACATGCCCGTAACAGTCCACGTTGTTGGTTTTTTCATCAAGCCAGGCGCTGTCGCAGTAAAGATATGCCCCGGCATGTTCGAAAACCGGATGCCCGATTGCCCTGACGATATTTTCACCGATCAGTTTATTACCTGCCAATGCTCCTGCGCCTACAATCCGGATACGAAAGGTCCCCTGGGCATGGAGCATTCCGGCAGCCAGCATTATTGTTGCGGCCAGCAGAAATCGTATCGGGAATTTTAGTGATGACATTTGTAGAACTATTCAGGTATCCGGTGTGCAAAGGTAAAGTTAATTGGCAAATTACAGATTCGAAGCTGTGGGGTGATTGTGCTATGCTGATTATTGCATACGTATCAGGATCAGAAATTCAGGGAAAACGTTTTTTCTTTTTATATTAAAGCCTCATGTATAGCGGTAATTCACTAATTTTGCGGCTCTCAAACTCTACAATCTTGATGAATCATTCTTTCGACGCCCGCGGCAATTATGAAGCATCCCGCGAAAAAATCGGATACATTCCCCGACAAAAAGCAACCCAGGCTGATTACGACCGCATAGGTTTCATGTCAGGGCTTGAAGTACATCAGCAGCTCCTTACCGCTCATAAACTTTTCTGCCGCTGCCCGGCCGGTATCTATCAGAAACCCGACCAGTACGATGCCGAAGTTGTCCGCCACATGCGCCCTACCCTCAGCGAGTTGGGTGAGTATGACGGAACTGCTCTCATGGAATTTAAAACGCGCAAGGAAATCATATATCGCCTGAAGAGCGTTACTGCCTGCACCTATGAGGTCGACGATACACCGCCATTTCCACTCGACCGCCAGGCGCTGGAAATTGCCATCCAGATATCGCTGGTGTCAAAGCTCAATATTGTCGGCGAAGTTCACATTACGCGTAAACAGTACCTCGACGGCAGTATCCCTACGGGATTTCAGAGGACGGCCATCATTGGGGTGGAGGGAGAGATTCCCCTTAAAAATAAAAAGGTCCGCCTGATCCAGCTTTCGCTCGAAGAAGATGCATGCCGGGAAGTTTCAGATATCGGGCATACCCGCGTATACAGAACCGACAGGCTGGGCATGCCGCTGATTGAAACTGTGACGTACCCCGAAATGGTAAACCCCGATGAAGTAAAAGAAGCCTGCAACTATATCAGGTTCCTTAACCGCAGTACGGGAAAAGTCCGGACAGGCATCGGCGCCGGAAGGGAGGATGTGAATGTGAGCTGCCGCGGCGGTTCGCGCGTTGAAATCAAAGGGGTTGCGCATACCCGTTGGATTCCAGAACTTACGCATAACGAGGGTTTCAGGCAGTGGGCCTTGCTCGCTATCCGCGATGAATTGCTCAGCCGTATACCCGATATCGACACATGGAAGATCAGGTCTGAAAAACTTGACTATGATTCGATCAAGACCAGCTATGATCCCATCACCAAGGCCCGTTATTATAAACACAGGCTCGTAGCCATTAACCTGCCGCAGTTCAAGGGGATTTTATCCCACTTTACGCAACCCGGAAAAATGTTTGCCGACGAACTGAGTGAACGGCTCAAAGTAATTGCCTGCATCGAAAAACCGCATATGACGCACACCGAAGAGTTTGAACCGGTGATTTCCGAAGGGGAATGGCATAAGATTGCCAAGATGCTCGAAGCCGGTGAAAACGATGCCCAGCTTATCATCTGGGGCCCCGAAGCCGATATAGCTACCGCCCTCGAAACTATTGAAGAGCGTTGCAGGATGGCTTTTAAAGGCGTTCCCAACGAAACGCGTAAATCGTTCGGAGATGGAACTACCATTTTTGAACGGGTTTTGCCGGGAGCCGACCGCATGTATCCCGATACCGACTCGGCCCCCATTCCATTAAGCAATGAGTACATCGATGAACTTGGGAAAGGCCTTCCCGAGGACGTGATCGACCGTTATTACAGGCTTAAAGAATGGAATGTCCCTGAAGATACTTACACCTATATCTTCAAGAAAAACCTGTTCCCGCTAATTGAGCGTATTGTAAGCGAACTGAAACTGGATCCTGCCTTTGTAGGGAAACTTTTCGGGCATTCGTTAAAATGGGTGGAAGGGCATTATAAACCCTCAGCCGAGTTCGATTACAAGGTTATTTATGCTTTGCTGCGTTTCCTTCAGGGTGAGAAACTCGACCTGTCCATTGCCGCCAAGATGCTCCCGGTTGTATATCAATACCCGAAAATGGATTTCGAATCAGTGTTGACCAGCATCAGGTTTAAACGTCTTCCCAAAGAACAAATACTATCGCAGATTCCTTTCTTAAAGAAAAAGTTTGCTGAAATAAGACATTCGAAAAGCGACAGCGTTGAGAAAAACTGGATCATGGGTCAGATACGGAAAGCTTCGGAAGGGAATGTCAACCTGAGGATGCTGTCCGAAGAAGTTGAAAAGCTGATCAGCTAACAAATAAACTACTATCATTACTAACAGAAAAATAATTCGCAGGAATGAGCGACGATATATTTCAGGGATACAAAGGGGCTGCTCTTGAGGTATTGAAAAAATACAACGTAAGGGTATGGGGGCAGGCTACCGTAATGACAACCCGCGGTAAATTTATGGGCACAGTGCTTCCCCGCGCCGAAAACGACGACGACAAGCATATTGTCATGAAAATAGTTACCGGTTACAATGTGGGTATTGATATTGCCACTGTTACCGATATGAAAGAAACGGGTTACAAGAAAGCCAATTACAAGATTCCGGAAAAGGAATTTCCCTATACGCAAGGACTTCCAAAGGTAAAACTGATCGGTACAGGAGGTACCATTGCTTCACGCCTCGATTACCGTACAGGCGCTGTGATTCCGGCTTTCTCGCCGGGCGAATTATATGGCGCTGTCCCTGAACTGGCAACCATCTGCAACCTGACTACCGAGAAGATTTTTGCTGTTTTCAGCGAAAACATGGCTCCCGATAATTATAAAAAACTTGCCATTGCCATTGGCAAGGAGATAGAAGCCGGGGTTGACGGGATTGTCATCGGGCACGGAACCGACACATTGCACCATACAGCCGCTGCATTGACGTTCATGGTGCAGAATTCCCCCGTTCCTATTGTGCTGGTTGGTTCGCAGCGTTCGAGCGACCGTCCCAGCAGCGATGCGGCGCTCAATCTGATGCATGCCTGTACGGCCGCAGGTCACGGCGATATCGCCGAAGTTATGATCTGTATGTTTGGCCCTACCAGCGATGAATATGGATTCCTGCACCGGGGGACACGCGTTCGTAAAATGCATTCCTCCTACCGCAGTACTTTCCGCACAATCGGGGATACGCCGCTGGCTACCGTAACGCGGCAGGGTGTTACGCCTATCAAACAGGATTACAACCACAGGCGTAAAGACAGAAATGTGAAGATACTTCCCTATTTTGAGGAAAAAGTGTCCATCGTATATTATTACCCCAATATGCAGCCCGATATCATCGATTCGCTGGTTGAAAACGGTTATCGCGGTATCGTGATCGCCGGTACAGGGTTAGGCCACGTTAACAAGCCGTTGTACCCGGCTATTGAAAGGGCTGCCAAAGCCGGCGTTGCCATTTATATGACGGTGCAAACCCTGTGGGGATATGTCCACATGTTCGTTTACGATACGGGCCGCGACCTGATGGCCAAAGGGATCATCCCGGCCGAAAATATGCTTCCCGAAGTGGCTTATATCAAGTTAGGATGGGCATTGGGACAAACGTCCGACCTGAATGAAGTGAAACGCCTCATGCTTACTCCCATTAACGGTGAAATTACTCCCCGCGAACCTTACAACGGTTACCTCATTTACCAGGGAGGTGTTAAGGAAGTGGAAGATTTTATCAGGAAAGTACATAAATAATACCGGTTTAAAAAAATTCCATCATGGCACTGATTAAACTTGTTGAAAAGGAAGAAGCCACAGGTCGGGTGGCCGAAATTTTCGAAACCATGACCAATACCATGGGCTTTATTCCCAATGCATTCAAGGTTTTCAGCCCGAGCTCCCATGTACTGGATACGCAATTCGGGAACCTCGTTTATTTTATGAGGCACAAAACACTGGGGGGTAAATTACTGGCCTTTATCCGGTTTTTGGTTTCGGAAGAGGAAGTTTGCGCCTATTGCGTAGGGATGAATTCCGGGATCCTGTTTCAATACGGCGTATTGCCCGATCAATTGGCTGAAATCAGGAAGGACCCTTCAACAGCCCCGTTGGAAGAAAAGGAAAAAGCTTTGCTCCTTTTCGTGCTTAAGGTGGTCAGGGATTCCAATTCAATAGGGCAGCAGGATGTGGATGCGCTGAAACATCTGGGCTGGAACGATGCCGACATCCTGGACGCTACCTATCATGGCGCCACGCAGGTAGGGGTGGATAAAATATTCAATGCCTTCAAGCTGGAAATGGACCGCTGAGAAGGTTTCGTGTTTTACCGGACTTCGACTTGTCGCCCCCTGAAAACTACCGTGTCGCCGCTGTGAAGTTTCCTGCGCCGGCGTAATTCCTTATCTCCGTTTACCGTCACTTCGCCGGCATCTATGCATAAGTGCGCTTCGCCGCCGCTTTCAACCAGGCCGGTGATTTTCAGCAGTTTGTCGAGCGGAATAAATTCATGTTCGTGGAGTTGGAATTCAGTCATCATGCGATGAGTATTAAAATGAGGGGCAGCCCCGGATAAAAGGATCTGTATTGAGCCGGTCGCCTTAGAACAGGGTAAAGATAAACCTGTTTTTGCTTTAATCCGTAAACGGCACCCGGATTCCCCGATAAACCGATTGTATTAACCAGTATCTTTGCCGCCTTTATTACCGGAAACAAATACGAAAGAAATGGAAATGAAGGTTGTGGAGCCGAAAGTTGTTTATACAACCAGGCTCGTGAAAAGCGAAGATTTGAACCATCACGGTACTTTATTTGCCGGCAGGACTGCCGAATGGTTTGTTGAAGCCGGCTTTATCTCAGCCGCCAAGCTGGTAGATCCCCAAAACATCGTCTGCCTGAAAATTCACGGCATGCATTTCACCAAACCGGTGGCAGCCGGAGAGATCATCCGGTTTGAATCGAAAATTGTATACGCCGGTAAAAGCAGCCTTTTTTCGTATATTCAGGTGTTTAAAGAAGGTATTGAAGTTCCCCTGGTAAGCGGCTTTATTACCTTTATCCACGTGGACGAAAACACCAAGCCGGCCTCGCATTATATTGAAATAGAGCCTCATACAGCGGAAGATCTTGCATTGTATGAAGAGGCGAAGTTGCTGAAAAATAAATAGCAGGCCGGTTCCCTGAGGTTACAATCACGGCTCCTTTCTCGATAAAACATAAATCCCGCCGGTGGTGAGCTCTTCGGTGTTAAGGGGCTTGTATCTTTTAAAGAGTTTATGGGTGGGTAAATGGTTTTCAAGCCTGACAGATGCCATGGCAAGAATTTTGAAACCGAATTTTTGATGCAGCGCAATATGCTGCGAATAAGGGAACCTGTTCATCAGGAATGGCCTGCCGCCTTTTGCCAGAGCCCACTCCAGGTCGTTGAAAGTCCAGTAGCCATTCCAGCTTTTTGTAATGCCGTGCGACTTGAAATCAATGGTATGCGACATATACCCGCCCGGTTTAAGCCACCTGCTCATCGCCAGATAAGTGTTTTCCAGGTCATCGACACAGCCCAGCACGGCCTGGGAAAAGATGAAATCAACGGATTTGCTATCCAGCGTATCAGATTCAAACCAGGGAATTTGGCAAAAAATGAACTTGTTCCCGGGATCAGCAGGATGGCATATTTCACGTCTGATCGCTTCAAGCCGATCATCCGACAAGGATTCGCTGAGTAATGCGTCAGTAAGGATGCGGGAAGGGAATGCAAAGGTGCCGGGTTCGGGGCGAACGGAGGGAAATTCAGCGCTGTCGGGGATAGGCGCCCTGCCTTTAAAAAGAGCCGTCAGTTCATCAAAAATCTGAAGGTTCCTTTTTGTATCCCAGTACCTTACAACATCCAGACCGTGGTACTTTTTACAGCCTGACAGAAGGGCTGCCAATCCTGTACCGGGCGAATCACCCGGCCCAAGTTCTGCGACGGTTGAAGGGATTTCGCTGCTGTTGTTGCCGGCGAGCATGGCCAGATGTCTTAACCAAACCGAATAACAATACCGGCTGTTGTTCGTTCCCCCGGTCGATTTTTTTAATACAGTTTTAACCCCGGGAAGATGAAGAATGATGCCTTTCAGAATTGGTATTATTTTTTCAAATTTCATAAACACTCCATCCTGGTTTGTTTCTTGTATGAAACAATCCTGCACTTATAACAGTATATGAACCGGAAAACTGCCGGGGCCAAAACACTCTTGAAAAAACGGACATTAAGCGCCTCTTGACTTCCATTTTAATGACGGGCTAAATATAAAAATTATTTTTCAGCAACAAAAATAATTCCCGTTTTGAAACCGGCAGGAGGCCCACGCCGGCAAAAACAGGAGGCTGTCGCTGAAAGCAGGACCGGTTTTTCCAACGTCCTGCCGATTCATGACAGACTCTTGTCTGATTTCAGGATATCCGGGTTCCCGGGCAGCTATGCCCGTTCGGTTAAACCATCCGGATTAACAATTACAGTTCCTTGATCCTGATATTCCTGAACCATACGTCGTCGCCATGATCCTGAAGAACAATGTAGCCTTCCTGAGCAGTATTGAGGAACCATTGATAGTCCCTGAATTTGGAATCCAGCACCATTTTCTTCCAGTCGTCGGTCCAGAGGTGATATTCCAGCACCTGCCTGCCGTTTACCCAATGAACCACGGTGCCTTTGTAAACCATGATTTTTACTGTGTTCCATTCGCCGGCAGGTTTCACTGCGGTGACGGAACAGGGGATGAGGTCGTACAAGGCGCCGGCCTGGCGGTTGCCGTTTACGCCCAGTTTGGCGTCGGGATGACGTTCGTTGTCCAGAATCTGCATTTCCGGGGCGCTTTTCCAAACCGGTTCGCCGGGGATTTCCTGTGCCAGGTAGAAAATGCCGCTATTGCCGCCTTCGGATACTTTCCAATCGAGCGTAAGTTCGAAATTTCTGAACTTTTTTTCATACAGGATATCGCCGCCGCTACCGGCTTCGCCTTTCGACGATCCGATGCAGTGAAGGGCTCCGTCCACTACTTCCCATCCTTTGGGGAAAACTGTTTTTTCGTACCCGCGCCATCCGGATGTTGTCTTACCATCGAAAAGCAGTTGATATTTTTCTGCTATTTCCTTTTTGGTGAGGGTATTAACCGCCGTCCTGGTCGGCGCACATGCGGTCATGGCAATAATTACCGAAGCCGCAATAATAAGTTGTATTTTCATAGAGGTATTTATTTGTTTGTTCTTATCAGGGACTATGCTTCCGGGTTGCAGGTTGAAGGAAATCGGTGCACAGGTTTTCAGGTTGCCGCCTTAAAACAGGATCTGATAGTTGCTTCCCTCTTCCCTTGCTGCCCGCAGGCTTGCGCCGGTAAGGCTTTATCCTTCCAAACTCCATCCCTGCCGGTAAGTATGTCTGATATACTCTTCGGAAGCAGGTTTGGCTTTGATGGTATCGTATTTGGTATCGAAGTGGGGATGGCCGTTGATGACCGTAAACTTGTCGGTGGAAACCACCCTGATTTCATCGTCGGGGCTGATATTGGGAATCATCATTTTTTCACCGTCCCATTGAAGTTTGCGTTTCAGGTCCTGAAGCCTGATAGCGAGGTTGCCCATCACTACCACTTCATTCATCGGGCCTGAATAGCCGAAATACGAACTGGCTTCGGTGCGGTTTTCGGGTGATTCCTTGCAGGCGCGGATCCAGTCCTGTTCGTGTCCGCCGCTCATGGCATTCTCAATCCGGCGCAGGGAAGGTTCGGGACGTTTGTAATCCTTGTCGAGTTCTTCGGGCAGCAACCGGGGATTCTGGCCATAAGCATCGCAGAGCAGTTTTCCCTTCGTACCGATAAACAGGCAGCCACCGTTCCAGTCGCCCATAGGCTTTCCGTCGGGCAGTTCTGCCGGACGTGGCGGCAATAATCCGCCGTCGTACCAGGTGACTTTTACGGGAACCAGTTTCAGTTTTTGATATTTGCCGCGGTCGGGGAATTCATAATGAACCATCGAAGCCATCGGGGCGCTTTCGGTATTGACCTGCGAGGATGATGCATAAATGAGGCTCGGATTTCCCAGACGCAGCGCTTTGAATATGGGATCGAAGATATGGCAGCCCATATCGCCCAGCGCACCGGTTCCGAAATCCCAGAAAGCTCTCCAGTTCCAGGGATGGTAGGCGGGGTGGTAAGGACGTTCAGGAGCAGGCCCAAGGAATAGATCCCAGTTTAGCGTTGAAGGAACATCAAAGTGTTCGGTTGGACGCTGTAACCCCTGCGGCCAGATCGGACGATTGGTCCAGGCATGCGCTTCGGTAACTTTGCCGATGGCGCCGTCCCACAGCCACTCACAAATCTTACGGATACCTTCGCCGGAGTTGCCCTGATTCCCCATCTGGGTTGCCACTTTGTACCTGACGGCCATGTCGGCCATCAGCCGCGATTCAGAAACGGTATGAGTGAGCGGTTTCTGTAAATAAACATGATATCCGCGGCGCATCGCTTCGGCGGCTATAATGGCGTGTGTATGGTCGGGAGTGGCGATGATCACGGCATCGATCTGTTTACCCATTTCATCGAACATCTTACGGTAATCGATGAAACGCCTGGCCCCGGGATATGTTTCGAAAGTGCCCTTTGCATATTCATCGTCGATATCGCAAAGTGCAACAATGTTTTCGGTACTGCAGTTTTTCAGGTTAGTGGCGCCGATGCCGCCGATGCCGATACCGGCAATATTGAGCTTGTCGCTGGGAGACAGGAAACCGTTCCGCCCGAAAACGAGATTCGGCAGAATGGTAATACCGGCCGTGGCAGCAGCCGTTGTACCGATAAATTTACGACGGCTTATTTCATTTTTTTCCATGATGAGGATTTTTGTTAACGTTCGGTGAATGGTATAATTGATTTTGTTTTATTACTTTCGAATGCGAGCTCTATGATCCGTATTACGGCTCGGGCTTCTTCCGGCTTCACGGCCGGCGCCGAATCTTTTGCCAGCACATCATAAACGTTCCGGTAAAAATGCCCGTAGTCGCCCGCTTCGGTCGGTACAGGGGTGCGCACGTCTTTTCCATCGCTGACGAAATGCAGGATGCCATGATTTTCTTCCTGATCTGTTCCCCAGTCATCGCTAAAAGGCAGGAAACCTTTCCGGAGCAGTTCTTCCTGGGGATCAATGCCTTTTTTTACAAATGAGCCGTTATCGCCATGGAGGATATACCGGGGACCGGCTTCTTTTACGAAAACCCCGGCTTTCAGAATAACCTTATGGCCGCTGTAATACAGATGGAGATGGAAATAGTCGTCAACTTTGCCGGCGGGACGTTGTGAACAGATGTCGGCAAAGACAGCTTCAGGTTTTCCGAAGAGCAGCAATGCCTGGTCGATCAGGTGCGGCCCGAGGTCGTACAGCAGGCCTGAAGCCGGCAGGGGGTCATCGCGCCAGGTTGCCCGGGTGCGTAAGGGCGCATACCGGTCGAAATGAGCTTCATATTCCAGCAGCTTGCCTAAACGACGCCCCCTTAAGATTTGCTGAACTGTTCTGAAATCTCCATCCCAGCGGCGGTTGTGATACACAAAAATATGCTTCTGAACTTTTCGGGAAAGAGCGATCAGTTCATCCGCCTCCGCCGTTGTGGGAACGAATGGCTTTTCGACCACTACGTGTTTGCCGGCCAGAAGACAATCCTTTGCCATCGGGAAATGGTAAATATTCGGCGTAGTGATCACTGCCAGTTCAATATCAGGATCATCAATGATTTCCCGATAATCGCCGGCGATTCCGGCATCAGGGAAAAGTTCCCCGGCAAAACCGGAATGCCGCGCCGCAATCCTGGTGACGGCAAAACCGGGATTTGTCTTCAGGAAAGGGGCATGGAAAAACCTGCCGGATAAACCGTAGCCAATAATGCCGGTTTGAATTACCCTTTCCAAGGTCGATGGCTATTTGGATAACAAATTAAGAAGATTATGATAACTCAGGGCGACGCTTTCCAGCGAATCGCCGTGAGGATTGTCGTTTTCGATGTAGAAATGTTTCATGCCGGACAATTTTTTCTTCTCAAAGAGTTCACCGAAGTCGATAATGCCGGTCCCGACTTCTGTATCCTCTTTTTCAGGTGTACCGGCCATATCTTTAACATGCCACAGCTCGAAACGTCCCGGGTATTTTTTAAAATAGTCAACAGGGTTATAACCGGCTTTTTTCATCCAGAACAAGTCGGCCTGGAAAAGAACCAGATCGGGATCGGTATTGTTGAGGAGGACATCATAACCCGGTCCGCGGTCGGTCATCGAAAATTCAAAAGAATGGTTGTGATAACCGAATTTAAGCCCGGCCTTGCGGCATTGTTCCCCTAGATTGTTAAACCTTGCGGCAGCCTTCATGAAGGCGCCGGCGTCGGGCGTATCAATATGCATGGAAGGCAGCACGAGGTATTTCACACCAAGTTCGGCATGTGATTCGATGGCCAGGGCTGCGTCTTTATCGTTGAATCCGGCATGCGAACTGTTCATTTTCATGCCGAAGCCTTCCACCAGCTTTCGCAGGGTTTTGGGTTCCATCCCGTAAAATTTTCCGCTGCTGTAACTTGCAGCTTCCAGAAAATCATATCCGGTTTCGGAAAGGCTTTTCAGGGTTCCGGTAAGGTCTTTCTCTGTATAGTCGCGTACAGTATAGAGTTGAAGGCCGATGCTTTTACGGTCGGGACGAGCCTGGACTTCCCGGCTTAAACCGGTCAGCGAAAATGCGCCCAGTGAGGCTGCTTTCAGGAAATTACGTCGTGAGGGCATGAGTTTATATGTTTCAGATTTTCAGCGTTTCATTGTTTCAGACCTGCCTGCCCGGCAAGGTTGTGTGTAAGGTGGTAGGCCTGCCTGCCCGGCAAGGTTGTGTGTAAGGTGGTAGGCCTGCCTGCCTGCAAAGGACTGTGAGCGAGGCGGCAGGGTTTCAGACCTGCCTGCCTGGGAGAGGTTGCGGGTGAGGGGGGGAGGGTTTCAGAGTTACAGAGTTACAGAGTTTCAGACCTGCCGGCATCATAGCCGGGTGTATTGTTTGATGGTTCTTATTTGATGGGTTGATGATATATCAGATGATGATTTCTTTCACCGGATCCCAGAATACATTGCGGTTTTCCTTGAAAGCCGTGGTGCCCATATGGGCGGTCATAGCTTCTTCGAAGGCAACCTCGATGTTACAGCTTGTTTTTGTTCCGTAACGGATGGCATCGAGCCATTCCCGGATATGGAGATGAGTGGTGTTGATGCGGCGGCCGCTGCGGTATGAATACATGAGGCCACGGCCTGCAAAGTACTGTGAAGTAGGGGATGTGATGGCATCGACATTTTTCATGCCGGGGGTATAAGTGTAAATGGGAAGATCAGGATCGATGATCCCTTTGTCGATCTTTTCTTTGTAACGGGTTGACCCACTGTCGGCATAAACCGTCACAGAGTTGTTGAGTTCCATATAGGCATCATGTCCCATAATCTTCCTCCCGCGCGAGAGGTTGCTGGCCAGTGTGGCGCTGTAAACAAGGGAAAGGTCGCGGTCGGGGTATTCAAATACAGTTTGAAGAACGTCGGGTACGGTCCTGCCGTCCTTAAAGAAGTATATCCCGCCGCTTGATGCAGCCGAATGGGGGATCCCGAGTCCTAATATCTGGTTCATGGCATCATACTCGTGGGTCAGCAGGTCGCCCGACAGCCCGGTGCTGTAATCCCACCAGCAGCGCCAGCGGAAAAACCGTTCAAGGCTGAAATCATGGTATGGGGCCTGGCCAATGAACTGGTTCCAGTCGATGTTGGCCGGAGAAGCTTCGGGAGGGATCGGGTATACCCAAGCGCCGTTGGGATCGTTGCGGTTGGTGGTTACTTCGATGAGGTTTACCTTTCCGAGGACGCCTTTTTCGATGATCTCCTTAGCTTTCATATAACTTTCGTTTTGCCTTCCCTGGTGGCCCAGTTGGAAAACGATGTTATTTTCTTTCACAGCCCTGCGGACTTCATAAGTTTCCGGAACCGTCCAGGTCATCGGCTTTTCGCAATAAACGTGTTTGCCGGCCTTAGCTGCAGCGATGGTAAGCGGTCCGTGCCAATGGTCGGGGGCGGCGATAATCACGGCGTCAATGTCGGGTGAAGCCAGCAGTTCCTGGTAAGTCCGGTATCGTTTTGGCAATTCATTCAGTTTGCTGCCGCTTCCCTGCCGGAGTGCATTAGCTGCCGCTTCCTGGGCCATTTTTCCGTAACTGTCGAAAATATCACAAACACCGCTAATTTTTATATTCAGCGCATCCTGCTGAAGAAAGTCTTCGTAGCGGGTATCTTCTTTGTCTTCCAGGGCTCCTTTCTTCCAGTCATCGATGGTGGTGGGATGCACAAAACCGGCAGCCTGGGCAAGTTGCTTGCCGCGGATACCGAAGCCGATCAGTCCGATGCGGATAAGTTTGTCGTCTTTCGAAACGGGTTTATATTCAGGAGTATCGGTTGAAATATTAAGTTCATTCCTGATATTTTCGGTGAGGAATTTTTCGTAATTGCGTTTACGGAACCATTCAAATCCAAAGGCTCCCGCAACGGGAAGCGCTGCAAGCGATTTAAGTAAGTCTCTTCTTTCCATTTCAATTCTTCTTTGCTAAGGTTTGCTTCTTTGACGGGCCAAAGATAAAACGGTCGAGTCCGAATTCACGGTTTGTCGGGAAGACATATACTACGGCCAAAGCAATCAGCTCCAGCAATATTTTGTTGACAACCAGATAGCTGCCTTCGCTCGGAACGGCATATTTCAGCCCTACAAACGGGGGGTGCGACAGGTAATAAAGAGCCAGGAGGACAATCCCGCTCAAACAGGCGATTCGTTCGAAAGAACCCAGAATCAGGGCAATGCCGATGAGTATCAGCCCCCAGATGTTCATGAAGTCAACAATGCGCAGCACATCGGGGTTGCCGGCCAGCGTATTGATAAAGAAATTCTTCAGGAAGCCTTCGGAATCGAGCAGATAACTTACACATGACCAGTTTGCATTTACCAGTTTGGCGAGACCTTCATACAGGAAATGCCAGCCGATGGCAATGCGAAGCAATACAAGCCAGAATTTTTGTGATGGTGAGTAATTCATGGATGAGTATGATGTTATAAAATTATCAGGGTAGTTCAAGTATCCTTATTTTCCTCCATTTGACGGCAACATCGCCGCCGCTGTGCACCTGCAGGGCGATGATTCCCGATCCTTTCCCGATGGCTGCATCGGTGAGGTCGGTCATCAACTGTCCGTTGAGCCATGTCTTGATATGGTCGCCCCGGAGCTCGATTTTCATTGTATTCCAGTTGCCCGGTTTGAGGATGTTTTCCCGATCGTCAGGAATTTCATAAAGCCAGCCTCTGCCGCCTGATTCATAGATGCCGCCTGTGTTTTCTCCCGGAGGGGCTACCTCAACCTGCCACCCTTTGATGTCGGTGCCGTTCAGGTTCGAACGGAAAAATACGCCGCTGTTGCCGTCGGCCTCCAGTTTAAATTCAAGCTGAAGGATAAAGTTGTTGTACTTTTTTTCGGTTGCCAGATAACCGTATCCCTTGTCGGGCCCGCTGGAGGCAACGATCATTCCCGCTTTCACCTCCCATTTTTCGGTTCCGTGGATTTGCCAGCCGTCGAGCGTTTTGCCGTTAAAAAGCATTTTCCAATGCTTTGTTCCGGAAACCCGGCCTGAATTGCCGGCCTTCTGGCAGTACAGATCAGGAATACACAGGATCAGGAGTAAAGCAACCAGTAATGGGGCGAGAGTTTTCATTCAGAAGGTTGTAGTTTCAGATTATCAGCAGGTTATATATAAAGGCATGATGGCCGGTTTCAACCGGGCAAGATAAAAAAAAATGAAGGATGACCGGAAGGACATTGAAAGAATTAATAGGGTAAATTTCAGCATTATGGCGATAAAGTCAGCCTGTATACTCAATATTTGATCCGGCCGAAGGATGGTGCGGCGATGATTTGATAGGGCGTTGATTATCAGGACGAATATTCACCCTGTTCCGAAGCGTTTACATAATGAAGCCAGACCAACCCTTTATCGAGGGTTTCGGCTTTGCACAGCTTCAGATGGATTTTTCCTTTATTTAATTCATGGATCAGACTGACAGACGATTCTTTTCCGGCAATAACCGGATGGACCAGGAGGCTGATTTCATCAACCAGCCCTGCTTCGAGCAAGGCGGTGATCAGCGCGCCCCCGCTGTCGACGCGGATGGTTTTGATGTTGAATTCGCTGCCCAGTCTTTCGACGGCTGTTTTGAGGTCGACACGCTCTTTACCGCAAACAAGGTATTTGATATGCCGTTTTTCGAGATAGTCTATGTAATCGCGTGGGGTGCTTTCAGAAATCAGGGCGATAAAGTCGCGCCAGTAAGGGAGTTGCCGTAGGTAATGCCAGATGCGCACCCTGCCCCGGCTGTCGGGAATAACCAGGACGGCTCTCCGTTCTCCGGGAACCGGTACCGGCGGTATAAGATCCGCTTCCGTTTCGGGGGGCGCTTCACCAGGAGCTGCAAGAATAGTTGCCGAACCGGCCAGCGTGGCATCTTCCTTCCACTGGGCTGCCAGCCCGTAATAAAGTTCCATGTCGACATCGAAACCGGTGAGTTTCAAATCGAGGCTTACTGCGTTATGAACGATGATGCGGGGTCGCATTTTAAATTTTCTATTACCGGTGAATGAAAGCTTGCAGGAGAAGAACAGTCACGGCCGAAGATGCCGGGCGGCGTGGTAAAAACCAACGGAACAAAACTGCGATCAATTTCGGGGTGATGCTGATCAACGTAATACAAGCGTGATCTGAATAGGTAAAGTTAGATAAATTTCAGCCTGGCTGATGATGCCGGTGTGAATTATGAGACAAACCTGTTTCACAGGCATCACAACATGTAATCTTCAGAAGAGAAAGAGTCTTCCTGCCGAAAATTAATCTGGCAAAGCGGGAACCAGATAAGCGGCGATCCTGCCGTTAATTGGTTTGCCAAAGATGGCTCATTTTTCAGGTTGCGAAATTATCCGGATACGTATAGCGTATGCTGAGGCTGCCCGGAAGGATTTTCTTTTCCCGGAGATTTCTTCCCTGTTCTCCCGGAACGATCATGAATGGTGGTATATTTCGTCTCGCTATAGAGCCTCGAAAGGAGGATGTAATACTCCTCACATTTTTCGTGGCCTACTTCATGGTCCTGGATATAAGCGAACCCGCCGGCAATATTTTCCTGTTGTTTTGCATCCAGGCTTTTCTCAACCAGGGGAAAGATTGTTTTCTCTTCAACGTATAAGTGATCCCTGACAAGGGAACAAAAGTTGTCGATACTCTTCGGAAGGCTTTGCATTGAGAGGGATTGCCCGGAAAGGAACCGGTTGAACCCGGTTTCAATCACGGTAACGTATGTGCGGGCAACGATATGATCTTCCAGAAGTTTGAGGATCGTATCGTTGATCTTTGGAATTTTTAGTCCCAGCAAAGCGGGGAAAAGGACTTTCTCCTCTTTCTGATTGTGGCAATGATCCAGGTAAATCTTAAGAAACTCAATGATTTGTCCGAACCGGAACAGATCAACCGGAGTGTCATTCCGGATATCGCAGGATATCCTTTTCATGGCGGTGATGATAAACGCCATGGCATCGTGTTCACCCTTAAGGTCAAATGTAGGATTCATGGCATATGGTTTTATTGCGTTATCAGGTAATAATCAGGCCGGAAAGTGACCGGCAGGCGACCATCCTGTCGTGGCGGGTTTTATAGTCGCGCGCCCTGATCAGGAAGTCGGAAAGGACATTCATGTAATTCACAAAGGCCTCGAAAGGGGAGCTATACGGACTGAAATACCGGTGCATGGCGCCGTCGGCCGTACTCTTGGTGCCCATGTAATAAAAGTGGTCGCATGTCTGTAAATTATTCCAGTCGCTAAGAAGCTCTTCATCCTCACACTCTTCCATTATTTGTGACACGGAATAAAGGTTGTTGAAGGCTTCCTGCTGTAATTCGTTGCCAAGCCATGCCGAAAGATCATGCTCCTGATCGGCGCAGGAAATGACGTCGCGGATGCTGAGATTCGCGACAGGATGAATGGTTTCGGCTGCTTCGGATATGGTTTTCAGTTGCCATCTGTTCGATTTGACCGCTTTTTCGAGCAAAGAACCCAGAAAAGCGAGTTTCCCGGTGCCGGAGAGCCGGCTTTCGCCCAGGGAACCGTAATCCATGAAAAGGTTCACGATCTCCTCGTTTTGATCAATGGCATTCAGCCACGAAATAAATTTGTCGGCTGTCAGGGGCCATTCATTCCAGTCGCGGGTTGAAAAGCGCAATGAAATATCGTCGCTGAGCTGGAAGTTCCGGAGTAAAAGTTTTAGGTCGGGATTGGAATTCCCGGAATACAGGTGGTTGGAACTTTTCCACCCCAGGGCCTGCCTGGCGCCTTCGGTAAAGAGGGTTTTATATCCCATGGAAGTCACCAGGTTCCCGATTTCATCCGAATATACCAGGTTAGTGGTAATAAATGCTGAAGGCCTGAAGCCGAAGCAACTTTCCATCCTATTGCTGTGTTCAGCAACCTGCCTCCGGTACTCAGCCGGGTGGGAAAGCATCGCCAGGGAATGGGCGTATGATTCGCCTGTGAGTTCAACATTGCCTGTCCGGTGTAATTTTACAAAACTTTCAAGCACATCGGGCGCATATCTGCTGAGCTGGTCCATAGCCGTACCGCTCAGGCTGAAAGTTATCCTGACGGCATCGCGGTATCTGTCGATTAATCTGAGTAAAATTTCGTTCGCGGGCTTGTAACAATTATAGGCAACCCGCTTCATGATCTGCTTATTCAGCGATTCATCATAATAATCGTGTTTTGCGCCGATATCAAAAAATCCGTATGCCCTCAGCCGGTATGGCTGGTGAACCTGAAATAAGAGGCATAAGGTTTTTTTATAATCGTTCAGCATCCTTTTATCCTGATTATCTTCTTTTGATTTTTAAAGGTTTCAGCTTTAAAGCCATGCGGGAAGGGCCGCCGGCAAAGCCGGTTGTTATCAGCCTTCACCGATAGTACAACCCTGACAAAGTATCTTGTCTTAAAACAGCAAAAGAGTAATCGTTGTCTGTTAACGGGGCGCTCCGGGAGAACGGGCCGGAGCGCTGACGAAGCACACCTCATCCCTTTCTGTTCACAGGAATGATTCAGCCGCGCAGAAGCAAAACAGGATCCCCTGACCGGGATTTCCAAGTTCTATAAAATTAATACTTTACCCCCGTTATTCCAAGCAACAGGGTAATCTAGATTACCGGAAATTGCCGGTGTTTTCTTCCGGATTATCACGATCAGGGACGGGAACGGCGTTTTCTTCTGAAATCCCTGATATTTATCAGGATTG
>DAONEP010000008.1:0-68472 GCA_035403165.1 Bacteroidales bacterium | reverse complement strand
CAGCTTCTGAAAACCAGCAGCTTATATCTCACGGCACCGGCGGCTTTACAATAATTCCTTTTATTTGCCGTTCAGGGGAGTTAAAGACTTTTTGCCTGCCTACTTTTTGATAAAATTTATAAAGCTTACCTTTACGCCTTGAATCACTGAATTATACTTAACCTAATCATCATAAAATGAAGAATTCTGTTGCAGGCCTGGCTTCGATCCTGGCTCTCATTTTGTTGAGTTTCACCGGCTTCGCTCAAAAGGCCCCGGTAGATTATGTAAACCCGTTTATCGGCACAGGCGGTCATGGGCATACCTATCCCGGCGCTACAATGCCTTTCGGGATGGTTCAATTAAGTCCTGATACGCGCCTGGAAGGCTGGGATGGATGCGGCGGCTATCATTATGACGATGAATATGTTTACGGATTCAGCCACACGCACCTCAGCGGGACCGGCGTTCCCGACCTGTGTGATATCCTGATCATGCCTACAACGGGAAAAGCCCGGTTTAATAACGGCTATGACGGGAAGCCCGGTTACCG
Organism: Bacteroidales bacterium; assembly: GCA_035403165.1. Classification (GTDB taxonomy): domain Bacteria; phylum Bacteroidota; class Bacteroidia; order Bacteroidales; family UBA4417; genus UBA4417. Next base: position 67,940 of record DAONEP010000008.1, on the reverse strand, counting down.
TTCTCATTTCAGCCATAAAAACGAAACCGCCACACCGGGATACTACAAAGTACAGCTCGACGATTATGGCATCACTGCCGAACTCACTGCTACCGAAAGAGCAGGTTTCCACAAATATACCTTCCCGGCCAGCGACAGCGCCAACATCCTAATCGACCTTTTCCATCGCGACGATGCCAAAGAAGCTTCCATCCAGGTAAAAGGCAATAACGAAGTGGAAGGCGTACGTTACTCCGAAGGCTGGGCAAATAATCAGGTTGTGTATTTTGTCGCACAGTTTTCAAAGCCGTTTTCGGGAGTCAGCCTGGCCTCGAACAATGTTGTATTGCCCGAAAGGCTGGCGCTTGATAAACGTAAGAATGTGAAAGCAGCCTTTCATTTTAAAACGGCCGAAGGTGAAACGATTTACGTGAAAGTCGGGATATCTGCCGTGAGCATCGCCGGCGCCCGTAAAAACCTCGAAAAAGAAATCCCCGGCTGGGATTTCGACCAGGTACGCAGCAACGCCCGCCAGGCATGGAACAAGGAATTATCGAAAATTATTGTTGAAGGAGGAACCGATGATCAGAAAGCAGTATTTTATACCTCCCTTTATCACACCATGGTTGTCCCCAATACCTTCATGGATGTTGACGGCATATACCGCGGCCGTGATTTTAAGAACCACAAAGCAGAAGGATTCACCAATTATTCGGTTTTCTCACTCTGGGATACTTATCGCGCCTATCATCCCCTCATGACCATCATCGATCAGAAACGCACCCTCGACTACATCCGCACTTTCCTTACCCAATACGACCAGGGAGGATTATTGCCGGTATGGGAACTTGACGCCAACGAAACATGGTGCATGATCGGGTATCATTCCATCCCGGTTATCGTGGATGCATATATGAAAGGCATTAAGGACTTTGATGTCAATAAAGCGTTTGAAGCCATGAAAAAATCGGCGACGCGCGACAACCCCGGTCTGAAAGCGCTGGATCAGTATGGCTTTATTCCCAGCGACCGCGAAGCCGAAAGCGTTTCTAAAACCCTGGAATATGCCTATGATGACTGGTGCATCGCACAGTTTGCCAGGAGTATCGGAAAAAAGGACGAATACAAGTATTTCATTCACCGGGCACAGAACTATAAGAACCTGTACGATCCCTCAACAGGGAATATGAGGGCCCGTATCAACGGTGGCTGGTTCACGCCTTTCGATCCTACAGAAGTAAACTACAACTTCACCGAAGCCAATTCATGGCAATACAGTTTCACAGCAACACAGGATATCACAGGCCTGTCGAATTTGATGGGCGGTAAAGATAAACTGGCGGCCAAACTCGATGCCCTTTTCAGCGCATCAACGCAAACCACGGGCCGCGACCAGAGCGACATCACCGGTCTGATCGGTCAATATGCCCATGGCAACGAACCCAGCCACCATATTGCTTACCTCTACCCGTTTGCCGGGCAACCCTGGAAAACACAGGAACTGGTGCACCGCATCATGAACGAGTTTTATAAAAACAATCCCGACGGGCTGATTGGCAACGAAGACTGCGGACAAATGTCGGCATGGGCTGTATTAAGCGCCATGGGTATCTATGCCGTTAACCCCGGCAGTAACTTCTATGTGATCGGCACCCCCTGGTTCGATAAAGTGACCATCAACCTGGAAAACGGTAAACAATTCGTCATCAAGGCAAACAACATCTCACCGGCAAATTATTACATCCAATCGGCCACCCTGAACGGTAAAAAACACAATGCATCGTACCTGAAGCATGCCGACATCATGAAGGGAGGAGAACTGGTATTCACCATGGGAAGCCAGCCCAACACAGAATGGGGCGTTGGTAAAAAGAACGAACCCGTTACAGCCATCACCGACAACCTTGTACTACCGGCCCCATACGTGAAAGATGCAGTGAAAACATTCTCCGGTGCTAAAACTATTGAACTGGCCGGGCCGGCCGGCGCCACGGTAATGGTTATGACCTCCGGAGCCGACCGTATCGGTGAGAACACCCCTTATACTGCTCCTATTGAACTCACTGAAACCTCGAAAGTGAAATTTTTCGCCCAGCAGAAAAAACTTGTCAGCCCTACGGTGACAGCCGAATTTATTAAATCGGAAATCAACAAGGATTGCAAACTCATCACGGCACCGGCACAACAATATTCCGGAAACGGCGGGTTAACCCTTGTCGACAACATCAGGGGCAATCAGGACTTTCGCGTTGGCGGATGGCTGGGTTTTGAAAAAGAAAACTTTGAAGCTGTCGTTGATCTGCGCGAAAGCAAAGAAGTATCAAGGCTTTCAGCCGGTTTCCTTCAGGATGAGAATTCCTGGGTTTTCATGCCGACGCAGGTTGAATTTTTCCTTTCGGACGATGGCGTCAACTATAAAAGCGCCGGCGTCGTCAAGAATGATGTTCCCTGGCAAAAAACAGGCGCCTTTACCAGGGATTTCAACCTGAACATCACTGCTGCCAAAGCCCGTTACGTCAAAGTAATCGGAACCAACCGGGGAACCTGTCCCGAAGGGCACAAAGGGAATCCCGGCGCTGCCTGGATATTTGTCGACGAAATAACCGTTGAATAACCCGGACCAAAATAATTAAAGCCTGCCGGAGAATATCCCGGCAGGCTTTTTTATTTGAAACTCCTCTTTTCATCATAACTTTGTTTTCTGTTGAACGACAAACAACAGTCACACCCCCTCTAATCCAACCATCATGATAATCAGGAAGATATTGCCGGCCTTAGCCTTGACGGTACTCCTCAGCTACTCCGGTCAGGCACAGCTTATCAGGAACAGCGCTACGCTGAAGGATATGCAACAGATGTTTGAAAAGCAGAAACAGTTGGCTTCAGGCCGCAGCAATGAGCTTTTCGGAATATTCAAAACGCCCCTGACGGGTGATGAGAAGCAGGCGCTTCAATACTTGTATGCGTACATGCCATTGAGCGACCTCGCCGATTACAATGGCAAATTCTTCCTGAAGGCGGTAAGAATTTCACTGAAAGCCCGCAACGAGATGCCCTGGGGAAAGAAGGCGCCCGAAGATGTTTTCCTGCACTTCGTTTTGCCCATGCGTATCAACAACGAAAACCTCGACACTTTCAGGGTGGCCATGTATCCGGAGTTGAAAGCACGCATCAGGGGAATGAACATGTATGACGCCGCTCTTGAGGTGAACCATTGGTGCCATGAAAAAGTGACCTACCGCGGAAGCGATGAGCGCACCAGTTCCCCACTGGCTTCCATCCGGACTTCTTTTGGCCGTTGCGGTGAGGAATCGACTTTTACGGTAACTGCGCTCCGCACCGTCGGAATTCCGGCGAGGCAGGTGTACACCCCCCGCTGGGCTCATTGCGACGACAACCACGCCTGGGTTGAAGTATGGGTTGACGGCAAATGGTATTTCCTGGGCGCCTGCGAGCCCGAACCAGCCCTGAACATGGGCTGGTTTGCCGAGCCTGCCCGAAGGGCCATGCTGGTACACACAAGAGCCTACGGGCATTATAACGGCAATGAACCGGTCATCGAAAACCGGGAGCGTTTTGCCGAGCTCAACCTGATAGCCAACTATGCCGAAACAAAACCCATTTTTGTCAGGGTAGTGGACGCATCCGGTAAGCCGGTGAAAGATGCGACTGTAGAATTTCAGCTATACAACTATGCCGAGTTTTACCCGATCGCACGGCAAACCACCGACAGCAAAGGAGTATGCGGCATCACAACGGGCCTGGGCGACCTTTTGCTATGGGCCACCCTGGACGGAAAATTCGATTACCGTAAGATTACAGTTGAATCGACCGACACTGTAGTCCTTCAGCCAGGCCGGCCCCATGCTGCCGGAGAAATCTTTGACCTGGTGCCTCCTGTTGAGAAAACCCCGCTCGATAGCAAGGTAACCGACCTTCAGCGCAGCCGTAACACACAACGGTTAAATCATGAAGATTCCATCCGTTCGGCCTATATGGCCACTTTCACCGACTCGGTGCAGGCGGTCGCCTTTGCCGGCAAGCTGGGTATCAGCCGCGAAAAAGCCGTTAAATACCTCACCCTGAGTTATGGCAACAGCAAGGAAATAAAATCGTTCCTCCAGAACACGCCTGCAGGCAAGATGCAATGGGCAATGTACATGCTGGGAGTGATAACCGAAAAGGATATCCGGGATACCCGGGAATCCATATTGAGGGATCATCTGGACAATGCCTTTACCTACGCAGGCAGCAACGAACCCGCCGACAGGGAATTTTTCGCCCGGTACGTGATGTCGGGACGGATTGCCAACGAGATGATGCTTCCCTGGCATGCCTTCCTGCAGAAGAAATTTAACGCCGAATTTGCGGCAAAGGCGCAAAAAGACATCAACATAATTATTGATTGGATCAAAACCAACATCCGGATCGACAACACCGCCAACCTGCATTCACGTTCTCCGCTTTCTCCCCGTGGCGTTTATGAACTCCGCGTTGCCGACAAACGTTCACGCGACATATTCTTTGTTGCATTATGCCGGAGCATGGCCATCCCGGCCCGCATCAACCCGGCAACAGGCATTCCGCAGTACCGGCAAAACGATGATTGGCAGAATGTGGCTTTTGAACCCGTCGCAGAAAATATTGCCCAAAAAGGTTTCATCCGTTTTGTGAATGGTAATCCGGCAACAGACCCAAAGTATTACATCAATTTTACGGTCGCACGTCTGTCGGATGGCGTATACCGCACCCTGGAACTGGCAGAGGGAAAATCAGTCAGCGACTTCACCGAACCCCTTTCGGTTGAAGCCGGCGCTTATTACCTTGTGACGGGTAACCGGCAGGCCGACGGGAGCGTTTTGTCATCAATTACTTTCTTCGATGTTCCAGCAGGCAAGACCATTGATCTGGAAGTTACCATGCGCGAATCGTTCGAAGAGCAAAAGCCCTGGGGCGCGATTGTTCCTGACAACTTCAGCCTGGAAAATTATGTTGATAAAAAGACGCTGAAAATGAGCGATGTCATGAACCATAAAGGCGTCATCCTGGTGTGGATTGATCCCGACAAGGAACCGTCGAAACACGTAATGGCTGATATTCCTGCGGTTCGTTCCGTCATCGAAAAATGGAACGGAGGTCTCGTTTTTCTGCTTACAGAAGGCAGGATAACACAGGCCTTCAACCCCGAAACATACAAGGACCTGCCCGCCCACAGCATTTTTGCTTATGATAAACAGGGAAAGCTTCTTGATGCCGTTGGGAAAATAAAAGGCAGAAAACTTGATGCCAGTATGCCTGTTATCATGATTTCGGATACCGGCGGAAACCTGTTTTATTTCTCCGAAGGGTATAAAATCGGAATTGGCGAACAACTGGCCAAGGAAATCAACCGCATGAAATAGAAAACGGTTCCTGGTCCGTTCCGGGGAATCCTTTACGAATAAAGGAAACGTTTGATACTTCTTTTGGGAGTTTTGGCAAACTCTTTATCCTGGATTTCGAAGCCGGCGATCGAGATAAAATGCGGCACCTGTTTGTTGACAGCCTTACGGTGATGTTCAAACAGTTTTTCAAGATCCTCACGGGCCAATTTCTCATGGGCCACCACATCCTGATCCGGATACAGTAATGCTATCAGTTTATTGTTGCGGCTTACAATCAGCGATTCGCCGATACCATGCCGGTTATTCAGGCGGTTCTCAATTTCGTCGGGATAGATATTTTTGCCGTTCGGGCCAAGGATCATACTTTTACTGCGTCCTTTCAGATATATCCGTCCTTCCGCATCAACCAGCCCCAGGTCGCCGGTATGCAGCCAGCCGTTGGCATCAATTATTTCGGCCGTTAATTCGGGGTTTTTATAGTACCCTAGCATCACATTATCGCCTTTCACCGAAATTTCGCCGGGAATATTCCGGGGATCGGGTGAATCGATCTTAAGTTCTAGGGTGTCGACAACCTTACCGGAAGCCCCGATCCGTGTTTCGCGCCAGTTTTGATAACAGATCAGGGGGCCGCATTCCGTCATGCCGTAACCCACGGTAAACGGGAATTTGATCTTGTGAAAAAATCTTTCTACCTGCTTGTTGAAAGGCGCGCCTCCGATCACAATTTCATGAAACTGCCCGCCGAACGCCGATACCAGTTTTTCCCTGATTTTTGTGTGGATCTTGCCCCTCACACCCGGTATCAGCAGCAGCACTTTCATGTACCATTTACTGATCACAGGCTGAATCTGCTTCTTGAAAATTTTCTCGATCACCAGCGGAACCGACAATACCAGGGCCGGTCTTACCTCCTGAAAAGCCTGCAAGGCTATCTGAGGGGAAGGCGTTTTGGTGAGGATGGTAATGCTGCATCCCAGCGTAAAAGGAAATAAAAATTCGAAAGCTGCACCGAAAGCATGCGCCAGCGGCAGGAAGGAAACAATTTTATCTCCCGGCTGCAAAGGCATGTTATGTTGCGCATACTTAATGTTTGCAGCAAGGCTGTTGTGCTGGAGCATCACGCCTTTTACAAATCCGGCAGTTCCCGAAGTATAGCTGATGGCGGCAAGCCTGTCGTTTGGAACCGGATCAAATGCAAGCTTATCGGCTGTAAGCGAACTTTCGGACACCGGTTTTAAAACCGACGACTGTTCATAAGCAGCTTTGATCTGATCATTGCCGGAATGGATCATAGCGTAATCGAAAACCGAAAAAATGCCTTTCACCGAAGGGAGTTGCTCAGGCCGAAGATCTTTTGCAAATATTTCGTCGGCAAAAAGCATCATTGCATCAGAATGATTGAGAATTCCGTGCAAATCTTCAGGCTTGAAATCGGGAAGTATGGGTACAATTACAGCCCCATAGGTTACAATAGCCAGATAGGTAATGCACCATCGGGCTGAGTTTTTTCCCACAAGGGCCACCTTATCCTGCTGGCTCACGCCGGCCAGCCGTAAAAATTCATGCAGGCGCGTTATTTGTACGGCTATATCCGAGTATTTGTACGATTCACCATTGTAGTCGGCCAAGGCAGGGAGTTCCCAATTCTTCTTGAGGCTGTCTTCGATATATTTAACGAAATTTTCCTGAAGCATCGTCTTATTTTAAATGAGCCGCCAAAGATAGGTATTGCGATGTGGGATTGTTCTCTTTAATTGTGATATTTTTCTGAATTATTTATTATATTACTGATCTGCTGATCGTTATACATACATAATCCTTTATCATTTCCACTTAAGTCATGACCTGACTGAACAACAGCCCGGCCGGAGATTGAATTGAGACAGATAGTAAAATTTTTGAGATGGTGAGAAGAAGGGATATGATGGTTGAATCATAATTTTAAATGTTAATTCATAATGGACCACTAAACCCGGAAACCATGAAACCTTTCAGTTATCTGCTTCCAGCAATCCTGGCCGCCGGCATGATATTGCTGATAACATCCTGCGACGACACCGGCAACAAAGCTCCGTCCATCTCTTCCGTCAGGATAAATCCCGACAGTGTGAATGCAGGAGGTACGGTCAAGGTCACAGTAAATGCCGTTGATCCGGAACAGGACCCCATCACCTACTTATATGAAGTTTCGGGGGGAAGCATTACCCCCGACGGTTCCTATGGTTACTGGAGTCTTCCTTCCGCTCCGGGGACAGCAACAGTAGAGGTTACGGCTACCGATTCGGAGGGAAATAGCTCCTCACCAACCACAATTTCAGTCACGGTACTAGCCCCTGTCACCCAGATTACCGGTTACGCCAAACTTGATGCAGGGTACACCGGCAATTTAGAAGGATCCGTTGTTCATTTGGAAACATACGGAGCCGGATTGATCATAAAAACCATAACAGCAACCGGCAGCGGCTCCGGAATTGTGTTCAATCTGGCCGGCATCGACCCGGGAACGTACCAGTTGATCATCTGGAAAGACACCGATCATTCTGGGAACCCGAATTCAGGAGACTATGTTGGATGGTACGGTTCCGGAGGCCCCCTCAGCCCCGATTTCGACCCTATTGAGATTACCGGAGGACAAAACTTTATTTGCAACATCAGTATGACACATCCTGCCAAATAGAGCCAGGTCAGGCATCTTCACCTTTAGCCCCTGATGGCGGTTATATTGCCTGTCACAAACATATTCATGGTTGGTGCAATTTCCCATGGCGGGGAAGTACGGGGCAGAAGAAGGGCTGGTTCAACTGCTGCAAATCAATTTTATATCCGGTTCCGACGGGAATGGCAGTCACTTCCTGTCGCCACTTTTGCATTATAAGCCGCTTTTTATGGCAACCGGCGGAATTCTTCACTAAATTCGTCTTGTTGTTACCTGTACCGGATTCCGCAATGATCCTCGAAATAGCTGTATACTCCCTCGAAGCTGCCATTACTGCCCAAAAAGCAGGAGCCGGCCGTATTGAATTATGCGCCGCCCCGGCCGAAGGCGGTCTTACTCCCAGCGCCGCAACCCTGAGGCTGGCCCGTAAATACCTTAAAATCCCCATCCATGTGATGATAAGGCCCCGCGAAGGCGATTTCTGCTATTCCGATCTTGAATTCAACGCCATGTTGCTGGATATACAGGCTGCAAAAATCGCAGGAATGGATGGCATCGTTGCCGGAATATTATCGAAGGATGGTACCGTTGATACGGGCCGCATGCGGGTCCTGGCAGAAGCAGCAGCTCCCATGCCGGTAACTTTTCACCGCGCCTTTGACATGACATGCGATCTCTTTGATTCCCTGGAAAAAATTGTCGGATGCGGGATCAAACGCATCCTCACATCCGGAGGCCGGCAAACGGCCTGCGAAGCATTGCCGGTAATCAGGCGGCTGGCGGAAGCTGCCAACGGAAGAATTAGTATCATGCCCGGCAGCGGCATCAACGAGCACAACATCAGGGAGGTCATTGACCGGACAGGCGTTTCGGAAATCCACCTTTCAGCAAAGATGCATATCCCCGGCAACATGGAATACAAAAACACTGCCGTTGCCATGGGAGGAAATGTCATCATTCCCGAATACGATCTGCTCCTGCCTGATGCCGATGCAATCAGCCGCATCCGGAAATTAATTGACTGAAAATAATCCGTTTTAATCAACCACTCACTGATATGGAGGAAACATCAATCCCTGTCCTGTACGATACAAGACTTTTTACCAGGATATGGTCTCCGGCAAGGTTTCCGGCAGGCATTGTATGTTTGGTCCACGGGCTCTCCGATCACGGCGGAAGATTTGTCCATGTTGCCGAAGCGCTGGCCGCAAAAGGCTATGCTTTTATTGCTCCCGACCTGCGCGGCAACGGCCGTTCCCCGGGCAGACGCGGCCATTTCAATTCGCTTCAGGAGGTGATGACCGACCTAAAACTGATTCTGAAAGATGCCAGGGACAGGTTCCCCGGGTTGCCCGTATTTCTTTATGGCCAAAGCATGGGCGGAAGCCTGGTGATCAATTTTGTGTTACGCTTTCCCGAAGAGGTTGACGGTATAATTTCATCAAGCCCCTGGCTCCGGTTAGCAAAACCTCCTTCCGGATTCACCGTTGCCGCGGCTTCACTGCTCAAACCGTTTTTTCCTTCCGCACTGGTTCCCAACGGCATAAAATCAGCCGATCTATGTCATGATGAGTCCGTACAACATGCTTACGAAATTGATCCGCTTATACACTGGAAAATTTCGGTGCGAACCTTTTTTATCATTCAGAAATACGGCGAATGGGCAATACAACATGCCGGTATGCTTAAAAAGCCGGTCCTCCTTATGCACGGTGACGCGGATAGAATTACATCCTATAAAGCAAGCCGTGATTTTGCGTCTGCCTCAAACAACCATCTGAATTTTAAAGGCTGGCCCGGGCTTTTTCACGAGTTACATAACGAACCCGCCCGGGACGAAGTACTGGCTTACGTTAGCGACTGGTTGGATCGCTGCAGGTTCCGCCGCCTGTAATGCACAAAAGCCTCCTGTGAGGCTTTTATGCAGGAAAACTAAAATCATAAAAGGCTATTTATCAGCATCAAACCGGTACAGGCTGCCTTCGTACGGGAACCTGTCCGGGGTGTCGGTCAACCCGGAAGCGGTGATGCCCCGGTTAACAGTAATCTTTTCCCTTTGAAGGCTTTGTTTTGAAATCTCTTCCGTATCAAAAGGGATATCATCAGCATATTGTTCAGGCTGCAGCACCAGAGGAAGCTTCCCTGACGCCGCGCTTCCGGCAATTATTGCCGTATTGAATGGAAAATCCGGGGCCGGGCTTTCATCTTTCAGGTTCAGGATACCAGATACATCCGAAGCCTTTAGGCGATAGAGTGTTGCGATATTTTCAGTATTAAACGGAATATCGTCGATGTAGAATTCCGGACTCATTTCCGGAATTTCGATACTCTTCAGCTTCAGATTTCTTAAATAGTCGGCCGTTATGCCCGAGGTGCTGAAAGGAATATCGTTAACAAAGGGCTCTTCATCCGGTTTCAACATCCCGGAAAAGGAATTCTGCAGATCATCGGTAGAAGCATTAAAGAAGAAAGGGGAAGTATAGCTGGTTTTATTGTGAGGGTCGCCGTCGGCTGTAGCATTGAAGGGATGATTGATTGACAGAATTCCTGATAAAAGAATAAGTGTCAGCGTTTTCATAATTCTTTTTGTTTAAAAGTTACTGTTTTATCGGTTCTGTAATATGACGGCTTGTCTATTGAATTGTTACAGAAAAAATTGTTAACGAATAATTAAGACCTGCCTCGTAAAACCGGAACTTTTCATCCTGGTCGGGATAATTCGTGTTCGCCGGGCAATACCAGCAATGCGGTGCCTAAACCTCATTCACTGAATCGCAAACCTGCTCCTAAACACGTTAAAGCCTGACGACTAAAAACATACGAGGGTTTTTGAGGCTTAAAATCTGCGTGAAAGCGATCAGGCGATTTACCATCTGGCGGGCTGCTGAGTTCTCCCGATAAATACAGGCAGGCATGCTGCCATCCAACCGGTTGAATGACATATCATTAGAAACCATTTGACAATCAGGCCGGACAGAAGCCCGTTAGCAACAGCCAAAATGCAGTGATACCAAGGCATCTGTGAGTTTAACATTTATTAGAATTCCATTTAACATCCTTTAACACAGAAATTATAATACATCTCCCCAAGCGGCAGTTACTTTGCATGTCATTTCAAAAGAACCAATAATAACAAATTTGAAAATGAAAAAAATCGTAGTAACATTAGCTGTATTGTTCCTGTCGGGAACGATCGCTATGGCTCAAACTCAAAAACCTGTTGAGAAGAAAGAGCCTGTTAAAACTACAACCATGAAACAGGAAGCAGCAAAACCAGTAGCCGGACAAAAAACGGCGAACGTGCAAACAAAGTCACAATCTGTGGCTACTCAGGGCGTGATTAAGGCGGAACCCGCAAAAGCCGCCCAGGCATCAACTGCGACAAAAGCCGTAGTGCACAAACACCATAAGAAAGCTCACCAGGCATCCGGCGTTTCCACTGCAAAATCGACTCCTATAGCTGCTCCTGCCACCAAAACAGCACCGGCAAAGGATGTTAAAAATACATCCAACGTCCAGCCCATTAAAAAGTAAAAGTTAAACCACTGAATTGACAACACGAGGCTGACTCTTACGGGTCAGCCTTTTGTTTTTTAAGTAGCAGAATGATCCGTCAATTCGGAACATCCTTGAAGTGATGGCCCATTCAGCGGCAGGACATATGAGTGGCGATGCGCCGGAACAACAGATCAGTCAGGAAACCCTGATTACGCTACAATCCTGCCGTTCAGGATGACAGTATCCACCTTGTTGCTTCCGAATGCATAGGGCATAAACTCTACGGATGGAATGGCATTCGTAATGAAAACATTGGCTTTTTTCCCGACAGCGATGCTTCCCAACTCTTCGCTCACCCCCATGGCATAGGCGGTGTTTATGGTAGTTGCGTTGACAGCTTCTTCGGGCGTCAGGCGATATAAGATGCATCCCATGGACAGAATGAGCTGCATATTGCCCGAAGGGGATGAACCGGGGTTATAATCGCTGGCAAGGGCAACGGGAAGACCTGCATCAATCATGCGGCGCGCCGGCGCCAGCGGCATATTCAGGAAAAATGCAGCTCCGGGAAGGATTGTTGGCATAGTTTCGGTGTCGAGCAACGCCTTAATTTCATCCTCGCCCGTAAATTCCAGATGGTCGACCGACAGGGCATTGTATTTTACTCCAACCTGGATGCCGCCTGAACGGTCCATTTCGTTGGCATGTATTTTCGGCCTGAGTCCGTATTTCATCCCTGCCATCAGCATGCGTTCGGTATCTTCGATCGTGAAAAAGCCCCTGTCGCAGAAAACATCAATATAGTCGGCCAAATCTTCGGCAGCCACCTGGGGAATCATCTCGTTGATAATAAGGTCAACATATTCACTCTGATTTCCTTTATATTCTGCCGGCACTGCATGGGCCCCAAGGAAAGTAGCTTTTATGGTCACCGGAGAAAACTCCTTCAGGCTGCGGATTACCCTCAACATTTTAAGTTCATCCTGTGTATTGAGGCCGTATCCGCTTTTAATTTCAACGGCCCCGGTGCCGTAACGCATCATTTCCTCAAGCCGTTCAAGGGATTGGGCAACCAGTTCGGTTTCGGCAGCGTCGTGGAGTTTCGCGGCAGAATTCAGAATTCCCCCTCCCCTCCTGGCAATCTCTTCATAGGATAAGCCCCTGATTTTATCCACATATTCAATTTCCCGGCTGCCTGCATACACCAGGTGCGTGTGCGAATCGCAAAAACAGGGAAATACCATTTTCCCGGCTGCATCTATAATTTTCAACTGCCTGCCTTCTCTCGTTTCGGGCAAAAACAGGTCTTCCATCCTCCCGAAATCCGATATTTTTCCTTTCTCAATCAGAAGAAAGGCATTGCGAATGGTTCCCAAATGCCCCATCTCGGGCCCGCATACCATCATCCTGGGTTTATTTTCAACCTGGACAAGTTCCTTAATATTCGTTATCAGAATTTTCATGCATGATCGATTTAAACGTCAAAGGTAGAAAAAGTGCCGGATGCGGATTATCCCGGATACCTTATTAAATAATGAATGTCGGTGTACCGATTAAAACCAAAAGATATTTTGGATTTTCATATCATAGAACCACAATTTGATATCGTTACATTTATTACTTTTGTCAATTAATCAAAAACACCTCATACTATGAATTTACGAAAATTTACTCTTCTCATAACGTTGATAATGGCTTTAGCTTCTGTTGAAGCGGCAATTGTTGATAAAGAGGCAGCCCGTACCGTAGCGGGGAATTTTATTAAAGAACGTATATACCATCATCAGATCAATTGGCAAGCCTCCGGCCTTCAGATGACGGATGTACTAACCTATACCATTGACGGAGTTCCTGCATATTATGTTTTTTCCAACAACGGAACAGGCTTCATCATTATTTCGGCCGATGACCGGATCACACCGGTACTCGGATATTCCGAAAAAGGCGTTTATACTGAAATAGGGAAAGCCACCAATTTCGACTATTTCGTACATTGTTATGCCGACCAGGTAAAATGGGTGCGTGAAAGCGTTTATGATACCCCGGCCGATGTCAGCGCCTCATGGAATAATTATCTGAACGGAAACCTTGACTATACTCCGAATAGCACTACCGACGCAGGGCCCCTGCTTCAGTCTATCTGGAACCAATCTCCTCTTTACAATGAATTTTGCCCCGAAGATGAAGACGGGCCCGGAGGACACGTGGTTACCGGTTGCGTTGCAACGGCCATGAGCCAGATCATGTACTATTACCGTTTCCCGCTGCAGGGAAGCGGCTCCAGAAGCTATTACATGCCCGATTACGGAACAATTTCGGCCAATTTTGGTGAAACATACTATGATTGGGACCAGATGCTTAATGAACTTACTAATGGAAGCGGACAATGCATCCCTGCAGTCGCTCTCCTGAATTTCCATGCCGGTGTTTCGGTCAGCATGAATTATGGCCCCGACGCATCAGGCGCCCAGAGCGACGATGTTCCTTATGCCCTGAAAACCTACTTCAGATATTCCTCATCGGTCACCTATCAGGAAAAAGGAAGCATGACCCAGACGCAATGGGAAAACCAGTTTACTCCTAACCTTGACGAAAAGAAGCCGGTATATATGTCGGGACATGATCCCGCACAGGGCGGCCATGCCTGGGTTTGCGACGGATACCAGGTTAACGGAACTTCCAAGTTATTCCATATGAACTTCGGATGGGGCGGTTATAACGACGGTTACTACTCGTTGTCAAATCCGCAGGGATTCACCAATTCGCAGGCCTGCGTCAAAAACATCTATCCCGGCGCAGCCTATTATCCTTATAGCTGTTCACAGGATACCCTCACCGGAGCCATCGGATCATTTGAAGACGGCAGCAGCGGCACAGCCAACTACGGATCAAATCTGGGATGCACATGGCTGATTGCACCCGCCGATTCTGTTAAAACCATCACGCTGAGTTTCTCCGCCTTCGATGTTGACGCCAGCGATATGCTTTACATTTATGACGGATCGGACAACACGGCCCCGCTGCTTGCATCATACACCGGATCAACCCTACCCGCCGAAGTAGTTTCGACCGGCAACCGCATGTTCGTGGTATTCACGACCGATGGCGCGAATGAATCAACCGGATGGCATGCCGAATATTATTCGCAATTCCCCTCCTATTGCGGCGGTACTATCACGCTTACCGATCCTTCCGGAACATTTTCGGACGGAAGCGGCAATTCAAGCTACAACAATAACTCACTATGTAAATGGAAGATCGTTCCTCCGTATGCCACAGGCCTCACCCTTTCCTTCAATTCTTTCAACCTCACTGAAGGGGATGAATTGATGGTCTACTCAACCGGCGGCACTACCGGAAGCACACTTATGGGCACCTTCACCGGAAACCAGATTCCCGATCCTGTTGTTTCTACAGGAACAAGCTTTCTGGTCATGTTCAAGAGTGATACCTATAATCCCGGCGCCGGCTTTGAAGCCCAGTATACCGTCGGCAATGTCGGCCTTGATGAACAAGCCGGTATCAATGGTATTGTGATTGCCCCCAACCCTGCAACCAAATATACGTCTGTCCGTTTTTACAACAAGAGCGACGAACCTTTCAGAATGAATATTGTCGACATGGCTGGCAAAGAACTGTATCACGAATCTTTTGCAGGCACCTCGGGCAACTTCGTTAAAAATATCGACCTTACGGGATTCAATAAAGGAATGTATTTCCTGATTATCCGCACTTCAGAAGGAGTGACCACCCGCAAGTTTATCGTGAAATAAGCATAAGTGTCTGAATACCGGAAAGAGGCTGTCTCAAAAGGGCTGCCTCTTTTTTTTTAATCGGTCCTGTTGTAACTTCGTTGTCATTCCTACGTCAAAGAATTAAATTTGGCCGGTAATAAGCAATGAAACCAGGTTTAAGACGATATCTGCTTTTTTCTTTCAACAGCCTTGAAGCCATAATATGGCTCACAGCTTTGATCTTGCTGGCGGCAACAGCCAATACCGGAACCCATTATACGCTTTGTCCCTTGAAATACTTCGGCTTCGAATTCTGTCCGGGTTGCGGACTGGGACGTTCCATCGCCCTGATCCTTCATGGTCAGTTTATTGGGTCGCTCCGTATGCATCCACTGGGATTTCCTGCGCTGGCTCTTTTATTATGGCGGATCCTTTCCGTTTTTACCAATGCATTCAGGTTATCCCGGGTACAGCCCATACAGAATTCTGGTCAACAGGCAAATCCGTCAACCATATAACTACAAATCAAACAATTAAACCTTTCCACCATGAGCACACCCCTTTACCAATTGCTGCCCGAACTCGATATGCAAGAGATGGGCTTCATTCAAGGCATAACAAAAAATTACACCGAACAACAACTGCTGAATTTTGCCAACATGTACCGGATCAGGCGCCGTGATCCTCAGATCATACTCCTTACCGCATTAGCCGGTTTCATTGGCATTGCCGGCATTTAGCGGTTCCTGGTCAACCAGATTGGGATGGGAATTCTATACCTGCTTACCGGAGGGTTATGCCTCATCGGTACCATTGTAGACCTGGTAAACCATCGCCAGCTTGCCCTTGAGTACAACGTTCAGGTTGCCCACGAAGTAGCATCCATGGTTGGACAAATGCCAGCCTGATAAACCATTCCAATCCGGTCCGCAGTTTAACAACTTACTTCGGCTCTTAAGTTTTTTCAATCACCCCGTTACATTTTTCTGCGGGGTGATTGTTTTTATTTATTTTTGGAAAAATTTTGCCCATGAGATATATCTTACCCATTTTCGTAATTTCATTTTTCTTTGCCGCCCAACTTTTTGCCAAAGAAGTGACTGTGTCGGACGCACGAAAAGTCGCCGGAACAATTATCCGGGAAAAAGCCCCGTCATCAAATCAGGATTTCACGCTCAGCGAAAATATGCTGACCGTTTCGATGAACGGACTGCCGGTTTATTATGTTGCCGACCTTTCCGGAAACGGTTTTATCATAGTATCGGCCGATGATGTTGTTATGCCGGTATTAGGATATTCGTTTACCGGAGGCTACGATGAAAACAACCTGCCTGAAAATTTTACCGCATGGATGCAGGGGTATGCCGAACAGATTAATTATGCCAGGCAACACAACCTTCAGGCTGACGATAAGATAACCGGGCTATGGAAAAGCTATCTCAGCGGACAGCAACCGGAAGGTCAGCGGGCTACCACCGGTGTCGCACCCATGCTTACCTGCACCTGGAACCAGGGCGCGCCCTATAACCTGCTTTGCCCTGCCGATTCTAAAGGTCCCGGGGGGCACGTTTATGCAGGGTGTGTGGCTACGGCAATGGCCCAGATTACGTATTACTGGCGTTGGCCATTACAGGGAACCGGATCCCACGGGTACACCTGGGGTAATTACGGATACCTTTTTGCTGATTTCGGAAATACCGAGTATCATTGGGAAGAAATGGCTAACAGCTCCATTGGCTTTAACTACGAAATGGCTCAGTTACAGTCGCATCTCGGCATCTCAGTCAACATGATGTATAGCCCGGATGGTTCAGGCGCCTACAGTGAAGATGCCGCCACTGCCCTGAAAACATATTTCGGGTATTCGGATGACCTCACCCTGGTTTATAAAGATGATTACACCGATGAACAATGGGGCAATCTGATGCGCCAGCAACTGGATGCCGGGCAACCGATGTATTACGACGGCTATGGCACAGGAGGACATGCCTTTAACCTTGACGGCTATTCCGATGACCTTTATTTTCATTTCAACTGGGGATGGGGCGGAACTGCAAATGGCTATTTCCTGCTTTCGAACCTGAATCCGGCAGGCAACAACTTCAGCCAGGGACAAGGCGCCATTATTAATTTTGTACCTAACAGCACTTACCCCTATTACTGCACGGAAGCAAACACATTAACGGCCAACTATGGCTCCCTCGAAGACGGCAGCGGCCCTTTGCAGCCCTATCTCGATAATACCGGTTGCGGTTGGCTTATTGCTCCCCAAGACTCAATCAGGGACCTCCAGCTTACCTTCCATCGTTTTAATCTCGAAGAAAATCACGATTTCCTGACCATCTATGACGGATCTGATGATACAGCCCCGGTGCTGGCCACCCTGACCGGTCAATCCCTGCCGCCGGTCATTACAGCTACCGACAATAAGATGTTTGTCAGTTTTACAAGCGACAACGGGGGAACCGATAACGGTTGGTTCGCTTCCTATTCAGCCCAAACGGTAAGTTTCTGTCCGGGTGTCACTACCCTTACCGAGCCGATGGGAACGTTTACCGATGGCAGCGGAACTTATGATTATCACAACAACAGTGTATGCAAATACCGGATTATGCCTCCCGACGCCCGGAACATCACTCTTTACTTCAACGAATTTTCCACTTTCGACGAAAATGATTTCCTCCTCATTATCGACATCAATACCGGTTCGACATTGTACCAGCTCTCGGGACCGGAAATTCCCGGTCCCCTATATCTCAACACGGGTAAGGTATTGATACTGTTCAAAACAGATCCATCTAATACTGCGTCGGGATGGAACATAACCTACCAGGCTGATACATACAACGGTTCCGAAAATCCCCGTGAAAACAGCCTGTTCGTTTACCCGAACCCGGCTTCCGGCTTGCTGAATATCTCTTTCCCATGTTTCCCGGGTGAAAAGCAGGTTCTTACTCTTACCAATGCTGCAGGTCATGAAGTATTGGCCAGATCGGTTTCCTCCGGGAATACACTGGCCGATGAACGCATTGACGTTTCTGGTTTTGCCTCCGGTATTTATGTTCTGCGCCTGATAAACGGTAAAAGCGTGATTACCCGGAAAGTTGTGATCGAATAACCATTTTCCGGCACATAAAAATGCAGCAATTGTAATCCGGAAAGAAATCCCGGAGACAGTTGAACACAGGATAGATCAGGAACACGCTCCTCTTGCAGGGAACTTGCCTATCAACCGCTCATCCGGAACAGGTTGAAATATTTTCCATCATTGAAATTCAACCTGTTTCGGATTATTTTAAACAAAATCAACCTTGCTTTATATCATTAATTTTTATATTTAACTATTACTTTTGTCGACATTTAAAATAAATAATAGATATATGAAAAACTTTCTGTTTACGGTCATGCTTCTCAGCATCGTTGCTGCTGCAAACTGCGGGATTGTCACACGTGAGACTGCCGGGCGTGTGGCAGCTAATTTCTGTTATGAAAGTTGCCCTGCCGCCAGACAGTCAGGATACTGTAGTATAAAAACCGTGCAGATTTTTGAAAAAGATTCCGGTGCCCCGTTGTATTATATCTGCACGCTGAATACCGGAGGATTTGTCATTGTTTCGGCAAGCGACAATACAGTTCCTGTCCTTGCTTACTCTTTCGACAACTCTTATGATCCTGAAAATATTTCCTGCTGTTTTTCATCGTGGATGAAACACTATGAAAATCAGATACATCAACTGATAATTTCCGGTAATGAAGCTGTTCCCGCCATTTCAGAAGAATGGAAAAGGCTGGCATCGGATAATCCGGAGAATTTAAGGGATAATACCGGCCTGTTGTCGGTAGCGCCGCTCCTTGTGAGCAAATGGAACCAGGGAAGCCCTTATAATGCTATGTGCCCGCCTGATCCAGCCGGTCCCGGAGGCCACTGTTATGCAGGCTGCGTTGCTACGGCAATGGGCCAGCTCCTTTATTATTACAGGTATCCCCAACAGGGCGCAGGATCATACGCTTATTACCTTCCCGATTACGGGACAATTTCCGCTGATTTCGGCTCAGCAACATACCAGTGGGACGCTATGCCATCGTACCTTTCACGTGAAAACGACGCTGTTGCCACCCTCCTGTTTCACCTTGGAGTTTCGGTAGATATGGATTACGGCCCTGACGGAAGCGGAATGTGGAACCATAAAGCAGCCTATTCGCTCAGAACTTATTTTGGATACGGCCCCGAAACTAAGTACTATTTCCGCGACAGTACCAATCTCGACTGGGACAGCATTCTGGTTGCCAGTCTTGATCAGCGCAAGCCGTTGTACTATGCAGGCTGGGAAGGGGTACAATCCGATAACGGGCATGCTTTCGTATGCGACGGTTACCAGGGAACCGGCTATTTCCATTTCAACTGGGGATGGGGCGGATCAAACGACGGGTATTTTTATCTCGATAACCTGACGCCCGGCGGCAACAACTTCAATTATGCCCAGGAAGTGATCCCTTTGTTTCCTGATACCCTTTCATCAGACTATCCGCCTTATTGCTCAGGTAACAAAACGCTGTCATCCATCGACGGTTCGGTTGAAGACGGAAGCGGATGGTTCCGGTACCAGCCCGGATCGGATTGCTCATGGCTGATTCAGCCTGATGACGCAGAACATGATTCGGTTTCAAATATCAAGCTGATATTCAATGCCATTGATACGGATACATCCGACAGCATCGTGGTTTATGACGGCGATACCACAACAGCTACTGTCCTGGGTTCATTTTCGGGTAATACTCTTCCGGCGGAGATAACTTCAGGCAGCGACCGGTTACTGGTAACATTCAGCAGCAATGCCAGCAACAACCTGGGCGGATGGATAGCCGATTACAGAAGCACATTGCCGGTATATTGCAGCGGGCAAACCACGCTCACTGCCACTTCCGGATCGTTCAGCGACGGCAGCGGCGATAAACGTTACAACAACAATTCGGTATGCAAATGGCGCATTGAACCTCCCGGCGCTGATTTTGTCACCCTCTGGTTTACGTCCTTCTCAACTGCCGACACTCTTGACAAGGTAATTATTACGGACCTGGTAACCCATGAACAATTAGGGGAATTCTCCGGTTCTGAAATGCCTCCTCCCGTGACTGCCACCAGCGGAAAAATGTTGCTCATATTCTTCACCAGCAATACAGGAACAGGCGAAGGATGGGATGCTTCCTATGTGAGTTCAGGCGCAGGCGAAGGCGAACCTTTTGCAAATAGCGAAGACATTTTTCTTGCTCCCAATCCGGCAAATGACAATACTTTCCTTTATTACCAATGCAAGCAACCCGGATTGGTGAGCCTTGAAATAAAATCGTTAACCGGAAAAACCATCAGAAGCTGGGATTATCAATCGGTCACCGGTATGAATAAAATACCGGTCGGCATTGAGGACCTTTCTTCTTCCGCTTACGTATTATTTCTGACATCGAAAAACATGAAAAAAGCTGTCCGGTTGATAGTAAATTAGGGGCTAAAAAATTTTTATATGCCTGATTTACTGTCTTTTAGTTTATTTAGACCAAAGAAAATAAAAAAATGATTGTATCGGCTTTGTCTTTTCGTATATTTAGTACGAAATTTGCAGGTTCCACAAACAGGTTAACGAACTTATTGAACCTGTTATACCGGAAAAAACACTAACACAAAAATCATATAAACCTCAAACTTGAAATAATCATTAATTACACCTAAAACAAATAGTTATGAGAAAGTACGCTCTATTGGCAGTAATCATTTTTCTGACAGCCGCTGCAAATTTTACGACTGCTCAGAATTCGGATCACAAATGGGCCTTGGGTATTAATTGGAACTGGGAAGATTTTCACACAGTAAAGCGTGATTTCCCCGATCAATTCAAATATACAAGGTGGCAGGGATATAAATTTCCCTCGGCAATTTCACTCGGCCGTTACATCAACCCGTCATTCAATGTTTTCGGCGCATTCGGGCTCAGCAAGCTGGAAAAAGAATCCATGGCAGAAACAATGGTAAATCAGCCCCTGTCGGATGATAAATTCTGGACCGGAGACCTTAACCTGGCCTATAAATTTGCAAACGGCTACATCCTGAAAGAGACTTCATGGTTCGATCCGTACCTATACCTGGGGCTCGGAGCTTCCAGCATCAAAGATAAAGATCAGGAAGATGGCAAGACTACCTATTTCAAAGGTGATCTCGGCCTCGGCATGACATTCTGGGCAACTGAATGGTTAGGATTAAACGTTCAGGGCGCTTATGATTATATGATCACCCCAAAACTCAACGACGAAAGGCGTTCTGATTACATGCATTACACTGCCGGACTGAAATTCCGTTTTGGCGCTCCCAAGGATACCGATGGCGATGGCGTTCCTGATAAAACAGACCGCTGCCCCGAAACCCCCGGTAAAGTTGAGTTAATGGGTTGCCCCGATAAGGATAATGACGGTATTGCCGATCTCGACGACGCATGTCCCGATGTAGCCGGCAAACCCGAATTCAAAGGCTGCCCCGACACCGATGGCGACGGCATTATCGATAAAGACGACGCCTGCCCGACAGAAGCCGGCCTGAAGGAATTCAACGGATGCCCCGATAAAGACGGCGACGGAATCATCGACAAAGACGACCGCTGCCCCGACGTTAAAGGACTGAAAGAATTAAAAGGTTGCCCCGATAAAGACGGTGACGGAATTGCCGACATCGACGATCGCTGCCCCGATGTAAAAGGCCTGAAGAACCTTAAAGGTTGCCCCGATACTGATGGCGACGGAATTGCCGATATCGATGATAAATGCCCGGATGTTGCCGGTACGTTAGCTAATAACGGTTGCCCCGAAGTAAAGAAATTTGAACTTTACAAAGTCGTTTATTTCGGCTGCGACAAGAGTGTGGTCCTTACCAAGTATACCAAAGACCTCAACGAAGTTGCCGATATCCTGAAAGCAAATGCCGATGTTGCCGTTTCTGTTGAAGGCTATGCCGATTCACAGGGCCCCGATGCATACAACATGAAACTTTCGGAAAAACGTGCCGATTATGTGATCAACTACCTCGTGAAGAAAGGGATCAGCAAAGCACGCCTCAACAAAGCATTCTTTGGCGAAAGCAATCCCGCCGGCGATAACAAAACTGCTGCCGGTCGCGCCTTGAACCGCAGGGTTGAAATTAAAACCAAGTAATCCGGTTTTATCAATTATAAAGAAGGCCGATCTAACCGATCGGCCTTCTTTTTTATTTTAATAGCCGCCTGGGTCAGGCTCCCCGAATCCCCGGCGTTGATTACAACTCCTGATTCTATATCATTGCCTGCCGTCATAAGCCGGCCGGTTCAACGGCCAATATGTTCTGCATATTCCGGCTTCTGTTTTTAATTGCCGGTTCCTCTGACTTTTCAGCCCTTTCTGTACCAGTTAGTAACATCATCTTTTTTCAACCTTTCTGTCTCAGGCTCCACGCTTTCAGCGGCAAGCACGGTAAAGGAAGAATGCAATTATTTCTGGTTAAAGAATCTGGTACGGAATGCGGCAATAAAAGCATCATGGCTGTAAAATGTACAATTTACCTATATTTGCAAACGAAAAAACCGCCCGGGACGTTGGGCGGTCTTCAAATAAGTGGACTCAGATGTCAGGATCAGATGTCAGGAGAAGTAATCGCAAATAAAACCTGCCATCTCAACCCGCCAATTATCTTTATTGGCAAATTTTTTAAAAAGGCCGCCCGGGACGTTGGGCGGCCTTCGTTCTAAGTGAACTCAGATAACAGGGAAAGTAATCGCAATACAAACCTGTTATCGGAATTAACTATTATCATCATTTCTTTTTCCATGAAGGAGTATTATTTATTAGGTCATTGGTTATTTCAAAGCAGAAATGGCTTTTGTAGCTACATCATTTTTCGGATCAAGTTCCAATACCTTCAGCCAATAGCTCCTGGAATTGGTTTTTGCAGTCTCTTTCAGGGTATCATCCTTGGCTGTTTTAGCCTCCTCGAACTGGAGATAATAATAGTACCCCATGTAACGGTATGCCTCAATGAGGTCTGTGCTATATTTCTGCCTGTCATTTTTAAGTTCCAGGATCGCAATGGTTTTCTCATAATCACTTTTTGCCAGCCCCTGGATAGTTTCCGGATCCAGCCCTGACAGTACCCTGGCCCGCCATTGGTATCCAAGATATGAGTTTGGCGAGATCACAACAACCCTGCTAAAGGCCGAATCAGCTTTTATCAGATATGGCTTTCGGCTGGCTGAATCAGAGGTTCCGCTAAACTGGTTTGCCAGGAGTTGATAATCCTTACCCAGATTGAAGTAAACTGATGATTGAACTTTGCCCTTCTTTGCTTCAATAAATTTTTCCAGATAATTGATGGATGCAGGGTAGTTTTTCTGTTTATCGTACAATTTGGCAACATCTTCAAGCAAGTCGTATTGGGTGGTATCCATTTCGAAAGCTTTGGCCAGGTTTGAAACAGCCAGCGTATCGTTGCCGGTGCGCGCGAGCAATCTGCCATAATTCTCATAATCCGTAAAAATCACCTTATTGGTATCGACGACCGATCGTACCTCAAAAAACTTTTTCATCGCTTCCAATCCTTCAGCATCGCGGTTGAGTTCGTATGCCGTATAACCTTTCAGCCGAAGTAAAACCGGGTTCTCAGGTTCGCCGGGCAGCAATGTATTGATTAATTCGTAAGCCCGGGAATATTCTTTGTTGAAATACAGTATACTTATGTAACGGGCCATATCCTTCCGGCTGTATTCGGCCAGTCCGATATACTTCCCATACATTTCACCGGCTTTATCGTATTTCCCCAGCGTATAATACAATTCGCCTGCGCCCTTTAATGCAGGGATATACAAAGGGTCTTTCGCGAGCGCCAGGCTATACTTTTCTTCAGCGGCTTCATAGTTTCTGGTACCAAAATAAATATCTGCCAGGCCGGTTAATGCCTCAACATTGTCAGGCTGGATATAAAGCGCTTGCTCGAACCGGCCGGAAGCTTTTCCGAAATATATCGGATAGTTGTATTTCCCGGCCAGAATCAGGTACAATTTTCCGGCTACATTGTACGATTCTACTGATTTTTTATCGATGGATAATGCTGCTGTCAATACATCGGTCCATACGCAGGTATCTCCTGCCATGACCATGTTCTCGGCCACTTCGATAAGTGTTTTTGTTTCCTTTGCCATGGCTGCTTCTTTCCTGGTCTTTTGTAACAGAAGCATAGCTTCCTGGTTCCTGCCTGCCAGGTTCTCGCTGATGGCTTGTCCTACCATGATAAGCCGGCTTTTCGGATCGGCGGCTGCAAGTCTTGAAAAGCAATAATTCGCAGAATCGGCATTATACTGCCGGGCATAAATTTTTCCCAGATAATACCAACTTTCTGCAGAATTCATGGTTTTCAGATCTGCTTTCAGTACGGATTTAGCTTTCTCGTACTGCTCCATATCAAGCAGTTTTGCAGCATTGCCGTTATCCTGCGCCCGCAACGAAAGTCCTGCTATCATCAGGCCGGTAATAAGAAAAGCGTTCAGTATTTTCATATTGCTTCTGATCTAAATGAGTATTTATTTACTTCCATCTCCGATTGCCTTCCGATGAATTTATTCTTCTACTACATGTACGATTCTTACCGGCTGGGTAATAGGCAATACTCCCGTTTTTTGAATGATACGCTGTCCTTTGTCGCATGAAACAAAGGAAACAAACCCTGAACCCAGTCCGGCGCGGGGTTCTGTGAGGAGGGCATAAACAAAACGGGTAAAAGGATATTTCCCGGTTGCAATGTATGCCTGAAACGGCTGATAAGAAGTTTCAGGCAAAGCCGGGTCTTCGGACGAAATACCCGCCACTTTCACTTTTTGGAGAAATGAAAGGCATTTAGGGTCGCGACTGTTGCTCACCCAACTTACCCCGATAAGCCCGATCGCATCCGGATTTTTTGAAACATAATCCACTACATCCAGGTTATACTGCAAGGCTGAGAGCTGATCGCCAAGTTGTCCTGTCCTGGTAACTGAATCGACCATGAAACGGACAATACTTGAATTCGGATTGTCGAACAGGACTTTTATTTTCCCCAGCGGCGATTTCCTGTTTAGTTGCTTCCACGAAGTAATTTCCGAAAGCAGGATTTTTCGGATAGTATTTACCGAGAAAAGTGTGTCGGGATTTGATGGGTTCACCAGCACGGCAATACCGTCGACAGCCAGTTGCACTTCGTGCGGGAAGAATTTCTTACTATGGAAGAAATTTATTTCCTTAGCCGAAAGGGGCCGCGATACAATGGCCAGTCTTACGCTATCCCTCAACAACATGTTAATCGCATCTACCTCCGGCACATAGGCGGCTTTTATACTAGCCCCCTTGTACATGGCATGAAAAACAGGGAGTTCAGGCTCGATAACCGGTTGAAATGTTTCATCAACAGCTATCGTGATCTGTCCTGTAGTCGGGGTGTCCGTATATTTATCTTTCGCCTTTTTCGGTTTGCAGCCTGTCGCGGTCAGCAACAGCAGGATGGTTAATGCGATGAACGAATATTTCATTGCTCAGTTAATTCGTTATCATTGATGTTACCCGGATTGTTATTCACAGTATATTCCTTATAAACCCGGTAAGCCCGGAAAACCCCATAGACCAAGATGAGGATTCCCAGTCCGTGGTTAAGACGCGGTGAAAGCATAAACCATCCCCTGAAGAGAAGAAACAGGCCCATAACGACGTAGATTATGGATATACTGTATTTTATTATTTTCATCCTATACGGGTTGTTATCATTGGGACGGTAATATAAGGGCCAACACCGTTTTAACCTGCGAGCGTGAACTTGATAGGAAGGTTAAACTGGACAGGAACAGCTCTCCCGTTTTGTTTGCCCGGGATCCAGGCCGGCATGGCTTTGATAACCCTGATGGCTTCTTCATCACACCCACCGCCAATGCCACGCAATATTTTTACATCCGAAATTTTTCCGGTTTTACTTACGACAAAAGTTGTGAAAACGGTTCCGGTAATGCCGCTTTCTCTGGCGATTTGAGGATACCTGATATTATCCTTGAGAAATTTATTCATACTCGATACACCTCCCGGAAATTCAGGGATTTGTTCAACAACGATAAACGGCTTCTCCTCCTCTTCCTCTTCAACAACCTGAGTTTGCTGTTGTTGTAAATCAGCAAGATCTACGGCATCGGCATCCTGGCTGTTTCCTTTCACATCCGCGGTGGAAATTGACAGTTTCGATTCGGAGACTTCCTCCTGCGTCTTCATGACTTCTTCATCTTTTACCTCAGCATCGTCTTTGATTACCGGCGGGGTAAATTTAATGGTGCTTTTCACCTTTTGAGGAAGTTCCTGCTCAATTTTCGGCTGTTCGATCTCTTTTGTTTTACTTTTCTCCAACTTGATGTTCGACAAGGTGGTTACCTCGACATTGGTTTCCTTTTCAGCCGGAATAATGCGTTTTATGAGCCCGGGGAGAGTAAATACAAGCAGGAACAGAATGATAGTCGTTATGATAGCAATACGGTGGCGCTTTGAAGAAAGCGACCGCATAAGATAAGCGCCATATTCCTTTGGCCTTGATTCGAAAACCAGATTACACCAATCGTCAGAAAATATATTGATTTTTGCCATGATGGTTCTGTTTAATTCTTTGACAATTGGTTACCAGGGACCTGAGCCTTTAAAAGGTCCTGATCCGGGGCTTCTATATTTACGACTGCATACCTGCTGATGCTGCAAATATTCATTTCATCAAGCGCATCGACCAGATTCTTGTAGTTAGCATCATCAGTAGCCATAATCCGGACAACAGGCGCATTTTTGTTGGCCTTGATTTCTGAAAGCCGCTTCTGATAATCATCATCATTCATATGCGTTTTCGTTTTCTCACTTTTAAGGTCTTCCACCTGTTTAGCAACATCATAGTTTTTCCCGAGGAGGATTTTACGGAGGCCATTGGCCGAATAATCGGTTTTCAACAATTTGGCCCCTTCGGTTTTCCCGAAATAATAATAAACGACATTATCTTTTGCCAGTATCAAAGAAATAGCCTGAGAAGCTTTCGCTACTGTTTTGTCTTCTTCGTCTACCTTCTTATCCGACGGCATGGTGATTTCCATCGTTTGTGGTTTTATGAGGGAGGTTGCAAGCATAAAAAAAGTAATAAGGAGGAATCCAAGGTCAACCATCGGGGTGAGGTCTACCCGGGGATTCATTTTCTTGGATCTTTTCTTACCGCCTTTTTTATGTGAACCGGCATCTTGATTTAATTCTGCCATGATATTACCTATTTACACGTTAAATTTATTCTTTCCCGGGAGCCCCTTCAAGCCTTGTGATCAGATTGTAGCGGTTCTCATCCAACTCCTGGAGGCTGGTCATAACCTTTCTGATAACAGGATAAGGGGTGGTTTCATCGGCTTTGATTGCCAACCGTAAATCGGGATTGATTTCGCGGGCTGCTTTCACCCAATCCTTGAACTCATTATTGGTGGAATCAGCCGGTATACCCAGGTTATTCTGGGGCAGGTCCCTCACTTCGGGCTTTAATGATAAGTAAGTCTTTAATGCTTGCATCGGGTTACCCACAAGGTCTAACACGGTATAGCACTTAATTTCTTCAGGAGTAAGATTCACCTTGTAGGTTTCTGCCATCTTCTCGATGAGAAGTTGTCTGTTTTCCTGCCCGTCAATTCCAAAGTACACTTTCCCGGTTTTATCGATGAGTATTGTCATCACGTTTGTTTCCGGGATCTTGATCTCTGAAACCGACGAAGGCGTTGATACCAGCACCGGTTCTTTCTTTACAAAATTTGAAGTAAGCATAAAGAAAGTCAGCAACAGAAACGCAACATCACACATGGCGGTCATATCGACCACCGTGCTTTTTCGCTTTATTTTTGCTTTAGGCATCTAGCTTATCTTTAGTTACTTTTAAGACTAAGCATGGTTTGCAGCATAGGTCTGAACCAGGCTGAATCCGGCTTCATCAATGCTATAAGTCAGTTTGTCAATCTTCGTTGTGAAGAAGTTATAGAATATAAGGGCGAAAGCTGCAGTACCAATACCAAAAGCGGTATTCACCAGCGCTTCCGAGATACCTTGTGCGAGCGCTACCGAGTCGGGAGCCCCGGCGTTGGCAAGAGCGGCAAAAGCCCTAATCATTCCAAGCACGGTACCCAGCAATCCCATGAGGGTCCCGAGAGAAGTGATAACGGCCAGAAATACAAGGTTTTCTTCAAGAGCAGGCAATTCCAGCGACGTTGATTCTTCAACTTCACTCTGCAATGCCGAGAGTTTCTGGTCCTTTGCCATCGTCGTGTCCTTTTCAAGTGTACGATATCTCAGCAATACTGTTTTGATAACATTGGCTACCGATCCTTTCTGAACATCACATTCAGTCATGGCCCCGTCAATTTCATTTTTCTTCAGATCATCCTTTACGATCTGTACAAAATCGGCAACGTTGCCAGTCCCTGTCGCTTTATTGATGGCAATGAAGCGTTCAATTACAAACGTTATGACTGTAAGCAGAAGGGTCATCAGGATAGGAACAATAAAACCTCCCTTATAGATGATTCCGTAAAAATTGCCGGGCAAAGCAGCATTTGCCGGGTCATTTCCCTGGAAATTTGCGGGATTGCCCATGATGAACTTAAAGATTACTATTGCTACGATTAACGCAACAGGGATTACAAAAGTGGCGAAACCCAAGTTGAACTTACGGCTTTTGGATCTACGATTTTTTTTCATTTTGATGGTGATTTTTCTATTGGTGTGATTTTTGTAAATTATACGCTATCAAGACATTGTGCGCATCGGACGTGGCGCACAACATGCACACGTTCCTGAAGAACATCTGTTCATTTACTGTAAATAAAACCTGAAGGATGGGATCAATCTCAGACCCTGAGAGAATAGCTCAGACTGCCGCTGATGGCATGAGCTGAAGGAATTTCAGTAAAGCCTTTGGATTTTTGGTCTTTATTAAAACCGCATATCGGTAAGCTTTGAATATTGCTGACAAAGAAATTTGATAAATTCCTGTATTTTGTTTCACTGCGTGTGTCCGACTTGTACTCGGGAAGAATGCAGGTAACCACAACGGGTACTTCCGCAAAAGAGCCTGATGTCCCTTCGGGGGTCATCTGGTCAACAATCATTGTTGATTGAGCCAGGTCACCTGAAGAATTTCTGGTTTGAGAAACCTGCACCCTCTCAGCCAGGTTTTGAATGAAAGAAGGCCTGGAATCAGAATACCCTGCCAATAAGAAAAGACTTATCAACAGCATTCTCATACCCAAGGTACATTTCCTTCTCATTTCGAACCGCTTTCGAGAAAAACGCGGCAAAATTAGAATTAATTTTGAGCGAAAATACTTTTTAACAAAATAAATATTTTATCGGGAGCTATCACGTAACATTTCAATTTAACGCATTGATAACCTTTTAATTAGACAATTTTCACAAGCACTTTGCCCGGTATAAAATCCATCCGGTGCCTGTTGCCATGCCGGCATTTTATCCGCCGGTAAAATGTGTATGAAACATCCGGATGAACAATCCTGTATCAGGATTTACTTTCTTCGCCTGTTTCGGCGTTAAGCGGCTCAATTTTGAAATTAAACGATTTGCTCAACCGTCCCCTGAGCAGGTATAATAGTATATAATAAGGCACGAGAATGCCAAGCGAGAGCAGCCCGGCATATAGTTCTCCGGTATACTGTGAAGAGATCAGCAGGGTTATTAAGAGTAAAACAAAGGGCAAAAAATACCCGAGGATTACTGCCTTGTTGCCCATAGATTGTTTCATGACAAGATTCACATGATCGCCCTGGTGAAAAACATATTTGTGCTCATTTTTTACTTCAATCAGTTTTTCGGTCATATCTGAGGCCGAACACATCCCCTTGGCCCTGCATGTGGCGCAAGCCGACAACGAGATGATCTGCACACTGATCTTCTGATCGTCCATTTCAACGATCCTGCCCTGATGGGAGACTTCGGGTTTCATAGGAAACAAGGTTTAAGATTGAAGGCCAACGTCTGCATGTTGCCGGCATACGACCGGTGCGGGAATACCTGCCTGCGTGTCCGGCAAAAGTATAAAGTAATTTGGATCCCTGCCGGTTAAATTTAGCCGGATACCCAACAACAGCCCCATGTCATCCGGATGTACGGAAACAGATAGGGTGAAGCCTGAAGGTATAAAAATCAAAGGTAATCTTCAGAAACATTCATCATTCGTACGAATGGCGCAACAGCACGGTTGTAAATGCCGTGGACATAAGCAATAGCCATTCCGTAGTTGGTAACCGGGATACCTGCGTCAACGGCCGGCTTCAGCCGGTTTATCAGTTGCTTTCGCGTTATCATGCACCCCCCGCATTGTATCACGATAGCATAATCTTTGATCGCAGCCGGCAACTCATTAAGACCCGCCACAACCGTGTATTCGAGCTTTTTGCCGGTAAAATTACTCAGCCAGCGCGGAATTTTAACCCGGCCGATATCATCGCACGACACATGATGGCTGCACGATTCCAGTATCAGGACCTTGTCGCCATCCTTAAGTTTGGAGATATGCGGGGTACCTTTCAGATAATTCGGAAAATCGCCTTTCTGACGGGCCAGCACAATACTGAAGCTTGTGAGCGGAATATATTTCGGGATAGAGGCGTCAGCTTTGGGAAAAACCTGGCTGTCGGTAATTACCAGGCTCGGTTTGGGATCCATCTTACGGATGTATGCATCCACTTCGCGCTCCTTACAAACCACGGCAATTCCATCATTATCAAGTATATCGCGGATTACCTGTACCTGTGGCAGGATGAGCCGGCCTTCGGGCGCTTCAATATCTATGGGGGTAACCAGCAATACTGTATCGCCATATGCAATCAGGTCGCCGATCAGGGTATTCTGATTTAGGGATGATTCCGGTAAATGCTTCCTGATCAGGCTGATCAGCCTTTCAACCTGAGGATTGCTGGTGGAACTGAAATCAAGAACATCCGTACTCAACGAAGTCCTGATCAGCCGTTGCGTTTCAGAATATATCGGAGCAATATCCGCTTTATTGTGAACAATGAAGAACGGCACGTCAAATTCTTTGAATTCGCTTACCAGTTCCTTCTCAAATGCGCCGAAGGTATTATGCGTGATGATGAGAATTGCCAGGTCGATGGTTTTAAGTACCTCCCTGGTTTTGGCGACACGTTTTTCCCCCAGCAATCCGATATCGTCAATTCCGGCCGTGTCGATAAGTACTACCGGCCCCAGGCCGGTAATCTCAATTGTTTTCCGCACCGGATCGGTGGTTGTCCCGGCAATATCCGAAACTATAGCCACATCCTGCCCGGTGATGGCATTGATGAGGGAGCTTTTCCCATTATTCCGGCGGCCAAATATACCAATATGACCGCGAAGTGTTTTAGATTTCATGAGTGGGGGTGTTGAGTTGCTTCAGAGTATATCATTTAGTGAATAACCGGTTTTTAACAGATTTTCTGGTTTCAGGGCGCGCTCCAGTATCTCTTTGCTTACAATGTTCAACTGCTTGTTGGCGTCAACAATACTAATGGACTTTTCTTTCATCAGCCTGGCAAGTTCAGCCGACCGGTCATAACCGATGTAAGGCACGAGCGCCGTGGTTATCGAAGGGCTGTAAAAAAGTCTTGTTGCAGCGGTTCCTTTCCTTACGGCAAGCCCTTCAAAGAAATTTTCGCGTAATGTCCTGCTGACTCCAATCAATAATTTCAGGCTTTCGATCATCGCGTTGCCGATAACGGGAATGTAGGCATTAAGATCAAGACACCCCTGGGCGCTTAACGAACTGATCAGCATGTCATTGCTGTAAATCTTATGCGCTACGCTTATGGCAAATTCAGGGATCACCGGGTTTATTTTGCCGGGCATGATGCTGCTTCCAACCTGCCTGGGCGGGATGATCACTTCGGCGGCTCCGACATCCGATGCTAACAGCCTGAGGTCCGAAACTATCTTCTCGATATTGACGGCAAAGGATTTCAAAATCGCATGAACTTCAACGAAAGAATCCAGGTTGTTGGTAGCATCGGGCAAATTTTCTCCACGGGCCACAGGCAATCCCGTGAGTTGCTGAAGAACAGGCACAACCTCCATGATAAAAAATTGCGGTACAGTTATCCCGGTCCCGATAGCGCTTCCTCCAAGGTTAATGATTTTAATCCTTTCAAAGCATTTTGAAACACGCCACCAGTCACGGGAAAGCGCCTCGCTGTATGTACTGAAAAGCTTCCCGTATGACGACGGCACCGCTTCCTGCATCTGTGTATAGGCAATGCGCAACTCATTACGGTACTCTCCTTCCAATGCTTCAACCGACTGCCTGAGCATATTGATGCTGTTTTCGAGTTCATCGAGCAACTGCATTATGGCTATTTTCAGGGAAGTTGGAATTACATCGTTGGTCGATTGGAAAATGTTGGCGGATTCGATAGGATGAACGACAGAATAATCGCCGGGTTTATGGCCCAGTTTGATCAAAGCTGCATTGGCAATGATCTCATTTACATTCATGTTGATGCTTGTACCTGCCCCTCCGCTGATAGCAGGAACTATGAACTGTCCTGAATACCCGCCGGCAGCCACTTCGGAGGCAGCCTCGGTCATAGCCTTGA
Source organism: Bacteroidales bacterium (assembly GCA_035403165.1). Classification (GTDB taxonomy): domain Bacteria; phylum Bacteroidota; class Bacteroidia; order Bacteroidales; family UBA4417; genus UBA4417. The sequence goes on along the minus strand of DAONEP010000008.1, from coordinate 35,002 downwards.
TTACGCTGTCATCGATCAGCGGGAAATTAAAGACAGCATCGGGGTACTTCGACCGGACGGCTGTTTTAAATTTCTGGTAGGTAAGATAGCAAGCCTGTTTAACCAAACCGACAGCTTTATACCATTCCGGAGGGAATCGGGTATCATCGGGAAAGTTTGAGATTGCCCGAAGTGAATGGATACCGTAAAGGGCATCTGCAGGAACCTCAAGGGAACCCAGGGAATCCTTTTCGGAGCGTAAATTTGTTATCTTTTCATTCATGTGCATTCCTCCTGTTCCAAATTTACTGCTTTTTGTTCTGTTTCTTCAGGCTGGTTCTTTCTTTCAGCGCTTTATAACCGGATAACTTCTCATTCAATTGCTTCATATTGGTAGCCGTAATGGTAAGTATCCCTTCCGGGCCAGCCTGTACCGAAATCAGGTATTCTTTGTTATTGTCGCGCAGGTTGTAATTAAGGTAAGTAATCCCGCGATTACTGCCGGCTTTGATAGCGGGAACCTTTTTAGCTTTGACGAGATAATCATTAACTTCCGAAAGGTGAGCCACTGAAGCGATTGAATCTGCCCACATTTTTGCTGTATCATAGGAACTGATATAAACCAGCGTCACGGAATTAAATCCTTCATCCGGCCTGTCGACCGATGTTTGTTGCGAAAGAACGGAATCCAGCATCATACCCCGGGGGTCAATCAGCCCGAGTTGTAAAGCCCACCGGGGCAATTCATAAGCTTTATGGAGCCCTCCGAGTTGAGCTGAAATATTCTCATAGGCTTTATCATAGACGATTTTTTGCCTGATGTAACCCTGATAGGTTAACTTTCCGGAATGGTATTTCTTTTCCAAAGTCAGTAATCCTGATTCAACAGAGTCAAGCGCAGCAACCAGCGAATCATTTTTAGCTGCCTCCAGCCGTTTCTGCCTTGCAGGGTCGCATGCCCCCAGCAGCACTACAAAGGCTGCCAGAATACAAAACACCCGAAAAAGGCGTGCATGAAGCATGATGAGAAAAATCAAAAATCCGGAAGAGAAGTTACACGAAAAAGCCCACGATTCTCCGGCCTCAATAATACGAAAATATTATTCTACTCACAAAAAATATTTCGAGCAGGATTTCAATGACAACATTTATTTCCATAAAATTAAATATCAACACGTTATGTGAGCTACACTTTATACTAAGCGCATTTGAATTAATTTAGCAAGCAAATAAAAAGTGATGGTATGAACTACAGATATCTTGGTAATTCAGGAATAAAGGTTTCGGAAATATGTTTTGGGGTTATGACATTCACGGGGGAAAAACCGACCGAAACCGGATCAACGAATCAGAAAGAAGCAGATGAACTGACCGGCCTTGCGTTGGATCACGGTATAAATTTTTTCGATACCGCCGATGTTTATGCCAACGGCATTTCCGAAACAATACTGGGCAAGGCCTTGGGCGTCAGGCGTAAAGATGCCGTAGTTGCAACCAAGGTACGTTTCGCCATGAGCGACAAGCCCAACGATACCGGACTCTCGCGTCATCACATTCTCGAAAGCTGCCATGCCAGCCTGCGCCGCCTCGGCACCGATTATATCGATCTATACCAGATACACAGCTATGATCCCGGAACGCCGCTCGAAGAAACGATCAGGGCGCTTGACGACCTGGTCAGGGCAGGAAAAGTTCGGTATATTGGTTGCTCAAACCTTACTGCCTGGCAAACCATGAAAGCGCAGGCTGTTTCCGAAAAGCTGAACCTTGAGAAATTCATCACCACCCAGCTTTATTATTCCATCGGGGCGCGGGATGTCGAACAGGAACTGGTTCCGTTGTGCCTCGATCAAAAATTGGGAATTTTATGCTGGAGCCCTCTGTCAGGAGGGTTTTTCACCGGCAAATACCGGCAGGGCATGCCTTTGCCCGAAGGAACCCGGAGGAGCAACCGTAAAGCGTCCGGTATGAAGTACTGGCCGGTTGATGAGGCCAGGGGTTATGAAATTTTGGGCGTGCTTGATAAAAGCGCCCTGAAGAACGGCAAAACAACTGCCCAGTCAGCCATAAACTGGCTGCTGCAAAAGCCTGCCGTTGCCTCGGTAATCATCGGAGCCCGGAACAAGGCCCAACTGCTCGAAAACATAGCTTCATCCGGATGGAAACTCCCGGAAGAGGACATAACGGCGCTGGATGAAATCAGCAAGCCGGTAATCCCCTACCCCATCTGGCACCAGAATTATTCCGACAAGAGATAAAACCTGCCGCCGTCAGATTTTAGACTCAACGATCTTCAGGATTTCATTCTCGGCTTCAATGGCCTTCGCCTGAATCTCAGCGCCTTCGGTCAGGATCTTTTGCACAAAATCTTTATCTTTTAATCCTGATGCATTGATCTTTACATTCAGGAAAGCGCCCATAACAGCCGAACGGGCGGCCAGCGCGCCAACACCGGCATCTGAAACCGAGTTGGGATTTCCTGTCTCGGCCATGGCTTTTATCACTTCCATGCTTTCGAATGAGGTTTTCATGACCCTGAAGGGGATTTCGATGGCATAACGCGTGGCAGCCTGCATTGCATTCTCACGCGCTGCCTTTTCGGTATCGCTTCCTTTGGGCAAGCCAAGAGCATCCATGATCCTGTTAAAGGCCCGGGTATCTTCGTCAACAAGGAAAAGCAGCTCGTCTTTTATCTTCTGCCCTTTTTCAGCCCAGTTGCTGAATTCTTCCCAGCGTTCATCCCAACCCGGCTTATGGCTTGAAAGATTGGCTACCATAGTGGCCAGCGAAATTCCCAGGGCGCCCATCGTTGCAGACACCGATCCGCCGCCGGGAGCCGGAGATTCGGATGCCGTTTCATCAGCAAAACCGGCAACGGACAAATCAACCAGTTTTTTCTGCGATTTATCAATCAGCAGGTATTCGATGATCTTTTCATGGGGATTGAAAGGCTTCAGGTCATCAAGCCCCAACGATTTCACGGCTATTTTCACAAGTTCAGACTCCGAAACCCCAACCGAACGCTGCTGTTTGCGAAGGAAATACTTTCCTGCATCCAGGATGGCTTTGAGCGGTATTAATCCGACCAGTTCCGAACCGGTCACCCGGAGACCGCGTTCCTGCGCCTTTTTACAGGCTTCCTCAAAAGCAACATGAACGGGAGTAATGCTGATGTTGGTCAGGTTGATGGAGACCTGGGCAATACCGTATTCTTCGATGTACCAACCAATGGCTTTGCAGGCTTTTAGTGAGCCCGGAATCCAGACTTCCTTTCCGTTTCCATCTTTCTTTTTCTTGCCTGTAACGGCGTTACCTTCACGCACCGGACGACCTTTTTCACGGATATCAAACGCTACGGCATTGGCGCGGCGTGTTGAAGTCGTATTCAGGTTGATATTATAGGCAACCAGGAAATCGCGGGCGCCAACGGCAGTTGCTCCCGTCGTCGCCACCCTTTCGTTGAACCCGGCAGGACCGAAATCCGGTTTCCAGTGAGGATCACTCAACTTCTTCGGTAAACCTTCATATTCACCGGAACGGTTATTGGCCAGGTTACGCCGCTCCGGAGTAAAGGCAGCGCTTTCGTAACAATAAACCGGAATCCCTAATTCATTTCCAATGCGTTCGGCCAGTTTATGGGCATAAACAACCGTTTCTTCCATCGAAATTCCAGCCACCGGTACCAGCGGACAAACGTCGGTAGCGCCAAAACGCGGGTGTTCACCCTTGTGAAAACGCATATCAATTACTTCTGACGCTTTTTTAACGGCCTGGAAAGCAGCTTCGATTACGGCCTCCGGTTCACCAACAAAGGTTACTACGGTACGGTTGGTGGCAGCGCCGGGATCTACGTCCAGGAGCCGGACGCCTTCAACGGTTTCAATCTGGTCAGTGATTTGTTTTATAACTGCCATGTTGCGCCCTTCACTGAAATTCGGGACACATTCAATGAGTTGTTTCATAGATTCCTGATATTCAATTTAATACAAGTAATTGAGTTTCCGATGCGCAAAGTTAGCAATTAAGTCGGAGGTAAACGGGAGAATAGAAAATGTTTGTATTCAGGATCGATAACGTCGGTATTTCAGAAAATAAAAGCATTGCCAGCCGGCAGAACAAATAAATTCAGTGAAGTACGGCCACAGCCTCTGCCACTTTCCTCCCGGTAAAGCTTTTGATCAGTAATATTGATTCAAGAGCCTCCACTATTGAATAAAAAATGTTTAACTTCGTGATTCTCCGGTTCAATTCCTTTTCACAACTTAAGCCAACCTATCCGATGCCCAACTTGTTGAAAATTTCTCTTATCACAATTGCCGGCCTGCTGTTGGTCTATGTTGGCATTTCAATCATTTCCCTGTTAGCGGAACCTTCGCAAAACAGCAACCTTTACGAAACTCACGACGGCACTGCCGTTGTTATCACGGGCGCTGCCGCCCGCATTGTTCAGGAAGTTGCTTTGCTCGAACAATTGCAACAAGCCGGATGGCTGAAGAATGTCTGTTTTATTTCAGGGGCAAGTTCCGGGGCGCTCAATACGGTGATGCTCAATGCAATCCTGACACATAAATTCTCCTGGCAGCGATACCGCCAACTATTATTTGGCCTTAAAAGCGATGATGTATTTTCAAGGGAAGGCAACTCCCTCCCGTTTGATACGAATCCATTAAAAAACCTGTTAACGAGTGTAATCTGCGACAGCCTGGGTTACGACAGCATCGGGAACCTCCCGTTGGCCAGTTCCATCTCCGTTACTGATCTGGAATTCATACCTCTTTCGCTCAAAACATCCAGGCTTAGCAACCGGAAAATCAACCAGGAAAGCAAGCCTGGTTTGAACCTGGTGGATGTCCTGATGGCTTCGACGGCAATTCCTGTCCTTTTTCCTTCTGTCAGGCTCCGCCCTTCACCCACTATCCCCTCAGCCAATTTTATCGATGGCGGCGTATCCGAAGACCATATTCCGTACAGGGCTGTCCTGCAATTCGAAAAATACAGGAAGATGAATGTTGACACACTCATTATCGTAAGCCGGAAATGTGATACAAAACTCCAGATAGATACTGAAATGAGGCAATTGGGAGTAAAAGAGAAAGACCGGATACTTCTGGAAAAAGCCGGTATTCGCCTGGAGAACCTGGCTAAAGATGGTTTTATCAAACAGATGAAAGAATTGAAAAAATTTTACCCAGATCTGGCCGCTCATACTTATGTATATATACCCGATTTTCAGCAAAACTTCCGGATGATGGATTTCGGACGAATGGAGGAGCAATACGACATAACCGCAAAATGGGCAGAATCTCACAGTCCTGTACCGTTAGATGAATATCTGACTTCTGTTGATAATCAGTAAATTATCAGCCCGGTAGCGCGGCCAGACAAGGTCCTGGTTTGTGAGAGATGCTCGTCTGAAAAATCCTCCGTCATCAGATTTAATATGAATTACTCATCCTTTCCGGTAGTCCCAAAAAAAGGATTCGCTAATTTTATGGCATCAAATTTCTCCGAATAATCTTCAATTACCATGCACAATCTCCTGAAAATCACCCTTACTGCAGTATTTGCAATACTGCTATCGCAAACTTATGCCGGAAGAAAAGAAAGGACCATAAAGACTACATCGCCCGACGGACATATCGTTATAAGCCTGACAATAGCCGATATGCCGGTTATTACGGTTACCTGTAACGGCCAGGAAATCATGTCGCCTTCAAAACAGGGCCTGGCGATTCGTGAGCATCCGGAAGCCTACCTTAACCCGATTGTAAAAAAAGTGAAATACCGGGCTGTTGATGAAGTAATTGTACCTGCTGTTGCAGAAAAGCGCCAACAGATTCCTGATATTTATAATGAAACCGAAATATGGTTCAGAAGCAATTGCGGCATTAAGCTCCGCGCATACAACGATGGCGCCGCCTGGCGGTTCATCACGCGGTTCAGCGACAGTGTTACGGTTAACCAGGAACATGTCACCTTGAGAATGGCCGCATCCGATTCGGTTTACTTCGGTGAGGAGGATAGTTTCCTGTCGCATAGCGAACGTCTCTACCCTTTAAAATCAGCCTCAGAAATCAAGGGCAAACAAATGTGCGTGATCCCTGCCGTTTTCCGTAAAAGTACAGGGATCATTGCAGCATTCACCGAAGCCGACCTGCTCGATTACCCCGGCCTCTACCTTACAGGCACTTCCGAAGGTTCTGCCGTATTCAAAGGAATCCAGCCGCAGGCGGTTGTTACGGAGTCGGTTAGTAAGGACAAGCGGAGTTATGTTGTGGATACAAGGCATGATTATATTGCCCGTACTGCCGGTTCGCGCGAATACCCCTGGAGGGTTTTCGGGATTGCCACAAACGACGCTCAACTGCTCGGAAACGATATCGTTTACCGCCTCGGAAGCCCCTGTAAACTCACCGAAACCGACTGGATAAAACCGGGAAAAGTGGCCTGGGACTGGTGGAACGACTGGAATATTTATGATGTGCCTTTCAAAGCCGGCATCAATACCGAAACGTATAAGTATTACATTGATTTTGCTTCGAAAAACAAGCTGGAATATGTGATTTTCGACGAAGGCTGGTCGGCCAATGACGACCTTGATAAGATAAATCCGGACATGGATATGGAGGCCCTTTTTGCTTACGCGAAAGAGAAGAATGTTAAAATCATCCTTTGGGTCACAGGACGTGCATTACAGGACAAGTTCACTTCCTCGCTCGATAAGTTTGAAAAATGGGGTTGTGCAGGCATTAAGATGGATTTCATGATCCGCGACGACCAGCAGATGGTGAATTTCTATGAAAAAGTAGCCGCCGAAACTGCCAGGAGGCATATGCTTGCCGACTTCCACGGTTCCTTTAAACCTACCGGACTAAGCCGCACCTACCCAAACCAACTTACCCGTGAAGGCGTCCGCGGACTCGAAAACTCGAAGTGGAGCAATGAAATTACACCGGCCCATGACTGTACCCTTCCGTTTACCCGGATGTTTGCCGGCCCCATGGATTACACGCCCGGAGCCATGACCAACGCAACGAAGAAGAATTTTGCAATTTCCTGGAGCGAGCCCATGAGCCAGGGTACGCGTTGCCACGAACTGGCCAAGTATGTCATATTTGAAAGCCCGCTCCAGATGCTGTGCGATGCGCCGACAAATTACATGGGCGAGACGGAAGCCATGAATTTCCTGTCCCCTGTTCCGACTACATGGGATGAAACCATAGGACTGGGTGCCAGGATCGGACAATATGTAGCTGCCGCCCGACGCCATGGCGACACCTGGTATATCGGCGCTATGACCGACTGGTCTGCCCGCAGTCTCGAAATAGGCCTTTCATTTCTGGGCGAAGGAACTTTTAAGCTCGAAACCTGGTATGACGGCCCGAACGCCGACCGGAAAGGTGAAGATTTTCTGACCGGTAATAAAATTGTCGACAAGACTACGAATCTGAAAGTTGAAATGGCTCCCGGCGGAGGTTATGTAGCCCGGATTACCAAAATGTAATTTTTTTGTCCCCTATGACGCAAAGACAGACCGGATACCGATACAGGCATGCAATCATGCTCAGGTTTTTGATAATGTTGCTAACGGTCAGTGGTATTGCCGAATGCAGTTTCGCCCAACAGAATATTGAACAACACATGATGCTGTTGCCGCAAAAGCCAGCATCTGTTTCCGGCCCCGACTGGCTGCTGGACGGCAGTGCATACAAAGCCGGCGTTTATCAGGGCCAAAGCCCAAAAGACCTGGTCATCAGCAACGGCCTGGTCGAAAGGACATTTCGCATTTCTCCGTCACTGGCATGTTACAGTTTCCGGAATCTCATTACAGGCCAGGAAATGATAAGGGCCGTGAAACCCGAAGCCATGCTGACCATCGGAGGTAACATAGTGGAAGCAGGCGGCCTGTCCGGCCAGTTCGAATACGGATATCTCAAAACCGAGTGGCTAAATTCTTTCACCGCTTCCGGGTCATTTACCCTGACCGATTTTTCGGTGAATGATATAAAGCCTTTCCTTGAATGGCAGCCTGTCAGGTGGATACCGGATCATACCTGGCCGCCCAAAGGAAAGGAAATCACCTTTTATCTTGAGGGATCATCGCCTGTCACAACAGGGATTGAGATCGCAATCCATTACGAGATTTATGACGGGCTCCCTTTGGTTTCGAAATGGCTGGAAGTTGTAAACAACCGCCCTGAGGCTATCAGCGTGGATAGAGTAACCAGCGAAGTACTTGCCTTTGTGGAAGAAGAAGTATCGGTTGACAAAATGAACCAGTGGAAAACGCCGAACATCTTCATCGCCAGCAATTACAGCTTCATGGGAATGACAGGTCCTTCAGCCGACCGGGTCACATCCTGGCTTGCCGACAGCGCATATACCACGCAGGTCAATTACGAACGCAAAACGCCCTGCCTGCTTGTCTGCCGCCCTCCTCTCGGCCCCGGCATCAAACTCGCCTACCAGCAACATTTTACTTCGCTGAGAATCTGGGAACTTTGTTACGACTCTTACGACCGTGAGCGAAAAGGGTTATCCGAAAGGAAAATGTACAGGACCATTTCTCCCTGGGCGCTGGAGAACCCGATCTTTATGCACCTCACATCCTCCGATCCGGACGCGATAAAGCAAGCCGTTGACCAATGCAGGCAAACGGGGTTCGAAATGATCATTCTCAGTTTCGGCAGCGGGCTGAATATGGAAAGTACCGATACCGCGTACATCAGGAAATTCAGGGATCTGAACGCCTATTGCCGCAACAGCGGAATCGAACTCGGAGGTTATTCATTACTTGCCAGCCGGAGGATCAACGATGAGGAAGACGTTATTAACCCCGTTACCGGAAAAACCGGCGGGGCTGTCTTCGGGAACTCCCCCTGCCTGGGAAGCAACTGGGGAAACCGTTATTTTGAAAACATCCGGCATTTCATCGGGAACACAGGCTTTTCGCTTCTTGAACACGACGGTTCTTACCCCGGCGATGTGTGTGCCTCAACGAAACATCCCGGTCACGCTGGGCTTGAAGATTCCCAATGGAGGCAATGGGAGAAAATCACCGGATTTTACGCCTGGTGCAGAAGCCGGGATATTTATCTTAATGTTCCCGACTGGTATTTCCTGGCCGGTTCCAATAAAACAGGCATAGGTTACCGCGAAACCAACTGGTCGCTTCCCCGGGAAAGGCAACTCGTACTGGGAAGACAAAACCTTTACGACGGGACCTGGGGCAAAACGCCATCCATGGGATGGACTTTTGTTCCCCTTCAGGAATACCAGGGAGGCGGTGAAGCAGCCACCCTTGAGCCTTTGTCGCAACACCTGAAGGAATACGAAGCCCATCTGTTCCAGAATTTCGGGGCCGGAGTACAGGCATGTTATCGCGGTTCAAGGCTTTTTGATACCGAAGAAACACGTCAACTGGTAGCCGGATGGGTTGACTGGTACAAAAAATACCGGCTGATCCTCAACTCCGATATCATTCACCTCCGCCGCGCCGATGGCCGTGATTGGGATGGCTTTATGCACGTCAACCCCGCGCTGAAACAAAAAGCCATAATCCTTCTTTTCAATCCGCTAAAGCAACCGGTTGAACGCACCGTTACCATTCCCTTATATTATTCGGGACTTACCGGGAAAGCCTCCATCAGGGAAAAAGAAGGGCCCGGCACGGTTGTCCTTCTGAATTCTGCGTGCGAAGCCAACATCTCCGTAAAATTGCCTGCCGAAGGTTTCACATGGCTGGTCGTGGAATAACCCCCCTCTCCCTTCGGGGTTTTTCCGGCACCAGAAATTCTGCCTATTTCAACAATTGCGACACCTTTCCGGCAACAGGAATTCTGTTCGTAAATTTATCCCGGTCAGGAAAAGGGAAGCTGCGGCATGAATCCCTGCTGATATATCAGTTTAGATTGATAATAATTTAGGGCAAACCGATCAATGAAGCGCCAATTATTGTAAACTTGCGACCCAACAACAAAACCTTTTTCAGAAATGCCTATTGTAACCGATAGTCACCTGCGTGCCTTTGTTGATGCCGCTCACCGTATCGGCACTCATCAATTGCTACTCTGCAGCAGCGGTAACCTTTCATGGCGGATCAACGAACAGACAATATTGATCTCCCAAACCGGAAGCTGGCTTCCATACATGACCAAAGACCAGATCTGCATCGCCAACATGTCGGACGGTGTAGTAATCAATAATGTAAAGCCCTCAATGGACAGCGGATTTCATTTCGGAGTGCTGCGTGCAAGGAAAGATGTCAATGTAGTCCTTCATTTCCAGTCACTTTACGGGACAACGCTGGCAAGTCTCCCCAATCCGCCAATCAACTTCAATGTGATTAACGAAGTACCTCAGTTTATCGGGCCCATCGCCATGCTGGATTATATCTGCCCGGGGTCTCCGGAAATCGGGAGGATGGTGACCGACACCATGCGAAACAACAACCTGCTGGTTCTTCGAAACCATGGCCAGGTTGTCGTCGGCAAAGATTTTGATGAAGTCATCCAGCGGGCCCTTTTCTTTGAACTTGCCTGCGGCATCATCATGCGCAGCAATAATGAAGCCGTCCGTCTGACCGAAGACCAGATCTGTGAAATGAACCGGTACATGAAAAAGTAGTCAGGATTCACTCCCGGTGAGTTTTCAACACCATACCCTTCATCCAAAACAACGAAACAGACCCATCCACTCGTAATTTATTGATATGAACCGGCTTAAAGGATCATTCCCCCTGGTTGGAATCCGCCCCGTTATTGACGGCCGACGGAAAGGTGTGCGCGAATCGCTCGAAGAGCAAACAATGAACATGGCCCGCCATGCCGCGGAACTTATCAGTTCAACCCTGCATTATCCCGATGGCTCCCCTGTTAAATGCATCATAGCCGATACCTGCATCGGGGGTGTAGCCGAAGCGGCGGAATGCGCCGAAAAGTTTGCCAGGAACGGCGCAGGAGTGTCCATTACGGTTACTCCCTGCTGGTGCTACGGTACCGAAGTCATGGATACGGATCCCCTTATTCCAAAAGCGGTGTGGGGATTTAACGGCACCGAAAGGCCGGGAGCCGTTTACCTGGCGGCTGCGCTTGCCGGTTATGCCCAAAAGGGCCTGCCAGCTTTCGGAATTTACGGACAGGATGTACAGGATGCCGATGACCAGTCGATACCGGCCGACGTCAGGGAAAAGATAATCCGGTTTACCAGGGCTGCCCTTGCGGCCGCCTATATGAAGGGAAAATCATACCTCTCGCTCGGATCGGCAGCAATGGGAATTGCCGGATCCATTGTAGATCCGTCATTTTTCTCCGACTACCTCGGAATGCGCAACGAGTATGTCGATATGAGCGAATTCATACGCCGCATCGAGGAAGGCATTTATGACCATAATGAGTTTGAAAAAGCATTAGACTGGGCAAAAGCCAATTGCCTTGAAGGGCCGGATATGAATGCCCGTCCGTTTCCCCAGGATCAAAAAGAAAAAACCTGGGAATTTGTCGTAAAAATGACCCTGATTGCCCGCGATTTAATGATCGGCAATCCTAAACTGGTAAGACTCGGTTTTGGGGAGGAAGCCCTGGGGCATAACGCCATCCTGGCAGGTTTCCAGGGTCAGCGCCAATGGACCGACCATTTTCCGAACGGCGATTTCATGGAAGCCATCCTTAACAGTTCCTTTGACTGGAACGGCATACGCCAGGTCTTCCTGATGGCTACCGAAAATGATGCATTTAACGGAGTCGCTATGCTGTTTGGGCACCTTTTATCCAATACCGCCCAAATGTTCAGCGATGTGCGCACCTATTGGAGTCCCGAAGCCGTGAAGCGCGTCACCGGAAAATCACTGGAAGGCCAGGCAGCCAACGGCATTATCCATCTTATTAATTCTGGCGCCTCAGCCCTGGATTTTACCGGGCAACAGACAATTGACGGAAAAGCCGCCATCAAGCCATTCTGGAAAATTACTGAAGAGGAAGCAAACCGTTGCCTTAAAAACACGCGGTGGCCTTCGGCGATTTACGAATATTTCCGCGGCGGCGGATTCTCCAGCGAATTCTCATCCCGCGGGGGAATGCCCGTCACTATGAGCAGGATCAATCTGATAAAAGGCCAGGGACCTGTGTTGCAACTGGCCGAAGGCTGGACTGTTGAATTACCGGCCGACGTTCATCAAATCCTTACCAGACGCACCGATCCTACCTGGCCGACAACATGGTTTGCCCCCCGCCTGACGGGGAGCGGCGCTTTCACCGATGTTTATTCGGTTATGGCCAACTGGGGGGCCAATCACGGGGCCATCAGTTTCGGGCATATCGGCGCCGACCTCATAGCTCTAGCCTCCATTCTGCGTATCCCGGTGTGCATGCATAATATCAAGGCTTCGGCAATTTTCCGCCCCGCGGCCTGGAACGCCTTCGGTACTGCCGATCCCGAAGGAGCCGATTACCGGGCCTGTAAAAATTTCGGGCCTCTTTACGGAAGATAAAACATCAACCTCAACGGAGCAACATGGATAAAGCTGTTCTTGTGCTGGATTGCGGGGCTACCAATGTTCGTGCTGTTGCAGTAGGCGCAAACGGCAGCCTGCTAGCATCCCGTTCATTGCCTAACATGGTCCGCCCTGATCCTGATTTTGAAGGCGGACTTATCTGGGATGTGGAAGAAATCTGGCAAAAATTATGTGCATGTTCCCGTCATGTGATTTCCAGCCTTCAAGATACCGCCATCGGAGCAGTGACGGCAACGACTTTCGGGGTCGACGGGGCGCCGATGCTGAAAAACGGCACGCTCTGCCATCCCGTCATTTCCTGGCAATGCAGCCGTACTGTCCCGGTCATGAATGCCATTGGGAAATACATCGATCCTGCGGGGCTTTCGGCGATCACCGGCTTACAACCATATCATTATAATACGATCAATAAACTGGTCTGGTTTCGCGAAAACCGCTGGGATGTCCTGAGGGTGATGAAATCCTATGTGATGATGCCTTCCATTTTCCTGCACAGAATGACCGGGGAATTCGTCACCGATACGACCATGGCCGGCACGACGATGCTGACGAATGTAAAGAGCAGGAAATTTTCGGATATTATCCTGGAAGCCATCGGCATCGGCACCAAAATATTTCCTCCCCTGGTGGAACCTGGCACGGTGGTCGGGAAGATAAGGGCATCAGCAGCCAAAGACCTGGGTATTGATCCCGGAATTCCCGTTGTAGCGACAGGGCACGACACCCAGTTTGCCGTCTTCGGATCGGGAGCGGGCATCAACGAACCGGTGCTCAGCTCCGGTACATGGGAAATTCTGATGTCGCGGACTCCTGCCGAATCAATCAACATTCCTCCGGTTTCGGAAGGAGTCACCTGCGAATTTGATGCAGTGCCCGGCCTTATCGACCTCGGGGTACAATGGGTAGCTTCGGGCGTGCTGGAATGGATCACCGCATTATTCTACGGCGAATACAAGGACAGCCCTTCCCGTTACCAGTTGATGATTGAAGAAGCGCAGGCCATTCCTGCCGGGTGTTTCGGCGTGACCATGTTGCCGGAATTGTTCGACGGCGGTTTTATTCCTTCCAAAGGGTGCATCAACGGACTAAGGCATGACACTTCGCGGGCGCAAATATACAGGGCTGCCCTCGAAGCCCTGGCTTACTACACGCGGACAGGCCTGGAAATACTAAAGAAAGCCGGCGCGTTTACACCCGGAAGCCTGCTCGGCGTTGGCGGCGGGACGAAAAACGCCCTCTGGAACCAGATTCGCGCCGACGTTCTGCAAATGCCCTTCAAGGTTTCCAACCGCAGTGAAACCACCGTGCTCGGAGCAGCGCTTTTTGCCATGCCGGCCGCAGGCTTGTACCATTCTGTTGAAGAAGCTGTGCTCTCGGTTGAGAATCGGGTCGAAACATTCCTGCCCGGCGCCGGCACCGGCGCATATCAGCAATTGTATTCAGATTTCCGGGCCAACTGGTTGCCGGAAAGTAATTTATGAACCCTATCGATTCGTTATGAAGAATAAAAAAGTATTTGTCACCGGTTGTTTTGATATGCTTCACAGCGGCCATGTCGCTTTCCTGAAAGAGGCTTCCGGTTATGGAGAATTATATGTATGCATCGGCTCCGATAATACGATTCACAACCTGAAAGGCCGTTATACCGTGAATTCCCAGGACGAACGGAGATATATGATCGAAGCCCTGAAATGCGTTAAAGAGTGCCGCATCAACTCCGGAAGCGGCATCATTGATTTTGAAAATGAATTGCACGATATCCGCCCGGATATTTTCATTGTGAATGAAGACGGCCATACACCCGCCAAGGAAGCACTGTGCAGCGAACTCGGGATTGAGTACAGAGTGCTGAAAAGGATTCCCTATGCCGATCTGCCTGTCCGTTCTACAACGGCGCTGCGCAACGTTTGCCGCATTCCTTACCGCATTGACCTTGCCGGCGGCTGGCTCGACCAACCTTTCGTTTCGAAATATCATCCCGGCGCTGTGCTTACCATCAGCATCGAACCTACCGTTGAATTTAACAACCGGTCGGGGATGGCATCCAGCACGCGCCGAAAAGCCATCGAACTCTGGCGTACCGAAATCCCCCATGGCGATCTGGATCAACTGGCCCGTATGCTTTTCAGTTTTGAGAATCCTCCCGGAACCATTGAAATTGCCGGATCGCAGGATTCACTGGGCATTGTTTACCCCGGCCTTAACCGTCATTATTACGAAAGCAATTACTGGCCGGTAAGCACCGAAAGCATCCAGGATGAAGAAATCCTGTCATGGCTCGAAAATCACCTTTACCTGGTAACCCTTGGCCCGCGGGTGAGCGAATACACGGTTATCGATAACACCAACATCAGCACGGATGGTGCAAAATCGCTTGCCGCTGCTGCCGATGCCTGCTGGGATGCCATTTTGAGAAAGGATGTCAACGCCTTTGGCTCGGCATTCCGTCAATCGTTCGAAGCGCAGGTTGCTATGTTCCCGAATATGGCCGGCCGGGAGATTTTCGAAATTATTGATCAGTACAAGCACCTGGCCAAAGGGTGGAAACTTTCGGGCGCCGGCGGCGGAGGTTACCTCATCATGGTCGCCGACCGGCCGGTTGACGATGCCATGCAGATCAGGATCAGGAGACAAAACGGGCTTTGACAATTCTTCGGGCAAAACAGGATAAACCAATACTAACTCGTATTATGTTTTATGAAACACAAACTGACCACCAAAGACTTCATTTTGCCATTTATCATGATCACCTCCCTGTTTTTCCTCTGGGGAATTGCACACGGGATGGTAGATACCCTGGATAAACATTTTCAACAAATACTCCACCTTAAAAAATGGCAATCAAGTTTTATCCAGTTCTCCCTTTACGGCGCATATTTCACCATGGCGTTGCCGGCAGGCTATTTCATGAGAAAATTCGGTTATAAAAAAGGAATTATCGCCGGATTGTCCCTTTTTGCGGCAGGGGCTTTTCTGATTGCCGGAACAGCTACTTTTGAATCATTCTGGCTCTTCCTGATCTGTCTGTTTATCCTGGGATGCGGACTTGCCACACTCGAAACGGCTGCCAATCCTTACACTACCAAACTGGGTCCCCCTGAATCGGCCGAACAGCGAATAAATTTTTCGCAATCGTTCAACGGGCTGGCCTGGGTGCTGGGGCCGCTTATCGCCCTGAGCATTTACGGGAACCAGAGCGAAGCGGAAGGTGAGAAAATGCTGTCGCTGATCATCCCTATGGGAATCATCGGGCTGGTGGTGCTTTTGTTTGCGTTGATATTCATGCGCCTTCCGCTTCCCGAAATATCCGAAGAAGATGCCTCCATTGCTCATGGGACCCATGTTTCCGGAGTTGAAGAAAAACCCTCGTTTTTTATCCCGTTGAGCAAGCAGCCACATTTTATTTTCGGCGTAATAGCACAGTTCTGTTATGTTGCAGCCCAGACAGGTATTTTCAGCTATCTGATCAACTTCGTAACCGATGAAGGCCAGTATCCGCAATTTGATGTAAAATATGCCCCTTACTTTTTATCCATAGGCTTTGCCCTTTTCATGCTCGGACGCATGGCAGGAAGTTACCTGATGGGTATCACCAAACCTACCCGCATCCTGGCCATCCACGCCGCTCTCTGCTGCCTGCTGCTGCCTGTGGTAAGTTCCCATTTGGGTTGGATATCACTGATATCGCTCTATGCCATCTTCTTCCTGATGTCAATCATGTTCCCGACGATTTTCGCCCTGGGCATTAAAGATTTAGGGCCTAAAACCAAGAAGGCATCTTCATTCCTGGTCATGGCCATTGTAGGCGGCGCCATATTTCCCCCGTCGATGGGTTATGTCTCTGATCTGTACGGCATGTCAACGGGATTTCTTGTTCCGATCCCGTTGTTTGCTTTCATCCTCTTCTATGCCCTGAAAGGGCATCAGGTTAAAGCCTGCTGACACCTTTGCCGGCACAAATTCCATTTGTTAATAATTACTGTTCCTTTAAAAACAATCGACCATGAAAAGAGCGCTAATGATCATTATCCTGTTTGCCGTTGCAGCAGGTTACCTTCCCGCCCAGGAACATGAATCGCCGTATATCCCGCCTGCCGACCCCCTGGTTTTAAAAAACCTGGAAGAATGGCAGGATATGAAATTCGGGATATTTATGCACTGGGGAACATACAGCCAATGGGGAATTGTGGAATCATGGAGCCTGTGCCCCGAAGATGAAGGCTGGACCCAACGCAAAGGCGAATTTTCCGACAACTATTTCAGGTATAAAATGGCTTATGAAAACCTCCAGACTTCGTTTAATCCGGTTGACTTCAATCCTGAAAAATGGGCCGCAGCAGCCAAAGAAGCCGGTTTTAAATATGTGGTTTTCACCTTTAAGCATCACGATGGATTTTGCATGTTCGACACAAGGTTGACAGATTACAAAATAACTTCACCGAAGGCTCCCTTTCATTCCAATCCGAAAGCCAATGTCGGGCTCGAAGTTTGCAAGGCGTTCCGGAATGAAGGCTTTAAAGTCGGCGCCTATTTCTCAAAACCCGACTGGCACTGCCCCGATTACTGGTGGCCATATTTTCCGCCCAAAGACCGCAATGTGAATTATGATCCGGCCCGGTACCCGGATCGGTGGAATGCTTTTAAGGAATTTACGTACAAACAAATTGAAGAGATACTCACCGGCTACGGCAAAATCGACATCCTGTGGCTCGACGGAGGATGGGTACGCCCAATGAGCACCGTAGATAAAAATGTGGAATGGCAACGCGGTATCGTTTACGACCAGGATATCGATATGGCGTCCATCGCAAAAATGGGCAGGAAAAACCAGCCCGGACTGATCGTGGTGGACCGCTCCGTAGGTACGGAATTTGAAAATTATCGCACTCCCGAACAGCAAATTCCTGATAAACCGCTCGGTTATCCCTGGGAAACCTGCATGACAATGGGCAATTCATGGTCGTATGTGCCGGGCGATACTTACAAATCCGTTTGGACCATCGTGCATAACCTCGTGGATATCGTGGCTAAAGGTGGAAATTATCTGCTTAATATCGGTCCAAGCCCTCTGGGCGATTACGATCCTGTTGCCTACGACCGCCTGAAAGGTATCGGCGAATGGATGAAAGTGAATGGGGATGCTATTTATGCCACACGTCCCGTAGCACCTTACAAAGAAGGGAACATTTGCTTCACCCGGACGAAAAACGGAGCCGTAAACGCGATTTACCTGGCTGCCGAAAACGAGAAAATCCTCCCGGAAACCATTGTAATCAAAGGCATTACGCCAAAGAAAAAGACCGATATTACACTTCTCGGCGCAAAAGGAAACCTGAAGTGGAAGACGGTGAATGGCATAACCACTATAGCAATTCCTGATAAGCTGCGAAAGAATCCTCCTTGCCGGTATGCCTGGACGTTCCGCATCAGCGAAGTGGATCAGAAATAAAGGAGGTAACGCCAGGAAACGAGGTAATAGATAAGACCTGTCAGCATCCGCCGCGGGCGGATCTGACAGCGTAAAATCAGATTCACTAAATTCGTCATTGACCTTATAAACAGGTATCGCATTTGAGAAGTCGTCTGTTATAACCAGGATTCTCTGATAGGGCGGCTAATGTCAGCCCAATAAAAAACCCGGCATTTTGGCCGGGCTTAATATTTCCTTTTCAGCGAACTATTCTTTTCCTTGTTCCTGTTCCTCTTTATTAACATCGCCTTTCTCAACGCTGAGTAATTCCACTTCAAAAATCAGGGCTGAACCTGCTGGAATCGGACCCTGTTTCTGGTTGCCATATCCAAGATCGGCAGGAATATAAAGCATATAAACAGCGCCTGGCTTCATCAGCTTCACACCTTCCGACCATCCGGGAATTACGCCGTTAACCGGGAATTTGGCGGGTTGGCCACGATCACGCGAAGAGTCAAAAACAGTACCGTCGAGGAGTTTGCCGACATAATGAACTTCAACGATATCAGTATCGGTGGGCGGTTCACCTTCACCGGGTTTTATAATGGCATATTGCAATCCGCTGGGTGTTTCCACCACGCCGGGCTTGGTTTTATTCTCGGCAAAGAACTTGGCATTGGCCTCCAGCGTTTGGGTAAGTTCGGCGGCTTCGCGATCCTGACGCGCTTTCATCATCTTTTGGTTCCAGGACTGGAAAATCTGCATGATTTGTTCCTGTGTAAAAAGAGAATCGGCATTGTTTGTTGCATCCTTTATGCCAAGGTTGAGCATATCATAATTGATCTCAATATTATTCTTCTTGAAACTGCGGATAATATCCGTTCCTATGATGTAACTCACCGTGTCGGTTTCATTCTTCATTTGCGGAAGGGTTACAGCAGCTTCTTCTTTTGCTTTCCTGCTTTTTTTATCTTTTTTCTGGGCAAATGCCGAAGTTCCGCCTGCCAGTATGGCCAGCATAAGTATAAAAACGGTTGTTTTTTTCATCTTGACTTTTTTATAGTGCGCAAATGTAGTGTTTTACGGCAACTGAAACGTTAAGAATTGTGAAAAGTTACGGTCACATGGGGGGTAAGGCATTTTGGTCCGGGCAGCATTCACCCGCAGGCCCTTGAGATTTGTATAGCTCAGTCAGGAGGAGCGAAATTCACACCGGAGATGGCGCCAGCCAGTAATATTTTACAGCACCATCATCTTCATCGTCATTTTCCGGCTCCCGGCGGTTACCGTATAAAAATAAACGCCTGCCGCCAATCCTGTTGCATCAATGATTAGAGTGTGAACACCGGCGGAAGCCGTACCGTAATCTTTGTTCCATTTACTACAGCCTGTCAATGTTGTAACTTCCAGGCTTACACTCGCCGGTTTTGTCAGCGTGATCTCTGCCTGTGTTTTTCCAGTGAAAGGATTAGGCCGGTTCTGTGATACCAGCAGTTTTGCTTCAGCGGGTTCTCCGGTTCCGGGAACATATCCTAATTCAGAACTGCAGATAATATAATTTTCGCTCGGGTCAGTTGGTGATTGCAGGCCCGGTAACCGGTCGCGCTGGTAAATCAAATAATAGGAGGCGGGACAACTCAGAGATGGTTGCTGACATACACCGGGATAGACACATTCTGCATTGTTATCAGGATCAAAGGGAGCGGTAATATCAACAGGAGATGAAAATTCGCTGAAATTACCAGTAGTTTTGATCACCCAGATATGTCTGTAATCCATCCCCATATAATTGCAATTTTCGGTAACGGCAGACCATGCCAGTATACCGAAACCCGAACCATCAACCTTAGCCTGCGGCATGCTCACAGCGCCGACATTATAATCGCCGCAATCGCCCAATACATCCCACTGACCGTTTCCATCAACATCAACCGGGGATGCAACCAGCAGGTTTTGATTAGAGAGCGTGTCCGGATTAAGGCAGCCGGCAAGATACTGATCGTCGCCTTCCCAAACCGGCATATCTTCGTTCCAGTATGCTATTCCCGACTGGTAAGGAAACAGGTCACCGGCGGCATTGGAAAGAACGACACCAAAAAATAAATGAACTTTATTACAAAAATCAATTACAACCGACACTGCCCCGTCAGGTTTATAAATTACATCTCCCGCCTGGCCGGGATAATGCCATACAACGGTCTTCTGCCAGGTATCGCCATTGTCGCCTGACTTCATCAGAATCAGATCATCGGCGGCGTTGCTCACAGCAAAGGCAAGGGTATTGTATCGCGGTTCTGCCAGGCAATACCGGTCGGCAGTCCAACCCGGATAAAAGGCTGAATCCAGCCCCGGAATCACCTCGTTCCGGTCCCAGCTTATACCGCCATCGAGCGAACGGGAATAAATAAGCGCTCCGTCCTGACCATGGTACAAGGCTCCGCTATTGTCCACCGGGGTAGTCAGCGAAATGATATGAACCTGATTTTTATCAGAACCGCCTGTAACCATGCGAGGCCAGAGCAAACCGGGAGCATCCTCCGGTAATGGAATGGTTGACTGCATCCAGTCCCCGGTTCCTTTTATTTCCCGTTTCAACATGAAAAGGGGCGCCGGCGATCCGGATTTATGCGAAACAACAATTTCACCATTTGTTCCAAGCCGGGCATGCGACGGCCACCCGGCCCGCTGATCTTCCAGGCGCTCAGGGTCAATGTTGTAACCCCAGTCATAGGTATAATAATAATTATAGCCGGTACCACGGTCACTCCCGCTTGCATCAATTCCCCTTGTCCACACAGTAGCCATCGTTTCGTCGGGAAAAAGCGTTAATCGTCCCGAAGGAGCGCTGCAGTTCGATTGTAAGTCGTACCGCGTGTGCCCGATGGTATCGCAGGCATACTGGCTGAAAGCGTTGACATACCTGTTTTCCGAAGATGTGAAGGGATTATTTTCACCATTCGCCAAAACAGGTTTGGCCTTAAATACTTTCTGACAAGCATTTTCAGGGATTACAGGCATTTTTTGCTGGGCAAAAGCCGGGGCTATTGCACAAAAAGCAAAAAGGGTAAAGAGGTGTTTCATAATAGAATTTTTAATTTCGTTAATACGATTTTTGATAACCGGTTTATGTTTACTGATAGACATAAGATTTATTCTTTAACAAACTTCCCGACTTCCACCGTTTTCTCGTTACTCAGGCGGACAAAATAAAGGCCGGGAGGGAGAGTTGAGATGTCGATTTGCTTTTTATTGCCATTCAGGTAACACTCAAGCTGCATTTTTCCTGTAGCATTCAGAATGGTGAGCACCCCCTCATCACTGGAGAAATCAGTTGACACTTCAACTCCCAGGACAGAGGTTGCCGGGTTGGGATAAAGCATAAAACCTGTCCCGGCAGATTCATTTATTCCGATATCATTGATAACGCTAAGGTTCATGGAATCGCGCACGGAGCAGAGTTCTTCGGTGACTTCACCCCAGATTGTATATTGCCCTGAAGCAAAATGGTTACCCGGAAACGTAATTGTACTTGTGGTGTCGCCATTCGACCAAAGATATCGCCCGAAACCTTCTGGCATCGAAAGGGTTAGAATGTGGCTTCGTTTGATGGTTGTATCGGGACCTATGTTGAAAACAGGAGGTTGTTGGATGGTTACATGTACGGAATCACTTTGCCAGCAATTTCCGGCACTGACGACGGTAAGCCGGTACATACCGCTCTGTGTCGTGTAAAAGTCCTTGCCTGGCGTAAGTGTACCGTTCCAATAATACCTGACCCATCCGGCAGGACCGGAAATTGTATAATCATGGCAAGAAATCGTATCTGGACCCAGGTCGAAAGCATACTCGTTCAGATCGAGGTAACCAATAAACAGGTCATTGGTGGACCAAGATTGCCTGGAGGTTATCGTATCGTTACCATAAATTCCATTGCCGATAAACCAACCTGTTATGATGATGTTTCCGCAATTATCCGTTCCTATGCCGGCCATCCGAGAATGATAATCGGTATTAGATAATATTGTTCCGGCAAGCATGCCATTGTCTTCGAGTCGTCCTACTAAATTCTCATACCAGTAATCGATGTGAAAGGTTGTGTCACCTGTTTTTAACCTGTTCTGAAAACTGATACCAAAAAACAGTTGATTGTTGCTTAACGTGATAAGCAGGTCGTGATTTATCTGGATATGCGGAGATCGGAAGGTCCTGATCCATTCAGGTTCCTGTTCGTTATTGATTTTCACAACAGCGCTGGCAATGGAGTCGCCTGAGTTGGTCACAGTAACGCCTCCGACTGTAATCGAATCAGAGATATTGGCCGTGAATATAAATGCTCCGTCTTCATCAACCACGGTTTGTAAAGTGTAGACATCCCAGTCTTTTATCCATCCTTTATAAAAACTACCATCCGTATTTAAACCAATTAAAAACGGGAGACTATGATACATAGAATTAGCCGGACACTGAATTGTATCGTTTCCTACTATAATGTTGGCGGGATAATAATTTGTATGGCCAGTAACATATAGCCTTCCATCGCCCCCCTGTAAAAAATTCCTCAGGTTGAAGCCACTATTTTCGATATGAGTTATCCATGAAATATTAGCCCCGGTATCGACCTGCATCATTGAACAAACCGGTTTGATGCTGTGAACGGTGTCTTGCCCAAGGATATACGCATTGAAAGGCATATTTCCATTTGCCATATGTTCACATGTCAGGTAAATAGAATTTCCGTTTGCCTTTAATCCAAGCAGCCGGTTCTGAGTATCACCGCCAATCAGTTTTACCCATTGAAGCCGGAGATCAGGACTGAATTTTGCAAGAAAAACATTTGAAAATACAAATCCCTGATGTGGCAATGGTAGTATGGTAGTATCTTCTATATATAGGGAATCGCAAAAATCTCCTCCTACATATACGTATCCTTCAGCATCTGTTACCGCCGTCACCGACCAAAGGCCATCCAGAATCGGACCGCGCAAGTCGATATATCCCTTGCAATCCCCTTTACGGTCGTATTTTGCAATGAGTTGGTGCCTTGTATACCCTTCGTAACCAGGGTGAAAAAAAACGGTATCATCGATAAAAAGTGAATCGCAGTAGGTAATACCGGTAAAAATGTTGTTCTCAAGATCGGTTGTCAAGATGGAGGATAAATTATACTTGCTGTAACCGTAATTCTGGGCTGCCCAGCGCCATCGCCATTCCTGGGCATCGGCACAGAATGTAGCCGCAAAAAGCGACAACCCGATCAAGGCTGAAATAATTAAAGGTTTCATGGTATGAATATTTATGGTTGCTTTATAAACTAATTTTTAATAAATTTTCAATTTCCACCGTTTTCTCGTTACTCAGGCGGACAAAATAAAGGCCGGAAACGTAATCCATTCAGGCATACAATCTTGTATAAAAGCAGGATTCCTTGTTATGATCATCGCCACGAACAGAAGCATCAGATTTTTCATACGATATGCCTGAATCCAATAATAAATATAAACGTTATCCTTTATCCTGAAAATCGCCTCATCAAATATAATTTTTTTTCGAATGTAATTTATTTGTTGTCTCAAAAGAAATCAACAAATAAATAAACCGATACCTACCTAACCATGCAGTATTTTTTGTATTTTAGAAAAGCCATTTCAATCATACTTCTTTCATGAATTCTATTACCGACTTTCAATACGATCTGATCCCTACGCTTTTCACCAAAAGACTTATCCTCAGGCCTTTTGCCTTAACCGACGGCCCCACAGTGAGGGAACTTGCCGGAAATATTAAAATTGCCGAAAACACGCTGAACATGCCGTACCCATACCCCGAAGGTGAGGCCGAAAAATGGATTGCCACCCACGCCGCCGAGTTTTCCGGGAAAAGGAACCTGGTGCTTGCCATCTGTAAAAAAGACGACAGCACCCTGGTAGGATGCATCGGTTTACAACTGAACCTCTATGTCGGCAATGCCGAACTCGGCTACTGGATCGGCGAACCATACTGGAAAAACGGTTATGCTACCGAAGCAGCCAGAGAGATGATACGTTTCGGATTTGAAAAACTGGGGCTGCACAAGGTCTTTGCCCACGTTTATGTCACCAATCCAGCCTCTGCCAAAGTACTCCGGAAAGCAGGCATGAGACAGGAAGGATACCTGGAAAAGCACGTCCGCCACTGGGGCAATTACAAGGACCTGCTCATTTTCGGAATCGCCTCCGTATAAATGCGCAGATGTCTTTTATTCCACCTTTTATACATGATTTTATCAGCAATCCAGGAAATTTCTCAACCAAAGAAAACGCTTGCCATGAAAAAGCCACTGTACTTTCTCCTGCTTCTGGCCATAACCCTGGCCTCCTGCACGAACCTGAAGACCGTCAGGGTAAAAAAAACGAATTTTGACCCCGAAACACAGCGGGGACAAAATCTCGTGTTTACGTTCAGCCATGAACTGGTTTCCGATTCCGGATTAATGAATAAATGGGATACTACCACTTATATCAAGTTTGAACCGAAAATCCCGGGCAAATTCATGTGGACAGGTAAATCGGAACTTACATTTTCGCCTTCACAGTTGCTGGCGCCAAGCACCGATTTCAAAGCTACTTTAACCAATGCCATCCTGAAATACGATAAAAAGAAGCTATCTGTCGATGATGAGGCGCTTCCTTTTCATACGCCTTATATCTCGCTCGAATCGGTAAGCAGTTACTGGGCTTTGGGCAGCGATCCCGCAGCCAACATCGAAGTAAGATTGCTGCTTTCATTCAATGGCCCGGTTTCTGCTGCCTCGCTTGCCTCGCTAGCTACTCTGGAAGTTAAGGGCAAATCACGCCAGTTTCGTGTGATCACCCAAAACGATTCCGACGTTATCGAGCTGGCTTTTGCCGACGAAACACAGTCGCCCGACGAGGTAACCGAAGGCAAAATCACAATCGGAAAAGGATTCTCCTGTTCAGGCAGCAATTATAAAACTACGGATGCGATCGTCATGACATTCACGGTCCCTTCGAAAGACAAACTTACCATTACCGACATCTCCAGCGATTTTGAAGAAGGCGAAGGCGTTATTTCCATATTTACTACACAACCCGTCATTGATGAAGGGCTTTCTTCCCTCATTTCCGTGCAGCCGGCCGTTTCGTTCACCACCGAAATTTTGCCGAACGGCGTGAAACTGAAAGGCGGCTTCCTGGCAAATGAAGCATATACGGTTAAGGTCTCACCAGCCCTAAAAAGCGTTTTCGGGCGGGAACTCGGTGAAGAATTTATCCAAACCGTGGCTTTCGGTTCTCCGGAGCCCTATGTTTCGTTCACCGAAAAACACGCTCTTTACCTCTCCACGCGCGGGTCACGGAACCTTGGCGTTAACATTATCAATATCCCCGAAGTGAGGGTAAGTGTTTTCAAGGTTTACGAAAACAACATCCAGCATTACACTAAACTGGGACCTGAGTGGAACTGGCAGTATGATGAGAATAATGATGAGTACCATGAGTACATGACGTACGCCTTTGATGAAGATTACGGGAGACAGGTGATGAGCAAGGTGATTAAAACCCGTTCGTTGCCAAAATCGGGCAACATCTCCCTGCTCAACATCGACCTTGCCGATTTCAACGTCACCGATCAGTTCAGGGGAATGTATGTGGTAAAAGTGGAGTCCGCCGACCGGCGATGGCTGCAGGATGCCGTCATGGTATCGCTTTCCGACCTGGGCATGATTGTGAAGGAAGGCACAGATAATGTGCTCGTCTTTGTCAATTCCCTGTTTAACGCTTCCCCGGTTAAGGGCGCCAGAGTCGATTTCTACAGTTCGAACAACCAGAAAATTTATAGCGCTACCACGGACAGCCGCGGAACTGCTTTGTTTAAAAACATTAAAAGCCAGGCGCCGGGATTCAGGCTCAGCTTGGTTACTGCCAACTACCAGGAAGATTTCAACTTTATCCTGTTCAACAGTACCCGGGTGGAGACTTCCCGTTTCGATGCCGGCGGCAAACGCACCGGCAATCTCAATTACGACGTCTTCCTGTATGGCGACCGCGACCTGTACCGCCCGGGCGATACGGTATACTATAACGCGATCGTCAGGGACCTCGGGTGGCAAACCGTACGCGACCTGCCGCTTAAGATCAGGATATTGGCGCCAAATGGTAAAGAATACCAAAGCCAGCGGAAGCAGCTAAGCAACAACGGGGCCGCCGAAGGTTCGTTTTATATTCCTGTTGCGGCCATGACGGGAACCTATTCCATTGAAGTATTTTCTTCCAACAATATTCTGTTGGCATCCAGGCGCGTCGCTGTTGAAGAATTTATGCCCGACCGGATAAAAGTGGCCGTCAGCACGGCAAAGAACGCTTTTGATTCCGGCGAGTCCATCCAGGTTGACCTTCAGGCTGATAACCTTTACGGGACGCCGGCTGCTGGGCGCAAATTCGAAACCGAACTGCGCCTTTCGCGTAAAAACCTGAAGCCGAAAGCTTTTCCTGATTACAATTTTACCGTCGAAACGAAGAACATGCCTTATCTGGCAACCATTACCAATACCGGGACCACCGATGCCTCCGGTAAAGCAAGCCATCTGATAAAACCCGGCGTTTACGAGGGAATCGGCATCCTTGACGGGACTTTGTTCACAACCGTTTTCGACGAAACCGGCCGTCCGGTCAACCGGCTCAATAAAATCGAAGTACTCACCCAACCGGTTTTCCTGGGAATTAAAAACTTCGACCAATGGGTCGGCACCCGGAAACCAATGAATTTCAAAGTTATAGCCGTCAACAAAGATGGGAAGGCGCAGGGAAACGTCCAGGCACAGGTGGTGGTATCGCATCTCCGCTATGAAACCGTCATCGAACGCGACGGTGACCGGTATCGCTATGTATCGCAGGAAAAAGAATCGGTTGAATATTCAAAGACGGTTGCCGTTCCGTCAACAGGCGCGGTAATTCCTTTCACCCCGGCGCAATCGGGCAAATACGTCCTGAAAGTAATGCTGCCGGGCAGCCAGAATTATGTCTCATCCACATTTTATGCCTATGGCTGGAATGACACCGATTTCACTTCGTTCGAGGTTAACCGCGAAGGTGAAGTAACCATATCGGCCGATAAGGAGTCCTATCAGCCGGGCAACAAGGCCAAACTGTTGTTCAGCGCACCTTTCGACGGCAAAATGCTGGTGACCTTTTCGCGCGACAACGTCCTTGAATTCAAATATATTGAAGTAAAAAACAAAGCGGCCAGCCTGGTACTGGATATCTCCGATCAGCATCTTCCCAACGTTTATATCGAGGCCACCCTGTTTAAAAAAATCACCAATACCGAAATGCCGCTCACCGTGGCGCACGGGGTGATCTCGCTCAAGGTCGACGATCCTAAAGCAAGGGCATCCGTAACCATCACCGCCCCTGAAAAATCCCGCTCAAATACCCGGCAGGTAATCACGGTAAAGACCATTCCAAACGCCGAAGTTACTGTTGCCGTGGTTGACGAAGGCATCCTGCTGGTAACAGGCTATACTTCCCCCGATCCGTATGCATGGTTTTATCAGAAAAGGGCGCTGGAAGTCAATTCGTACGATGTTTATGCCCAACTGTTTCCCGAACTCCGTCGTTCAGGGTCAAGCCCGGCGGGAGGCGAAGCCTTTGACCTGTCGCGCCGGCTTAATCCCCTGACTTCGAAACGGGTAAGACTCATCTCGAAATGGAGCGGCATTTTAAAATCGGACGGAAAAGGACAAGTCTCTTTCCCGGTCGACATCCCGCAGTTTTCAGGCGCATTACGCGTCATGGCCGTTGCTTACAAGGATGAAAAATTCGGTTCGGCCGAGAAGACAATCCGGGTAGCCGACCCGGTAATTGTCAGCTCAGCTTTGCCCCGGTTTATGAGCCCCGGCGACAAAGCCTCTATGATTGTGAATGTAACGAATACCACCAAAGCTGCCGCCAAAGCCACCATTGAGGTCTCGGCTACGGCGCCGCTAACGGTTTCGGGCAAAACGAAACAACCGGCAACGCTCGGAGTAAACCACGAACAGGCTTATACTTTCGAAGTAACGGCCGGCAACTATACCGGGAACGCCACGGTCATGGTGACGGTAAGTGCCCTGGGCGAAAAATTCACCGAAAAGATCGAACTTCCGGTCCGGCCCGCTTCAGGACTTACCTTTTTCACCGGTTCGGGAATAGTAAAAGGAGGTACTTCCAAAGCTTTCAGCGTCAATTCGAATCTGATGCCCCAGGGTGTCCGGTCAAGGTTGATGATCAGTAAATCGCCCGCAGCCGAGTACCTGAAAAACCTCAATGACCTGATCCGTTATCCCTACGGATGCATGGAACAAACCATTTCGGCAGCTTTTCCCCAGCTTTACCTTCGCGACCTGGCAACATCGGCCCACCGGCAACTGGTTGCTCCTTCGGAGAGTGATGCCGGTTCGCCGGATGAAAATATCCAGCAGGCCATTTACAAAGTAGAATCACACCAGTTATACAACGGCGGGTTCCCCATGTGGCCTTCAGGAGGTTCCGATCAATGGTGGATATCGGCATATGCAACCCATTTCCTGCTCGAAGCGCAAAAAGCAGGATATCAAACAAATGACCTTATCTTTTCCAATGCCGTGAAATATCTTGAACAGAAAGTGAAAGACCGGAAAACAGAAACATACTTTTATACCGATGATGCCGGCGCCATCACCTCCGTCTCAACACCGGCCCAGGAAATATTCTATTCGCTGTATGTGCTGGCACTGGCCGACAGGGCAGCCATACCTACCATGAATTTCTATAAATCGCAGGCAAGCGCCCTTACTTCCGAAAACCGCTATCTGCTGGCTGCCGCATATATGCTTGCCGGCGACCGTCGCAGCTACCAGGCCGTCTTGCCCCGTACTTTCGGCACTACAAAAATCCGATCCCTGGCCGGTTACTCCTTTGCCTCTTTTATCCGCGACCGTGCTATGGCCCTCAATGCCCTTCTGGAAGCCGATCCCGACAATCCCCAGGTAGGGCAATTGCTTCTCACCATTGGGAAAGAAATGAAACAGAAACGCTATCTCACCACCCAGGAAAATGCCTTCTGCATGACGGCGATGGGGAAATTTGCCAGGAAAAATGCCGCTTCGAATGTAAAGGCTACTGTCACCATCAATGGAAAACAAACCGCCCCGTTCACCGGTTCCGACCTCGTGCTGAAAGACGGCCTGAACGGTCGTAAAGTCAACATTTCGGCCACAGGCAACGGAAACCTCTATTATTTCTACGAGCTATCCGGTATCCCGGTCAAACCTGCAACCGGCGACGAGGACCATTCCATCAGGGTGCGCAAGCACTTCCTCGACAAGAACGGGAATGCCCTGAGCGGCAACAGTTTTCGTCCCAACGACCTGATCATCGTGAAGATTACCGCCGAAACGGAATCCGGCAAGACGATTGAAAATGTCGCCATCACCGATCTGCTTCCGGCTTGCTTCGAAATTGAAAACTCGCGGTTGGTGGCCGAACGCAGTTATAGCTGGCAACAGAACGTCACAACGCCCGATTATCAGGACATCCGCGACGACCGGATCAGTTTCTTTGCGACCCTGGGCCCCGCCACTTCAACTTTCTATTATACGGTGAGGGTTGTGAACAAAGGCACTTATACAATGGGGCCGGTAACCGCCGATGCCATGTACAACGCTGATTTCAGATCGGTTTCAGGGAGCAGGGTGATTAAAGTGGAATGATACGCCGGCAGACCAGTCCCCGGACATACCCGGATGGTCCGTAACAATCCATGTATAATTCGGGCAATTCGTGGTTTTATTGTTCCCTCTGAGTCGCGTTACCGGGAAACAATGGATGGTGCAGTCATCCCGTGAAATAAAAAAATGCTACTTTCGTACAATCACTCACAAAATAACCCTAATAAAGAAACTTTCTCAATTCCTGTGTCAAACAATCCCATTGAAAACCTGAAAGAACTATTCCGTCAATGGTCGGGCGAGGAAGGTCTCGAAGTAAAGGCACTTCCCCAGGCAGGATCGTACAGGCAGTATTTTCGCATCAACGGCCACCAGCGACAGGCTATCGGCGTGTACAGTCCCGACAAGCAGGAAAATGAGGCGTTTTTGTCTTTCACCCGTCATTTCCGGGCTGCGGGATTGCCCGTTTCCGAGATCTATGCAGAAGAAGCCTCAAAAAACATCTACCTTCTCAGCGACCTGGGCCCGGAATCATTGTTCGACCTGCTCGAACGGGATCCGGAGGAAAACCGTCCTTCTGAATCCGTCCGCAATCTGTACCGTGAAACCATTGCCTGGCTTCCGAAATTCCAGGTTGTGGCCGGCGCCGGTATCGATTACTCCCTTTGCTACCCTGTCCGGGATTTCGATACCCGGTCTATGCACTGGGACCTGAATTACTTCAAATATTTTTTCCTCAGGCTGTTGCGAATTCCTTTCGACGAATATGCCCTCGAAAACGACTTCGATGAATTAACGGCATACCTGCTGCAGACGGAAAGCCGTTACTTCATGTACCGTGATTTCCAGGCCAGGAATATCATGATCAATAACGGCCGGCCTTATTTTATCGATTACCAGGGAGGGCGGCGCGGGCCGCTTCAATATGACCTCGCTTCGTTGCTGTTCCAGGTAAAAGCAAACCTGCCATACGATTTCCGTGATGAAATGCTCCATTGGTATCTCGAAAACGTTAAGCGTTATACCATTGTCGACGAAAAGGACTTCATCGAAAAGTATCATGCATTCGTGCTGATAAGGCTTTTACAGGTGATGGGCGCTTATGGCTTCCGCGGCTATTACGAACGGAGGGCGCATTTCCTGCAAAGCATCCCGTATGCCGTGAATAATGTCCGCTGGTTGCTCGAAAACATTCGTCTGGAACCCAAACTCCCAACGCTGACGGGTGTTCTGGAACAGATCGCGAACCTGAATATCAACTCCCCTTTTTCAGCTTCCGGACAGCTACTTACCGTCAGCATCAACAGTTTCTCGTTTAAAAATTCACCGCCCCCTGATTATTCCGGCAATGGCGGTGGATTTGTTTTTGACTGCCGCGCGCTTCCCAACCCGGGACGCTATGAGCATTTCCGGCAATTCACCGGGAAAGATGCCCCCGTTATTCAATTTCTCGAACGTGAACCGGCCATCGGGAAATTCCTGCAAACGGTGTATACATTAATAGATCAGTCGGTGAAAGAATATATGGAAAGAGGTTTTAAAAACCTGCAGGTAAACTTTGGCTGTACCGGCGGGCAGCATCGCTCGGTTTACTGCGCCGAAAAACTGGCCCGTTACCTTGAAGACAGATATTCTATCAATGTCGTATTAAACCATACCCAACTCAAACCATCGGGAGAATACCGGTCGCCCGGCAGCAAAGATTGAGCTGTTACCGAAGCAGCAAGAAATATCACAAGAAACGATCTGAAAACAAGAAATCCAGAAAAGAAAACAAAGAAACCCGGCCCCGGAATCCCGGATGCAGGGAATAAGGATTGCCAGGAAGAAAGGAAATGATATACCAATGCCAACCCGTGAAAATGAACAATGTTGGATAAATTTGACGTCGAAACATATAAAAACCAGCCGGAAATAATCAGGCAGACCTTACAGCAGGTTCAGAAAGATTTTGGGATGTTCGGCTTCGAAGTCCTTTTTTCAGGAAATGCCGAAGCGGATTATAAGGAGATGTTAGTGCAACTGTCGGATTATGTCGCCGTATTTATGGAAAATGACTGCCATCAGTTTACGGCCCTGCTTTACCACATCGACATTGGCGAAGGAAAAATTAAACAGGCGCTGGAACAGAATTCTGAACAGAGTATGGCCGACGTTATCACTGAACTTGTGATGCACAGGGAACTGAAAAAGGTGCTGACGCGCAATTATTTTAAACAGGAAGGAATGCAGGTATGAAAGCCATGATCTTTGCCGCCGGACTTGGAACCCGGCTCGTTCCCTTCACCCAAACCATGCCCAAGGCGATGGTCCCGGTTGCCGGGAAGCCTATGATCCAATGGACCATCGAAAAGCTCATACAGTCAGGTTTCGATGAAATTATCATTAACGTTCATCATTTTGCCGGACAGATCATCGAATTTGTCAGGAAAAAAAACTCATTCGGGATACGCATCGAATTTTCGGACGAAACAGACGCACTCCTTGAAACCGGCGGCGGTTTATTAAAGGCTTCCTGGTTCTTCGACGACAACCAGCCTTTCCTTGTCCATAACGTGGATGTGGTTTCCGACATCGACACGGCGGAAATGTTCGGGCATCATGCTGAAAATAATGCAATAGCAACGCTTGCCGTAAGCCGTCGCAAAACCTCAAGGTATTTCCTGTTCGATACGTCACTCCGTCTTAGGGGATGGAAAAACATTAACACCGGCGAGGAAAAGATACCTTATCCGGTAAAGGAAGCCTTACTGCCCATGGCTTTTGGCGGAATTCATGTAATCAGCCCGGAAATATTCCCGTTGATCACCGAAAAGGGCCGGTTCTCCATCAATGACGTTTACCTTCGGTTGAGCGGCCATTACCCTATCCGGGCATATCAGCACGACACGGAAGCCTGGTTCGATATGGGCAAGCCTGCCGATCTTGCAGCCGCCGGGAGATACCTTGAACAACTTTAACAATTTACACTAAAAATCACCTGTTGAAACCATTCCTGCAACAACTCGCCGACGAACTTTTCGATACATACGGAGAAGAGGTAAGCAAGCTTTGCCTTGTTTTCCCAAACCGCAGGGCAGGTTTGTATTTCAGGCGCTACCTGGCCGGCCGTATCAGCAAGCCATTGTGGTCACCGGCCATTTATTCCATCGAAGATTTTGTCGCGCTCAAATCGGGTCTCCAAATCGTCGGCCAGCCTGCCTTGCTCATCAATCTGTACACTCTGTACTTTTCGCTACTTGGCGAAAAAGCCAGGCCGCTGAAAGATTTCATCACCTGGGGGAGCCGTCTGCTTTCCGATTTTGACGAAATCGACCAGTACCTCGTCGACGGCGTATCTGTTTTCAGCTACCTCACCGAAGCCAAAGCCATTGAGCACTGGAATCCGGACGGCAAAGCCCTCACTGACTTTGAAAAAAGCTATCTGGAATTCTATAATTCCATTGCTCCGCTATACGCCCAATTCAGGGCTGAGCTTTTAAACAGCAACCAGGCATACATGGGACTTGCCTTTCGCAGGCTCATAGAAAACCTTGAGACCACCTCCTTCGACGAGTGGCAAAAGATCGTCTTTGCCGGCTTCAACGCCCTGACGCCTGTTGAAGAAAAACTTTTCACGGCTTTGATCAATTCCGGAAAAGCAAGGATATTCTGGGACGCCGATAATTATTACGTTGATGATGAGAATCATGAAGCAGGCCTTTTTCTGAGAAAATACCGCAACCGGAACCTGTTTGGCCCCATGAACTGGATTTCAGGACATTATAAGGAGGAAGAACGGGAAATCAACATTGCCGGCATCCCGAAAAATATTGGCCAGGCTAAATTTGCCGGACAACTGCTCAGCAGACTCAGCGGGGACGAGACAGGAAAAACAGCCGTTGTACTGGTTGATGAAGGCTTGCTTATTCCCGTGTTAAATTCCATTCCGGCCGGCATCACCGATTTCAACGTTACAATGGGGTTCCCCCTCAAACTCACACCGGCATACTCGCTGGCGGATGCCATTTTCACCCTGCTTCTAAACTCTGAAAAATATGCATCCGGAATGAATGACCAGCCGGTGAAGCGCTTCTATCGCCAGGACATACTCCGTTTACTGAAACACCCTTACCTCATTCAACTGAGCGGGGGAATATCAAATACGGGGCAAGGCATAGAAGGAAAACTCACCTGTTCGTTTTATCCCGGGAACCACCTGATTCAGTTTCTGGAAAAGAACTGTACCCCTCTGTGCGAAGTATTCGGGCCTTATATTTCCAATCATGTCAACAAGGCGCAGGATACGCTCGCTTTGGTGCAACGGGCCATCAGCCTGGTTAAGAATTCGTTGGCCGAAAAAAATCCGCGGAACCCGGAATCTGACAGGGAGTTCGCCTCCATCGACATGGAATATCTTTTTAGCATCGCCGGCATTATTCAGAACCTGTACGATTTGATTGCCCTTTTGCCAGGCGATCCGGGAACTGAAACGCTTCATGTCTTATTTACAAGTATCGCCGGGGCCATGCGCCTTCCTTTTTATGGTGAACCGCTCAAAGGAATCCAGATAATGGGAGTCCTGGAAACCAGAACGCTCGATTTCGATACGCTGATTATGTTATCGGTAAACGAAGGATTACTCCCCAGAGGCAAACGGCAGGATTCATTCATTCCAATGGATATCAGGCTTGAATACAGGCTGCCGGGATTCCGCGAACATAATGCCGTTTTTGCTTACCATTTTTACAGGCTTTTGCAGAGGGCAAAAACGACATGGCTTCTTTACAATACCGAAGCCGACGAGTTGGGAAACGGTGAAAAAAGCCGGTTCATCACTCAGTTGGCATATGAACTGCCACGATATAATCCCGGCGCGAAAATTCCCGAGCAGGTAATCGGAATCCAATCCCTAAAGCCTGCTGACAGCAAAATCACGATATCAAAAAATGCAGGCACGATGCAACGGCTTCGTGAAATAGCCGTAACGGGCTTCTCCCCTTCCGTTTTGAGCGCCTATGTTACGTGCAGCCTCCAGTTTTATTATTCGGCCATATTGGGACTGAAAGAGCCTGACTCCGTTGATGAAACCATTGATGCCAGTATCATCGGGAATGCCATTCACCATGTTTTGCAGAAAGTCTATACCCCTTACGTCAACCGTCCGGTTGATTCCGGCATAGTAAGATCGCTCATCGGACAAGCTTTCGGGATGGTCAAGCCGGAATTGGAACGGCTCTTCCCGGGAAACGATCTGGAGACAGGCAAAAACCTGATCATCGTCAATGTGGCTCAGAACATGATCAGGCGTTTTCTGGAAGCCGAGGCGCAATACCTGTCGAAAATAGATGGCGGAACCGGATCGCTCAGGATTCTGTACCTGGAGGAAAAACTAACTGGTAACCTTTCTATATCGGCCGACGGAACAGGAGAAATCCAG